>JAEUQR010000041.1 GCA_016789705.1 Acidobacteriota bacterium
CTCTCGGCCGACGTCTACGGCGCGCGGTTGTCGCTCAGCTTCATCCAACGGCTGCGCGACGAGCGGAAGTTCCCCGACGTGGACGCGTTGCGCGAGCAGATCGCGGCCGACGTCCGCCGGGCCGGCCGGCTCTTCGACAACATCTCGGTATGACGATGACTCCACGGGATTTCGAGTTCTCGATGCAGGTCAGCAGCGGACGCGCCATGCTCGGCGCGGTGCGCGACCTGGCTTCCACGGTGGCGGCGTACGCCGGCGGCCAGGCGCTGGCGGCGGCGGTGGCCGATGAAGTGGTGTCGGCCGCCGAAGCGGCGATTGCCGCGAGCCGCGGCGACGGCACCCCGATCGACGTGCGGTTCCGGCGCACCGAGGACTGCCTCGACGTCTTCGTCTCGGGCGGCGCGGCGACGACGCTCGCGGCGGCGCCGCTCTCGCGCGGGCACGGGCTGTCGGTCGACTGGCTGAACGACGGCGGCCGCCCCGTGTGCCACATCCGCCAGGCGATGGCGTAAGGAACCGACCTCCATGCGTCTCTACAACACCCTCACGCGCCAGCGCGAAGACTTCGTGCCGGCGGACGGCCGTCTCGTCCGCATGTATGCCTGCGGCCTGACCGTCTATGCCCGCGGCCACATCGGCAACTTCCGCACCTTCATCAGTCTCGACGTGCTGCGCCGCGCCCTCAAGTACGTGGCGGGCTTCGACGTGAAGCAGGTCGTGAACTTCACCGACGTCGACGACAAGACGATCGCCGGCGCCGAACGTGAAGGGGTGCCGCTCGGGGAGTACACGGCGCGCTACATCGCGGCGTTCCACGAAGACTGCTCGGCGCTCGGCCTCGAGCCATCCGAGGAAAACCCGCGCGCCACCGACCCGGCCAACATCCAGGCGATGAGCGACATGATCGCCACGCTCGAGCGGAAGGGCCACACCTACCGCAGCGACGGCTCGATCTACTTCAAGATCGCGACGATGCCCGACTACGGGCGGCTGGCGCGCCTCGATCACGAGGGCATCCTGGCCGGTGCGCGCGTGGATTCCGACGAGTACGACAAGGAAGACGCCCGCGACTTCGTGCTGTGGAAGGCGACGAAGCCTGGGGAGCCCACGTGGGACGCCGGCGTGGGCCCCGGCCGCCCCGGCTGGCACATCGAGTGCTCGGCGATGGCGCTCCGCCTGCTCGGCGAGGCGCCGATCGACATCCACGCCGGCGGCATCGACCTCATCTTCCCGCACCACGAGAACGAGATCGCGCAGAGTGAATGCGCCACGGGCAAGCCGTTCGCGCGCACCTGGGTGCACTTCGAACACCTGCTGGTCGAGAACCAGAAGATGTCGAAGTCGCTCGGCAACGTCTATACGCTGCCGGACGTCGTGAGCCGCGGCTTCCGCGTCTCGACACTGCGCTACCTGCTGCTCTCCGCCCACTACCGTTCGCGCCTCAACTTCACGTGGGCGGGGATGGCACAGGCCGAAGAGGCGATCCGCCGCTGGACGGACTTCCTGGCCCGGCTCGACACCATCACGGGCGGCGAGGCGCACGCCGCGGTGGCAGAGGCGGTGGGCGCTGCGCGCACCGCGTTCGATGGCGCGATGGCCGACGACCTCAACACCGCCGCCGCGCTCGGCGAGGTGTTCGAGCTGGTGCGCGCGCTGAACACGGCCGCTGACGCCGGCGGGCTCGGCGCCGCGGACGTGGCGGTCGTGCGCGCGGCGTTCGCGCACTTCGACGACGTCATCGGCGTGGTGTCGCTGCGCCGGAGGGAAGACGCCTCGGCCGGCCTCTCGGAGGCCGACATCGAGCGCTACATGCACGATCGGCAGGAGGCACGCCGCCGCCGCGACTTCGCTGCCGCCGATCGTATCCGCGCCGAGCTCCTCGAACTCGGCGTCATCCTCGAAGACGGGCCGCAGGGCACCCGCTGGAAACGAAAGTAGGGAAGCGATGGACGCGCCGAATCTCAAGACACCGCTGCCGGGGCCGAAGGCCAAGGCTCTCATCGAACGCGACGGCAAGGTCGTCTCGCCGTCCTACACCCGCGACTATCCGTTCGTCATCGCCCGCGGCGTGGGTGCCACGGTGGAAGACGTGGATGGCAACGTGTTCCTCGACTGCGCCGCCGGCATCGCCGTGAACTCGACCGGTCATGCCCACCCGAAGGTGGTCGCGGCCATCGTCGACCAGGCGCAGAAGTTCCTGCACATGTCGGGCACCGACTTCTACTACGAGCCGCAGGTGCGGCTCGGCGAGGATCTGGCGGCCACGGCGCCGTTTCCGGGGGCGGTGCGCACGTTCTACGCGAACTCCGGCACGGAGGCCAACGAGGCCGCCATCAAGATGGCGCGCTACCACACGAAGCGTTTCGGCATCCTCGGGTTCCTCGGCAGTTTCCACGGCCGCACGCTCGGCTCGCTCTCGCTCACGTCGAGCCGCGCCATCCAGCGCCGCGGCTTCGGCCCGATGCAGGCCGGCACGTTCCATGCGCCGTACGCGACCTGCTACCGCTGTCCGGTGGGACTCACGCCGGATTGCTGCGGCGCCGAATGCCTGGACTTCCTCGAAGAGCAGGTGCTCGTGCACCTCATTTCGCCCGATGATGTCGCCGCCGTGCTCGTGGAGCCCATCCAGGGCGAAGGCGGGTATGTCGTGCCGGCCAGGGCGTTCCACGAACGCCTGCGCGCGCTTACGACGAAACACGGCATGCTGCTGATGGTGGACGAAGTGCAGTCGGGCATGGGCCGCACCGGCAAGATGTGGGCGATCGAGCACTTCGGCGTGCAGCCGGACGTGGTCACCGCGGCCAAGGGCATCGCCTCGGGCCTGCCGCTCGGTGTGACCATCGCCCGCTCCGACGTGATGGCCTGGCCGCCGGGCGCGCACGCGAGCACGTTCGGCGGGAATCCTGTGTCGTGCGCGGCGGCGATTGCCACGATCGAGCTGCTGCGCGAGTCGCTCGTGAAGAACGCGGCTGAAGTGGGCGAGCACCTGCTGAACGGCCTGCGCGCCCTGATGGACAAGCACGCGATCATCGGCGACGTGCGCGGCAAGGGCCTGATGGTGGGCGTGGAGCTCGTGCGCGACCGTCAGACCAAGGAGCGCGCCACCGACGAGCGGAACGCCGTCGTGGACGAAGCCTTCCGGCGCGGCATGCTAATCCTCGGCGCCGGCCGCAACGCCGTACGGTTCTCGCCGCCGCTCGTGCTCTCGAAGGCCCAGGCCGATACGGCCGTGCGGATCTTCGACGAGGCGCTCACGGCCGTCACGGCCCGGAAGGCGTAGCGCCGGCCGGCCCGGTCCGACCCTTGCAGTCTGCCGTGCATGACGTTTGCACGGCAGGCCCTCGGGCTCGAGGGCGAAACACGTGCCTGCCAGGCCGTGGAAGCCCGCGGTTATCGCGTGCTGGCGCGACGGTATCGCACGCGGTTCGGCGAGCTCGATATCGTCGCGCGCCACGAGGCCGCCATCGTCTTCGTGGAAGTGAAGGCGCGGCGGGGGGGCGCATTCGGCGATCCGGCGGCCGCGGTCACGTGGCAGAAACAGCGACGACTCGTGGCCATGGCCTCCGACTACCTGGCGCGGCATCGACTCGAGCGCTGCGCGGTGCGCTTCGATGTCGTCAGCGTGGAGTTCCACGCCGACCGCGGGCCCGTCGTCACGGTCTTTCCCGATGCCTTCCGGCCCGGCTGGTGAAGTGTTCGGTGTACGCTAGTTCGCGATGTCGGAATGGCGTGCGGATCCAGTGACCGGGCAGTGGACCATCGTGGCAGACGACCTGCCGCTGGCCCGCCGCGACTTCGTGCTCGACGGCGTGAGCCGTCCGCTCGACTCGCCTTGTCCCCTCTGTGAAGGACGTGAGCTCACTGCCGGCCACGAGATCACGGCCGTGCGGCACGGTTCGGCTCCGGATGGCCCGGGCTGGTCGCTGCGGGTGGTGCCGAACCGCGTGCCGGCGCTCAGGGTGGAGGCGGGAACGAGCGGCGCCCACGACGGCCTCTTCGTGCACCGGCCGGGCCTGGGCGCGCACGAGGTCGTCATCGAGACGCCGCGCCACGACATCTCGTGGTTCTCGATGACAGCCGAGGAACTGGGGCGCATCCTGGCCGCCTGGCGTGACCGCATGGCCGACCTGCGCCGGGATGGCCGCCTGCGGTCAGCCATCGCCTTCAAGAACCACGGCGTGGAGGCTGGTGCCCGTCTCGCGCACGCGCACTCGCAGATTGTGGCCACCCCCGTCGTACCGCCCGCTATCACGCATGAGGTCGAGGCGGCGCGCCGGCATCACACGGCGGCAGGCACGTGCCTTTTCTGCGATCTCGTGGCGCAGGAGCTCGCCGCCGGTGTACGTGTGGTGCGCCAGACACCCGCCTGTGTGGCGCTCGCGCCCTACGCCTCGCGGACCCCCTTCGAGACGTGGCTGCTGCCGGTGCGGCACGGCGCCCGTTTCGACGAGGCCTCGGCCGACGACATCGCCAGTCTGGCCGCGCTGCTGCGGCAGGTGCTCGAACAGGTGGGGCGCGAGCTGGAGCGTCCGGCGTTCAACGCCGTGCTGCATACCGCGCCCTTCGACGAACCCGGTGACGGCGCCTACCACTGGCACCTGGAGCTCGTGCCGCGGGTGCTGAGGGCGAGCGGGCTGGACGTGGGGGCCGGGCTGGCCATCAACCCCGTCTCCCCGGAAAAGGCGGCACGGGTGCTGCGCGGCGGCGGGTGAGGGCAACAATATCGCTACGGACCGCTTGCCGCCGATCGCGGCATTTGTTACACTTCCTGAACGTTCCCGGGCGGGAATAACTCAGTGGTAGAGTGCGACCTTGCCAAGGTCGAAGTCGCGGGTTCGAATCCCGTTTCCCGCTCCAACTTTCGCTCCGTAGTGCCGGCGGAAGTTGTCTTGCCGAAGCCCGCGGCGCGGGCGAAGGCTGACGGTCTTGTGAGACACTAACCCCCGGCCGCGCACTCCCCACCAGTTCCAAATCGGCGCCGTAGCCAAGTGGTAAGGCAGAGGTCTGCAAAACCTCCATCCCCGGTTCAAATCCGGGCGGCGCCTCCAGTTTCTTCCCTGAAGGCCCTGCGACCTGCTGCTACGCCGCCACGGCGAAGAGCGAGCGCATCGACACCTTTCTGGCGGGCAGGAGCGGCGAGGTCAACACGCCGTCGTCTTCGGCGGTCACTTCCTCAGCCCGTACCAGCCTTCCAGCCTCCGACCGCCGCAGCACCTGGACGAGGTCCAGCTCGGGATCGACGAGCCCGTATTCGCGGACGCCGGTGCGCTCGAAGAGCCGGCGCTTCGTCTGCGCGTCTCTTCTTCTCGTGCTCCTCGAGAGTACCTCCACGACGAGTGCCGGCGGGCCTTGGACGTTCTTGTCGGTCAGGACCTCGCGCTGGTCCTCCTCGATGAACAGCAGGTCCGGTTCGACCACGTCGTAGAACGACAACACGACGTCGAGTGGCGCGAGGAACAGGCGGCCCAGGCATGGGCGTCTGCTCGGCTATGAGGGCAATCGACTGTCGTAACCGGGCCGGCGAGGGTGCGCTGCTGCGAACGCCCTCCCGGCGCCCGCGGGCGCGCGCGATTCGCCCCTCACTACCGCACGTCGAGAAACGTGCCGGCGCGAAGCTGCGCGAATGCCTGGGCGATCTCTTCGTGCGTGTTCATCACGACCGGCCCACGCCAGGCGATCGGTTCCTTGATGGGGGCACCAGACACGAGCAGGAAGCGTATGCCGCGCTCACCGGCGCGCACGCGGATCTCGTCGCCGGAATCGAACACCGTGAGTGAGCGGTTGGCCACGTCGGTGCCGTAGCGCGCACGGTCGTCGTCGAGCAGCCCGCCCGGCGTCACGACATCCGTCGCCACCGCGCGGGGCTCCGAGGCGTCACGGAACGCGCCGCCGCCGTCGAACACGTAGGCGAACACGTTCTGCGATCGCGCCACCGGGATCGTCCGCTCGACACCGGCCGGCACGGTGATGTCAAGATACTGCGGCGACGCCGCGATGCCTTCGACCGGTCCGCGCCGTCCCCAGAACTCGCCGGCGATGATCCGCACCTTCGTGCCGTCGTCGTCGGTCACCTCCTCGATGTCCTTCGACGCGACCTCCTGATACCGCGGCGCCGTCATCTTCTGCGTGGACGGCAGGTTGGCCCAGAGCTGGAAGCCGTGCATGCGTCCGGCCGCGTCGCCGTGCGGCATCTCCTGGTGCACGATGCCGCGGCCGGCCGTCATCCACTGCACGTCGCCCGGGCCGATGGCGCCCTCGTTGCCGAGGCTGTCGGCGTGGTCCACCGTGCCGGCCAGCACGTAGGTGATCGTCTCGATGCCGCGATGCGGATGCCACGGAAAGCCGCGCAGGTAGTCATCCGGCACGTCGTTGCGGAAGTCGTCGAGCAGCAGGAACGGATCGGTGCTCTCGGTGTCGCCGAAGCCGAAGGCGCGGCGCAGGTGCACGCCGGCCCCCTCGAGCGTGGGCGTGGAGACGACATGGGAGCGGACGGCGCGAATCGACATGGACCCTCCAGACGAAGTCAGTGTGATAACACTGTTCTGATGCTCACCGCCCGTCGGGCGTTTCGTCCGTGAGCCCCAGCGTGAGCAGCGCCCCGGCGACGAGCCCGGCCGCCAGCACCCAGAGGCCGGCCGCGAAGCTGCCGGTGGCATCGCGCGCGTAGCCCACGAGCGTCGGACCGACGAAGCCGCCGATGTTCCCCACGGCGTTCACGAGCGCCACGCCGCCCGCCGCGGCGGAGCCACGCAGGAAGGCGGTGGGCAGCGCCCAGAATGGCCCGAGCGCGCCCCAGATGCCGAAGGCGGCCACTGACAGGGCGACGAGCGACCACGCCACCGACGTGGGCACCGTGGCGGCGGCGATGAAGCCCGCGGCGCCGATGAGCGCCGGGATGGCCACGTGGCGCCTGCGCTCGCCGCTGCGGTCGGAGCGGCGTCCGACGAACACCATGCCCACCGCCGCCACGACGTAGGGCAGGGACGAGATGAGGGCGACGGCACTCGATGGCAGCGTGCCGAGCGACTGCACGATCTGTGGCAGCCAGAAGCTCACGCCGTAGAAGGCCAGCACGATGCAGAAGTAGATGGCGGCGAGCCGCCACAGCCGCATCGACGTCAGGGCACCGCGCATGTCGTGGTGCGCGCCGGGCGCCGCCTGCGCCTCGGCCGCGAGTGTCACCATGAGCCAGGAGCGCTCGGCGTCGCTGAGCCAGCGCGCCTCCGCGGGGCTGCGGTCGAGCCGCCGCCAGACGATCGGCGCGAGCAGCACGGCGGGAATCCCCTCGATGACGAACAGCCACTGCCAGCCGCGCAGTCCGAACGCGCCGTCGAAGAGCAGCAGGCCGCTCGAGATCGGTCCGCCGATGACGCCCGCAGTCGCGGTGCCGGTCATGAAGAGCGCCACGGCGTGCGCGCGTTCGCGGGCCGGAAACCATTGCGTCAGGTAGTAAATGATGCCCGGGAAGAAGCCCGCCTCGGCGGCGCCGAGCAGGAAGCGAAGGAGGTAGAACGTCGTGGCGTCGCGCACGAAGGCCATGCCGATCGACACGAGCCCCCAGGTGAGCATGATGCGGCCGATCCACGCGCGGGCGCCGACCCGCGCCAGGATGAGGTTGCTCGGCACCTCGAGCAGCGTGTACGACACGAAGAAGATGCCGGACCCGAGGCCATAGACCGTGGCGGAGAAGCCAAGGTCACGGTTCATGTCGAGCGCGGCGAAGCCGATGTTGACGCGGTCGAGGTAAGCGACGACATAGAGCAGGAAGAGGAACGGAATGAGGCGCCGGTGCAACGCGGCGATGGCGCTCACTGACGGGGGCAGGGGAGCCGGCATGGGGCGCCATAATGGCACAGCTCGCCAACGCGACATGGCGGTCCAGAGAAGTCTTGGCGGCGCGCTGCTCTCTGGCAATTAGTCAGCCAAACAGAGGAAAAGAAGGGTGCCACGAAGTGACTAATTCGCCGTGAACTCCTGTGCAGATGGCCGATTTCCTCAGGAAATTCGCGTGGTACGGTCCGTGCTTCCTGTCTAGGCAGCATGAACACGTCCGGCACCCTCCAGAATCCGTTGTCACCCCTGTCTCTGGCCGCTGACCGGGACCGGCGGTCGCAGCCCCGCCTTGGCGCCGAAGTCCTCGGGCTCAAGGTCGACGCCACCCTCTCCCAGGGGGTCTACGTGCGCGTCCTGAATGTCTCGACCGGCGGCGCCCTCGTGGAACTCCACGAATGGATTCGTCCAGGCACCCGCAGCGCGCTCAAGTTGTCGCGCCCGGCCGATGACGGGTCGGCGGCCGACCGCATGGTCGCCCATGGACAGATCGTCCGGTGCTGGGTCGATCGTCTCGCGCCCCTGCGCTACCGCGCCGCTATGGTGTTTGCCACGTCGGCGCCCGGCGCTCCGGCGCCCCCGCCTCCGGTGGACGCCTCGACGAAAGGGACCGATCTCACCGTGCTGCTGGAGCGGCCGGCGTGACGATTACCGATGCCACCCACGCTCTGGCGACGCGGGGACGCCGGTCGGCGCCTCCGAAAGCCGCGCCGCGCCCTGTCGATGACAGCGTGCGGCTGGTGGACCTCGTCGCGTGCGTCGAACCCAGCTGGGTCGAGGCGGTTGCCGTCGTCCAGGCCGTGTGCGCACAGCTGAAGCCCGGCGAGGCGGCTCCGGCCCTCGAGGCCATCCGGATCTCGACCAGTGGCACGGTGTCGTTCCCGCCGGCGGGAACCGCCGACACCCTGGCGACGGTCAGGGCGATGGGGCAGTTGCTCGCCGGGATCCTCCGCTCCGGCGATTGCCCGCTGCCCGTGTGGGAGGCCTCGGAGCGAGCCCGCCGCGCGCCGGCGACCGCTGATGACGTGCGGGTGTTCCGGGAAGCGCTGGCCTGCCTGCCGCCCGCGCACGGGCCCCGCGAACTGGCGCAGTTCGTCAAGTCGGCGGCGGCGCCGGCCCCGCTGCCGCCCCCGCCTGTCGTGCAGACACGCGTGGCAACCGGCGGTCTGATGTCACTCTGGGCGCGCGCGAAGTTCCTTGCGGTGGTCGTGGCGATGAGTGGAATCGGCGCCGGTGTGTCGGTGGGCGCGCTCCTCGCCGCCAGGACGCTGGCCGCACCCGTGGCGCCGCGCGACGTGCTCGCCGACGGCCGCTAACGGCCGGAAGCAGTGCGGGCGCGCGTTGCGCGTGCGCCCTGCAGGTAGCGCGAGCGTAGAGGGTGGTCGAGCGACGCCGCCAGCATCTCGGATGCCGCCGCCACGCCCGCGAGTGACACGCCCGTCGTCACGCCGAGGCCGTCGAGCATGTAGAGCAGGTCTTCGGTGGCGAGGTTGCCGGACGCCCCGGGCGCGAAGGGACACCCGCCCAGGCCTCCGGCCGAGGCATCGAACGTCGTGATGCCGGCGTCGAGTGCGGCGAGCACGTTCGCGAGCGCCGTGCCGCGGGTGTCGTGGAAGTGCAGGGCCAGCCGGTCGAAGGGCAGCTCGGCGCCGAGGAACGCGAGCAGTTCGCGCACCTGTCCGGGATGCCCGATGCCGATCGTGTCGCTGACGGCTACCTCGTAGACGCCCGCGTCGAGCAGCGCGCGCGTCACGCGCAGCACCGCCGGCGGCGGCACCGGACCCTCGAACGGGCACCCGAACGCGCACGAGACGTACCCCCGCACGCGCAGGCCGGCGGCGAGCGCGCGGGCGATGACCTCGGCGTAGCGCGCGAGCGAGTCGTCGATCGACTGGTTGATGTTGCGCGTGCTGAACGTCTCTGACGCGGCGGCGAACACCGCGACCTCGCTCACGCGCGCGGCGATCGCGCGTTCGAGTCCCGGCAGGTTCGGCACGAGCGCCGTGTACCGCACGCCGGGCCGCCGGGTGATGCCGGCGAAGACGTCCGCGGCGTCCGCCATCTGCGGCACCCACCGCGGCGAGACGAACGACGAGACCTCGATCACGCGATGGCCGGCCGCCGACAGCGCATCGACGAAGCGCACCTTGTCGGCCGTGCTGATGGCGGCCGTTTCGTTCTGCAGTCCGTCGCGCGGACCGACCTCGACGATCGTGACCGCGGGCGCCGTCACGCGTCGATCTCCACGAGTCGCACGCCCGGCTTGACCAGGTCGCCCACCGCGCAGCCGATCGCCCGCACGACGCCGTCGCGCGCCGCGCGCACGGTCAGTTCCATCTTCATCGCTTCGAGAACCACGACCGGCGCTCCGGCGGCGACTCGTTCGCCGATGGCGACGGCCACCTTCACGACCGTCGCCGGCATCGGCGCGGTCATGTCCGAGGCGGCGGCCCGGCCCGTCGCCGCACGTTTCGGGGCGGCATCGACCACGCAGGCGCGGGCGCGTCCCGCGGCCGTGGTCCACGTCTCGTGCGGCGGACCCGCCACGGCCACGAGCATGCTCGCGCCGTCGTCGCCGGTCACGCGGTACTGTCCCGTCGAGGTCTCTGCCACGTGAAAGCGGCGCCCGTCGACTACGACGACGCCATCGCCGCCGGTGTCGGCCGTCATTTCGGTCGCCTCGTGGATGACGCGGTAGCGGCGGCTCATGCGGGGCCTCAGGCGCGCCAGCCGCGCAGCGTGTCGAAGGGGTCGGCGGCGGGGGTGGTGGCCCCGCCCACGGGCGCGACACCGGCAGCCGGGCCGCGCGACGCGTGGAATGCCGCCGCGGCCGCGACCGCGGGCGGCAGGCCGCCCGGATCGGCGATGAGCGCGTCGAGTTCGCGGCCGAGGAACCCGGTGTCGATCCGCCCGGCGATGAAGTCCGGGTGGTCGAGGATCGCCATCAGGAACGGCAGGTTCGTGCGCACACCGAGGATCTCGAAGCGCGAGAGCGCCTCGCGTGCCCGCGCCACACTCTCGGTGCGCGTCTCGCCCCACGTGATGAGCTTGGCGAGCATCGGGTCGTAGTAGACCGACACGGCGCCGCCTTCGACCACGCCGGAATCCACGCGAATGCCGGGGCCGTGCGGCTCGCGGTAGCGCAGCAGCGTGCCGGCCTGCGGCAGGAAGCCCTGCGCCGGATCCTCGGCGTAGATGCGGCATTCGAGTGCGTGGCCGCGCTGCGTGAGGTCGGCCTGGCGCCACGGGAGTGGCTCCCCGCCGGCCACCGCGAGCTGCGCGCGCACGAGGTCCACGCCGACGACACACTCGGTGATGGGATGTTCGACCTGGAGGCGGGTGTTGATTTCGAGAAAGTAGAAGCGCGCCTCGTCGCCGTCGCCCTCGAGCAGGAACTCCACCGTGCCGGCATTGCGGTAGCCGACGGTGCGGGCCGCGGTCACGGCGGCGGCGCCGATCTTCGCCCGCACGGACGGCGTGACGGCGGGCGACGGCGTCTCTTCGACCACCTTCTGGTGCCGGCGCTGTGCCGAACACTCGCGCTCGAAGAGGTGCACCGTCTCACCTGACGCGTCGGCGAAGATCTGCACTTCGATGTGTCGCGGACGTTCGACCAGGCGTTCGAGATAGAGCCGCGGATTGCCGAAGGCGGCCTGCGCCTCGCGGCGGGCCTGGGGCAACGCGGTCGCGAGTTCGTCGAGGTGGCGCACCGTCTTCATGCCGATGCCGCCGCCGCCCGACGCCGGCTTCACGAGCAGCGGCACACCGAGCGCCGTCGCCGCGGCGGTGAGGGCGGCGTCACTCTGATCCTCCGGTGCGGCGCCCGGCACCACCGGCACGCCGGCGGCCTCCATGAGCGTGCGCGCGCCGGTCTTCGAGCCGAGGCGGGTGATCGAGTCGGCGGTCGGGCCGATGAAGACGAGCCCGGCCTCTTCGACGGCTCTGGCGAAGTGCGCCCGCTCCGAGAGGAAGCCGTAGCCGGGGTGGACGGCGTCGGCGCCGGTGCGCCGCGCGGCGTCGATGAGCGCCCCCACGTCGAGGTAACTCTCCGCCGCCGGCGCGGGACCGATGCGCACGGCGGTGTCGGCGGCGTGCACGTGCGGCGCCGCGGCGTCGGCGTCCGAATACACGGCGACGGTGCCGATGCCGGCGGTGCGGCAGGCGCGGATGACGCGCAGTGCGATCTCGCCGCGATTGGCGATGAGTACCCGGCGGATCATCGCGGCACCCAGCCGGGCTGGCGTTTCTCGAGGAACGCGCGCAGGCCGTCCTGGCCCTCGGGTGACACACGCTGCGCGGCGATGGTCTTCGCGGTGAGCGAGGCGACGTCCTCGGGCGCGCGGCCGGTCACCTGCGGAATGAGCCGCTTGGCGGCCGCGACGCCGGTGGGCGCCGCGGTGAGAGCTTCGCGCACGACCTCCGCGACGGCCGCATCGAGCTGGCCGGCCGGGACGACCGTGTGCACGAGGCCGATGGCGAGGGCCTTGGCGGCATCGAACCGCGCGCCCGTGAGGAACAACGCCCGCGCGTGTGACACGCCAATCTTCGGCAGCACGAAGGGCGAAATCATGGCCGGCAGGATGCCGAGCTTCGTCTCAGTGAAGCCGAAGACGGCGCCCTCCTCGGCGACGACGATGTCGCACACGGCAGCCAGCCCCGACCCGCCGCCGAGCGCCGCGCCGTGAATCCGGCCGATCACCACGACCGGCAGCGTGTTGATGGCGCGCAGCATCGCCGTGGTCGAGAGCGCGTCCCGTTCGTTCTCGGCTTCGGAGGCGTCGGCCATGCGCGCCATCCATGCGGCATCCGCGCCGGCGCTGAAGACCTTGCCGGCACCGGCCAGCACGACGACGCGGACGCCGGGATCCTGATGCAGGCCGTCGGCCCACTGGCGGAGCTCGGCGACCACCTCGTCGTTGAAGGCGTTGCGCACATCGGGCCGGCTGAGCGTGACGTGTTCGACGGCGCCGTCGCGGCGGACCTGCAGGTAGCGGTACATCGGCGTCACATCCGGAAGATGCCCACACGCGGCGGCGGCACCGGGGCGTTGGCGGCGGCGGAGATGCCGAGGGCAAGGGCGGACCGCGTGTCCACGGGGTCGAGGATGCCGTCGTCCCAGAGCCGCGCGGTCGAGTAGTAGGGGGACCCTTCCTCCTCGTACTTCTGCAGAATCGGCGTGCGGATGGCAGCCTCCTCCTCGGCGGAGAACGCCGCGCCGGCGCGTGCCAGCTGGTCGCGCTTCACCGTGGTCAGCACACCGGCCGCTTGTTCGCCGCCCATGACCGAGATGCGCGCGTTGGGCCACATCCAGAGCAGTCGCGGATCATAGGCGCGGCCGCACATGCCGTAGTTCCCGGCGCCGAACGAGCCGCCGATGATGACGGTGAACTTCGGCACGACCGACGTGGCGACCGCGTGCACCATCTTGGCGCCGTCCTTGGCGATGCCGCCGCGCTCGTAGGCGCGGCCCACCATGAAGCCGGTGATGTTCTGCACGAACACGAGCGGCACCGCCCGCATGTTGCAGATCTCGATGAAGTGCGTGGCCTTGAGCGCCGACTCCGAGAACAGCACGCCGTTGTTTGCGACGATCCCGACGAGGCGGCCATGGAGGCGCGCGAAGCCGCAGACGATGGTGGGCGCGTAGCGGGCCTTGAATTCGTCGAAGCGCGAGCCGTCCACGAGTCGCGCGACGATCTCGCGCACATCCACCTGGGTGCGGAAATCGGTGGGCATGATGCCGTAGAGCTCGCCGGGGTCGTAGAGCGGATCCTCGGGCGTCGTGAGGTCGCGGCCCGCCGGCTTCACCGTGTGCAGCGTGGAGACAACGATGCGCGCCTGATGCAGCGCATGGCGGTCGTCGTCGGCGAAGTAGTCGGCGACGCCGGATTCGCGCGTATGGACGTCGGCGCCGCCGAGTTCCTCGGCCGTGACATCCTCACCGGTCGCTGCCTTCACGAGCGGCGGCCCGGCCAGGAAGATGGTGCCCGTGCCCCTGACGATGATCGTCTGGTCGGACATCGCCGGCACGTAGGCGCCGCCGGCCGTGCACGATCCCATCACCACGGCGATCTGGGGGATGCCCGCCGCCGACATGCGCGCCTGGTTGAAGAAGATGCGGCCGAAATGCTCGCGGTCGGGGAAGACCTCCGCCTGGAGGGGCAGGAAGGCGCCGCCCGAGTCGACGAGGTACACGCAGGGGAGATGGTTCTGCAGCGCCACCTCCTGCGCGCGCAGGTGCTTCTTCACCGTGAGCGGGTAGTAGGTGCCGCCCTTGACGGTGGCGTCGTTGGCGACGACGACCACCTCGCGCCCCGACACCCGGCCGATGCCGGTGATGATGCCGGCCGCCGGCGCGTCGCCCTCATACAGATCCCAGGCCGCCAGCGGCGAGAGCTCGAGGAAGGGCGAGCCGGGATCGAGCAGCAGGTCGATGCGCTCGCGCGCGGTGAGCTTGCCCTGGGCGCGATGACGCTCGATGTATTTCGGTCCGCCGCCTTGCCTGACGAGCGCCAGGCGTTCGCGGTACTCGGCGACGAGCGCGGCCATGCGGTCGCGGTTGGTCCCGAATTCCGGACTCGTCGTGCGGATGTGGGACTCGAGAACGTCCATGGGGCTCCTGCGCCGGGCGGCTAACGGCGGGCGGCTTACCAGCCGCAGCAGTCGGTCTTGAAACGGCAGGCGGGGCAGCGCCAGACCGCGTGCATGCGGTACATCTCGGCGCCGCAGCGTTCGCACACCGTACGGCTGTCGTCGGTGGGGGCGGGGCCGGCCTTCAGGGCCGACAGGATGGGCGTGATCGGCGGCAACGGTCGGGCATCGGCCATCGACAGGATTATAGCGGAGGAGCGATGGGCGGCCCGGACGCCCGGATCGGGAATAATGGATGAGCAGCCATGGCTCGAGTCCAACCCCGCCGGCGGCGTGTGCTGGTCGTCGATGACGACCCGGCCACGGTCGACTGGCTCAAGATGGTCATCGAACAGGCGGCGGTGGATCCGCCGTTCGATGTCCGCTCGGCCGGTCTCGGCCGCACGGGGCTCACCGTGTTCGACGAATGGCGGCCCGACATCGTGCTGCTCGACCTGCTGCTGCCTGACGGCGACGGCATGGACGTACTGAAGCTGATGAAGGAGCGCCAGCCGGGCGCCGAGGTCATCGTCATCAGCGGCCAGGGCACCATCGCCCGCGCGCTCGACGCCGGCCAGGCCGGGGCCTTCTTCTTCATCGAGAAGTCGCAGCTCGACCCGGCCGGGATCGTCGGCATCCTCGAGCGGGCGGCGCGCCAGGTGGACGAACGCGTCACCCACGAGGAACTGCGCGCCAAGCTTCGCGACCCCGATGGCATGGGCGCCGTCATCGGCCAGAGCCAGGTCATGCGCGAGCTTTTCGAACTCGTGGACGCCGTCGCGCCGAGCAACGCCAACGTGCTCATCCAGGGCGAGAACGGCACCGGCAAGGAGCTCATCGCCAACGCCCTCCACCAGCGCAGTCCACGGGCGTCGGGCCCGTTCATCAAGATCAACTGCGCGGCCATTCCGAAGGACCTCATCGAGAGCGAACTCTTCGGCTACAAGAAGGGCGCCTTCACCGGCGCGAGCGCCGACAAGGTGGGCCTGCTCGAGCTCGCCGAAGGCGGCGCGCTCATGCTCGATGAAATCGGCGAGATGCCGGCCTACCTGCAGACCAAGCTCCTGCGCGTGCTGCAGGAGCGCGAGTACCGGCCGATTGGCAGCGAGCGGTTCGTCAAGGTCGACTTCCGCCTCATCTGCGCGACCAACATCGACCTCGATGCGGCTCTCACCGACGGCCGGCTCCGCGAAGATCTCTACTTCCGGATCAACACGATCCAGCTGCGCGTGCCGCCCCTGCGCGAGCGCACGGAAGACATTCCCCTGCTCTGCGACTGGTTCGTCGAGAAGTTCGCGCGCCGTCACCAGAAGTCGGTGCGGGGCGTGAGCCCCGCGGCCTACCACCTGCTCATTCGCAGTCGCTGGCCGGGCAACGTGCGTGAGCTCGAGAACGCGATGGAGCGCGCGGTGCTCGTCACCCGCTCGTCCGAGATCCAGCCCGGCGACCTGCCGGATTCCCTGCGCGCCTCGACCGCCGACGACACCTTCGCCATTCCCGCGCACCGCACGCTTGCCGAGATCGAACGCATGGCGATCCTGCAGACGCTCGAGCGCACGAACTGGAACAAGCAGGAGGCGGCGCAGATCCTCGGCCTGTACCGGCCGACGCTCTACAACAAGATGCGGCGGCACGGCATCGTGGCCCGCGACCAGCGCCGCCGCACCGTGCCGGCCATCGGCGAGGCCTGATGCCGTGGGGCTCATCGCGCGCGCGGCGTGGAAAGGCGTGGGCGAGCTCTACAGCAGCGAGGGGCTCACGCACGCGGCATCGATCGCCTTCTACGCGCTGCTCTCGATCTTCCCGTTCTTTCTGCTGCTCTTTTCGGTCATCGGCGGCCTCACCGAGGATCCGGCGGCGCGCGACAGCGTGGTGAGCTTCGTCTTCCGTTACTTTCCGCGCCAGTTCGATTTCGTCTCCGGCCAGATCGACAGCTTCCGCACGAACCGCGTGGGCATCGGCGTCGGCGGCGGGCTGGCGCTCGCCTACGCGTCGCTCGGCGTGTTCAACGCGATGAGTTCGGCCGTGAACCACGCCTGGGGCGTGGAGAAGAAGCGCAGCTTCATCCGCCACCGGCTCTTCTCGTTCCTGATGATGGTCTCGGCCGGCGCGATGTTCGTGCTGGCCATCGGCATCGTCGCCGCCGTGCGCGTGGTGGAGGCGCGGTGGTTCTCGTCGCTGCAGGTGAAGGGCCTGTGGCTCGATCGCCTGCAGGGCGTGGGCACCGACTGGGCGGCGCTGGTGCTGCTGGTCGTGTGCGTGGCGCTCGTCTTCCGCTTCGTGCCGAACGTGAAGGTGACCTTCGCCGACGTCTGGCCGGGTGCCATCGTGACGGCCGTGCTGTGGCGGATCGCCTTCGCGCTGTTCTCGTGGTACGCGGCAGACCTCTCGCAGTGGAGCGTGCACGGCTCGGTGGCCGCGGTGGTCGTCTTCCTGCTCTGGATCTACGTCTCGGCCGTGGTGCTGCTCTACGGTGTGGAGATGACGGCAGCCTACGTGCGCCTGCGCGTGGCCGGCCCGCGCCGGTCCGGCCCGGGCGGCGTCACACCACCCGCGCCAGCAGCTGGCGGATGATCGCTTCGGTGAAGAAGGGCAGGTCGTCGGACTTGCGCGAGGTGATGACGCAGCCGTCTTCGACGACCGGCCGGTCCACGTAGCGCGCGCCGGCATTCTTCGCGTCGACCGCGATCGACGGCCAGCACGTGATCATGCGGCCGCTGAGCGCCTTCGCATTGATGAGCACCGACGGCCCGTGGTCGATCGCCGCCACGGGCTTGCCGGCCGCGACCGCGTCGCGCACCAGATCGACCATCGCGTGGCGGAGCCGGATCTTGTCGGCGGCGTAGCCGCCGGGAATGACGACGGCATCGACGTCGGTGGCCCGCACGGTACTCGCGGCGACTTCGGCGGTGATCTGCTGTCCGTCGCGGCTCCGGTAGACCTGGCCCTGAATGGGCCCCACGACCTGCACGGTGGCGCCGGTGACGGCGAGCGCCGTGCGCGCCGCATCGAGATCGACGTGGTCGTAGTCATGTTCCACCAGAATCACTACGCGTCGGCCGCGGAGCGGAGTCGAATCAGTCACGCCGGGTCATGCCTCCACCGCGAGTGTACCCCAGCGGTTGGGGCGCGGCATATGATCGCGGAATGAATCGACTTGCCGGGGAACCCAGTCCGTATCTGCGCCAGCACGCCGGGAACCCCGTGGACTGGCACCCCTGGGGCGAGGAGGCGTTCGAACGCGCCCGCCGCGAAGACAAGCCGATCTTCCTCTCCATCGGCTACGCGACCTGCCACTGGTGTCACGTGATGGCGCACGAGTCATTCGAGATGCCGGCCATCGGCGAACAACTCGCCCGCGATTTCATCGCCATCAAGGTGGACCGCGAGGAGCGCCCCGACGTGGACCGTGTGTACATGGCGTTCGTGCAGGCCACGACCGGCAGTGGCGGCTGGCCGCTGAACGTGTGGCTGACGCCGTCGCTCGAACCGTTCTACGGCGGCACCTACTTCCCGCCGGTCTCGGCCTGGGGCCGGCCCTCGTTCAGCGATGTGCTGCGCGAGATCGCGCGGGCGTGGCGCGACGACCGTGCGGAGGTCGCTGCGTCGGCCGCACGCGCCGTGGCGCATCTGCGCACCGCGCCGCCCGCCCGTGCCGTCGAGGGGCTCACGGCCCTCAGCGTCCTTGAAGCGGGGCAGGAGGCGTGGGCGCGTGCGTTCGACGAACGGCGGGGCGGCTTCGGCGGCGGGCCGAAGTTCCCGCGGCCGAGCGAGCTGCTGTTCCTGCTCCGCGAACATGCGCGCACCGGCGCGCCCGAGCCGCGCGTGATGGTGCTCGGCACGCTCAGGGCGATGGCGCTCGGCGGCATGCGCGATCACGTGGGTGGCGGCTTCCACCGGTATTCGGTGGACGGTGGCTGGCGGGTGCCGCACTTCGAGAAGATGCTCTACGACCAGTCGCAGCTCGTACTCGCTCTGCTCGAAGCGTGGCAGGTGAGCGGCGACCCGTTCTTCGCGCAGGTGGCCGAAGACACGCTCCGCTACGTCGAGCGTGATCTGCTGAACGCCGACGGCGGCTGCTATTCGGCGGAGGACGCCGACTCGGTGCCGGCCGCACAGGACGGCCAGGCCGGCGCGCGCGCCACCGAAGGGGCGTTCTACATCTTCTCGCGCGATGAGATCGTCGCGGCGCTCGGTCCCGACAGCAAGGTCTGGGAGCTGCGCTTCGGCGTGCAGCCGGGCGGCAACGCGCCGTTCGATCCGCAGGG
>JAEUQR010000125.1 GCA_016789705.1 Acidobacteriota bacterium
GCCGCGTCCGCTCGAGCGGCACGAAATCGAAGAAGTCACCAGGCCTCATCCGCCACCTCCTCCGCGCCTGCCCGGGCGCGGCCCGGGCGCACTCCGCCGCCGCGGCCGCCTACAGGGCCGCCGTGGCGCCGCCGTCGACGACGATCGCCTGCCCGCTGATGTAGCGGCCGGCATCCGAGGCCAGGAACACCAGCAGGTTGGCGAACTCCTCCGGCGTGCCGAGGCGGCCGAGGGGAATCGACGCCACCGATTCCTTCTTCACCTGCTGCAGGTCGACGCCGCGGCGCGACGCCATCGCGTTGTCGAGTTCCTCGATGCGTTCGGTCTGGATGCGGCCCGGCGCCACCACGTTCAGCAGGATGTTCGCCGGCCCGAGTTCCTTCGCGAGCGTCTTGACCAGCCCGTAGACGCCGGTGCGGAACGCGTTCGAGAGCACGAGGCCGGGGATTGGCTGCTTGATCGACGAGGACGCGATCGTGAGGATGCGGCCGCCGCCGGCCTTCTTCAGCTCCGGCACCGCCGCGTTCACGAGGCGCACGAGGCTCATGAGGTTCTGGTCGAACGCCTTCTGCCACTGCTCGTCGGTCATCGACAGGAAGTCGCCGGCCGGCGGGCCGCCGGCGTTGTGCACGACGATGTCGAGGCCGCCGAGGGCCGAGACGGCGTGGCCGACCAGGCGCGCGGCTTCCGCCGACGAGCTGACGTCGGCGACGAGCGCTTCGACACGGGCGCCCGTCTCGGTGCGGATGCGCGCAGCGGCGTCGTTGATGCGCGCCTCGTCGCGGCTGCAGATGACGAGCGCCACGCCTTCACGCGCGAGCCCGAGGGCCGTGGCGTAGCCAAGGCCGCGGCTGGCGGCGGTGACGAGGGCACGTTTTCCGGTGAGCTTGAGGTCCATGGGGTCCTACGAGGCCTTCGGCTGCAGGCCGAGGCGGGTCATCAGATCGTCGAGGTCGGCGAGGGTGCCGTCGTCGACCGGGGCAAAGGGCGCGCGCACGCGGGGCGTCGCGATGACGCCGCGGCGGTGGTAGATGTGTTTGCGCAGCGCGAGGTTGATGCGCGGCTGATTCTCGAAGCGGATGAGCGGGCAGTACTTATAGAACGTCTCGGTTGCGCCGTCGATGTCACCGGCGGCGAACGCGCGATGGATCGCCACGAGAATCTCGGGGAACGCGAAGCCGGTCATCGTGCCGATGGCGCCGTGCCGCAGCTCTTCGAGGAACATCATGCCGCCGAGGCCGCCGAAGATGCGGACATCGGGATCGAGCGCCAGCACCTGGCTGACCTTCATCGGCGACGGTTCGTCTTCGAGCTTCAGGTGCTGCAGCTTCGGCGACGCCTTGGCCAGGCCGGCGATGAGCTCGGGGCTCATCGTGATGCCGCCGACGGCCGGCGGAAAGTCCTGCACGACCACCGGGATGTCGATCGCCTCGGCAACGGCCACGTAATGGCGGTGCAGCGCGGCGTCGTTCGAGCGCGCGAGCTTCGGCGGCGCCACCATGACGGCCACGGCGCCGAGGGCCTGGGCGCGGCGGCTCCAGGCGATACACCCGTCGGTGCCCGGATGGGTCGTGCCGATGCAGATCGGAAAGTCCTTCCCCGCCGCGGCCATCGTGGTTTCGATGACGGCATCGCGCTCGGCCTCGGTGAGTTTGTCGGCTTCACCGAGGACGCCGAGGATGGTCATGCCGTTCACGCCGGCATCCCGCGTGAAGTGTGTGAGGCGGGTCAGGCTCGCGTGGTCGATGGCGCCGTCTGCGAGGAACGGGGTGGGCGTGATGTTGAAGACACCGGTCAGGGCTGTGGGCATGCGGGGCTCGGGACTCGGGACTCGGGGCTGGGCCCCGTGGACGACGACACTACGCTACACCAAGGCGCCGGCCAGACCGGCGATGAGCGGCTGCACGGCCACGGTGGGCCGGCCCGAGGCCGCCGCGAAGGCCGCCCGCGACGCCTCATCGTGCCCCATGCAGTCGAGCACGACCAGGGTGACGGCCGCGTCCCGCAGGCAGGCGGCCGCGGCGGCCAGTTCGTCGGCACGTGACGGCGCGGCGTGGGTGACGACGACTTCGAAGCCGTCGGCGCGCCATTTCGCGTCCGCGAACGGCGCCTGCGCGGCGTTCGGCGTGACGATGCCGATCGGGCCGCCGGCCGACATCGCCCGCACGGTGGCCGGCACGACGCGTCCCGGCACGAGCACCGGGGCCGCACACGGGACGGCGGGAAACGCACCCGCGCAGGCCACGACGACGAGCGCCGCCCCGCCCGCGGCAAGCGCGGCGGCTGCCGCGGCGACGCGCGGCACGAGCGTGTCGCGCGGCACCTCGGCCGTCGAGCCATCGGCCAGCCGCACGAGGAGCGGGTAGGGCCCGGGCAGGGCCAGCGCCGCGATCTCATGGGCGGAGAGGCCGTCGAGCGCTCCCGCCACGCGCACGTCCGCCTGCGGCGCCGCGGCCGTGAAGGTGGCCTCGAGGTCCGGGCGCGGTGTCTGGCCGACCGTGACGATGCCGAGCACCGGCCGCGTCACGCCGGCTCCGGCCGCACGAACCGCCCGTGGCCGGGACGGCCCGTGACCACGCCGTCCGTGAAGACCACGGCGCCGCGCACGACGGTCGAGACGACGCGGCCGTGCATCTCGACGCCGTCGTAGATCCGCATGTTGGCGCGCGACTTCGTGAGCGCGCCGGCCGAGTCGTAGCGCCACGCCGTGGCGACGTCCACGATGGTCAGATCGGCGTCGGCGCCAGGCTGCAGACGGCCTTTACGCGGCAGGCCGAACAGCTTCGCGGCATTCTCGGAACAGAGCGCCGCCACGTCCTCGAGGGCGATCCAGCCGTGGTGCGCGGCGGTGAGCATGAGCGGCACCAGCACCTCGAGGCCGGCGAGGCCCGGCGGCGCGAGGAAGATGTTCTCGTCGCCCGTGGCCTTGTCCTCGGCGAGGAACGGCGAGTGGTCGGTGCCGACGACCTCGATGAGTCCCTCGCGCAGGCACTGGCGCAGGCCCCGCACCTCGCGCTCGCCCCTGAGCGGCGGATTGCACTTGGCGAACGGGCCGAGCCGGTCGAGGGCCTCGTCGGTGAAGAAGAGGTAGGGCGGGCACGTTTCGACGGTGGCGTCCACGCCGCGCCAGCGCGCGTCCCGGGCCAGCCGCGCCGCGCGTGGACTCGAGCAGTGCACCACCTGCACGCGGGCGCCGAGGTCTTCGGCGAGCGCCAGCACGATGGCCACCGAGAGGTCTTCGGCCACCGGCGGCCGGCTGTCGGCATGGGCCCGTCCCGTCGTCCGCCCGGCGGCCTCGAGGTGCCGCTGCATGGCCTGGAACGTGGCCGTGTGCTCGCAGTGGAAGCAGTGCCGGAGGCCGGTTGCCTTCACCGCCCGCATCACGTCGCGCAGCAGGACCTCGTCGGTGCACCACAGGCCGAAGAACTCGTCGAGGCGGGTGGGCGGCGGCGGCTGCAGAAAGGTCTTGAACGCGATGGCGCCGGCGGCGGCCTGGCCGGCGATGGCGGCGAGGTTCTCGTGGCCTGCCCCCCCGTAGAGCGCGTAGTCGATGAGCGCGGTGGGCTGCAGCAACTCGGCCCGTTTCGCCAGCGATTCACCCGAGTTCACCGCCAGCTTCGAGATCGGCATCTCGAAGAGTGTGGTGATGCCGCCGGCGGCGGCCGCCGACGTGCCCGACAGGAAGTCTTCGCGCTCGGGCACACCGGGGTGCCGGGTGTGCACGTGCGTGTCGATCACGCCGGGCAGGATGTGCAGGCCGGTGGCATCGAGTTCGGCCTCGCCCCGTGGCGCCGCGCCCGGCGGGTCGACCGAGACGATCCGGCCACCGCGCACGGCGAGGTCGGCGGCCCGCAGGCCGGCCGACGTCACGAGGGTGCCGCCCCTGACGACGAGATCATGAACCACGGCGCCATGCTATCGCGCTATAGAGTTATGGAGAAACAACGTCGGCCGAGTCCCGGCCGGGAGGCATCCGTCATGTCCAGGTCCCTGCGCGGCATCGCCGCCGTCCTCGTCGTCGCCGAACTCGCGGTTGCGCCGCTCGCCGCCGTCGGCAGCCGCAAGGCCGAATACGTCGGCGGCACCATTTCCGCGATCACCGAGGAGGCCGAGGGGCTGCTCGACACGACCACCGAGTCGCAGCTCATCTTCACGCCGGAGCGGGGCAAAGGCCCGTCGGTCGTCATCCCCTACAACAGCATCACGAGCCTCGAGTACGGCCAGAAGGCCGGACGCCGCGTCGGCGCCGCCATTCTCGTGAGCCCGCTGCTGCTGTTCTCGAAGAAGCGCAAACACTTCTTCACCATCGCGTTCAAGGACAAGGACGGCAAGGAACAGGCCGTGGTGCTCGAACTGGGCAAGGACATCGTGCGAACGACGCTCACGATCGTCGAGACGCGCTCCGGCAAGGAAATCGAGTACCAGGACGACGATGCCCGTAAGGCCGGCCGCGGCGGCAACTAGCGGCCGAACTTCTCGACGCGGTTGACGACCGGCGGAAGCGAGCGCAGGTAGGCGTAGATCGCCCGCAGGTCGTCATCCCGCATGCCGGCGTAGTAGGTCCACGGCATCTCGGTGTTCTGCAGGCGCTCGTTGCCTTCGAGCGTGCGTGGCGCCTGGCCGCGGTAGGCGCGGAACTTCTCGACGAACTGCTCCTCGGTCCAGGTGCCGATGCCGGTCGCGGCATCGGGCGTGAGGTTGGCCGATCGCACGAGACCGACGCCGTTCGGGGCGAAGGCCGTGCCGCCGGCGAACTCCTTGCCGGGGAGCGGCGTGCCCTGATCGTCGATGGGCGTGTGGCAGTCGGCGCAGACGGCCGCGTTCGTCAGGTAGCGCCCATAGGCCACCCGATCCGACGGATCGGGACGCGGCGCGTGCGAGGCGGCCGCCGGGATCGTGCGCACGATGAGCGACAGCGGGAAGTTGAGCGTGCGGGCCGGCACCGGGTCGTTGGCCACGGCCGGCAGCGTGCGCAGGTAGGCCACGATGGCCTCGATGTCGTCACGCGACATCTTCCCGTAGCGTGGATACGGCATGAGCGGAAAGAGCGGCGTGCCGTCGCGGCTCACGCCGGCCGTGATCGCGCGCACGAGTTCCCCATCGGTCCATTCGCCCAGGCCGGCCGGCGTGATGTTCTTCGCGTAGAGCACGAACGGCTCGACACCGAAGCCGAAACGCTGGCCGCCCTTCCCCTTCGTGCCGGCCACGACCGGGGCGCTGAATCTCGACCAGTCGCGGTCGGCATGGCACACCACGCAGCCGACGACGTTTTCGACCAGGTACTGTCCGCGCGCCAGCCGTTCGGGCGTCGCGCCGATGCGCACGTCGTCGGCGGGCGGTACCGCCGGGTACGTGAGGAAGAGATAGGCGAGGCCGGCGCCGGCGAGCAGAACAACCAGAGCCACGAGGCCCGCGAGCAGCTTGAGCAGCGTCTTCATAGGGGGGCAGGTCCTCCTGGACCACTCGGCGGGCGACCGCCGGAGCGCGCGTCAGTATGCGCCAGAGAAGGCGGCGAACGACACGCGATTGTTCAGGCCTCACCCCCCCCCCGGCTCGGCGGTGGTTCGACCACGCATCGGGAGCGCTCACTGACCCGTCTCTCATGCGCGTCTCATGCGGGGCTGCTACAAGAGACCTCGCATGGCCACACGCATCCTCGGGCTGGCTCTTCTCTGCGCGGTGACCGTCGCACCGGCCCTCGCGCAGCCGGCGGGCGCGCCGCTCACCCTCGCCGACGCACTGACGCGGGCGCGCACCGAGGCCCCGGCGCTCGCCGCCGTCCGCGCCCGGATCGACGCCGCGCGCGAGGCCCGTCTGCGCGCCGGCCGGCTCATCAATCCCTCGGTCGAGCTGCGGTCGGAGAACTGGGCCTCGGGCGCACCCGGCGGGCTGCCGCTCGATGTCTTCGCCACCGTGACGCAGACCGTCGAGCTCGGCGGCAAGCGGGGCGCGCGGCGGGCCGCCGCCGACGCGTCGATCGCCGCGGCCGCGGCGGCCGAGGCGATCACGTGGCGCGAGATCGCGCGCGCCATCACCACCGACTATCTGACGGCCCTGCGTTTCCGCGACGAAGCGCGCGCGCTCACCACGCACGCTGAAAGCCTCGCCGAGGCGGCACGCGTCATGGGCCGCCGCGTGGCGGTGGGCTCGGCCCCAGAAGCGGAACTGCTGAAGCTGCGCACGGAAGAGGCGCGCGCCGTCGTTGCGCGCACCCGCGCCGAACTGGCCGCCGCCCGGGCGCTGGCGACGCTCGGCGCCGCCCTCGGTCTCGACGTGCAGCCCGACCAGTTGCAGCGCCCGGCGGCCCCGGCACCGCCCCCCGACGCGCCGGTGCCGGCCACGCACCCGGAACTCGTGGCGGCGAACGGCGCGATCGGCGCCGCCCGCGCCGCCGTGACGCTCGAACGTGCGCGTGGTGTGCCCGACGTGGCCGTGAACGCCGGCGTGAAACGTACCTCGGGCTACAACACCGGCGTCGCCGCCGTCACCGTGCCGATTCCGCTGTTCGACCGCAACGGCGTGGCACGGGCGCTCGCCGAGGGCCAGCTGCGCGCCGCCGAACAGGAGCGCGACGCCGCCGAACGCCGGCTGCGCGGCGCGCTCGCAAGCGCTCGCGCCGCTGCCGCGACGCTCAGCAGCCGCGCCGCCGAGGCGCAGACGCTGCTCGTGACGCCAGCGCGCGGCGCTCGTGACGCGGCCCGCGCCGCCTTCACGGCCGGCGCGCTCGACGTGCTGCGTCTCGTGGATGCCGAGCGCGTGTTCATCGAGGCCACGCTCGTCACCCTGGAACTCGAGTTCGATGCCGTGGCTGCTGCCCTCGAGGCGCGCCTGGCTGCCGGAGAGGAACCTCTGCCATGACGTCCACGTCCCGTCGCGCGCTCACGGCGCTTGCTGCCGTCGCGCCGCTCGTCGCCACGCTCGCCTGCGGAGGCGGCGCCACGCCGGCCGCCGACCCGGCCCCCGACACCGCCGGCACCGCCGCCCCGTCGTCGGTCCGAGTCGATGCCACCGATGCCGCCGCCGCCGGCATCGAGACGGCCACCGCCACCACCGTGGAACGCGCCGACCCGCTCGACGCGGCCGGACGCGTCACCTTCGACGAACGCCGCACCGCGCGCCTCGGCTCGCTCGTGGAGGGTGTGGTGCACGAGATCAACGTGCAGCCGGGGGACAACCTGGCACGCGGCGCGATCGTCGTGCAGCTCCACAGCCACGTCGTGCACGATGCGTGGGCCCTCTACTTCAAGGCCCTGGCCGAACGACAGCGGGCCGAGACCGAGCTGACCTACGCGAAGACCTCCGAGAGCCGCGCCGCCGCCCTCGTGGCCGACAAGGCACTCTCGCCCCAGGAACTCGAACGCGCGCGGGCGGATGTGAACGCCGCCACCCAGGCGGTCGCTGCGGTCAAAGCCGAAATCACGCGCGCCGAACAGGAGCTGGCGCACTACGGCATCACGGCCCGGCCCGACGCCAACCCCCTCGAACACGAAGACGTGCCGGTCACGACGCCCTTCGGCGGCACGGTAATCGAACGTCTGGCCACCGAAGGCTCCGCCGTCACGCCGGGCACGCCGCTCCTCGTCATCTCGGACCTGTCACGCGTCTGGGTGACGGCGGAAATCGACGAAGCGCTCGTCGGCCGTGTCGTGACCGGCCGGCCGGTCACGGTGAAGGCGGCGGCGTATCCCGGGGAGTCGTTCCCCGGCACGCTCGCCGCCGTCGGCGACGTGGTCGATCCCGACACGCGCCGCGTCACGCTGCGCATCGAACTCGCCAACCCCGGCCGCAAGCTCAAGCCGCAGATGCTCGTCACGGTGTCGGTGGCGGCCACGGCGCCACGCACGGTGCTGGTCGTGCCGGCGCGCGCGCTGCAGACGATGGACGGCGAGACGGTGGTGTTCGTGCGCAGCGGCGCCGACCAGTTCGCGCGCCGCGCGGTCACGACCGGCGCCACCGTGAACGGCGCGGTCGAGATCGTGCGCGGGCTGAGCGCCGGAGATGTCGTGGCCACGTCGGGCGCCTTCCTGCTGAAGTCGGCGCTCGCGGCGCCGGCGCCCGAGGGCGAGTAACCGTGGGTGCCGTCGAACGGTTCGTCAACGCCACCCTCGGCCAGCGGGCCTTCGTACTCCTGGCCCTGGCGGCGCTCGTCGTCACCGGCGTGCTCGCCGTGCGCGATCTGCCGGTCGAGGCGTTTCCCGACCTGACCAACAACCAGGTCGTCGTCATCACCGAAGCGCCGAGCCTCGCCGCGCCCGAGGTGGAGCAGCGCGTCTCGTATCCGATCGAGACGGCGCTCATGGGCGTGCCGAACACCCAGGAGGTGCGATCGGTCTCGAAGTTCGGCCTGTCGATGGTCACCGTGGTCTTCGACGACGCGGTGCCAATCTACCTCGCCCGTCAGCTCGTGACCGAACGTATCGCCGACGTGCGCGGCCGTATTCCCGACGGCCTGCAGCCGGTGCTCGGCCCGGTGGCGACGGCCTTCGGCGAGATCTACCAGTACGTCGTGACCGGTGACGGCATCGACGCGATGGCGGCCAAGACGGCGCACGACTGGGAGGTGCGCACACGGCTGCGCTCGGTGCCCGGCGTGAGCGAGGTCAACACCTGGGGCGGCCAGAGCAAGCAGTTCCAGGTGGTGGTCGATCCACTGCGCCTCGAACAATACGGGCTGGCGCTCGGCGATGTGCTGCGGGCCGTGGCCGACAACAACCAGTCGTTCAGCGGCGGCTTCATCGAACACCAGGCCGAACGTTACACCGTGCGCGGCGTGGGCCTGCTGGCCGACGGGCGTGACATCGAGCGCGTGGTGCTGGCGAGCCACCGCGGCGTGCCGGTGCTGCTGCGCGACGTCGCCTCGATCGAGGTCGCGCCGGCGCTCCGCAACGGCGCCGTCACCCGCAACGGCCAGGGCGAAGTCGTGGGCGGCATGGTCATCATGCTCAAGGGCGAGAACGCCCGCGACCTCTCAGGCCGCGTCAAGACACGCCTGGCCGACATCGCCGCCACGCTGCCGAAGGGGATGCGGCTCGAGAAGTTCTACGACCAGACCGAGGTCATCGACCGCACCACCGCCACCGTGACGAAGAACCTGCTCGAAGGCAGCGTGCTCGTCCTCATCGTGCTCTTCGCCTTCCTGCGCGACGTGCGCGCCTCGCTCATCGTCGCCGCGGTCATTCCGCTCTCGATGCTCGTCGGTTTCATCGGCATGCGCTTCTTCGGCGTCTCGGCGAACCTGATGTCGCTCGGCGCCATCGACTTCGGTCTCATCGTCGACGGCGCCGTCGTCATGATGGAGAACTTCGTGCGACGCCGGGTCGGCATCGGCGAACGCCTGGCGCAGGCCCCGGCGCACGAACGCGAGGGCATCCGCCTTGGCCTCTTCCGGAGCGCCGCCGTCGAAGTGGCCCGCCCGGTGCTCTTCGGCGTGCTCATCATCATCGCCGTCTACCTGCCGATTTTCACGCTCGAAGGCCTCGAGGGCAAGATGTTCCGGCCGATGGCCATCACGGTCTGCACGGCGCTCTTCGGCTCGCTGCTGCTGTCGCTCACGGCCGTGCCGGTCGTCTCGTCGTACCTGCTGCCGCTCGGCGGCCATCACGCCGACGAGGCGTGGTTCGTGCGGATGCGCGGCTTCTATCAGGCACAGCTGGCGGCGCACATGCGGCATCCGCTCATGACGACCGGCGTCGCGCTCGTCATCGTCACGATCGCCCTGGCGTCGGTGCCGTTCCTCGGCACCGAGTTCATGCCGCGCCTCGACGAAGGCTCGCTGCTCATCGAAACGCGCAAGCTGCCGTCGGTGTCGCTCGAGGAATCGGTGGCCATCTCGACGCGCGTCGAGCAGATCGTGCTGAAGACGTTCCCCGAGGTGTCGCAGATCGTGACCAAACTCGGGCGCCCGGACCTGGCGACCGAAGCGATGGGCATCTACCAGGGCGACGTCTACGTGCTGCTGCATCCCGAGGACGACTGGGCCAGCGGCCGGACGAAGGCGGAACTCGTGGATGCGATGGCCGAGGCGCTGTCGCATGTGCCCGGCCTCGAGGTGAACTTCACGCAGCCGATGGCGATGCGGCTCGACGAAGTGGTGTCGGGCGTGAAGGCCGATGTGGCCGTGAAGATCTTCGGCCCGGACGCCGCGGTGCTCGAACGGCTCGGCGCCGAGGTGCTGCGCGTGGTCGAGCAGGTGCCGGGCAACGCCGATGCGCAGGTCGAGATCCTGTCGGGCGCCGCGCAGATCGAGATCGCGCTCGACCGCGACGCGCTCGCCCGCTACGGACTGCACGTGAACGACGTGCAGGAAGTCGTCGAGACCGCCATCGGCGGGCGGCAGGTGACCGAGGTGCTCGAAGGCGCCCGCCGCTTCCCCGTCGTCGTCCGCCTGCCGGGCAGCGTGCGCGAGTCACCCGCAGCCATCGCCGGGCTGGTCGTGGCGGCGCCGGGCGGCGAGCGGGTGCCCCTCGGCCGCCTCGCGACCATTCGCCAGGCCTCGACCCCCGAAGCCGTGAACCACGAGAACGCGGAACGCCGCCTGGTGGTGCAGACCAACGTGCGCGGCCGCGACGTCGGCAGCTTCGTGGCCGAGGCGCAGCGGCGCCTGGCCACGGCCGTCACGCTGCCCACGGGCTACTACCTGACGTGGGGCGGCCAGTTCGAGAACCAGCAGCGTGCCACGGCGCGGCTCGCCATCGTGGTGCCGCTCTCGCTCGTCATCATCTTCGTGCTGCTCGTGGCGACGTTCCACAAGGTGCGGTGGGCGCTGCTCATCCTGGTGAACGTGCCGTTTGCCGCCGTCGGCGGCATCGCCGCGCTCTGGATTCGCGGCATCACCCTCAACCTCTCGGCGTCGGTGGGCTTCATCGCGCTCTTCGGTGTGGCGGTGCTGAACGGCGTCGTCATGATCGCGGCCATCCGCGCCCTGCGCGACGACGAAGGACTGGGCGTCGAGGACGCCACGCTGCAGGGCGCCGCCTCGCGGCTGCGGCCGGTGCTGATGACCGCGCTCGTCGCCGCCATCGGCTTCCTGCCGATGGCCATCTCGACCGGCGCGGGCTCGGAAGTGCAGCGCCCGCTCGCCACTGTGGTCATCGGCGGGATTGTCACCTCGACGCTGCTGACGCTCATCGTGCTGCCCACGCTGTACGGCATGATGGAGGCGTGGGTGGAACGGCGCGAACGCGCCGCCGCATCCGCCTGACGGACCATCCCATGCGTATCCTCGTCGTCGAAGACGACCCGGAGATCAGCCGGTTCATCGTCCGCGGGCTCACCGAGGAACGCAACCTCGTCGACCTGGTGGAGGACGGACTCTCGGCGGTGGACATGGCCGCCGCCGAGGAGTACGACGTCATCGTCCTCGACCTGATGCTGCCGGCGCTCGACGGGTTCGAGGTGTGCCGCCGCCTGCGCGCCCGCGGCGTCGACACGCCGGTCATCATCGTCACCGCGCGCGACGGCGTGGCCGACCGCGTGCGGGCGCTCGATGCCGGCGCCGACGACGTGCTCGTGAAGCCGTTCGTGTTCGACGAGCTGCTGGCGCGGCTGCGCGCGCTCGGACGCCGCGGACGGACGCGTCACCTGACGCACCTGCTCGAGTACGGCGGCATCGCTATCGACCCGGTGGCGCACACGGTGACGCTCGCCGGACACCCGGTGCAGCTCACGGCCACGGAATACCGGCTCCTCAGCTTCCTCGTGCGCCGCGCCGAAGCCGTGGTCACCCGCGATCAACTCGCCCAGCACGTCTGGGGCGGCGACTACGATCCCCTCTCGAACAACGCCGATGTCTACGTCGGCTACGTGCGGCGCAAGCTGCAGGCGGTATCGCCCGAGCCGCTCATCCACACCGTGCGCGGCCTCGGCTACATGCTGAAGAAAGGTGCCAGGTCGTGACGGCACCGGCGCCGCTGCAGTCGTTCCGCGCGCGCCTGACGCTGCGCTGGACGCTCGCCGTCGGCGTCCTGCTCGGCGTGGCCAACATCGCCGTGTACGCCGGCGCGTCGATGTACCTGCACCGCTGGCTCGACGGCCACGTGCGCACCATCGCCGCGACCGAGGCGGCATCGTCGACCGACGGCGCCACCGACGTGCACCTGCACGAGTCGTTCTTCGCCCAGCTCGAAGCGGGCGCCTACACGGAGAAGATCGTCCAGATCTTCGACGAACACGGCGCGCTCGTGCTGCAGTCGAGCGGCCTTGGTGACGGCCCGCCGCTCCTTCCCCCCGACGTCGTCCGCCAGGGACTGGCCGGCAGGGCGCCGATCGTCGACGCCGACGTGCGCGGACGCCTGGCCCGCCTGACCGTGCTCACGGCGTCGCGGGACGGCCGCACCTACGCGGTGGCCGTCGGGCTCTTCGCCGACGACGTCGAACGCGGGCTCGCCTTCCTCAGATGGCTCCTCGGCGGCGTCTGGCTGGCGAGTGTCGCCGGCACCGCGGCGCTCGGCTATCTCCTGGCCTCGCGCGCGCTCGCCCCGGTGGCCCGCATCACCGAACGCGCCGCGTGGATCGCGCAGGGCCACTTCGATGGCCGCCTCGACGAGCCGCAGGTGCACGACGAAGTGGGCCGCATGACGGTGCTGCTCAACTCGATGCTCGACCGCCTGCAGCGCGCCCTCGATGCCAATCGCCGGTTCGCCGCCGATGCCTCGCACGAGCTGCGCAGCCCGATCACCGCCATGGCCGGCGAGCTCGACGTGGCGCTGCGGCATCCGCGCACCGCCGAGAGTTATCAGGAGACGCTGGTGGTGGTGCGGCGGCGGGTCGCCGCGCTCACCGAGCTCGCGGGCAACCTGATGCTGCTCTCGCGCGTCCAGGAGGGGGCCGACGAGATCGCGCTGCGCGAGGTGCCGCTCGCGCCGGTGGTCGACGACGCCTTCGCACGCTGGCAGCCGGCGGCGGCGGGGCGCGGCATCACGCTCACACAGGAGGGGCTCGACGACATCCGCGTCTACGGCGATCCGGGCCTGGTGGCGCGTGTCCTCGACAACGTCGTGGCCAACGCCGTGCACTACAACCGCGACGGCGGCAGCGTGACGGTATCGGCGCGCCTCACCGAACCGGCGGCCGATCAGTGGGCGCCGACGCTCGTCACGATCGACGTGCGCGACGAAGGCCCCGGGATTCCCGCGAGCGACCACGAACGCGTCTTCGAGCGCTTCTTCCGCGTCGACGAATCGCGGCACCGCCACACCGGCGGCAGCGGCCTCGGCCTGGCCATCTGCCGCGAAGTCGTGCGCGCCCACGGCGGCACGATCCGTGTGGCCGCGAGCGCCCCCACCGGCACGACCATCGAAATCACGCTGCCGGGCCACGACGGCGAGCGTCGGCCGGAGCCGATCGTGATGCACGCGGCGGCGGCCGCATTGAGCGTGCAGGAGCGTCCCACGAACTGACGTATCCTCGCAGCAGGCGCCCCGCCCCCGGGCGGCCGGATGGAGGTGGGGCCTGATGCGTGTACGCGTGCTGCTCGGTGTGGTGATGCTGGTCGTGGCGGCGCGGTCGGCCGGCGCGCAGCAGGCCGGCGACGTCGGCGTGACGATGGGATATCCCGGCGCCCTCGGGGTCGTGTGGCATGTCACGGACGGGATCGCGGTCAGGCCCGACATCGCGCTCAGCCGCTCGACCTCGGAGTCCACGACATCGGCCACGGGTCCCTTCGGCGGGTCGGGCCTGTCCTCCACGAGCACGTCGGATGGCTGGGGCACGACGGTGGGCCTGAGCGTGCTGTTGAACGTGCGTACGATCGAGCGCCTGCGCCTGTATCTGGCGCCGCGCATCGCCTACGCCCATTCGACGGCCGACAACGAAACCGGCCTGAGCGGCGCCCTCACCGGCTTCACGGCGAAGACCACGGGCGTGCTGGCGTCGGGATCCTTCGGATCGCAGTACACCGTGCACGATCGCTTCGCCGTCTTCGGCGAACTCGGCCTGCAGTACACGACGCAGACGACGACCTCCGACTTTCCGGGCTCGCGCACCGAGGCCGACGGCACGACGTTCGGCCTGCGGTCGGCGGTGGGCGTGACGTTCTACTTCTGAGGAACGTTGCTTTGTCGGGGAGGACGTGCCGCCGCCGCAGCGGGCGCCCGCCGGTGTCAGTCGGTGCGCAGCGCCGTCATGGGTTCGACCCGCATGGCGCGACGGGCCGGCACCGCGTTGGCGGCGAGGGCGGCCAGGAGCAGGGCGCCCACGGCCGCCGTCCACGCCAGCGGATCGAGCGGTGAGACGCGGTACAGCAGGCCGCGCAGCACGGTGGCCGCCGCCACGGCCAGCCCGCCGCCGAGCACGAGCCCCACGGCCACGAGCGTGAACCCCTGCCCGAGCACCATGCCCAGGATCGTGCGCGGCTCGGCCCCGAGCGCCATGCGCAGCCCGATCTCCTTCGTGCGGCGCGCCACCGAGAAAGCCACCACACCGTAGACGCCGAGCGCGGCCAGCAGCATGCCGAGCGCGCCGAAGCCGGTCGCGAGCAGGGCCCCGACCCGCGCCGGCAGCAGCGCCGCGGTCATGTGCGTCTCCATCGTGTTGGCATCCATGATGACGAGTCCGGGCTCGAGTGCCAGCAGTTCGCGCCGCATCGCGGTCAGGAGCGTGCCGGCATCGCCGCTCGTGCGGGCCAGCAGGAAGTTGTAGCGGCTCGGGCGCTGCGCCGCCGCGAAGTAGACGAACGGCGCCGGCTGCTCGAGCACCCCGTGCTGCCGGTGGTCGCTGTTCACGCCGACGATGCGATAGGTCCGGCCGGTGCTTTCGATCTTCAGCGTGTGGCCAATCGCCGATTCGGTCGGCCAGTAACGGCGGGCCATCGTCTCGTTGACGATGGCGACGCCCGGCGCGCCCTCGCCATCCGCCGGCCCGAAATCGCGTCCATCGACCAGCCGCACGCCGAGCGTGGCGAGATACCCGGGCGACACCGCCACGTTCTCGATGCTGTCGCCGCGTTGTCCTTCGGCGTAGACGCGCGTGTCGATCTTCATCTCCTGCTGGCTGAAGTTGAAGGTGAAGGGCAGCGTCGGCGACACGGTGGCGGCCGAGGTCACGCCCGGCAGCGCCTCGATGCGGGCTTTCGCGGTGCGCCAGAACTCGAGGCCGCGCGCCGGTTCGTAGCGCATCATGTCGGTGTCGAAGGCCACGGCGGCAAGACCGCGGGGGTCGAAGCCCACCTCGGCACGTTCGGATGCGCCAAGGCTGCGCAGCAGCAGCCCCGCCACCACGAGCAGCACGGCGGTCAGCGCCACCTGCACCACGACCAGGCCGTCGCGCAGCGCCCAGCGCCGCCCGCCGACGCGCGCTGCCGGCGCCTCACCGCGCAGGTCGCCGACGACGTCCGGGGTCGAGGCCTTGAGCGCCGGCAGCAGGCTCGCGACCATGCCCGTGAGCGCCGCAATCGCCAGCGTGAAGGTGAGGACGCGGGCATCGAGGCGCAGGTCGAAGGCGACCTCGACGGGCAGCGGCAATTCGACGCCCGTGAGCGCGCGGATGAGCAGCCAGGCGCAGCCGAGCGAGGCGGCGGCGCCGGCCACGCCCAGCACGAGGCCTTCCACGATGAGCTGCTGCACCAGCCGGGCGCGGCTGGCGCCGACGGCGAGACGCACGCTGATCTCGCGGCGCCGGGCCGAGGCGCGCGCCAGCAGCATGCCGGCCACGTTGGCGCAGGCGATGAGCAGCACGAGGCCCACCACCGCCATCAGGCCCGCCGCGCCCACGGCGAGCACGCCGCCGGTCTGTGGCACGAGCAGCCGCACGTCCTCACTTGGCACCGCCGAGAACCGGGCGTCCTCGTTCGTCTGCGCGTGCGCGGCGGCGAGCTGACGGCCGATGAGCGCGACGTTGGCGTGCGCTTCCGCGGCGCTGACGCCGTCCCGGAGGCGCCCCTTCACGAAGAGCCAGCGCGTGCCGCGGCGTTCGAGCCGTGTGCGGCCGGGCCCCGGCACGTTGCTCGTGATGCCGATGGGCTCGATCTCGTCGGCGTGGGTCATCGCCACCCACAACTCGGGGGTGAGCAACGGCACGACGCCGGTGAACGACGGCGCAGCGACACCCACGATCGTGTAGACGAGGCCGCGCAGCGTGAGCCGGCGGCCGACGACGGCCGGGTCGGCGCCGTACTCGCGCCGCCAGGTCCGGTCCGAGAGCACCACGACGCGCTCGGCGCCCGGTGTGTCGTCGTCCGGCGAGAGCACGCGGCCCAGCTGCGCGCCGACGCCGAGCAGCGCGAAGTGGTTGCCCGTCACCACCTGCCCGAGCGCCACACGCGAGCGATCGCCCAGGCTGAGTGGCGCCATCATCGGGCTGTAGGCCGTCATGTCGCTGAAGACGGTGTTCGCGGCCCGCAGGTCCACGAAGTCCGCGTACGACGAGGTGGCGTATTCGTCGCCGTCCTCGCCCTGCGTGAAGACGTCCACGAGGGTGCCGGGGGTCCTGACCGGCAGCGGCCGGAAGAGCAGCGCGTCGACGAGCGAGAACATCGCGGTGTTCACGCCGACGCCAAGGCCGAGCGACAGCATCGCCACGGCGAAGAACCCCGGGCTGCGGCGGATGCTGCGCAGCGCGTAGGTGACGTCCTTACGGAGCGACTCGAGCATGCAGGACTCCCGGCCGGACCTCGCGCCCGGCCTGCCTGACATACGCGGCGACGGCGGCGGAAGTTCGCAGGGCGGCGTGTCAGAGCTTGCGGAAGTTGCGGGCGCTGCGATGAACGGCGGCGTCGGCGATGAACGCCGGCAGGTGTTTCACGCCGAAGGCGATGGCGCGGTTCACCCGGCCGGTCACGACCACCGGCCGGCCCGCCATCACGGCCGCATACCCCTCGCGGGCGACGTCGCGGGCATCACTCCACATCCAGCGCGGCATCGCGGCCACCTGGGCGCGCGTGCCGGTCACGTCGTGGAATTCCGAGAAGGTGAAGCCGGGACAGACGGCCGTCACGTGCACCCCGTCGGCCCGGCACTCGCCGGCCAGCGACTCCGAGAACTTCACGAGGAACGCCTTCGACGCGGCGTACAGCGTGTGGCCCGGCGCGGCCGGCACGAGGGCGGCGAGCGAGGCGATGTTGAGCACGCGGCCGAAGCGCCGTTCGATCATGCCCGGCAGCAGCCGGTGCGTGAGCTCCGCCACGGCCGTCACGAGCACCTGCAGGAAGTCGCGCTGCCGCGTCCACTCGCTGGCCGCGTAGCGCCCGGGCACGCCGTAGCCGGCGTTGTTCACGAGCACGTCCACCGTGAGGCCGGCCGCCGTCATCGTCTCGACGAGCGCCGCCGGCGCCGCCGGATCGGCCAGATCGGCCACGATGACCGTCACCGGCACGCCGTGACGGCCGCGCAGCCGTTCGGCCACCGCCTCGAGGCGATCGCCGCGCCGCGCCGTGAGCACGAGCCCGTAGCCGGCTTCGGCCAGCACGTCCGCGAACGCCGCGCCGATGCCGGCCGAGGCGCCGGTGACGAGGGCGGTGCGGCCTGTTCCTTCGCGCGTCATCGCCGACAAGTATAGGGGCGGGCGCGCGGGACGGGCGGGCCGCGCACGGTATGATGGACCGTCCCCCGGGAGGTTGCCCATGTTCGCGAAAGTTGCCGCGCTCGCCCTCGCCGCCACCGTGTGCACCGGCTGCATCCGGAGCGCCACGCTCATCAAGGTCAAGGCCGATGGCAGCGGCACGGTCGAACAGACCATGCTCATGAACGTCGGCATGGTGAAGGGGATGTTCGGCGGCCTCGGCGGGCAGCCGGCCGAGACGCCCGGCGCCGTGAACGAAGCCGACATGAAGCGCGCCGCCGAGCGCATGGGCGAAGGTGTCACCTTCGTCTCGGCCACGCCGCTCAAGGCCGAGGACGGCTTCGAGGGGTCGAAGGCCATCTTTGCCTTCACGGACGTCACGAAGCTGCGCGTGGATCAGGACCCGAACATCTCGGGCTCGACCAGCGGCGGCTTCTCGACGCCGCCCAAGAACAGCAATCCCGTGACGTTCGCCTTCGCCAAAGGCACCGACGGCGCCTCGACGCTCACCGTCACGCTGGCGGACAAGCCGAAGAGCGACGCCGCCCCCACGGCCGCGCCAGGCGGGCCCGACATGGACAACCCGCAGATGCTCGACATGATGAAGTCGATGTTCAAGGGCTTCAGGATCGGCATCGACATCGAAGTGGCCGGGAAGATCCTGAAGACCAACGCCGACCACGTGGCCGGTTCGCGCGTCACGCTGCTCGAGATGGACCTCGAGGCGCTGATGCAGGACGAAGCGAAGCTGAAGCAGATGCAGAAGGCGCTCGGCCCGAACGCCTCGGTCAGCGAACTCAAGCCGTATCTGAAGGACGTGAAGGGCCTGAAGGTCAACGACCCGGTCGTCACCATCGCCTTCCGCTGAGCCCGCTGGTAACATGCGCGCCGTGACGCCGGCGCCGGAGGCGAAGCCGTTCCTCAAGTGGGTCGGGGGCAAACGCCAGCTCCTGCCGGTGCTGCGCACGTACTACCCGGCCACCGTCAGCGGCTATCACGAGCCGTTCCTCGGCTCGGGCGCGGTCTTCTTCGATCTGTGGACGAGCGGGCGCCTCACGGGCTGCCCGGTCGGACTGAGCGACGAGAACCCCGACCTCGTGGGCTGTTACCTGCGCGTGCGGGATGCCGCCGACGCCCTCATCGACGAACTGGAGCGGCTGGCCGCGGGGCATGCCCGCGGTGGCCGCACCTTCTACTACGAGGTCCGCGACCAGCTCTTCAATCCGGGCCGCGCGACCTGGGCCGCGGCGGGCGGCACCCCCGACACCTATCCGGTGCCACTGGCCGCCGCCCTCCTCTACCTGAACAAGACCGGCTACAACGGGCTCTTCCGGCTGAACCAGAAGGGCGGCTACAACGTGCCGGCCGGCCGCTACGTGCGGCCCCGCATCGTGCACCCCGAGCGCCTGCGGGCGGCCGCGGTCGCCCTCGGTGCGCCGGGCATCTCGATTTCCTGCCGCTCGTTCGACCGCGTGGCGGCGGAGGCCCTTCCGGGCGATTTCGTCTACTTCGACCCGCCCTACGCGCCGCTCGGCCCCACGTCCAACTTCCGGCAGTACACCGCGCGCGGGTTCTCCGACGCCGATCAGGCCCGGCTCCAGGCCCTGGCCGTCGGGCTGGCCGGGCGCGGCGTGCAGGTGCTGCTCAGCAACTCGAGTGCGGATTCGATCGTCAGGCTCTACGGCGAGCGGACGGCCCGTTCCGCCGGCCTGCGCATCCGCCGGGTACCGGCGCGGCGCGCCGTCAACACCCGCGCCGACGGCCGCGGCCCGGTCGACGAACTGCTCGTCAGCAACCTGCCGCCGGTCGCCTGATCAGCCTCCTTCCCCTCGCCCGTCTGGCGGGGGCCTGTCGGACGCCGCGAGAACGGCCGACAAGGTATACGAGGGAATACGTACATCCATCGTCTATCTTGAGGTTGTGACCGGCCAGACACCAAGATATGGTGGGCTGCACCCGGTCTGGAACGGCCGGAGAACCGTGCTACTCTGGCGAGAGCTACTGGCCTTGCGAAAGTGGCGGAACTGGCAGACGCGCCGGACTTAGGATCCGGTAGCCGCAAGGCTATGGGGGTTCGACTCCCCCCTTTCGCACCAGCCTCGCCGAAGCCCGACGGGCGAAGGCGGGCGCTCACCGCTCCTCCAATCCACACACACTAGATGAAGACAGAACTGGTAGACGTCAACGAGACGCGGCGGCAACTCACGGTGGAGATTCCCGTGGGTGATGTCGAGTCGGCCATCGAACGCGTGACACGCGAGTACACGAAGTCGGCGCGCCTGCCCGGCTTCCGTCCGGGCCGCGTGCCGCCGGGCGTCGTGCGCCAGCGGTTCCGCGCCCAGATCCTCCACGACGTCGCACACGACCTCATCCCGCGCACCATCGACGACGTGCTGTCGAGCAAGGGCGTGGAGCCGGTGGACACGCCCGACGTGCGAGACGTCGTGGTCGAAGAAGGCAAGCCCCTCTCGTTCACCGCCAGCTTCGACGTGGTGCCGGCGTTCGACCCCGGTGACTTCGGCGACATCGAGCTCAAGCGCCAGCCGGTGGCCGTGGACGACGACGCCGTGCAGCAGACGCTCGAGCGGCTGCGCGAGCGCGCTGCGCGCTTCGAACCGGTCGAAGGCGGCGTGGGCGAAGGCCACACCCTCGTCATCGACCTCGAGCGCCGCGCCACTGCCGCCGACGGCACCGTGCAGCCGCCCGACACCCACGAGAAGGTCTCGATCGAGATCGGCGCCCCGGCCAACCCGCCCGGCTTCGACACCGAAGTCACCGGGATGACGGTGGGAGAATCGCGTTCCTTCACCCTGAGCTACCCGGCCGATTACGCCGTGGCCGAGCTGGCCGGCACATCGGTCGCCTACACCGTGCACCTCAAGGAACTGCGCCGCCGGGTCGTCCCCGCGCTCGACGACGAGTTCGCCAAGGACCTCGGCGAAGAACTCGAGTCGCTCGACGCCCTCCGGGCGCGCGTGCGGGCCGACCTCGAGGCCGAGGCGAAGGACGCCTCGGAACGCCAGCTCCGCGCCGACCTGCTGAAGCAGGTCGCCAAGCGCCTGCCCTTCCCGGTGCCAGACGCCCTCATCGACCGTGAGATCGACCGCCGCGTCGAGGATTTCGCGCGCCGGCTCATGTCGCAGCAGATCGACCCGCGCCGCGCCAACATCGACTGGGCCGCCTTCCGCCTGGGCCAGCGTGAGCCGGCCCAGGAATCCGTGGCCTCCGCCCTCGTGCTCGACCAGGTGGCCCGCAGCGAGAACATCACGGTGACCGAGGCCGACCTCGGGCGCGAACTCGAGCGTTACGCCGAACGCACCGGCCTGACGCCGGCCGCCGTGAAGGCCCGGCTGGAACAGGAAGACGGCCTTGGCCGCATGCAGGTCGGCCTGCGCCGGGAGTCGACGGTGAACGCGGTGCTGGGCCGCGTTCGGGTGACCGAGTGAAGGGCGCGCCTGTCGCGCCGATTGCAGATCCCGAGGAACGAATCGTGACCGACTCGCGCATGCAGCTCGTGCCGATGGTGGTGGAACAGACCAACCGCGGCGAACGTGCTTACGACATCTTCTCCCGGCTGCTGAAGGACAACATCATCTTCATCGGCACGCCGATTGATGACAATGTCGCCAACGTCGTCATCGCCCAGATGCTGTTCCTCGAAGCCGAGGATCCCGACAAGGACATCCTGCTCTACATCAACAGCCCGGGCGGCGTCATCACGGCCGGCCTCGCCATCTACGACACCATGCAGTACATCCGGCCCGACGTGCAGACGCTCTGCATCGGGCAGGCCGCGTCGATCGCGGCCGTGCTGCTCTGCGCCGGCGCCAAGGGCAAGCGCGCCTCGCTGCCGAGTTCACGCATTCTCATCCACCAGCCGTGGATGCAGGGGCTGGGCGGGCAGGCCACCGACATCGCGCTCGCGGCCAAGGAGATTCTGCGCCAGCGTGAGCGCATCAACGAGATCATGGTCCTGCACACGGGCCAGCCGCTGAAGCGCATCCAGGACGATACCGAACGCGACTACATCATGTCGCCGGACGAAGCCAAGGAATACGGAATACTTGACGACGTGATTCGGAAACGGGTGTAACATCGAACGAGAGGCGTCCACGCGACCGCCTCTCCTGCCGCGAGCATCCCTTATGGTCAAGAAGAACGGCGAGGGTGAAATCCTGCGCTGCTCGTTCTGTAACAAAGATCAGAACGACGTCAGGAAACTCATCGCCGGCCCCACGGTGTTCATCTGCGACGAGTGTGTCGAGGTCTGCAACGACATCATCGCCGACGACAATCGTGAGAGCCGCAGCGTCCGCTCCACCCTGCCGTCTCCGCCCGAGATCAAGAAGTTCCTCGACGAATACGTCATCGGGCAGGAACGCACGAAGAAGAAGCTCGCCGTGGCGGTGTACAACCACTACAAGCGGCTCGAGATCCAGAAGCAGCCGAAGGGCCGGACCGACGTCGAACTGACGAAGTCGAACATCCTGCTCATCGGGCCCACCGGCACCGGCAAGACGCTGCTCGCGCAGACGCTCGCCAAGCTGCTTTCGGTGCCCTTCACGATCGTCGACGCGACCACGCTGACCGAAGCCGGCTACGTGGGCGAGGATGTGGAGAACATCATCCTCAAGCTGCTGCAGGCCTCCGGCGGCGACATCGAGAAGTGCCAGCAGGGCATCGTCTACATCGACGAGATCGACAAGATCGGCCGCAAGGACGAAAATCCGTCGATCACCCGCGACGTCTCGGGCGAAGGCGTCCAGCAGGCGCTGCTCAAGATCCTCGAGGGCACGGTGGCCAACGTGCCGCCGCAGGGCGGCCGCAAGCACCCGCACCAGGAATTCTTCCAGATCGACACGACCAACATCCTGTTCATCTGCGGCGGCGCGTTCGTCGGGCTGGAGAAGGTCGTCGAACGCCGCCTCGGGCGCAAGACGCTCGGCTTCAAGGCCGACGTCAAGAGCCGCAAGCAGCGCGACACGGGCTCGCTCCTCGAGCAGCTCGAACCGCAGGACCTCATCAAGTTCGGGCTGATTCCCGAGTTCGTCGGCCGCCTGCCGGTACTCGGCACGCTGCACGAGCTCGACCGCCCGGCCCTGGTGCAGATCCTCACGCAACCGCGCAACGCCATCGCGCGTCAGTACCAGAAGCTCTTCGAATACGAAAACGTCAAGCTCCGCTTCACCGACGACGCCATGGAAGCCATCGCCGACATGGCCCTCGAACGCAAAATCGGCGCGCGCGGTCTTCGCATGATCATCGAAGACCTCATGCTCGAGCTGATGTACACGCTGCCGGGCCAGAAGAAGGGCCGGGAATACGTGGTCACCCGCGAGATGGTGCTCACGAAGAACACGGGGCTCGAAGTCATCGAGAAGGCTGGTTGATGGACGTTTACGAAACCCTCCCGGTAGTGCCGCTTCGCGACGTCGTCGTCTTCCCGCACATGATGATGCCGTTCGTGATCGGACGGCCGTCGTCCATCCGCGCGCTCGAGCACGCGCTCGGCAAGGACAAACGGATCTTCCTGGCCGCGCAGCACGATGCCGGCACCGACGACCCGCGGCCCGAAGACGTCTTCATGATGGGCTGCGTCGCCAACGTGGTGCAGAGCCTGAAGCTGCCCGACGGCAACATCAAGGTGCTCGTCGAAGGCGTCGAGCGCGCCCGCATCATCGAGTGGAAGGAAGACAAGGGCTTCTTCCGCGTCGTCGCCAAGGTGCTGCCGAAGCAGCGCGAGACGAGCGGCGATGTCGAAACCACGATGAGCCGCGTGGTCGCCCTCTTCGAGCAGTACGTCAAGCTCTCGAACAACCTGCACTACGACGCGATGATCGCGGCGGTGAAGGTCGATGACCCGGGCAAGCTGGCCGACACCATCGCCGCGCACCTGCTCGTCGGCGTGGACGAAAAGCAGAACCTGCTCGAGATCATCTCGCCGCTCGAACGCCTCAACCGCATCGCCGGCATCCTCGATGCCGAAGTCGACAAGCTGCAGGTCGATCGCCGGATCCAGTCTCGCGTGAAGAAGCAGATGGAGAAGGCGCAGAAAGAGTACTACCTGAACGAGAAGATGAAGGCGATCCAGAAGGAACTGGGTCGCAAGGACGACAAGGGCAACGAGGTCGACGACCTGAAGAAGAAGATCGATCAGGCGCGCATGCCCAAGGACGTGGCCGAGAAGGCCATGCAGGAACTGAAGCGCCTCGAGGCGATGCCGCCGATGTCGGCCGAGGCCACGGTCTCGCGCAACTATCTCGACTGGCTCATCGCGGTGCCCTGGCACAAGAAGACCAAGGAGAGCCGCGATCTCAAGGTCGCCGAGACCGTGCTCAACGAAGACCACTACGGCCTCGAGAAGATCAAGGAACGCGTGCTCGAGTTCCTGGCCGTGCGGGCGCTCGTCAAGAAGCCGAAGGCCACCATTCTCACGCTCGCCGGGCCTCCCGGCGTGGGCAAGACTTCGCTCGCCAAGTCGATCGCCCGGGCCATGAACCGCAAGTTCGTGCGCCTGTCGCTCGGCGGCGTGCGCGACGAAGCCGAGATCCGCGGCCACCGCCGCACCTACATCGGCGCCTTCCCCGGCCAGATCATCCAGATGATGAAGAAGGCCGGCACGGTCAACCCGGTCTTCCTGCTCGACGAAGTCGAGAAGATGTCGATGGACTTCCGCGGCGACCCCTCGGCGGCGCTGCTCGAAGTGCTCGACCCCGAGCAGAACACCACCTTCCAGGATCACTACCTGGATGTGGAGTACGACCTCTCGAACGTGATGTTCATCTGCACGGCCAACGTGCTGCACACCATCCCGCAGGCGCTGCGCGACCGCATGGAAGTGCTGCAGCTGGCCGGCTACACCGAAGTCGAGAAGACCGAGATCGCGCGGCGCTACCTCGTGCCGAAGGCGGTCGAGGGCAGCGGCCTCACCGACAAGAACATCACCTTCGGTGTGGACGCCATCCAGACGATCATCCAGCGCTACACGCGTGAAGCCGGCGTGCGCAGCCTGGAGCGCGAGATCAACGCGGTGTGCCGCAAGGTGGCCCGCAAGGTGGTCACCGAAGGCCCGGGCACGTTCGAAGAGATCACGCCCGACAAGGTCACCCAGTACCTGGGCGTGCCCCGCTTCCGGCCGAGCCTGGCCGAGGAGCAGAACGAAGTGGGCGTCGCCACCGGCCTCGCCTGGACGGAAGTGGGCGGCGAGATCCTGGTCACGGAAGCCACCCTCATGCCGGGCCGCGGCCGCCTCACGCTCACCGGCAAGCTGGGTGACGTGATGCAGGAATCGGCGCAGGCGGCGATGGCCTACATCCGCTCGCGCGCCGAGGAATTCGGCATCCCGAAAGACTTCTACCGCAAGCTCGACGTGCACGTCCACATTCCCGAGGGCGCCATCCCGAAGGACGGGCCGTCGGCCGGCATCACCCTCGCCACCGCCATGATCTCCGCGCTCGCGAAGATCAGGACGCGTCGCGAGGTGGCGATGACGGGTGAGATCACGCTGCGCGGCAAGGTGCTGCCCATCGGCGGCGTGAAGGAGAAGGTGCTGGCGGCCCACCGGGCCGGCGTCACCACCATCCTGCTGCCGAAGGACAACGAGAAGGACCTCGCCGACATTCCGAAGAACGTGCTCGACACGCTCAACATGCACCTCGTCTCGACGATGGACGAGGTCCTGAAGCTCGCGCTCGAGGGTCCCATCACCCCGCTGCCGCCGTCGGTGGATGCCGACGTGGCCGAGGGCGATGGCTCCGACGCGGTTACCCACTGAGGGGCTTGGCGCGCATCTCTGCCGAGTTCGTCACCAGCGCCGCGGGCCCCGGGAGCTTCCCGAAAGAGGAGCTTCCCGAGATCACCTTCGTCGGCCGGTCGAATGTCGGCAAGTCGAGCCTCATCAACGCGCTGGTCCGGTCGCAGATAGCCCGGACGAGCGCGGCCCCGGGGAAGACCCGCCTGGCCAATTTCTACCGGCTGCGGCGGGACGGCGACGCGCCGTTCTACCTCGTCGATCTGCCCGGGTACGGATACGCCCGGGGCGGCGACAAGGCGGCGGCCGAGTTCGACGCGCTCGTCGGCGCGTATTTCCATCGTGTAGGTCGTGATGGCTTCTCGCCCGTTCGGGGAGCCTTCCTGCTCGTCGACAGCCGGCACCCCGGCCTCGAGAGCGATCGCCGCGCCTGGGCGTGGCTGGAAGGCCAGGATGCCGAACACGGCGTCGTGGCCACGAAGATCGACAAATTGACGCGGGCGGAGCGCCAACGTCATCTGCGTGAGGTAGAAGCGCACCATCAAGGCCCGGTACTGCCGGTTTCGGCGGTCTCCGGGGAAGGACTGGACGAACTGTGGAAACTGATAGCAAGCCTGCTCCGGCGGCAACCGCCCCCCCCCAACAGGAACAAGTAGTCACGCTCGACCTCTCCACCCTGAAGGAGATGAGCGTGTCCTCCCTCACCAAGGTGGCGAGGGAGCTCGACATCCCCGGCGCCACCGGGATGCGCAAGCAGGAGCTCATCTTCGAGATCCTGCGCGCCCGGGCCGAGAAGAGCGGTCTCATCTTCTCGGAAGGGGTCCTGGAGGTGCTGCCTGACGGCTTCGGCTTCCTGCGCGCCCCCGACTACAACTACCTGGCCGGGCCCGACGACATCTACGTGTCGCCGTCGCAGATACGGAAGTTCGACCTGCACACGGGCGACACGGTGGCCGGCCAGATCCGGCCGCCGAAGGAAGGCGAACGCTACTTCGCCCTCATCAAAGTCGAAGCGGTCAACTTCGAACCTCCCGCCCGCGGCAAAGAGCGCATCTTCTTCGAGAACCTCACGGCGCTCTACCCCCAGGAAAAAATCAAGCTCGAAGCCGACGCCGAGAATCTCTCGACGCGCGTGATGGACCTGATGACGCCGCTCGGCAAGGGCCAGCGCGGTCTCATCGTGGCGCCGCCCCGCACCGGCAAGACGATGCTGCTGCAGGCGATCGCCAACGCGATTACGACGAACCACCCCGAGGTCTACCTGATCGTGCTGCTCATCGACGAGCGGCCCGAAGAAGTGACCGACATGCAGCGCTCGGTGCGCGGCGAGGTCATCAGCTCCACCTTCGACGAGCCGGCGCAGCGCCACGTGCAGGTGGCCGAGATGGTCATCGAAAAGGCCAAGCGCCTGGTCGAGCACAAGAAGGACGTCGTCATCCTGCTCGACTCGATCACGCGTCTCGCGCGCGCCTACAACACCATCGTGCCGACGAGCGGCAAGGTGCTCTCGGGCGGTGTCGACAGCAACGCCCTGCAGCGCCCGAAGCGGTTCTTCGGCGCCGCGCGCAACATCGAAGAAGGCGGCTCGCTCACGATCATCGCCACCGCGCTCGTCGACACCGGCTCGCGCATGGACGAAGTGATCTTCGAAGAGTTCAAGGGCACCGGCAACAGCGAAGTGCACCTCGATCGCAAGCTGGCCGACCGCCGCGTGTTCCCCGCCATCGACATTCAGAAGAGCGGCACCCGCAAGGAAGAGCTCCTCATGTCGAAGGAGGATCTCAACCGCGTCTACGTGCTGCGCCGCGTGCTCACGCCGCTTTCCCCGGTGGAAGCGATGGAGCTGCTGCTCAGCAAGATGGGCAAGACCAAGAGCAACGGCGAGTTCCTGAACGCGATGAGCGGCGGGAAGAGCTAGCCTCGCCGAAGCCACGCCGAAGCGCGCCAGCGCGAAGGCGGGCGAGGGCGGGAGTGAACGGCCACCGCGAGGTGGCCGTTCGCATGTACGCGTGAGCGTCGTGCCTGGCTGGCGGGCCCTCGCCGCCGGTCCCGCCTTCACTGACCGTCAAACGACGGCGGGGGCGAGTGTCGGTCGGAAGCGCGGGGCCCCGGGCGGTGCTGCGCGACGCGATCCGCGTGTCGCCGCTGTGCCTGAACACCCCACGCGGACTTCGGCGCCGCCTTGTCGTTTGACGTCTCACGCGTGCGCGGTCAGTTCCGGAGGGCCCGGCGGCGAGGGCCCGCCAGCCAGACACGATGTGTCAGCGCCCCTGCTCATGCAACCGTGCCAGCACGGTTTGACCGCTCGGACTCACCGCGTTATGCTGCGACGCTTGGTCGGCCCCGTTGGAGTCCAGCACACCGATCCAATGACAGGGCGGGCCTCTCGCCCTTGCAGCGACCCGACATACATCATGACCCGCCAACTCATAAGCTCTGGCTCCCCGTTCGAAGAGCAGATCGCCTATTCACGCGCCGTCGTTCAGGGACCGTTCGTCTTCGTCGCCGGCACGACGGGATTCAACTACGAGACGATGACCATCGCGGAAGGGGTCGCTCAGCAGGCGGAGCAGTGTCTGCGAAACATTGATGGCGCCCTTCGAAAGGCCGGCTCGAGCCTGGCCGACGTCGTCAGAGTCACGTACGTATTGCCGAACGGGCAGGACTTCGAAGCGTGCTGGCCGGTACTCCGGAAGTACTTTGGGGAGGTTCGCCCAGCAGCGATGATGATCTCGGCCCAGCTTCTCGATCCGCGCATGAAGATCGAGATCGAGGTCACCGCGATGAAGCAGTCCGCATGAGCGCCATGATGAGACGCGTCACAGGTATCGGCGGCATCTTCTTCCAGGCGAAAGACCCGAAAGCGCTGTGTGCCTGGTACAAGACGCACCTCGGCATCGACGTGCAGGACTGGGGAGGCGCCGCGTTCTCGTGGGCCGACGCCAGCGGCCAGCCCACGACGGGCACCACGATCTGGTCGATCGGCGCGACAGGCAGCACGCAGTTCGCCCCCGGCACGGCGTCCTTCATGATCAACTACCGCGTGGAGGACCTTGCGTCGCTCCTGCAGGCGCTGCGCGACGAAGGCTGCAACGTCCTCGAGAAGACGGACGACTCCGAGTACGGCAAGTTCGGCTGGGTCATCGATCCGGAAGGCAACAAGGTGGAACTCTGGCAGCCGCCGGAGGGCCAGTGAGCATGACGACTGCCGGAATGCGCGGACTCTTCCGGCTTGCCATGGCCGCCGATGCCCGCACGCAGGTCGACCGGTGGCTTGGCGCGCAGGCCGGCGACGTGGGCGCCATCGCGCGCACGTGGCTCATCTGCCTGCGCCGGCGCGGCGACGACGTGCGCGTGGTCATGCACGACGGATGTCCTACGGCGTGTGTGGATGGCGCGGCCTTCGCCTACGTTGGCACGTTCACCAGCCACGTCACCGTGGGCTTCTTCCAGGGAGCCGCCCTGCCGGATCCCACCGGACTGCTGAAGGGCTCCGGCAAGTACATGCGTCACGTGACGCTCGCGCCAGGACGGGCGCTCGACCGCGCGGCGATCGAGGCCCTCATCACGGCGGCGTACGAGGACGTGCTCGTGCGGCTCGAGTCCGAAAGCGCTACTTCTCGCTGATCGGGTCCTTCTTGATCCGGGTCAGCATGCGGTTGAGCTGCACGAGGTCCGTCGCCAGTGTCTTGTCGCGGGACGCTCAGCGGGTCCTGCCAGGATCTTCGCGAGCGTGTCAGCGGCCGCCACGACCTCCGTCGACGCGGCCTTGGTCGGCCGCACCCGTCTTGATGCGGCGGATCGCGCGTTGGCACGTACGTCGGTCGCCGACGAAGCCGGCGCACGGTTTGACGGCGTCTGTGTGCGACGCTATGCTGCCCCACCAACCGGAGGGTGTGGAACACCCCGGTCGCCACGTCGGTGGGCCGGCAACCCGGTCTCGAGCCCTTGACGAAGACAGCCAGTATCCTTGTCGCGGCTTCGGTCCCACTCGTCGTCATGGCGTTTTGGCCGCTGTATCTCGCGCGCCCGTTCGCGAGCATCGATCGGTACACGCATCTGCACGCCGTGGCTGGCACGCTGTGGCTCGTGCTGCTCCTGGCGCAGCCGGCTGCCGTTCACGCCCGTCGCTTCGCGCTGCACCGCCTGCTCGGCCGGGTCTCCTACGGGCTCGCAGCGGCCTTCGCGGGCGCCAGCGTGCTCCTGTCACATCACCGGCTCGCCTCGATGGACTCCGGAACCTTCGCCGCCGAAGGCTTTGGGCACTACCTGCCCTTCTACGCCACGGCGATCTTCGTGCTCGCCTACGTTTTCGGGCTGTGGTTCAGGCGCTTCCCGACCGCACACGGCCGATTCATGATGTGTACGGCGGTCCCGCTCGTTGACCCGGTACTCGGCAGGGTAATGGCCTTCTACTTGCCGCCGCTCCCGAGTCCTTGGCTCTACCAGGCCGTGACGTTTGCGGTCGCGACGGTTGTCGCCGGGTTGCTCGTATTCACGTACCGGGGCTCCGTCGCAGCGCGACGCGCCCTTGTCAGCTTCTTCGCGGTGTTGGTGCTTCTCCAACTCGGGTGGTTCTGGATCGCTCCACGGGCGTTCTGGCTCGAGGCCGTCCGGTGGTTTCGCGGCATCCCGTTGACGTGATCACGGCGAGGTGCCTGCATGCGTGAGAAACGTCCCGGCGTTCGTCGCCCGGGGCGTCCCGGCGACGCCGGTCGTACGTCTGGATCGGTCGATCGGCGTCGCCGGGCAGCGGCCTGCCTACTTCTCGCTGATCGGGTCCTTCTTGATCCGGGTCAGCATGCGGTTGAGCTGCACGAGGTCCGTCGCCAGTGTCTTGTCGAGTCTGTCCTGCTCCGCCTTCAGCTCGGCCACGAGGTCGTCGAAGATCGGGCCGACGTTGCTCGTGGGCCGGCCTTCACCGGTGACCGCCACGCGCAGCAGCGACGCCAGGCGGTTGTTGGTGCGGATCGGGAAGTTCAGCGGGTCCTGCCCGCTCTGGTTCTTCACCTGGTAGATCTCTTCTTCGACGATCGCGAGGTTCTTCGTCAGCGTCTCGGCGGCGGCCACGATCTCCTTCGGCGCCCCCTTGGTCTTCTCCGCGGCTTCCGTCTTGATGCGGCGGATCTTGATCACGGCCAGATTGGCTTCGTTCACCTTATCGCGGATCTTCGAGGCCAGGTCCCACTGAAACTGCAGATCGGCGTCGCTGATCTTGCGCAGCGGGTGCTTCACGATGGTGAGCGGCTGCGTCTGCGACACGCCGTCGGCCGTGAGCTTCACCTGATAACGGCCCGGCAGCACCGTGGGGCCGTTCTGCGTCGCACCCCACAGGATCATGCCCGGGAAGCCCACGACCGGCGTGGAAGCCAGGTCCCAGGTGGCGCGGTTCATTCCGGCCGCCATCGGCACGGTGGTCTGCGGACCGCGCGGTCCATCTTCGTCGGCGGGCGGCGCGCCGGGGGTGGCTGGCGGACGCGGTGGCTGGCCGGTGAATACCCGCACCACCTTGCCCTGGCCGTCGAGAACCTCGAGCGTGAGGCTCTTCGGCTGCGTCTTCAGGTAGTAGTCGATGAGCACGCGGTCGAGGCCGCGGATGGTGTCGGGCGGCTGGAACAACGTGACATCCGCGAGCATGCCGGCGAACTGCCGCAGCGTGGACAGGTTGTCCATCACGTAGAAGCTGCGGCCGTGTGTGGCAATCGCGAGCGACGTCCCCGTCACCCAGATGTCGGTCACCGGCACGTCGGGCAGGCCACTGTTGAACTTCTGCCAGGCGTCGCCGTCGTTGAACGACACGTAGACGCCGTGCTGCGTGCCGGCATAGAGCAGGCCCTTGCGCGCGGGGTCTTCACGTACGGCGTGCACGTAGTCGTTGGCCGGGAGGCCGTTCACGATCTTCGTCCACGTGGCGCCGAAGTCGCGCGTGCGGAAGATGTAGGGCGACTGGTCGCCGAGCAGCATCTTCTTCACGGCCATGTAGGCGGTGCCGTGGTCGAAGGCGGAGCCATCGAGCTGGCTGACGCGCCCGAAGTCGGGCATGGCCGCCGGCGTCACGTTCGTCCACGCCTTGCCGCC
>JAEUQR010000132.1 GCA_016789705.1 Acidobacteriota bacterium
GCCATCCATATCAACGCCTTCAACTTCCCCTGCTGGGGCATGCTCGAGAAACTCGCCCCGGCCTTCCTCGCCGGTGTGCCCGTCATCACCAAACCGGCGACGGCCACGGCCTACGTCGCCGAAGCCGTGGTGCGGCTCATCGTCGAGTCCGGGCTGCTGCCGGCGGGTGCACTGCAACTCATCTGCGGCTCCACGGGCGACCTGCTCGACCACCTGACCGGCCAGGACATCGTGTCGTTCACCGGCTCGATCGAGACCTCCCAGACGCTGCGCAACCATCCGTCGATCTCGCGCCAGGCCGTGCGTTTCATCGCGGAACGCGACTCGCTCAACGCCGCCGTGCTCGGGCCGGACGCCGTGGCAGGCACGCCGGAGTTCGACCTGTTCGTGAAGGAAGTGGCGCGCGAGATGACGGTGAAGGCCGGGCAGAAGTGCACCGCCATCCGCCGTGTGTTCGTGCCGCGCGCGCTCGAACCGGCGGTCACGGCAGCGCTCTCGTCGCGCCTGGCCGGCGCCACGATGGGAGATCCGCGCGTCGAGGGCGTGCGTATGGGTCCGCTCGCCAGCCGCGCGCAGCGGACCTCGGTGCTCGAGAAGTTGGCCGAGATCGCGCAGGAGGCCGAGATCGTCTACGGCACGGCCGCCGTGGCCGACGACGCCCTCGACACGTCGCTCGCCGGCGGCGCGTTCTTCGCTCCCGTGCTGCTGCGCTGCGCCTCGCCCCTCACCGGCCGACACGTGCACACGACCGAAGCGTTCGGGCCCGTGGCCACGGTGATGCCCTACGACTCGCTCGACGACGCGGTGGCGCTCGTGGCGAAGGGCGAAGGCAGCCTGGTGGCGTCCATCTTCACCTACGACGATGCCGTCGCCGACCGGCTGTTCTTCGGCCTGGCGCCGTACCACGGCCGCGTGCTGCTCGTGGACCGTGACTGCGCGAAGGAATCGACCGGCCACGGCTCGCCCCTGCCGATGCTCGTGCACGGCGGCCCCGGCCGCGCCGGCGGCGGCGAGGAACTGGGCGGCCTTCGCGGCGTGTTCCACTACATGCAGCGCACGGCGATCCAGGGCTCGCCGAGGCGCCTCACCGCGCTCACCCGCCGGTGGACGAAGGGGGCGCCGGCTCCTGCCGATGGCCCGCATCCCTTCACGCGCGACTTCGATACGCTGGTCATCGGCGAGACGGTGAAGACACCGGCGCGTGTCATCACGCTCGAGGACATCGAACACTTCGCGCACTTCACCGGCGACACCTTCTACGCCCACATGAACGAAGCGGCCGCGGCGGCCAACCCGTTCTTCCCGGGACGCGTGGCGCACGGGTATCTCATCCTGTCGTTCGCGGCCGGCCTTTTCGTGCAGCCGGACCCGGGTCCCGTGCTCGCCAACTACGGCCTCGACAACCTGCGCTTCGTGAAGCCGGTCTCGCCCGGCGACAGCATCGCCGTGCGGCTGACCGTGAAGCAGAAGCAGGCGGCGCGCAAGCCCGAGTACGGCGAAGTGCGCTGGGACGTCGAAGTGACCAACCAGCTCGGCGAGATCGTCGCCACCTACGACCTGCTGACGATGAACGCCCGGCCCGTGGCCGCGGTGTCGTAACCACGCGGGCGCCACGCCGCCCGGAAAGGCCGTGCCCGTGACGCCGAGTGCCGCGGACCTCGACCGGATCGAACGCGCGAGCCAGGACGAGCTGCGCGCCCTGCAGCTCGCGCGGCTGCGGTGGTCGCTGCGCCACGCCTGGGACCACGTGCCGCACTACCGCGCCAGCTTCGAGGCGGCGGGCGTCCATCCCGACGACCTGCGCTCGCTCGACGACCTGGCGCGCTTTCCGTTCACGACCAAGGCCGACCTGCGGGCCACCTATCCGTTCGGCATGTTCGCCGTGCCGCGCGCGCAGGTGGCGCGCATCCACGCGTCGAGCGGCACGACCGGCAAGCCCACGGTCGTCGGCTACACCGCTGGAGACATCGACATGTGGGCGTCGCTCGTCGCGCGATCGATCCGCGCCGCCGGCGGCCGCCCCGGCGACCTCGTGCACGTGGCCTACGGCTACGGCCTCTTCACCGGCGGCCTCGGCGCGCACTACGGCGCCGAGCGGCTCGGCTGCACGGTGATTCCGATGTCGGGGGGACAGACCGAACGTCAGGTGCAGCTCATCACCGACTTCCAGCCGACGGTCATCATGGTCACACCGTCCTACATGCTGGCGCTGGCCGACGAGTTCGGGCGGCAGGGCCTCGACCCGCGCGCGACGTCGCTGCGCATCGGCATCTTCGGCGCCGAGCCGTGGACCGACGCGATGCGCGCCGAGATCGAACAGCGCTTCGGCCTCGACGCGCTCGACATCTACGGCCTCTCGGAGGTCATCGGCCCGGGCGTCGGCTGCGAGTGTCTCGAGACGAAGGACGGTCCGGTCATCTGGGAGGACCACTTCTATCCGGAGGTCATCGACCCGGCAACCGGCCGCGTGCTGCCGGACGGCGAGGAGGGCGAACTCGTCTTCACCTCGCTCACGAAGGAAGCGCTGCCGGTCGTCCGCTACCGCACGCGCGACCTCACGCGGCTCCTGCCGCCCACGGCCCGCGCCATGCGGCGCATCGCCCGTATCCGCGCTCGCAGCGACGACATGCTCATCATCCGCGGCGTCAACGTGTTTCCCAGCCAGATCGAGGAACAGATCCTGGCCGACGGCCGGCTGTCGCCGCACTACGTGCTGGAGGTGAGCCGCGAGGCCCATCTCGACACCCTGGCCGTGCGCGTCGAGGCGCAGCCGGCAGCCGCCGGCGATGCGGCCGCGCGTCAGGAGGCGGGGCGCGCGCTGGCGCACCGCGTGAAGTCGTTCGTCGGCGTCTCGGTGCGCGTGGAGGTCTGCGCCCCCGGCGCCGTCGAACGCTCGGCCGGCAAGGCGAAGCGCGTCATCGATCGCCGTACGTGACACGAGCCGGCGCACGGACGAATCCGTGGCACCGGCTCGGCAACGGTCAGGCGGACCAGCCCGTCAGGGCCGGTCCGCGCAACGGGTCTCAGGCGAGGTCGAAGCGGTCCAGGTTCATCACCTTGGCGAACGCGGCCACGAAGTCGCGCACGAACTTCTCCTTCGCGTCGTCGCAGGCATAGACCTCGGCCAGCGCCCGCAGTTCCGAGTTCGACCCGAACACGAGATCGACGCGGCTGGCCGTCCACTTGAGATCGCCCTTCGCACGGCCGCGCCCTTCGAACGTCTCGGCGGCCGCCGACGTCGGCGTCCACACCGTGCCCATGTCGAGCAGGTGCACGAAGAAGTCGTTCGACAGCACGCCGGGACGCGACGTGAGGACGCCCGTCTGCGCGCCGCCGGTGTTGGCGTTGAGCGCCCTGAGACCGCCCACGAGCACGGTCATCTCCGGCGCGCTCAACGTGAGCATCCGTGCCTTCTCGAGCAGCAGGTTCTCGGCGGGCAGCGACTGCCCCGCCGCCAGGTAGTTGCGGAAGCCGTCGGCCGTCGGTTCGAGGACGGCGAACGACTCGACGTCGGTGTGCTCCTGCGTGGCGTCGGTGCGGCCGGGCGCGAAGGGCACGGTCACGTCGTAGCCGGCCGCCTTCGCCGCCTGCTCCACGCCCACGCACCCGCCGAGCACGATGAGGTCGGCGAGCGAGATCTTCGCCGCCGTGCTCTTCGCATTGAAGGCCTGCTGGATGCCTTCGAGCACCGCCAGTACGCTGGCCAGATCCGCCGGCGAATTGGCGGCCCAGTCCTTCTGCGGGGCGAGACGCACGCGGGCGCCGTTGGCGCCGCCGCGTTTGTCGGTGCCGCGGAACGACGAGGCCGAGGCCCAGGCCGTGGCGACCAGCTGCGGCACGGTGAGACCCGAGGCCGCGATCTGCTGCTTCAACGCGGCAATCTCCGCCGCGCCGACGAGCGGGTGGCTCGCCGGCGGCACCGGGTCCTGCCAGATCTGCGGCTCGGCGGGCACGAGCGGGCCGAGGTAACGCGAGACGGGGCCCATGTCGCGGTGCGTGAGCTTGAACCACGCCTTGGCGAAGGCCGCCGCGAATTCATCAGGATGTTCGAGGAAGCGGCGCGAGATCTTCTCGTAGGCCGGGTCGAATCGCAGCGCCAGGTCCGAGGTGAGCATCATCGGCGCATGGCGCTTCGCCGGGTCATGCGCGTCGGGCACCGTGCCCTCGCCCATCCCGTGCTTCGGCTTCCACTGGTGGGCGCCGGCCGGGCTCTTCGTCAGCTCCCACTCGTAGCCGAAGAGGTTCCAGAAGAAGTTGTTGCTCCACTTCGTGGGCGTCGTCGTCCAGGTGACCTCGAGGCCGCTGCTGATCGTGTCGCCGCCCCTGCCGGTGCCGTAGCTGCTCTGCCAGCCGAGGCCCTGGGCTTCGAGCGGCGCGGCTTCGGGTTCGCGGCCCACGTGCTTGGCGTCACCGGCCCCGTGCGTCTTGCCGAAGGTGTGGCCGCCGGCGATGAGCGCCACCGTCTCTTCGTCGTTCATCGCCATGCGACCGAACGTCTCGCGGATGTCGCGGGCGCTCGCCAGCGGATCCGGGTTGCCGTTCGGGCCTTCGGGGTTCACGTAGATGAGGCCCATCTGCACGGCGGCGAGCGGATTCTCGAGCTGACGGTCGCCGCTGTAGCGGGCGTCGGCGAGCCACGTCGTCTCCGAGCCCCAGTAGACGTCCGATTCCGGCTCCCACACGTCGGCGCGGCCGCCGGCGAAGCCGAACGTCGTGAAGCCCATCGACTCGAGGGCGACGTTGCCGGTGAAGACCATCAGGTCGGCCCAGGACACCTTGCGGCCGTACTTCTGCTTCACCGGCCACAGGAGCCGGCGCGCCTTGTCGAGGTTGACGTTGTCGGGCCAGCTCGCGAGCGGCGCAAACCGGATGGTGCCGTTACCGGCGCCGCCGCGGCCGTCGTGGATGCGATAGGTGCCGGCGCTGTGCCACGCCATGCGGATGAAGAAGGGGCCGTAGTGACCGTAGTCGGCCGGCCACCAGTCCTGCGACGTCGTCATCACCTGCTCGATGTCCTTCCGGAGTGCATCGAGGTTGACGGTCTTGAATTCCGCCGCGTAGTCGAAGTCGGGCCCCATCGGGTCGCCCTTCGGCGGGTTCTGGTGCAGGACCTTCAGGTTCAACTGGTTCGGCCACCAGTCGCGGTTCGTCGTGCCGCTGTGGGCTTTGCCCGAGAACGGGCACTGGGATTCGTTTGCCATGGGACGTTGACCTCTACGCTGTTGTACGTGCGGACCGCCGCGTTCCGGCGCGGCGTGTGGATGGTTCGGCGGGTGCGGCGGCGCGTGACTGCGCGAGGCAGTCGGGACACCGGCCCCAGTACGCCACTTCGGCTTCGTCGATCTCGTAGCCCTGGTCGTCGGATGCGGCGAGGCAGGGCGCCGCCCCGGCGGCGCAGTCCACGTCCACGAGCCGGCCGCAGACGCGGCAAATCAGGTGATGGTGATTGTCGCCCACGCGGTCTTCGAAGCGGGCGGCGGATCCGGCCGGCTGAATGCGGCGCAGCAGGCCCCTGGCGACGAGGACGCCGAGCGCGTCGTAGACCGACTGCGTGGAGATCGCGCCGATTTCGGCGCGCACGGCATCGGCCACGGCGTCGGCGGTGATGTGCGGATGCGCCGACACCGCCCGCAGCACCGCGAGGCGCTGCGCCGTGACCTGAATGCCATGCTGGCGGAGGAGCTCCGCCGGGTCGGGAACCACGCTGCCAGCTTAGTGCAAGGCGTGGAATGATTCCAGACTTTGAGTCGCCCGCGCGCCGCCGGCGGTGCCCCGGCCATCGCCTCCACTGCCGCGGGAGTGATAGCCTGCGCTCGCGCCACCCGGCGCCGGAGTCCTTCGATGCCCTGCCTCGCCCAGTCTCGCGCCGCGCGCCTTGCCCTCGTCGCCAGCCTCGTGGCCGCGAGCCTTCCAGCTCTGGCGGCGGCCCAGTCCAGCGCGGAGATCGACCGTGATGTCTGGCAGGCGGTCGCCGCCTCGGCCGCGAATCACGACATCCTCGCGATGGGCCGCGTCTACCACCCGGCGGCGGTGCTCGTCTCGAACACCGGCACGACACCGATCGCGGCCGCCCTCGAACGCTGGGGCAGGGACATGGTCACCGCGAAGGCGAATGGCTCGAAGGCCTCGGTGGCCTTTCGCTTCACGACGCGCCAGGACGATGCGACGACGGCCTTCGAAGCCGGCGCCTTCCGCTACGCCACCACCACCGCCGCCGGCGTCGAGACGCCAGGCTACGTGCGCTTCGAGGCCCTGCTCGTGAAGACCCCCGAGGGCTGGCGGATGGTGATGGAGCGCCAGCTCGACGCCATCACCGAGGCTCAGTGGAACGCCCTGCCGCGATGATCCGCCCGCTGCACACCCTGCTCGCCCTGCTCACCCTCGTCGCATGCGCCGCGCCTCTCGGCGCGCAGACAGCAGCGACGGGCATCGCCGAGGGCGACTACGTCATTCCGTCCTACCGCTTCAGGAGCGGCGAGACGCTCGCCAACGTGCGCCTGCACTACCGCGCCATCGGCACGCCGGTCCGTGATGCCGCGGGGAAGATCCGCAACGGCGTCCTCGTGATGCACGGCTCGAGCAGCGACGCCGGACAGGTGCTCGCCGCCTCGTTCCGCGAGCCGCTCGTCGGTCCGGGCCGGCCGCTCGATCCGGCGACACACTTCCTGATCTTCCCGGACATCCTCGGCGCGGGACGGTCGAGCAAACCGAGTGACGGCCTGCGGGCGCGGTTCCCGAAGTACGGCTACGAGGATCTGGTGGACCTCGAGTATCGCCTCGTCACCGAACACTTCGGCATCGAACGGCTGCGCCTCGTGATGGGCATCTCGATGGGCGGCATGCACACGTGGCTGTGGGGCATCCGCCACCCGCAGATGATGGACGCGCTCCTGCCCATCTCGTCGCTGCCGGTGAAGGTGGATGGCCGCAACCTGCTGTGGCGCCGCATCCTGTCGAATGCCATCCGCACCGACCCCGCATGGATGGGCGGCAACTACACGACCCAGCCGCGCGGCTTCCTGAACATCATGCCGATGTTCGACATGCTCGTGCAGAGCCCGGCCCGGCTCGGCGAGCGCTTGCGCACCTACGCCGAGGCCGACGCCTACGTGCGTGAGGTCGTCGAGGAAACACTCGAAGAGGACGACGCCAACAACATCCTCTACCGCTTCGAAGCGTCGTTCGACTACGACCCGGCGGCCGAGGTGAGCCGCATCACGGCGCCGCTCCTCGCCATTCTCTTCGCCGACGACGAACTGAATCCGCTCGAACTCGGCGCCATCGAACCGCTCATCGCACAGGTAGCGAAGGGCCGCCACGTCGTGGTGCCGGCCGGGCCCGGCACCGAAGCGCACCGCACGCAGGTGAAGGCGTCGATATGGGCGGCCCATGTGGCCGCGTTCCTCAGCGGCCTGCCGCCGATCCGCTGACCCGGCGTTCGAACCACCACGGACCGAACGGCAGCACCGACGCCACCGCTGCCACGACGACCGTGCCGAAGGTCCAGGTGCCGGACATCCACATGCGACCGACCATCACCATGTAGATGACCCAGAGCGCGCCGTGCGCGCTGCCCACCACGGTCACCGCGAGCGGCTGGCCGGCCAGGTACTTGAGCGGCATGGCGACGCCGAGCAGCACGAGGAGGGACACGCCCTCGATGCGGCCCATGCGATGCAGCGTGTGCGCATTCATGCCCGGCCGAAGTGCTCCATGATGGCGGCGGCGTACTTGATGCCGAGCAGGTACTTGTCGAGGTGGATGTTCTCGTCGGGCGCGTGCAGGTTGGCGCCCGGGTTGGCAAAGCCGGTGAGCACGCATGGAATCCACACGTGCCGCAGGATCGCGCCCTCGGCCGAGACACCGTTCACGACCGGCAGCTCTCCGTACACTTCGGTGGCCGCCGCGATGATCGCCTGGCTGATGTCTTCCTTGACCGAGATCTTGTAGGGCGGCTCGGCGTTGTCGTAGGCCTTCACCTCGATGTGCTCGAAGCCGTGCTTCGCGAGGTGCGCCTTCAGCTTGCGGATCGCCGCCTCGGGCTGGATGTTCGGGATGAGCCGGAAATCGAGGCGCGCCCGCGCTTCGTTCGGCACGATCGTCTTGGTGCCAGGTCCGGTGTAGCCGGCAATCAGCCCCTGGATGTTGGCCGTCGGCTCGTAGGAACGGGCCCTGAGCGCGTCGATGCCGTCGCGGCCACCGGCGAACGCGGTGATGCCCCACTCGTCCTTCATCGCCTGCAGGTTGACGCGGCTGGCCTTGTCGGCGAGCTGCTGCTCGTCATCCGGCCCGAGCTGCCAGATGCCCTCCTCCCAGCCCTCGATGAGGATGCGGCGGTCGCGGCTGAAGATCGTGTTGAGCGCCCAGATGAGTTCCCAGACCGGCGCGGGCACGAGCGGGAAGTTCAGCGAGTGGATGTCGGTCTTCGCGCCACGGGCCGTGAGCTCCACGAACAGCACCGACTTCAGGCCGAGCGACACGTCCGGCACGGCGGTGCCGGTCTCCATCGACCCGTCGAGACAGTGCATGCCATCGGCTTCGAGCAGCGCCTTGTTGGCGGCCGCCCACGCCGCCAGGTGCGGTGACCCGATCTCTTCTTCGCCCTCCACCAGGAACTTGAGGTTGCAGGGCACTTCGCCGCGCACCTGCAGGAACGCCTTGGCCGCCTTCTGGAACGCGAGCACGCCCGACTTGTTGTCGGTGGCGCCGCGCCCGTAGAGCACGCCGTCCACGATCGCCGCCGACCACGGGCCGCCGTGCGTCCACTTGTCGAGGGGCTCGGGCGGCTGCACGTCGTAGTGCGAGTAACAGAGGATCGTCTTCCTGCCCGGCTGCTTCGCCTGCAGGTGCCCGAACACCACGGGGGGGCCGGCCGCGAGTTCGTGGAAGTCGGCCGGCAATCCGTCGACGTGCATCATGTCGCGCACGAGCGCCGCGCACTCGCGCAGGCCGACGTTCTGGGCCGAGATCGAGGGCTGCCGCACGAAGCGCTGCAGGTCGCCGATACATTCGTCGGCGTGCTGGTCGATCCAGTCGTAGATGGGCTGCATGCTCATGAGGCGTGTTCCTGCGCGAGATCCCAGGCGCTGAGGCGCTGGCCCGACAGATGAAGCGGACGGGTGGCGAGATACGCGAACGCGGGGGCGAGGCGGATGGGGTCCACCCACTTGGCCCGCGCCTCTGCGGAATAGGTGATCTCCGACATCGGCGTGTGCATGAACATGCCGGGTGTGACCGTGACCGAGAGAATGCCGTGCGCCGCGCCTTCGAGCGCGAGGCTCTTCGAGAAGCCCTCGAGCGCGTGCTTCGAGGCGCAGTACGCCGTTTCGTCGGCGAAGCCTTCGATACCCGACCGCGAACTGACGAACACGAGCGTGCCACCGCGCGTCTTCATGGCCGGCCACACCGCCTGCGTGAGCTGGAACGCCGCCTGAATCCCCACATTGAGTGTGGCCTGGAAGGTCGCGAGGCTCACGACATCGACGGGCTCCATCTTCAGGATCGCGGCGTTGTGGATGAGCGTGTCGACCGGACCTCGCACCGTCGCGGCAATCGCGCGGGCGGTCTCGGCCGCGTCCGCGAGGTCCACCACCGCCGATACGGCGTTGCCGCAGGCGGCCGCCACGGCGGCCAGACCCGTCGCGTCACGATCCATCAGGGTGAGGTGCGCACCGCCGGCATGCAGGTGGCGGGCGATCGCGGCGCCCAGCCCCAGCGCGGCGCCGGTCACGAGCACGGTCTGCCCCTCAAGCGGTGGCATCGATGTCCTCCGGCCGCACCGACCGCCGCTCGGTGCCCGAGCGCCGCACGGCATCGAGCAGCCGCTGATTGGCCAGACCATCGACGAACGTCGCACCGCGGTTCGGCCGGCGCCCTTCGCGAATCGCCGCGGCGAGCTCCTGCATAAGGGCCACGACCGACACGTTCCAGATGCCGGGGTTCACGCCTGGCAACAACGCGTTCGGATCCGTCTCCGTGATGTCCTCGAAGCTCTGCCCCGCTCTGGCGTACCACAGGCGCTCGTCCTCGTTCGAGAGCGTCAGGGTGCCCTTCGACCCGAACACCTGGGTGACGTTGTTCATGTTGTGCGCGGCCACACCCGACATGAACACCTGCGCCACGGCGCCGCTGGCCATCTCCGCGGTGAAGTACGCCACGTCATCGGCCGTGGCCGTCCACGACTCACCCGTCGCCTTGTCGAGGCGCGCCGGCACCATCACGGGCGCGGCACCGGTAATCCACGCCACCTCGCCCAGCCACCAGCGCAGCAGGTCCACCTGATGGCTGCCGTTGGCGCCAAGCCGGCCGCCGCCCTGGTCGGCCAGGCTCCACCAGTCGCCCCTCGGGCGGCTGGCCGGGTCGTTCCACGACGGCCCGATGTTGGTGATGACGACGTGGCGCACCTCGCCCAGGCTGCCGTCGGCGATGAGCGCCTGCACACGCGCGCGGTTCGGGTTGAAGCGCAGCTCGTGGTCGATCATGTGCACGCGCCCGGCGGCCTCGGCCGCCGCCAGCATCCGCGCCGCTTCGCCGGCGTGCATCGCCGTGGGCTTCTCGCAGAGCACGTGCGCGCCGGCGGCGATGGCGGCAAGCGTCTGCGCCGCATGCTGCACGGTGGGTGTGGCGATGCACACGAGGTCGAACGTGTGCGCCGCGAGCATCCGCTGCCAGTCGTCGTAGGCGTGCGGCACACCGAACGCAGCGGCCGCCTTCTCGGCGCTCGTGAGCCGCGCCGAGGCCACGGCCACGACCTCGGCGCCCGGCACGTGCCTGAGCGCCGGCAGATACGCCTGCTGCGCGAAGCTCGCGCCGATGATTCCTACTCGTATCCTGGTTGTCGTCACGCACGGGATGATATCCGGTACGGGCGTACGTCGTGTACATCCGTACCGGACCGCCACCGGGGACGAGGGCGGCGGGAAGATTCGCCCGGTCCTACGGGTCGACGGTGATGCGGGACCGCATAGCCGGGTGAATGCGACACGCCACCTCGAATTCGCCCGGCGTATTGAAACGCAGCCGATGATTGCGGCCGTGAGGCTGCAGCGGCCCCTCGATGACCGGGCCCGACACCACGGCCAGCCGATGGTCGACCTCGTCGTCGTTGAGCCACGTCACGAGCGTGCCCGCCTTCACCCGCAGCGTCGAGGGCAGAAAGGCGTACTGCTGGAGAACGACATCGGGCACGGCACCGGTGTGCGACGTCCGCTCGGCGAGCATGTTCCTGCGAAACACCCAGTCACGGGACTGACCCGCCTGCAGATGGCAACTGGCGCAGGTCCAGGAGTCGCGGGGCGGCGTCAGGTACGACCGGTCGGCGCGATACGCCGCGTACTCCCACTCGCCGGTGCGATTGGCCCCGTACTCCGCACCATAGCCGCGATACTTGCGCATGACGAAGATCCCCGTCAGCACGTCGGGCAGATAGCGCCCGTCGGCATCGCGCAGCGGCGTGTTCTGCGCGTCCAGCCGCGGCCTGTAGGTTTCCATCACGAGGATCGAGTTGTTGGGAAACGGCGCGCCCTCCGGGGCGGACGCGGCAGGGGCGTTGCCGTAGATCACACGGATCTGCCGGGCATCGGGCCGGTCGAACGTAAAGAGCGGCGTATACGACGAGCGATACCCGTCAGGGAACTCCACGCGATCGACCAGCGGCGCCGGTGCCGTCTGGCTGTGCGCTACACCGTTGAAGACGGCGCCGCACACCGCGGCGATGACCGTGACTGTGAGAATCGGAACCTGACGCATCGTGACGCCTCCCTGCGCGGCCGGACACGGCGCGCAGCGCGTCAGGAGCAAGGGCGGTGCCTGGCCGGCCAACGTCTCCGTCCTGGCCGCGTGCGGCTCGTCACCCGCGCGTGCCACCCGGCCCGCCTCGCAGCGCCGGGCACGGGCGTTTGGATCCGGCATCGCGGATCAGCGGCGATCCGCCGGGATCAGGCCCGCCAGCCTCGTCTGCAGCAGGTCGCGGCAGGCCCGGCTCACCGGTACGCGCTGACCGTTGGCGAGCAGTGCGTCGTAATCGCCGCCGGCGGCGACGTGAATCTCCCGCACGCGGCGCAGGTTCACGATCACCGACCGGTGCACGCGCGCAAAATGCCGGTCGCCCAGTTGTCCGAGCAGCGCCTGCATGGTCTCGCGGACGAGATACGAGTCCGCGCCGCAGTACAGGCGCACGTAGTTGCCATCGGCTTCTACCCAGTCGATGGCGTCCCGGTCGACGAACGACACGCGCCCCCCGCGCTTGACGACCAGTCGTGAGGGCTCCGGCGCCCCGGTCTGACCGAGCCGGGCGACGATGTCCGCGAGCGCAGCGGCCGCCGCGGCCTCGCGGCGCCGCGCCAGCGTCTGGCGGACCCGGTCGAGCGCCGCCTCGAAGCGCGGGCGCGCGAACGGCTTCAGCAGATAGTCCACGGCCTGCGCCTCGAACGCCTGCACCGCATAGTCGTCGAAGGCCGTGACGAACACCGTCGGCGGCATGAGCGTGGGTCCGACCCGCGCCACGACGCCGAGGCCGTCGAGGCCCGGCATCTGCATGTCGAGGAACACGACATCCGGCCGCAGCGAATCGACGGCGGCGACGGCCTCGAGGCCATTCACACACGCGCCGGCGACCTCGACATCGGGTGCGGCACGAAGCAGTTGCACCAGGCGCTCCAGGGCCAGCGGCTGATCATCGACGACGAGCGCGCGCATCGTCGCGTTCACGACGCCTGCCGCTCCGCCGATGCCGGGGCCGTCGACATGTCGAGCGGCAGCCGCACGACCACCAGGGTGCCGCCCCCGGGATCCGGTCCGAGGGTGAGCGTGGCCGCGGGACCGTACAACGCCTCGAGACGCGCCCGCGCGTTCACGAGGCCCACGCCGTGACCGCCGGCCCGGCCCGTGCCGACGCCGCCGCCGTCGTCTGCCACTGTCAGCACGAGCGACTCCCCGGCCGCCGTGGCCGACACCCGCACACGCCCTCCCGTGAGCCGGAGGGCCACGCCGTGTCTGACGGCGTTCTCTGCCAGGGGCTGCAGGAGCAAGGGTGGAACGCGCGCGCCGTACCAACGCTCGTGCACGTCGATCGTCACGTGCAAGCGATCGCCGAGGTTGGCCTGCTCGATGTCGAGGTACGCGCGCAGGAATTCGAGTTCCTGACCAAGCGGCACCAGGCGGTCACCGCTCGTTCGCAGCGTGGCCCGGAGCATGTCGCTCAGGCGCTCGAGCATCTGATCAGCACGGTCGGGCGCCGAATGCACCAGCGCTGAAATCGCATGCAGGGTGTTGAACAGGAAGTGCGGGTGCAGCTGGCGCTGGAGCGCCAGCAGCTGCGCCTCGACGAGGCGCGTCTCGACCTGGGCCGTTCGGAGGTCGCTGGCATGAACCGCCCGGCCGTAGTCGATGGCGTGCTGCAGGCCCAACAAGCCCCAGTACACGGGGACGTAGAGGTCGACGCTGCGCAGGAAGTGCTCGACGACCGACGGCCCCCACTCCGGCTGCAGACCCGACGCGGCCTGCAGACCGACGCGCACCGTCGTCACGACCATCCCGTGCGCGCCGGTGAGCGCCACCGACAGCGCCGCGTGTCCGGCCAGCGGCCAGGCCCAGCGCCCGCGCTGGAACGGCAGCTCACGCCCGAGGACGAACACTGCCGGCGCCAGGAGTCCCCACCCGAGCCAGGTGGCGAGATTGACGCCGAGGAGATTCAGATACGTGTGCTGGGGCCCGGCCGGCAGCATCGTCCAGCGCGACAGACCGGTCCACTGCGTGAAGGTCCACGACAGCAGGGCGGCGACGGCTGCATACCCGGCGCACGCCGCGCAGATGAGCCGGAACGGCACCGGCCAGGTCACCGACATGATGCGCACTATCCGCGAGCTGCACGTCACGGTCAAGGCGCTCCAGGCGCCGGCGCAACCGCTCACCCCAGCGACGTGCCGTTCGTCCCAGGCGTCGGCGGGTGTCCGCGCCGTGCGGGCATGACGTCAGGCCCGGTCGCGCAGCCGCGGATCGAGCGCGTCGCGCAGCCAGTCGCCGAGGATGTTGAAACTCAGAACCGTGAGCATGATCGCCAGGCCGGGAAACACGGCCAGCCACCATTTGTTGGCGAGCAGCGTGTCGCGGCTCTCGGCGAGCATGCTGCCCCATGTGGGCACCGAGGGTGGCACGCCCAGGCCGAGGAACGACAGCGCGGCTTCCGTCAGAATCACGCTCGCCACGTTGAACGACGCGATGACCGTGAGCGGCGCGACGATGTTCGGCAGGATCGTGCGGAAGAGAATCGACGCGGTGCCGTCGCCCAGGGCGCGCGCCGCCTCGACGAACTCCTTCTCGCGCAGCGACAGCGTCTCGGCGCGCACGATGCGGGCGTAGGTCACCCACTGTCCGATGCCCAGCACCAGAATCAGATTGCCCAGCCCCGGTCCCAGCACGACGAGGAACATGATGGCGAGCAGGATGAAAGGGAACGCGAGCTGCATGTCGGCGAGGCGCATCATCACATCGTCGACCCAGCCGCCGAAGTACCCGGCGAGCAGGCCGGCCACGACACCGATGACGCCGCCAACGGCGATGGCCGCCAGGCCGACGAGCAGCGAGACCCGCGCGCCATGGAGCAGGCGCGACAGGACATCGCGGCCGAGGACGTCCGAACCCAGCCAGTGCGTGGCGCCCTGCCCGGTGGTGAGCGGCTCGGCGAGCCGCGACGCAATGCTCTGACGCGCCGGGTCGAAGGGCGCAAGCCACGGCCCGAACGCCGCCACGAGCGCGACCACGCCGAGAATGACGAGCGCCAGCACCGGCCACTTTGCGGCCAGCAGGCTGCGCCACAGGTGACGCGCGTCACGGCGAACCGCCCTCATCGCCGCCTCGCAAGCGCCACGCGCGGGTCGAGCCGCGCGTAGAGCAGGTCGACCGCGGTATTGAGCAGGATGAAATTCCCGGCCAGCAGGATGACCCCCGCCTGCACGAGCGGGATGTCACGCTGATTGATGGCATTGAAGAGCAGACGGCCGATGCCCGGATAACTGAAGACGGTCTCGGTCACGACAACGCCGCCGAGCAGGAAGCCGAACTCGAGGCCGATCATGGTCACGACCGGCAGCCAGGCGTTCCTGAGGGCGTGCTGCACGATGACGACGCGTTCGTCGAGGCCCTTGGCGCGGGCGGTGCGCACGTAGTCCTGGCCCAGCACCTCGAGCATCGAGGAGCGGACGAGCCGGGTGTTGCGGGCCAGCGAGTAGGTCGCCACCGCGATGCCCGGCATCACGAGGAAGTAGATCGTGCGCGGCAGGTTGCCGATGGCCGTGGCCAGGTCGCCGTTCAGCAGCGGCAGCAGGAACGGCACATGCCCGGAGATGGGAAACCAGCGCAGGTAGAGGCCGAAGAACAGGATGAGCATGATCCCCATCCAGAAATTCGGAATCGACTGGCCGAGCAGCCCAAGGATTGTGATCGAACCGTCCACGGCGGTGCCGCGGTTGAGCGCGGCGACGACGCCGAGCGGTACTGCCAGCGCGATCGCCAGCACGAAGGCGAAGACGGCCAGCTCGATCGTGGCCGGGAACGCGCCGAGCACGATGTCGAGGGCCGGCTGACGGTACGACAGCGACGTGCCGAAGTCGCCGCGGGCGAGATCCGCGGCGAAGCTGAGGTACTGGACGTGCAGGGGCCGGTCGAAGCCGAGGGCCTGCCGGACGAGCGCGATCTCTTCGGCGGTGGCCCGTTCACTGACGAACAAGTACGTGGGGTCGCCGCCTGCATGCAGGGCGATGAAGCTGATGAGCGTGACGCCAAGAATGACGACGACGCTCTGCAGCAGCCGGCGCGCGACCAGAACGCCCATCAGCCTTTGGGCCTCGCGTCGTAGGCATAGATGCGTTCATCCGGCCGCGCCTTCCACTCGATACGCGATGACACGCCGTAGAAGTCCGGCTGGAAGTACAGGTGCAGCCACGGACCGTCGTCGTAGAAGATCTGCAGCATCTCGTCGACGATGCGGCGGGTGTCTTCGGGCGTCGCCGCCGCGGTCAGCGCGTCCCAGCGTGAGAACCAGCGCTCGTCCGCCCAGTTGGCGTAGTTGGTGCCGGAATCCACCCGCGCCAGGTCGTTCATGTCGTAGATCGGGCTCCACAGACCGCCCCCGGTGCCCATGAAGAAGAGCGGACCGGCGGTGCGCGTGCGCAGGAGCGGCTGGAACACGCT
>JAEUQR010000144.1 GCA_016789705.1 Acidobacteriota bacterium
CTTGTTATCCACCGTGATGCGGATGCGGTAGACGAGCTTGGCGCGCTCTTCCGCCGTCTGCACATTCCTCGGCGTGAACTCCGCCTTCGGCGAGATGTAAGTGACGGTGCCCGGGATGCCGCTGCCGCCCGCGTCTGTGAAGAGTGTTGCGGCCTGGCCCATGCGGATTCGCGGAATCGCCGGCTCGGGCACGTAGACATCCGCCCACGCGCGGTCGAGGTCGGTGATGACCACCACGGGCGTTCTGGGCGCAATCACCTCGCCCACTTCCGCGAGCTTTTCGGTGACGATGCCAGCCACGGGTGCCGTGAGCGTGGCGTCTTTCAGCTGGTCTTCAAGCGTGGCGATGGCCGCCGCAGTGGTGGCGATGCGCGCCTGCGCCACGCCCACTTCTTCGGGCCGCGCGCTCACCCGCACACGCGCCACGGTGGCAACGGCTGCGGCTACGCGGCGTTCGGCGGCTTCGAGCCGCGCCACCGCCACGTCGCGCCGGGTGGCGGCATCGTCGCGCTGCTTCTGCGAGCCCGACTTGCGCGTGAGCAGCAGCTCGAAGCGCGCCAGGTCCGCGGTGGCGGCCTCGAGCTCCGCCTTCGCGGCCGGCACCTCCGCTCGTGCGGCGTCCACCTGTGCCTCCGCCTGGCGGATGTCTTCCGGACGCGCCGACACGCGCACCAGCTTGAGCTGCGCCTCGGCAGACGCCTGCTCCGTCTTCGCGCGCGCGATGGCGAGCGAGAGGTCTGTGGCATCCAGCGTGAGGATGCGCGCGCCGGCTTCCACGCGGTCACCTTCCTTCACGTCCAGCGTGAGCACGCGGCCGCCCATCTCGGGCGCGAGCCGCACTTCGGTCGCTTCGACGTGGCCCGAAACGCGGAGTTGATTGGGGTCGGCCGCCGGCGCGCAGGCCACGGCGAACGACAGGGCGGCAAGTGTAGCGAGCGGACGGACGCAGGTCATCGGATGGTGTCCTTGGCGAGCATGCTGAGGGCGGTGTGTTGCATGTGGGCGATGAGGTCCTTGCGCGGAATCAGCGCGAACATGGGCAGATGCGCGCGGCCCGGCTCCGCGGCGGCGCGCTCGCGCACCGCGTTCATCATCATCGGGCCGAGGATGGTGACGTAGGCGAGCACCGGGTGCACCTTGCGGAAGTGGCCGCTCTGCACGCCCTGCTCGAGAATTCGCCCGAAGGCCGTGAACACCCCGCGCAGCAGCAGCAGCGTGGCGGGGTCGAGGTGCGGCGCGCCGGCCGACATCTCGCGCATCATGAGCGGCGGGAACCACGGCCGCGCCTCGCGCATGGTCGCCAGCGTCTCGATGAAACGTTCGATCTTGGCGGGCGGCGCAACGTCGCTCTCGACGATGGCCGTGACGGCCGTGGTCACCGCGTGGAGCATGTCGCGCACGACTTCGCGGTAGAGCTCGAGCTTGTTCTTGAAGTGGTAATACAGCATCGCCTTGTTCACGCCGGCGGCGCGGGCGATGTCGTCCACGCCCACGCCGTCGAAGCCGGAGCGCGCAAAGGCCTCGGCGCCGGCTTTGAAGACGAGGTCGCGCGTGGCGGCAGGGGCGGCGGTGCGCCCGGCGGCGGGCGCAGGACCCGGGCGGCGCGGACGGGCGGAGATCGGCACGAGGTCCGCTGGGGCCGCGGCCCCCTTCGTGCGGCGGGCGGTTCTGGCGGCGACGGATTCGGGGCTGAAGGGCATGAAATTAACTAACCGGTTGGTTGAACTAACCGCATGGTTAATTACGCGTCGGCTGGCTGTCAAGTTCCAGGTTGTAACGGGGTCTGTCACCGTCACGCCGTGTCTTCGGGGTCTGTCACGAAGACATTCGACGACCGTGACAGACCCCAGAGACATTCGCTGACCGTGACAGACCCCGTTACAAGTGGGACCAGGGCGCGACGGCGAGGCGTCACAATGGGCGCATGCGCATCGTGATTGCCGGCGGCAGCGGATTCCTGGGGCGGGCCCTGCGCAGATCGCTCGGCGCCGCCGGACACCAGGTGGACGTGCTGACCCGCCGTCCGCGTCCGGGCCGGACGGACGAGCTGGCCTGGGTGCCGAATGGCTCCTCGGGCCCGTGGGCGCGGGCGCTCGAGGGCGCCGGGGCGGTGGTGAACCTGGCCGGCGAAGGCATCGCCGACAAACGCTGGACGGCCGCCCGCAAGCAGGCGCTGCTCGGGAGCCGCCTCGACGCCACGAACAGCCTCGTGAAGGCGATGGCGGAGCTCACGACGCCGCCGGGTGTCTTCGTGAGCGCGTCCGGCGTGGGCTACTACGGCCCGACAGGTGATGCGGTCATCACCGAGGCCGCGCCCGCCGGACACGACTTCCTGGGCGAGATGGCCCGTGCGTGGGAGGACGCCGCCGCGCCAGCCGCGACGCACGCGCGCGTCGTGCTGCTGCGCACCGGTCTCGTGATGGGCGAAGAAGGCGCGCTGGCGAAGATGCTGTTGCCATTCAAGCTTGGCGTGGGCGGACGCCTCGGCAGCGGCACGCAGTGGATGCCGTGGATCTCCGTGGACGACTGGGCCGGCCTCACCGCGCGCCTCATCACGAACGACGCGGCCCGCGGGCCCTTCAACCTGAGCGCGCCCAACCCGGTGACCAACGCCGAGTTCACGCGCACGCTCGGCCGCGTGCTGGGCCGCCCCAGCATCTTCCCCGTGCCCGCGTTCGCGCTGAAGCTCGCGCTCGGGGAGCTCTCGGACGCTCTCCTGACGGGCCAGCGCGCCGTGCCGGAAAAGGCGCTGGCGCTCGGCTATACCTTCCGTCACGCCACCCTCGAGGCGGCCCTGCGGTCAGTGCTGGCGCCGGCCTGAGCGGCGCGATACTCTGCCACGGCGGCTGAGCCCACTCAGCCCGTTTCTGCGCTTTCCGGGTATGGACCTCTCACCTGCGTGGCAGCGGCGCAGCGGCGCCGCCTTCCTGGTTCTCGGTCTGTGCTGCATGGCGGCCACGCTCGTGCTGGCGCAGCGTCCGCTCGTGCCGCGCGTGAGCGAGGCGGAGAAGGTCTACGTGGCGGTCGCGGCCACTGAGAAACGCGCCGAGGGTGTGCGCACAGCCACCATCCAGCAGGGCTACGGCCGGAAGTTCGCGGCCGAGAACACCAAGCCCCGCATCACGATCTCGAACCCGTATCTCGACCCGGCCACCGCGCTCTTCGCCGAGAAGGTGAAGCTCCAGTGCACGGCGGATGGCGGGCTCGTCGTGGCCGGCCGCGCCGGCTTCGACAAGGACGGCCGCGTGCTGGGCACCGGTTTCTGGCGCGTGGCGCCCGACGGCGCCGTCACGCCGATGACGACGCGCAGCACCAACGCCTACGGGCTCACGTCGCTCACCACCTGCAACGCGCCGTTCGGCAAGTCGCGCTCGCCGGTCGGGCCATTCACGCTGGCGGCCGACGGCCGCATCCTCGTGGGGGGCACCGCGTCGGTGCTTGCCGTCACAACCGAAGGATTCGTCTCGCGCGTGGCCGGGTCGCCGCGCGATTGCGAGAACGACGGCACGAAGGGGATCTCGGGCTTCGGCGACGGCGAGAACGGCGGCGGCCTCTTCGACGAGCCGTCGCGGCCGGTCGAGGATCCGGAGGGTAACCTCTGGGTGCCCGATCAGAAAGGCTGCGCGCTGCGGAAGATCACGCCGAAGGGCGAGGTCTCGACGGTGCTGGGCCCGGATGTGCTCTGCAACGACACGGTGCCGCGCGAAGACCAGCCGTTGCTCGACAACCTGCAGTGGGACACGGCAACCGGCGGCCTCGTGGCCGGCGGCTCGCGCACGGTGGCGCGGCCGGTGCACGACCTCTACACGCTCGTCTGGCGCATCGCGCCCGACGGCACCTACCGCCGCGTGCTCTTCGGCAAGAAAGCCACGCGCGTGAGCCCGTCGAAGCACCATCTGGACGGCGTGAGCGCGCTGGCCGTGGACGCGAAGGGCCGCATCTTCATCATCAGCCGCCTGATGCTCTTCGAGCGCCGCGGCTGGGACGAGCTGCAACTGCTGCGCGTGGACGAAGCCGGCGCCACGGTGGTGGAAGTCTCGGGCGCGAAGATCCCGCGCGGCACCTGGGTGGCCGATCACCCGCTCGACGGCCCGATCGAACAGGCCGTCTTCCAGTTCTCGCACGACATGTGCTTTTCGCCCGACGGCACGCTCTTCGTGAGCGACGACGTGTTCGTGCGGAAGGTCGACACGAAGGGCCAGGTCACGACGTGGCTCTTCTGAGGCGGGGGGAACAGCGCGGCGCGCAGCTCGTCTAATCCTGTGACGGCCCACACAGGAGGGGCGGCATGAACGACACCACTTTTCGCGAACCCGACGCGTCGCTCGTCACCATCACGAACGTGACCTATGCGCTGCACGCGCTCGGTCTCGCCATCGGCGCCTTCGGCACGGCGTCGGTCGTGGGCGCGTTCCTCTTCGGCTGGCCGTCGATCATCGCCGTCATCATCAACTACGTGAAGCGCGACGAGGCCCGCGGTACCTGGCTCGAGTCGCACATCACCTGGCAGATCCGCACCTTCTGGTTCGCGCTGCTGTGGGCGTTCGTCATCGGCGCCGTGGGCGCGCTGCTCGCCATCGTGCTCGTGGGCTTCGCGATCTGGGCCGTGGGCTTCTTCGCCCTCGGTCTCTGGGCCATCTACCGCATCGCCCGCGGCTGGATGGCGCTGCGCGACCGCCGCGCGGTGGCGTGACCGACGGCGCCATCGCCGTGGAGTGGCGCCTGGGCGCGTCTTACGGCAACCCTCCGGCGTGCTTCGCGAGCGCCGCGCGCCACTCGGAGCTCGGTGCAGGTGAACCGCCCAGGCGCTCGATCACGATTGACTTCGTGCGGTAGCCGATGCCGTAGAAGCGTTCGTTGGCGTCGCGGTCCTGGCGGATCGTGCTGCCGTTCAGCGTGACACCGGCAAAGAGCCCGCGCGTGCGCGAGTAGCTCAGGATCTGCGCCCGCAGCTGGATGTCGGTGCTGGCCGACGCATCGCGGCCCACCGGGCCGGCCGCCACGGCGGCATCGGCGCCGATCTTGAACTGGTTCTGCAGCAGCTGGTCGAGGCCGCGGCGGTTCTGCACCACCAGCACGAGGTCCACGGCCTGGGCGCCGATCTGCAGGCCGATGCTGCCGCCGGTGATCGTGAGGAAGGCCGGCGACGACCAGGCGCCGCTCTTCGGATCCCGCACGCTGATGATGCCGCGCCCACGCTGCCCGCCCACGACGAAGCCCGCTTTGACGAGCGACGGGAACACCGCGATCGCTTCGGCGCGTTCGAGGATGTTGCGTGGCACGGCCGAGTCGCTCGCGCCCATCACCTCGTCGAGCACGGTGATGGCCTCGCGCACCCGGTCAGACTCCTTTGCCCCTTCCTGTGCAAGAGGTTGAGCACCGAGCGCGACAGCCGCGACGACGAGAGAGGCGAGGACGCGGGACTGAGTCATGTTCCGAGTGTAGACCAGGCGGTGGCGCCGAGAACCGTGGTCGGGGCCGGAACTGCACTGCAGGCTGTCAGGGTCGTGGCTCAACGCCCGGTCGAAAGTGACGCATCGAGTGTGGTGAGAGCCTGTGGCGTGCCGCCCACTGCCGGTACCCGCCACACTGGCGCCGCCAGCCGGCGAAGGAGCCGGCAACCACGCCTGCCGTATACTCTCGGCATGCCCAGCGCGGTGGCACACGCCGTGTCGCAGGAACAACGCGCGCAGATCGCGGCGATGACACCGGCCGACCGTGTCGCGCTCGCCCTTCGCCTGGGGGAAGAGGGACTTGCCGCCTTCGCGGCCCTGCACGGTGTCGATCGGCAGACCGCGATCGCCCGCATCAGAGCCACGCGGCGTGTGGGGCGCCGGCCTTCGGCCTCAGCGGACGCCGATGAGGATTGAGCCGGTCACGCGTGTCCTCGACGCCGCAGCCGTGTCCTACGCGCTCATCGGCGCGCATGCGATGGCGGCGCGCGGATACCCGCGATTCACGGTCGATGTCGATCTTCTGACAACGGACGTCCGCGTGCTCGACGCCGCGACGTGGGCGCCTCTCGTCGACGAAGGCGCGCGGATCGACCGGCGTCGGGGCGACGCCGACGACCCGCTGGCTGGCGTCGTACGGATCGTTCTGGCCGATGGGACCAACGTCGACGTGGTCGTGGGACGTTGGGCGTGGGAGCGGCATCTCGTGGCTCGTGCCGAGCCGATGCGCGTGCTGGGCGTCGCGATTCCTGTGCCCGCCACGAGCGACTTGATTCTTCTGAAACTGGCAGCCGGCGGCCACCTCGACCTGCACGACGCCGCGGCGCTCCTCGCGCTCGGTGACCGCGAGCGCCTGATCGGCGAGGTCGAAAGCCGGCTGGAGGACGTGCGGCCAGACGTTCGGTCGCTCTGGCACGACCTCGTCAGCTGACGACGCGTCGGTTTGTCACGACGCCTCTCAGTTCCCTGCTTCCTGCTCTAGAGAATCGCCGGCGCGCCCGTCCTGAAGTCGGCGCCGAGGATCGAGACGGAGTTGGCGCCCAGCCAGTCGTCGAGCACGCGCGCGTACACGGCGCGGAAGTCCGTTTCGTAGCGCACGTCCCCGGCGGCGTTCTCGAGGCCGGGGTTCGCGGGGTCCTGGCGCAGGCGCGCCGCCGTGCCGTAGAGGCCACCGCGCACCAGTCCGCCAAGCGCCATCATCACGCCGGCCGCGCCGTGGTCGGTGCCCTGGCTGCCGTTCTCGCTGATGCGCCGTCCGAACTCCGAGAAGATGAGGATGAGCGACGAGTCGAGCATCCCCTGGTTGCGGAGATCGTTGTAGAACGTGGCCAGCCCGTTGTTCACGGTGGTCATGAGCGTCGTGTAGGCGCCGTTGATCGGGTTCTGGTTGGCGTGCGTGTCGAAGCCGCCCGTCGACACCCAGAACACCTTGGTGCCGATCTGGCGATTCATCGCGCCGGCCACGGCCTGCAGCGCCTGGCCGAACCCGTTGTTGGGATAGGTGACCGACGGGCGGTAGGTGGCCACGCTCGCCACGCGATCGAGCGTGCCGAGCGCCGCCTGCGTGGTCGAGTTCACGAACGACAGGTGCGGCCGGTCTGCCGGCAGATGCGACGAGATCCGCGTGGCCGCGGCACGCTCGAAGGCCGCTTCGTTCCCCGTGTTCGGGCTCGCGAAGGCGTAGGTGGCCGGGCTCGTGATCGCCGGCACGCCCACCGTGCGCGCCACGAGCGGGCGCGGCGTCTCGCGCGTGGTGTTCCAGCCCACGAGGGGATCGATCGGCGAGGGCAGGGTGTCGAGGTAGCGGCCCAGCCAGCCGGTGCCCTGCGAGTTGCCGGGATTGGCCGTGCCGTAGATGTCGAAGCCCAGGAAGTGCGAGCGGCTCGAGTTCTCGTAACCAGTGCGCTGGATGATGGCGAGCTTCCCGCCGTCGAAGATCGACTTGAGCCCCGTGAGTGCCGGGTGCAGGCCCAGGATGTTGCCGGCGCGATCGGTGCCC
>JAEUQR010000166.1 GCA_016789705.1 Acidobacteriota bacterium
TTCGACGAGCTGCACCTCCGACATCTGCCGGAGGCGCAAGTACAACTCGTTGACGAGGCCCGTGGCCTGCAGCGTGTGGCTCGCGCGTTCGCGCATCAGGTGCCGTGACGCCATGGCGTGCAGGTCGCCATACGCGGACGCAGCGATCTCCGAGAGGGCCTGAATGTCGCCGGATTTCCAGCGCGCCAGCAGGGACGTCAGGTCGTTCGAGCGGACCGGCATCGGACTACGCACGCACGACACGACCGCGGCACCTGCAGACGTGAGCGTTCACGCCGAGGCGTCGGGGCGCGACTGGATGTCGCGAGACTGAACGCGCGGGGAGCAGACGTTCGAGAGCCACTGAACCGACGTCCCCGATTCTACCGCTCTCACGCATCCGGCGTGGCGTGTCGATGTCAGAAGCCGCGGGCAATTGCGAGCGCACCCGGCCGACTAGTACAACAAGTACTTCGCGCGCAGGCGCCGCCACGAGGCTTCCGCGCCGGCCCATGAGGCGACAATCGCCGCCGGATCGTCCCCCGCCTTCGCGCCGGCGAGCGCGGTGGGCGTGCCCACGAGCCGCTCACTCGTCTTCACGTCGAACTGGTCGCCGTGCAGCCGGTAGAGCGCCGCGGCGATCTCGATGCCCACGCGCGTGGGCTGGAGCTGCTCGCGGTTCGTCACAACCATGAACACGCCCTGGCACGCGACCTTCGCGTGCACGCTCGACGTGGGCGTGAAGCGCACCGGATAGAAGCGGATGCCCGCGAGCCCGCGCGCGTTGAGCGCCGCGGCCAGACGAGGCCCGTCGATCCACGGCGCGCCGATCTGCTCGAACGGCTGATCCGTGCCGCGCCCCACGGAGATGTTCGCGTATTCGATCGCACCGATGCCCGGATAGAGCGTGGCCTGATTCAGGTTCCGCATGTTGGGCGACGGGTTCACCCACGTGAGCCCGGTCTGGTCGAACCACTGATCGCGGCGCCAGCCGTCCATCTTCACCACCGTGAGGTCCGCGCCCAGACGGCGTTCGGCGTTGAAGAGCTGCGCGAGTTCGCCAATCGTCATGCCGTGACGGATCGGCATTGGCATGTAGGCGATGAAGCTGAGCAGGTCATCGGTGGCGAGCGGCCCTTCCACCTGCCAGCCGCCAATCGGGTTCGGCCGGTCGAGCACGACCACCTTGATCTTCTGCTTCGCCGCTTCCTCGAGCACGTAGCCCATCGTGGCGAGATACGTGTAGAAGCGCACGCCGACGTCCTGCAGATCGACGACGAGTGTGTCGAGGCCCTGCAGCATCTCCGCCGTGGGACGCCGTGTGGTGCCGTAGAGCGAGTGGATGGTGAGTCCCGTGCGTTCGTCCTTCGAGGAGGCGATGCCCTCTTCGTCGAGCAGCCCGCGGATGCCGTGCTCGGGACTGAAGAGTGAGACGAGCGTGACGCCGGGCGCGCTGTGCAGCACGTCGATCGTGGACGCGCCGGAGGCCGAGAGCCCCGTGTGATTGGTGACGAGGCCCACCTTGCGCCCCTTCAGCACCGCGAAACCGTCGCGCGCCAGCACGTCGATGCCTGGCAGCACGCGCGTCGTCGGCATGGCCGGCACGGCGCGCCCGGGTTCGGCCACGGCGCCGAAGTCGGTGCCCGTCATGCGCGCCTCGGCGAGCGAGTCGAGGGTGGGCGCGGTGAGCGCGCTCGCGGCGATGGTGGCGATGCGGGCGCGCACGGCGCCGACGTCGCCATTGCCATCGGGATGGAGACGGCTCGAGAGGAAGATCACGAAGAGCTTCGTGCGCGGATCGACCCAGAGCGACGTGCCCGTGAAGCCCGTGTGGCCGAACGAGCCCACCGGCATCAGCTCGCCGCGGTTCGACGAAAAGCTCGTGTCCAGGTCCCACCCGAGGCCTCGGGTGGACGGCAGCCCGGCCGGCGTCGCCGGCGCGATCATCTTGGCCACGGTGAGCGGCGCGAGCACGCGGCGCGGACCGAGCGCGCCGCCGCCGAGCAGCATCCGCGCGAAGCGGGTCATGTCGCGCGCCGTGCTGAAGAGCCCGGCGTGGCCGGCCACGCCGCCCATCCGCCGCGCCGTCGGGTCGTGCACCACGCCACGCAACGGCTCGACCTCCGGCGCCTTGCAGGGCCAGGCGTCGAGGAAGCGGCAGCGTTCGGTGGGCGCGATACGTCCCACGCGTTCGATGGGCGGCAGGAAGCCGGTATCGGACATGCCGAGCGGCCCGAAGACACGTTCGGCCGTGTAGCGTTCGAGCGGCAGGCCGGAGGCCTGCGCCACGATGTGGCCGAGCAGAAAGAAGTTGATGTCGCTGTAGACGAACCGTTCGCCAGGCAGCGACTGCGGCACTTCGTCCTTCGCCAGATCGATCGCGGCGTCGTAGCCCTTCCACGGGTCGCCGAGGTCGACGTCGGGCCGAAGCCCCGAGACGTGCGTGAGCAGGTGACGGATCGTGATCCCGCCCTTGCCGAATCGTTCGAAGCCGGGCACCCAGCTCGCCACCGGGTCGGTCAGGCGGAAGACGCCGCGTTCGACGAGCTGCATGACGGCGGTGGTCGTGGCCACCACCTTGGTGAGCGAGGCCATGTCGAAGACCGTGTCGAGGGTCATCGGCTCGGCCAGGGGGGCCACGGCGCGCTGGCCGTAGGCCTTCTCGAAGAGCACCGTGTCGCCCCGGCCCACCACCACGACCGCGCCTGGCATCCGTCCGTCGGCGATGCCTTTGGCCACGATCTGGTCGATCTCGGCCAAACGGGCCGGATCCACACCCGCGGGACGGCCGGCGGCAGCGGTGCGCGCGGCCGGCGCCTGGGCGGCGGCCGGGCCGGCCAGGGCAAGCGCGGCCACCAGAAATGGCACGAAGAACGTCTTACTGGACATGGCGGGATCCCTACCGGGCTGCTAGCATATACTTCGTAGGTTTTCCGGTTTTCGAGGAGAGAGACAACGATGCGTGAAAGTCTGAAGCTGTCGCTTGCGGCCCTGGTGGTCGTGCTGCTCGGCGCGCTTCCCGCTATGGCCCAGACGGGCCGCATCGGCGGGCTGGTTCGCGATGACAAGGGCCAGCCCCTGAAGGGTGCCACGGTGGTGGCGGAGAACCCCGCGGCGTCGCCGCCCTCGTTCTCGGCCACGACCGACGACAAGGGCCGCTTCTCGATCATCGGCCTGCGGGCCGGCACGTGGAAGCTCACGGCCTCGGCCCCCGGCTTCCAGCCGTCGGTGGGCCAGGTGCCCATCCGCACGATCGGCCAGCCGAATCCGCCCGTCGAGTTCACGCTCGCGGCCGGCGCTCCCGGCGCGGCCGGTGCCCTGGCCGGCGTGAACACCAAGGAACTGCAGGGGGAACTCGCCGCCGCCGAAGCCAAGATGAACGCGAATGACTACGACGGCGCCATCGCCGCGTATCAGGCGATGCTCGTCAAGGTGCCGGCGCTCAGCATGCTGCACCTGCAGATCGGCCGCGCTCAGCGCATGAAGAAGGACTACAACGGCGCGCTCGAGTCGTACCAGAAGCTCCTCGCCGCCGACCCGAACAACGAACGGGCGAAGGTCGAGATCGGCATGACCAACCTCGAGAAGGGCGACCTGCCGGCGGCTGACACCGCGCTGAGCGAAGCGGCGCAGAACATGAGCGCCGGCCGCGAGGTGTTCTACAACCTCGGCGAAGTGAAGTTCGCCAAGGGCGAGACCGACGAGGCGATGAAGTGGTACCAGCGCGCGGTCGACGTGGACGCGAACTGGGCCAAGCCCTACTTCAAGCTCGGCCTCGGCAAGCTCCAGAAGGCCGACATGCCCGGCGCCATCCAGATGATGGAGAAGGTCATCGCCGTCGAGCCGACCTCGGCCGAAGCGGCGCAGGCCAAGGCGCTCATCGAGCAGCTCAAGAAGGGTTAGTCACCTCCAGAGCCGGCGGTTCCTCGCGGAGCCGCCGGCTTTGTCATGTACGGATGATCAGCGCGGCGGCGCGGCGAGGCGGCGCGTGGCTTCGTCGATCATCCGGTCGATGTTCGGCGTGGCCGGGTCGCGTTCGCGGGCGGCCTTCCAGCTGGCGAGCGCCTCGCTGAAGCGTCCGGCACGGGCCGCGAGCACGCCCCGAATCACATACGGGCGCGCGGCCGTGGGGTCGAGCGCGAGCGCGGCCTCGACCACGCGCGCCGCCTCCGCGTCTTCGCCGCGCTGGGCGTGCAGCCAGGCAAGCGTGGCCTGCATCGGGGCCGACTCGGGGAACGAGCGCAGGCTGGCCGCCAGGTCCTGCTGCGCGCGTGCCAGCGCCTCGCCGGCGCGCCCGGGCGCGGTCGAGACATCCAGCGCGAGCAGCGACTCCGCCGCGCGCATCCTGACGACGCGTGTGTCGTCCACGAGACGCGCCATCAGCACGGCCAGCACGCGCTCGTCGCGCTGGTCGAGCGACCCCAGCGTGCGCACGGCCGCCGCGCGCACCATCGGCTCGGGGTCGGACGCCGCGCCGAGCAGCGCACCGAACACCCGCGGCTCGACCTTGCCGTCGCGCGGGCCACGCGGCGCCACCTGACGGCCGCGCTCGGTGGACGTCTGGCTCGCCGCCGGCGTCGTATCGAGCACGCGCGCGCCAGCCAGCCGCGCGATGTACTCGATGGCGCTTGCGCGAATCACCGCTCCCTGCGAGCGGTCCACGGCGAGTGAGGCGAGCGCCGGCACCGTGGCGGCATCTCCCGTGCCGGCGCCGTACATCGTGGCGGCGAGCGTGGCGCTCTTCGTCCGGCGGGCACCGTCGCCCCACCACGCGTCCATCTGGGTCGCCGCCCACTCCGGCGTCTGCTCGTCATGGCAGGTGGTGCATGCGTTCGGCACACCGAACGCGGCCGTGGTTTCCGGTACCGGCGACTGGAAGGTGTGATCGCGGCGCCGCATCAGCAGCCGCCAGTTCACGTCGCTCATGTGGCAGTTGATGCAGCGGCTGCCCTCGGAGTCGGCCTTGTGGAACGAGTGGCGCGCGAGTTCCGCGTCGGTCCACGGCCGGGTGCTCTCGAACGCGTCCGGCGCGCGGCTTGTGACGCGCGCCAGCGGCGACTGCGGCTCGCCGGCGGCGCCGGCATCGGCCGGGCCCTGATGGCACTGCGTACAGAGCACGTCACCGGTGCGGCCCGTGCTGACGTCCACCTTGAGCGAGAAAGGGTTGTTCGCCGTGCCATGGGCGAGGTGACAGCTCGTGCAGGTGACGGCGCCCGCCTTGAAGCAGCCGGAGAGCGTGAGCGCCTGCGTGCGGTTGAAGCGGTTGGGCCGGCCGTCAGGCCAGAACTCGCCCTGCGCGTCGAACTCCGGCAGCGGCTCGCTCAGCAGGAACGGCACGGCGTGATCTTCGTAGCGATCGCCGGCCGCGAAGTCCGTGAACAGGTTCCGCTTGTTGCCATGGCAATAGCCGCAGGTGTCGAAGGTGCGGCGTGGCGCGGCGGAGCGCGGCGAGAAGATCTTCAGCGTGTCGCTCAGCTGCCGGTTGTCGGCGCGTGAGCTGTACGTGGGAATGGACGTCGGGTCCTGCTCCCACGCCTTCATGAGCGCGACGTGCGCGCGACCGGGCCCATGGCAGGCCTCGCAGCCGATGCCCAGTTCCGTCCACGACGTCTTGTAGGTGGCGCTCGCCGCCACATAACCGCGCTCGAGATTGGTGGCGTGGCAGTTGAAGCAGTTCACGTTCCAGATCTGCTTCATGTCGTGTGCGCCGTCTGGAATCGGTGTGGTCTCCTTCCAATCGAGCCAGCGTTTCGCCTCGACGTGCCAGAACACGGGCAGCACGTACATGCGCCCGTCGGGCAGCGTCGAGAGATAACCCTGGAAGCGCTTCGAGCCGAGCGTGTAGTCCACGCTGTGCGTCTCCGCCGCGCGCCCGGCGGCGCGCATGGTGACGAAGGGCTTGCCCTGACGCATGCCGAACTCGTAGGAGCGGCCGTGCGCGGTGAACCGCGCGTCGCGCGAGAAGTCGCCAAGCAGCGTGGCCTCGGCCACCGGCCGCGTCATCTGGATGTGCAGCGACGCCTTCCAGCGTGTGTAAGCATCCGCATGGCACGACTCGCAGGCGGCGGACCCGACGTAGTCGGCGGAGGGCCCGGGCGTGGTGATGGGCACGGCCGACGGCAACTCCGCGCGCTGGGCCGCGAGCCATGTGGACGCGGCAAGAACCGCTGCAGCAGCGACGAGAATCCGGGACCCGGTACGCATCCGACTGGCAGAATATGCCATTTGTAACGGGGTCTGTCACGGTCACCGGCGGCAACGAAACCGTGACGAGCCGTGACCGTGACAGACCCCGTTACAAACGGATCTGCTTCTCCCGGATGAGGTCCTCGTAGAGCGTCTCGATGTCGGTCACGAGGCGTCCGGCGTCGTAGGTGGCGGCCACTTTCGTCCTCCCGTGCTGCCCCATCGTGCGGCGCATCGCCGGGTCGGCGAGCAGCGTCACGACGTGCCGGGCGACGGCCGCGGCATCGTCCATCGGGGCGAGCAGGCCGCTCACGCCGTGCTCGACGACGTCGGCCACGCCGCCCACGTCGGTCGAGACCACCGGCACGCCCGCCGCCATCGCCTCGATGAGCGCCACCGGCGAACCTTCGTTGCGCGAGGTCAGCGCCATGACATCGATGTCGGCATAGAGCCGGTCGATGTCGGCGCGCCAGCCGAGGAACCGCACGGCGGCCGTGAGACCGAGTGCCGCGGTCTGCAGCTCGAGGGTCTGACGGAGTTCCCCGTCGCCCACGATGAGGAACCGCGCGCCCGGCACCTGCCGGCGCACCTCGGCGGCGGCCGCGAGGAACACCTCGTGCGCCTTGATCGGCACGAGCCGCGCCACGATGCCGATGAGCGGCGCGTCGCCCACGCCGAGTTCGGCGCGCAGTTCCCCCCGGCGGCGCTCGGCCGCGAGCAGCGGCACCAGGTCGAAGCCGAGCGGCACGGCCCGGTACTGCGACGCCTTCCCGACGCCGAGCGCGATGAGTTCATCGCGCACCCGGGTCGTCACCGCGAGCAGGCGGTCGGTCTTCCACGCGAGACTCTGCTCGATGCCGCGATAGACGGCGGTCTTCGCCGGCGAGAAGTAGCCGCGCAGCACGTGGCCGTGATACGTGTGCACCACCGCCGGCACACCGGCCAGAATCGCTGCCGCGCGTCCCACCGCCCCGGCCTTCGCCGTATGGGTGTGCACGACATGCGGGCGGATGCGGCGCATGAGCGACACGAGGCGCGACAGCGTCTGCACGTCGCGCAGCGGCCGGATCTCGCGGCCGAGGTCGGGGATGACCTCGACCTTGGCCGTGCGCCCGTGCAACTCGAGGTAGTTGCCCTCGCCCGCTTCCTCCGTGCCGGTCACGAGCGTGGACTCGAAACGGGCCGGGTTCAGCCGCTCGTGCAGCAGTGTGGCATGAATGGCCGGCCCGCCGATGTTCAGGCGCGCGATGAGGCGCACGACACGGATCGTGGCGGTGGACATGTCGACAGTGCCTTCATCGAACGGCGTGCCGGAGCACGTCGGCGACAGTGCCCTCCCATCGTCGTATCGAGTAGCGGTCAACCACGGTCGCGCGCCCGGCATGGCCGATGCTCGTACGCAGATCCGGGTCTTCGATCAGTTGCGCCAGCACGTCGAACCACTCCTGGTCAGAGGCGGGCAGGAACCCGTTCACGCCGTGCTGCACGATTTCAGTATTGACGCCGACAGGGCTCATCACCGCGGCTGCCCCCATCGCCATGGACAGCAGTCCCTTCAAACCGCACTTGCCGCGTGTCCATGCCGTGTCCGGCAGGGGCATCACGCCGATGTCCATCTCTCGCAGCAAGGCCATTTCCGCTTCGGGAGACCATGCCTCCCCGACGATCTCCGCCGGCGGGTGCGCGAACGAGGCATCGCCCATCACCCTGATGCGAATCCGGTCGCCGAAGGCGCGCTTCGCGCGCTCGAGCACCGGCAGCAACGTGCGAAGGTGCGGGATGGTCGACAGACTTCCACTCCAGCCGATGGTGAGTTGTGATTTCTCCGGCGCCTTCTCCTCCGGCGCATACCGGTCGGTGTCGATGCACGTCGGCACCACCGTGACCCGCGACGAATGCTGGCGTGCCCAGGCGGCCAGATACTCGTTGCCGGCCAGGGTCACCTGGGCCCGCCTGGCAATGGCCGCACACTTCTCGATGTTCTTGAGCCACGCAAACCGCTGATTGCCTTCGGAGACGTCCCTGATCCAGATAGCGTCGTCGAAATCGAACACGAGAGGCGCCTGGACCTGTGCGAGTCGCTCGCTCCACGCCGGGCCAAGGAAGAACGCCTCCCGCTGGACCAGGAAGAGGTCGATCGCGCGGGGCACCGTCGTCTGCCTGAAGCGCTCGACCGCCGCGCGCGCCGCGATCCAGGCCTTGGCGACAGCACGGTCCCGGCCGTAGAACAGCCGCAGGTCCTCGCGGTCGAGCAGCCAGTCGTATTCGACGGAGATCCCCCGCCGCTGGAGATGTGGAAGGTACGCTTCAACCCGATAGCGCTGGCTCGGACTGAGATTGGGGGCGTGAAGCGCCAGGAAACCAACGTGCATCAGTCACAAGAGCGTAGCACTGCGAGGGTGGCGCGGCTGCCCCATCATGCGGCTGCCCGGGTCGCTGCGCCGCACGAGCGTCCGATTGCGTCCCGTCGCGACGATTCGGTACACTTTGCGTTCTTGCTGCTGTCCAGAGCGAGCAGGCCCGCGGGGTCTGAACCGACGTCCCGTCCTGTTGCCGTCCAGCAGGGGGAATGGCATGGAGCAGCGTTCAGATGTCCAGATCGCCGTTCAACCGCCTGGCCGCACAGCCTGGCCGTCATCACCCGTTTCGTAGACGGGCGTACGTCGTCGTATGAGCTCTGCGCGTCCGAATCGGAGCTCGACTCCCGACGAGCAGCGCTCCGTCGGGCCCGTCCGGGCGAGTCTCGGCTGTGTGCTCGTCACAGGCGGCACGGGGTTCATCGGTCTTCGGCTTGTGGCGGCGCTGAGCCAGGCGGGTGTTGGCGTCCGTGTCCTCTCCCGATCGGGCGACAGGCCGGGCGCCTGGCCAGCGCACGTGGAGCTCGTTCGCGGCGACATCACGGATCCCGAGTCGCTCGCCGCGGCGGTCGCCGGCTGCACCAGCGTGGCGCACCTGGCAGGCGAGTGGCGCGTCCCATCGCGCTTCTGGTCGATCAATGCCGAGGGCACGAAGAACGTACTCAACGTGGCGCGGCAGGCAGGTATCGCCCATCTCCTGCACATGAGCAGCGTGGGTGTCATGGGAGGCCGCCGTGCCGGCCGGATCGACGAGACGGAGCCCTGCCACCCCGTCAACGACTACGAGCGCAGCAAGCTCGAGGCCGAACGCCTGGCCGTGCGGTGGTCCGGCGACACCGGGACCTGTGTGACGGTACTCCGCCCGACGATCGTGTTTGGCCCACGTCCTGGCGGCCCCGACAGCCTGCTGGCGTTGCTGCGAGCCATTCGGGCCCGGCGGTTCGTGTACTTCGATGAACGCGCCACGGCCAACTATGTATACGTCGACGACGTCGTAGACGCCTGCTGTCGCGCACTCGAGGCCCGGACGCCGGGCCTATTCATCGTCGCAGACCCGTGTCGTCTGACCGAGTTCGTCGGCACCGCCGCCGAGTGCCTGCAGGTGCCAAAGCCGTCCATCCGTGTGCCACTGCCCATTGCCTATACCGCCGCTGCTGCCCTGCAGGCCGTGGGCCGGCTCGCGCGACGGGAGAGTCCATTGACGGTGGCACGTGTCCGCGCGCTCTCGAATCGCACCTGGTTCGAGTCTGCTGACATTCGGAACGCCATGGGGTGGACACCCACCATCGGCTGGGCCGGCGGACTCGCCCGCACCATCGACGCCTACCGGGCCGCGGGGCGACTGTAGGTCGCCATGCCTCGCGCCCCGAGGATCTGTCGTGTCGTGACGGTGCCCTTGACCTTCGCCACACTGCTGCGCGAGCAGGTCCGCCGCGTGGTGGAGGCCGGGCTCGACCTCACCCTGGTGTCGAGCCCTGGACCACAATTGGACGAAGTGGCACGCGAATCCGGCGCGCGCTCATACGGACTCCCGATGGCTCGCAAGGTATCGCCCCTCAGCGACGCTGCGGCCCTCCGGGCACTGGCCGGCTTTCTCCGCCGGGGGCGGTTCGACATCGTCCATTCCAGCACGCCGAAGGCAGGCCTGCTGACCGCACTGGCTGGAGCGCTGGCGCGCACCCCTGTCCGGCTGCACACATACACGGGCCAGCCCTGGGTCGAGCTGCGCGGGCCGATGCGCTGGGCGGCGATGAATTCCGACCGGGTCGTGGCTCAGTTGGACACGCATCTCTACTGCGACAGCGAGTCGCAGCGACAGTTCCTGGTCTCTCACGGCATCGTTTCCTCCTCACGCATCCGCGTGCTCGGAGCGGGCTCGATCAGTGGCGTCGACACCCGCCGCTTCGACCCCGATGCGCTCTCGCACGAACGGCAGCGCATCCGCCAGGGATTGGGCATTGGCCGCGACGCCGTCGTCATCGTCTTCGTCGGCCGTGTGACGCGCGACAAGGGCGTTCAGGAACTGATCGGCGCCTTCACGCGTCTGGCCGCCACGGCCGGGGACCTCCACCTGCTGCTCGTCGGCCCCCAGGAGCCCGATCTCGACCCGCTGCCCCCGGACACACAACGCGACATTTCATCGCACGCGAACGTCCACACCGTCGGCTTCACGGACCGCCCGGAACGTTATCTCGCCGCGGCGGACCTGTTCTGCCTTCCGAGTTATCGCGAGGGGTTCGGCTCGGTTGCCATCGAGGCAGGTGCGATGCGGTTGCCGAGCGTCGTGACCAGAGTCACGGGATTGATCGATGCGGTCGTACACGAGCAGACCGGCCTGCTCGTGCCTGCAAAGGACAGCGACGCACTCGCGCAGGCGCTGCGTCGGCTGATCGAGGATCCGGAGCTGCGTCGGCGGATGGGCGCCGCGTCACGGGAGCGCGCGGTGCGCAGTTTCGATGCCGCCATGGTCAATGACCTGGTGGTCGCGGAGTACCGGCAGCTGCTCGGACGAGCGTGACAGTGGGGCTGCCGTTGCCATGCTGATGTCGCTGAGCCTGTTTGCCGCTGCCGCCGCGGCGCCTGTGATCAGTCGACGGCTCCTCGGCGACTTCGCGTCGCCCCCGGCGATCATCGTCAGCGTCTGGGGCGCGACACTCGGCCTGTTCGTCCTGAGATTGCTGCCCTACGCTCCGTTGGACTGGACGGCGTGGCTCGTCATCCTCGGTACCGTGGCGGGACTGGTCGCCGGCAGCGTCGCCGCGATCCGCTCGGGCCGCGTGTTCGGCGAGGCGAAGCCGGGCTCACTGCCGCATCCGGGCGCCTGGGTGACCGTGTTCGGCGTGATCGGCCTCTCCGGCACGTTGTGGTACGCAGCCAGTGTCATCGCCGTGCTGGGCTGGGACGGCTTTGCGAATGCCGAGACGCTGCGATACGCCCTCTTCACCCAGCGCATCCCGAGCGTATTCCTCTTCGCGCAGCTCTTCTCGGTCCTCACTCCGATCCTCGCCCTCGCGGTGGTGCTGGGTGGCACCAGACTTCCGCGCGCGGTGGTGGCACTGGCCATCGGCTGCGCCCTCACAACCCTCACGACCACCGACCGCACGCAGTTTTTCTCGATCCTGCTGACGTCGGTCTTCATGACCTCACATCGCTTTGGCCGCACGTTGTCGTGGCGCCGGGCGGGTCTCATCGCGATGGTGTCCGCGCTGCTGTTCGTTAGCAGCTTCCTGGCCATCGAAACATGGCGCCTGGCATCGGACCGCGGACTCTTCCTGCGGCTACCGGGGATGGTCTGGGTGCCCGGCAAGGGCGCTGTGGGCCCCGCCGAGACCGGGCCGCTGGCTGTACTCGGCCGCAGCGGCCAACGCCTGGCCGTCATGTACGCATACGCCACAGGGTCGTATGCCGCGCTGGACCGCCTGCTGGACGTTCCCGCAGAACCTGCCGGTGGCGTCCACACGTTCTTCCCGGTGCTCCGCCTGCTGCAACGCGCCGGAGTCCTGACGATCGACCTTCCGCCGGCCATTCCTGACTACGTCGAGCTCTATCCGCAGCCAGCGCCCGGACTCATCGCGCTGTCGTTCAACTCCTACACGTTCATCTACTATCCGCTCATGGACTTCGGCGTGGTCGGCGCGCTGGCGTATGCCCTCATCGTCGGTCTCATCGCCGGCCTGGTCTATGCCTGGGCCCGCAGAGATCGAGCCGATCCGCTGCGGCTGTTGGTCTACGGGCAGGTGGCCACGGCACTGGCGCTGACCGTCCTCGTCAACAAGTTCAACAACACCGCGTGGTGGTACGTGCTGGTGCTCGGCACGGCGCCGTGGGCGCTCAGCGCGCTGAGACGTGCCGTTGGGCCAGCCGGGGCCCGGTAACCGCGCGGCAGACCTTCCGAGCCGCGAACGATCGACGGCTCAATGTGCCTGACCGGCGTACGCGAAGCTGGGAATGGCGTCCGCCAGGGTGCGCCTGATCGCGTCGTCGTCATTCGCCTCAGCGGCCACCCGGAGCCGCTGCACCGTCTCCGCCAACCGGGCGGTCGGCACCCGAACCTGGTCGTTGGCCTTCAACACATCCGGGTTCACCGTCTGCTCCACCTCGGTGCCGTCCTCCCAGAGCTGCTCGTGCAGTTTCTCTCCGGGCCGCAGTCCGGTGAAGACGATCGGGATTTCATTGGTGCCGAATCCTGACAGCCGGATCAGATCTTCGGCCAGGTCGGTGATGCGAACCGGCGTGCCCATCTTGAGCACGAAGAGTTCACCATGCTGGCTGAGGCCGCCGGCCTGAATCACCAGGTGAACCGCTTCCGGAATCGTCATGAAGAACCGCGTCATGTCGGGATGGGTAATCGTGACCGGCCCGCCGCGCTCGATCTGCTCTTTGAAGCGTGGCACGACACTGCCACGGCTGCCGAGCACGTTCCCGAACCTGACGACGGCGTAGGAGAGCGCCAGACGGTCGGCCGTATCACGCACGACCATCTCCGCCATTCGTTTCGTGGCGCCCATGATGCTCGAAGGCGACACGGCCTTGTCCGTAGAGATGAGGACGAAGCGACCAGCGCCACACGCCGCAGCAGCGTCCACGACATTGAGCGTCCCGAGCACGTTGTTCGAGACCGCCTCGCTCGGATTCTCTTCCATCAGCGGCACGTGTTTGTGGGCGGCGGCATGAAACACCACAGCTGGACGGTAACGCTCGAATACGTGGCTGATTCTGCGCCGATCCCGCACGTCGGCAATGACGGGAATCACTTCGGCCCCCGGAAACAGCAGCCGCAGCGACGCTTCCGCCTCGTAGATGCTGTTCTCGCCGTGCCCCAGCATGACCACCGACCTGGCACCGGCGCGGCAGACCTGACGACACAGCTCGCTGCCGATCGACCCGCCCGCTCCCGTCACCAGCACGACCTGGCCGCTCAGATACCCTTCAGCCGACGCCGCCTGGCCGACAGGCGACCGACGGAGAAGGTCTGTGATCTCGACGCGCCGCAACCGGTTGACCGTGACCTTGCCGTCGAGGAGCTCGAAGACGCCAGGGATCGACTGCACGGGCAACCGCATCGCGCGACAGATGTCGACGATGGGCCGGACGGCTTCGCCACGAGCCGTCGGCATGGCGATCACCACCTCGTCAACCGGCGTCTGCCCGGTGGCGCGCTCGAGGTCGTCGAGGCGGCCAAGCACTGGAACTCCGTGGATCCGCCTGCCGCTTTTCGTGACGTCGTCGTCGAGAAACCCGACCGGCCTCTTGCCGAGCTGCGGATTCCGCTGCATCTCGCGAACGACCAGGGCGCCGGCCTCGCCTGCGCCGACGATGAGCACCCGGCGGATGCCGGTCTCGCCCGCCGTGCCCTTGGCGTCACGCGCCCTGCTCTCGGTGATCACCCGGGCCGACAGACGGGCGCCGCCGACGCAGCAGAGGGTCAGCAGCCAATCGATGAAGGGCACGGACCTGGGCATCGCGGGCACGGCGCCGAACCACAGCCCGCCGCCGATGACGACGGAGATGATCACCGCGGCAGACGACACCGACAGCACGACCATCTGCAGATCGCGGACACTGGCGTACTGCCAGTAGCGGCGGTACAGGCCGAACCAGAAGAACACCGGCGGCTTGACGACCAACGCGGTCACCAGATAGAAGACGAACTCGTCACGGTAGTCCTGAAAGAACCAGTCGAGCCTGAGCACGAAGGCGCCCAGACTGCACAACGCGATCAACAGCAGATCGCCGACCAGCATGCCGCGACCGCTCATCAGCGCGTTCCGCTCCCGGCAGCGAGAGGCCGTGTGAGCAGGGCCGTCAGCTCACGAACCACGTGCTCCTGGTCCGCGGCGGTGAGTGCCGTGTAGAACGGCAGCGCGATCGTGCGGTCGGCGATACGCTCCGTGACCGGATAGTCGCCGCGCGCGGTGCCGAGATGCTCCTGGATATAGGGCTGCAGATGGATTGGTGAGAAATAGTTCGAGCAGCCGATGCCGCGGGCACGGAGGCGCGCGAGGATGTCGTTGCGGTCTTCGGCCGTGAACTGCTCCCTCAGGGAAACGACGAAGACGAACCAGGACAGATCCACGGCGGGATCCGTTGGCGGCGGCTCGATCCATTCACGTAACGGCTCGAGCAGCTGAAGATAGCGGGCCGCGACGGCGCTGCGAAGCCGCTTGATCTCGTCGAGCCTGCTCACCTGGGTGAACCCCAGGGCGCAGTTCATCTCCGAAAGCCGGTAGTTGTAGCCCAACCTGGCGTGCTGAAGCCACCCGGCCCCTTCGTCGCGCCCCTGGTTTCGCATGGAGCGGCACAAGCGGGCGACGCGCTCATCGTCGGTGACCACGGCGCCACCCTCGCCGGTCGTGATCTGTTTGTTCGGGTAGAACGCAAACGCCCCGGCGACACCGGACTTGCCGGCAGGGATGTCTCGCCCGTTCTCTCTGCGGACGGTACCGAGCGATTCGCAGGAATCGCTCACGTGTGCCAGTGCATGCTTCCGGGCAATGCCCTCGACGGCCGCCCAATCAGCCGGGTATCCGAAGACGTCGACCGACAGGATGCCGACGGTGCGCGGAGTGATGGCCTGTTCGATCGCGGCCGGGTCGATGCAACGCGTGACAGGGTCGATATCCACGAACACCGGCCGCACGTTCTCGTAAATCAGGCAGTTGGCCGACGCGACGAACGAAAACGGCGTGGTGATGACCTCGTCGCCACGGCTCCAGCCCAGGGCGCGAACGATCAAATGGAGCGCGGAGGTTCCCGACGACACCGCCGCGGCGTAGGCACGACCGGAGGTCGTCGCAAGCAGCCCTTCGAAGCGCTCCACCCACGGGCCGATCGACAACGTGCGGCCGTTCAGCACGTCGTTGACGACACGCCGGTCGTCGTCGTCGATGTAGGGGGACGAGAGCGGTATTCCGATGTCACTCACTGCGGTCAACTCCTCACAGAGGCTGGGACACCCACCACCGTGGTGCCGGCCGCAACGTCCCGCGTCACGACGGCGCCAGCCCCGACAACTGCGAACGCGCCGACGCGAACGCCCGGGAGCACCACCGCCCCCGCACCAATGTGGGCGCCCTCGCCGACCATGACGCCTCCGGCGAGCACGGACGCCGGCGACAGATGCACGAAGTCTCCCACGTCACAGTCGTGCTCGACGATCGCGCCGGTGTTGACGATGACCGCCCGTCCGACCCGGGCAGACGGATTCAACACGGCCCGTGCACAGACGAGCGTCCCCGGGCCCACGCTTGCCGAGGCCGACAGCCATGCACCGGGATGCACGATGGCCGGCGCCGACGCACCGGCATCCGTCGCAGCCATGAACGCTCGCGCCCGGGCACGATTGTCGCCAATTCCCAGTCCGAGGGCGCCACCGTTCTCCACGATCCGGGCCAGACCGACGCGCACCGACACGACCGGCAGACCGTCCCACGACGTTCCGACCTTGTGTGCGGCGTCGTCGAGAAATCCGGTGACCGTGGCGCCAGAGAGCCGCGCAGCGTCGGCAGCGACCTTGCCGTGCCCCGACGCTCCCCAAATGCTCATCTGCGTCACGGCGGTCCTTCTGCCTGGTTGTTTCCCATGAACTCTTCGGCGGTGACGTGGCCGGCCTGGCTGATGCCATCGCGCCTCAGCACCTGTCCGACCGTGCGCAGCAGAATCCGGGCATCGAGCCGCAAGGAAAGGTGATCCACGTACCACACGTCGAGGCGAAACTTGTCCGGCCACGTCAGCGCGTTGCGGCCGTTCACCTGAGCCCACCCGGTGAGCCCTGGCATGACCGCATGCCGCCTCGACTGTTCACGAGTGTAACGGGGCAAGTAGGCCATGAGCAATGGCCGCGGACCGACCAGACTCATCTCGCCGCGCAGGACGTTGATGAGCTCAGGCAGTTCGTCGAGACTGAGCGAGCGCAACACACGACCGACGCGGCCCAGGCGATCGCGATCGGGCAGCAGCTGCCCCGTGGCATCCCGGACGTCGGCCATCGTCCGGAACTTCATCATGCGAAATGGACGCCCCTTAAAACCGGGCCTGAGCTGAGAGAACAGGACCGGGCGCCCGAGCGTCGCCCACACGAGCAGGGCCACGCCACACATCAGCGGCGCGCCCAGCACGAGCAGCAGCAGTGAGATGACCACGTCGAACAGCCTTTTTCCACGGCGGACGTACCAGGACTGCGACATCGTGGACCTCCGTGCGACGAGGCTGGCTGCCGGCTATACCAGCTGCTGGGCCAGGGCGCGCCGGAGCGCCGCCACGAGCACGATGAGCGCCACCAGCACCGACGGCGTCACCACAACGGCCGCCGCCACGTTCTGAGCGACCCGCGGCGACGCCGCCCGCTCGGGCGGTAGCGCCCTGTCGAGCAGCTGCATCTGTGCACTGCGCTCGGCCACCTGCAGGCGGGCCGCCTCATAGCGCGTGGCAACGTCGACGTAGATCTTCTCGGCGAGCTCCTGCTGCATCTCGAGCTCATCCACTTCCGACTGGCGACGGTAGAGCTCTGCCAGTACAGGAAACTGTCCGCCCTTGCCACGCAGCGTCTGCTGCAACACGCGGCCTTCACTCTCGAGTGACGCCAGTGACGTCCGGGCGGTCGCCACCTGTTGGCTCAGGTACTCGTGGACGGGATTGACGTAAGGGTCCAGCAGCTCGTCTCGGATCGAGAGAAGAGGCTCGGGCACTGGTTCTTCCCGCGGCGGCGGCCGGCGGTCTTCCTGCCTTGCGGTCCTGCGACTCTCGGGTGCCTTCTCGCCGAGCTCCTCCGTGTCCTTCGGGCTACGTTCTTGCGGACGGGGGGGGCTCGACGGACCAGGCAGACTATTCACCGCGCGTCTGACGTCGCGCACCCGCGTCATCCCCGCCAGTTCCTTCTCCGCCTGCGCGAGCCTGGCGCGCTCGCGTTCGATATTGACCTGCACGATACGCAGGTCTCGCTGCTGCTCGAGCAGCGTATCGACATCCCGGTCCAACAGCTCGACCTGGGCGGCCTTCTGGCCTTGCTCGTAGGCCGAACGCGCCGCGGTCAACCGCTCTCGCGCGGCATCGAGCTGTTCCTTGATGATGTCGCGCGCGACGACCACCTCTTCCTGATTGACCGTTCGCGACAACTCGACGGCCCGGAGCGCCAGGTCGTTGGCCACATCGGCCGCCAGTTTCGGATCCCGAAGTGTGACGCGCACCTCGAGCAGCCGGCTGTCCCTGACGTCGCTGACGGTGAGCACCCGGTCGAGGAACTGCTCCGGCGTCAGATGATGCGGCGCCGCCTCGAGCTTGAACTCGCGAATCAACTGGGCAATGAGCGACTGGTTCTCGAGATACGAACGGTAGTTGCGCACCTCGAGGCCGGGGGCGCCGCCTGATGCGGCCTGGCCGACCTTTGGCGGCGCAACCATGACCACCGCCGTGGCCTCATATTGCCGGGGCATCCACGCGCTGACGCCCCACGACGACACCCCCGCCAGTACCGTGCCGGCCAGAATGCCCCAGCGGGCGCGCCACAAGGCATCGAGGTACAGAGCGAGACCCGGTCCCGTGCGAACGCCTTCTGACGGCTCGGTGTGCTGGCCAGCTCGATCAGTGTTCGGAGTCGCGTTCATCTACCTGCCCGGCATGGAAAGGCTGCAAGCCCACGTCGCCACACGGCCCACCGCATTGAGACACATTCGACGCCGTGGGCAGACCAGGCATTATCTCCCGGTCCCCGGCTGCGACGCCAGCGAAGGGCGGCACGCGGGAACACGGTCTGCGCCCTGCGTACAGCCACGTTCATGCCCCGCCGATGGCGGCGCTGACGATGCCGCGTTTGCTCTCCCAGGTATGTGATGCCGCGATGAACCGGCGGCCGGCGGCCGACAGCCGCCCGGCGCAGCCGCCGTCGCGCAGGACTCGCAACACCGCCGCCGCGAACTCGTCTGCCGAGTCAGCCACGAGCACCTCTTCTCCGTCGGTCAGGCCGGTCACCTCCGCGGACACTCGCGACGTGACGGAGGGCAGCCCCACCGCGAGACTCTCCAGGAGTTTGTACTGCGTGCCGCCGGCGACAGGCACCGGCACCACCATGACGCTGGAGCCTTGGTACAACGGAAGCAGATCGGCGACGAAACCCGAAAATCGTACGCCGGCGTGCTGTCCGAGCTCACGGGCCAGTTCCTCACCGCGCGCGCCACACACGGTCAGCTGTGCGTCTCGAACGTCCTCGCGCACGCGGGGAAGAATCTCCGTCACAAGGCGGCGCACGGCCGCGGCATTCGGCGCATACGCGAGGTTGCCAACGAACAGCAGTTGCGGCGGACGCGCTGGATCCGCCTGCCACGGGTGATCCAGCATCGATCGGGGCACGCAATTGTCGAGCACCGCGATTTTGACGCCGCTGCCACCGAGCTCGCGCACATGCTCCTGGTCCAACGCGGAATTGACGAGCACCGCATGACACTGCCCGATGCCGCGAGCCTCGAAGGCGCGCAGGCGCCACTGGGCGGCGCTGCTCACCCGCGCCATCCAGGACACGTCTGCCGACTCGCGCACCATGGCCGCATAGCGGGACGGGCTGTCGACCAGGTCGATGACGCGGCGCTGCCGATGGGCCAGATCGAGAAACGGGAAGGCCGGCGCCTGGAAGCCCCAGAACACATCCGGCTCGTACTCGGCCAGCTCACGTGCGACCAGACGCTTCACGCGAGGCATGGCGTACCGGGTGATCAGATACGGCCGCGCCGTCACCGCCGACCACGCGCCATAGGCCATGACGTCGCGGGCCGAGACGCCGATCGTGCGCACGTCAACGGCCTTGAGCGGACTCATGTCCTCGACGGGTGGTTCCCAGTCGCGTGCAATCGCCACAAGACGCACGTCCGCCACCGTCGCCAGGAGCTCCAGCACATGAAACAGGCGATTGCGGTCGCCCCGGTCTACCGGCAGCGGCAACAGCGTGGAGAAGACCAGGACGCGCGGCTTCATGTGGCCAGCACCTCACGATACACCTGGAGATGCGCCTCGGCACAACGACGCCAGGTGAACTGCGCGGCGCGGGCCACACCGCGCGCGCCGAGGCTCGCCGCGTGGCTCGCATCGTCGATCACTGCGCACAGCGCCGTGGTGAGCGCCTCGATGTCGGTGGGCTCGACCATGAGCGCCGCGCCGCCAACCACCTCCGGCAGCGACGACCGGTTCGATGTCACGACCGGCGTGCCACAAGCCATCGCTTCGAGGACGGGCAGGCCGAATCCCTCATACAACGAGGGAAACGCGAAGGCCGTCGCCGACGACAACACACCCGGCAGATCGTCCTCGGGCACCTTGCCGATGAATCGGACCGCGGTGCTCAGGCCGAATCTGGAGACCGCCTCCTCAACGGCGACGCGGTGCTTGTCTGGCGCACCGCCGAGGACGAGCGCCACGTCCGGATGACTCCGCCGCACCTGCGACAGGGCCTCGACCAGGCGCCCGACGTTCTTGTGCGGCATCGTGTTGCCGACATAGAGCACGAATCGTGGCGGAAGACCGTAGCGGTCGATCACCCGGCGCCGTTCGGCCACCGACGCCGGCGAGAACCTCGGGTCGACGCCGAGGTGGACGGGCGTGATGCGCTCGCGCGGGATGCCCAGGAACTCATGCACGTCTCGCGCAGTGCTTTCGGAAATGGTGATCACCCGGTCGACATGCCGCAGTCGGCGCGCGAGCAGGCGGTAGAACAGGACGATCTTTCTGCTGAAGAGTTCAGGGTGGCGCAGCGGCTCGAGGTCGTAACACGTGGCGACGACCTTCCGGGACGCGACTGGCGGCACATCGAGGTTGGGATAGTGATAGAGGTCGCATGGCTGGTGCCGCAGGGCCTGCCGCAGCACCAGCTGCTGGACAAGGCCAAGCGGTGTGCTCCGTCCGGCACGTCCGGCCAGGCGCCACATCGGAACGGCTGCCGACAGCGACGTCTGATCCAGGCGGCCCACGGCCGTGACCGTCAGATCGGCCGGCGCCAGGCCGCCGATTTCGTCGAGCAGGCGCACCAGGTAGCGTCCGACGCCGGTCGCCGGATCGCGCACGATTCTGACATCGAGCTGCACCGCTGCACGCCCACCCGTCATGACTCACGCCCCGGAGCCCCGGCGGCTCGACGGCGCAGCTGCGTCGACGCAGACAACAGTCCGAACACGAGCCAGTACAGGTTGACGTAGTTGTTGGACACGTTCAGGCTCTCGACAACACCGAAGAGGATGAACCCGAGCGCCGAGAGTACGAGGCCGAGATGCAGCGGGCTGCTGTCGCGGGACGGCTCGAGCAGGAGCGATTTCAGTCCGAGCACGAACACCATGGCCAGCGGTGTCCAGAACAGAACGGTCCCCACGAGACCGATGTCGACCAGTGTCTGCAGATAGATGTTGTGCGCACGGACGAGGTCGGCGAGCCCAGTCGCACGCAGCTCCGATGTGGCGGCCGCGAACCCATCGAGTCCGAATCCAAGCAGCGGACTCTCGGCGAAGGCCGACAGCGATACACGCCACAGGCCCAGCCGGCTGTCGACACTCATCTCACGCGCATTGGGAAACACGAGTGAGAAGTAGCCAAGAAGCCGATCGATGAACAACACGAACAGTCCCAGTGCGATTCCGGCGCCGGCGGCGGCGACCGGACGTGTGCCGGCGGTGATACGCGCCAGCACCCAGGAGGCCGCGAGTGCCATCACGAGAACCCAGCCCGCCTTCGAGAACGTCAGCAGGACCACACCGCTCACCAGAACGGAGACCGCAGCCCAGAAGACGCGCGACGACGACCGGGCGTCTGTGGCGAGCGCCCAGATGATCGGGAGCACCATGGCGCCATAACCCGCGAGGATGTTCGGATTCGAGAACGTCGCCACCACCGAGAATCCGGCGCCTCGAGCGACGAACAGTTCGCTGTAGAACGGGGAGAAATAGCGGTACAGCTGGTCGTGGCCGCCGCGAGCGAACTGTGCGTAGCCGTAGAGAGACGTTACGAGAGCCCCGAGGGCCGCTGCCGAACATACTCGTCGCAGTGCGACGGTGTCTCGAATCACGGAGGCGGCAAGCCCGCCCATGAGCAGCGCGGCAACGGTTCTCAGCAGATTTCTGGTGCTGGCTTCCGGGCTGATCGACCACGCAATCGACATGACCAGGTAGGCGATGAGGCCAATCCCCAGCGGAGCGACACCGGCCGGCAGGTTCGAGGCTCGCGACGTCGTCCGTCCCGCCAGCAGCACGCCACTTGCCGTCACCACGAGGACCAGGGCCTGGAACACCTGCGTGCTCGTCACACGCAGACTCGTCGATAGGTAGACGTCGAACGGCAGCAGGAACGCATAGAACGTGACGGCTCGCACGGGCATCGCCAGGAGCCACGCCGCCGTCAGGCCGCCGCACGCGATCGCGACGCCGGCAAGCGCCACGACGGGGCCCCAGACAGCCACGGCCGTCCCGATGACCATGCCACCGACCAGGGTCGGGAGCCAGGTTCTAGCGGGCGCGGTTGGGGTCACGTGAGGCGTCGGCCCGGACATCTCGGTGACCCGGGCGGGGCTCGGTCGCGGCGCCAGTGAGCGGCTTGCGCCCGAGAGCTATGTAGAAGAACCCGAGCCAGTCCGCAATCGCGGTGTCATCGAATGCGCGCCACAGGCGGTCGCCCTGGCGAGCCACTGTTCGCCCGAGGGGCATCCGTCCCAGCAGGCCAAGCGGGGGCACGACACACGACGAGAAGACGCGAACGTCCGTCAACGAGCACTGTTGAAGCCACTGTTCGACGTCGTGACGCCGATACGGGAATTCGTCGTCAACCGTCCGGTGCAGTCCGCGCAGGTACCAGGCCGCGCGCACCAGAGAAAACTTCAACGGCACGACGTCGGAGAAGAAGAGCCCTCCTGGTCGCAGTGTGCGGATCATTTCGCGCATCAACGCCACGGGGTCGCTGAAGTGTTCCAGGAGTCCCGTCGAAAAGACGAGGTCGAACTGGCCGTCGGCAAACGGCAATTCGAAGGCATCCGCCAGGGCGAAGTGGCCAGGACGCCCGACCGTGGCAAGGTTCTGCCTGGCCTGCCGTAATCCGCTCGGTGAGCGGTCGATGCCGTAGACGTCGAGACCATCGGCCGCCAGGAGTGTCGAGAGCTTGGCGGACCCGCAGCCGATCTCGAGCGAGCGCCCGCCCGCAGGGAGCAGCGGGCGGAGATAGTGGAGCTTGAGCCTCTCCGTGACGAGCCACAAGTCATCCTCGACCGTGCTGATGCCCTCTGCCCAGCCCTTCTCCCAGTCGCGCTGCGGATCTGCACTCATGCCAACGACTCCCTCTCGTTGCGGTCACGCGGCTTCATCTTTGTGCCCCCCTGCGCCACGCCAGCAGGCGGACGGCGGCAGCGTCAGTGAAGACCACCTCTGCCGCCAGTACGCCAAGCGCGAACACGGCCACCGCTGCAAGGACTCGCCACGGCCCATTGGCGGTTTCCGTCGCCTGCAGCACGGCCCCGACAGCGCCAGCGACGAGCACGGGCCGAATCAGGATTGCCGCCACGCCAATCCGCCCCAGCCGATGCCGGGCTCCCCAGAACACCGACATCGCCACGGCAAGTTCGGTCAGGACACTGGCCCAGGCCGCGCCGGCGGGCCCGAACGATGGCACGAACAGGTAGTTGGCGGCTCCGCTCACGGCGAGTGCCGCCGCACTCACCGGTATGAGGGTCCGCTCGGCGTCGAGCACGATGAGAAGGGTCCCGTAGAGCGAGCCAAGGAACATGAAGGGATTGGCCCAGGCCAGCACCGAGAGGGCCGAGGCTGCTCCGGCATACTGAGCCCCATAGACGAACGCCACGAGTTCGCCGGACAGAAGCGACATGCCGACGGTGGCGGGCAACACGAACAACAACACGTAGTATGTCGCCGAACGGACCGCGGCTAGCACCTGGTCGTGGCCCTGCAGCTTTCGCGCGGTCAGCGTCGGCAGCAAGACCCCCGCGAGAGTACCAGACACCACCTGCAGGACTTGCACGAACGTGAAGGCCGCCCCGAAGACGCCTGCCGCCTCTGCCCCGGTCCATGACGTGAGCATCACCACATTTATGCGCAGATACAGGACCACCAACACCGTGTTGAGGGCGATGGGCCACGCGCTTCGCACGAGCCCCCTGGCCACATCCCAGTCGACGGGCGTGGGGCGAAGCGCGAGGCGGCGGGCCATGGCGGTTGCATACAGCAGCAACTCAACCAGACCACCGATCGCGAGGGCAGCCGCGACGCCCGCCAGGCTCCACTGCATCACCAGAGCCGCGGCGACAGCCGCCACGCTGACACACCGGCCGGCCGCGCGCAGGACGGCTTCGCGCGGCATGGCCCCGAAGGCGAAGAGCACGGACCGGCACAGCTCGGAGAACAGCCCCAGGATCTGCGCCAGCAGCAGCAGCGCGATCACGAGCCGCAGCGACGGTGAATAGCCGAGGCCCCATGCCGCGACGACGGCCACCGCTCCGCTCAGCGCGCCGAGCAGCAGGCGCACGCCGGCGGCGGCGAGCAGTGACGCAGACGCGGCTGCCGGCTGCCGGACGATGTCGCGGATCAGAACGCGATCAAGGCCGAAATTGCAGAGCGTCGCGAAGAACGCGGCGAAGGTGAAGGCTAGAAGATACGCACCGAATGTTTCCGGCCCGAGGGCGCGGGCCACGATGACGACAATGACGTATTGCGCTCCGCTCGTGACGACATTCGAGCCGAGCAGCGCGAGGCCATTGACCAGGGTGCGCGTGACGTCCGTGGCGCGGGATGCGGCAGGACCAGGATCTGACAGTGTCATGGGCAACGCAGGTAACACCGAGGCGGCCGTCTACCTTCGGCGCGCGCGCCCTCGCGAACACACGAGGCGACGCGTCAGGTCAGGGAGTGGGCTCGGGCATGAAGCCATCGAGCTTGATCCGCTTGGCGACTTTGTCCCTGGCCATGCAGTAGTTGACCTCGATGAACCGCTGAAGGAGGCTGCGCTGCGACGCATGCAGATAGTAGCGATTCAACCCGTCGTCCAGGGCAAACAGGTAGCCTGCGTCGAACAGGAGAGACTCCCAATTCTGATGCGTGGGGTCCTCGGTCAGCGGCGCGGTCGACTCGAGCATGACCACCGTGGGCGGGAACCTGCGAAAGTCGAGGCCGCTCAGCACCTTCCGCTCGAATCCTTCCACGTCGACGTTCAGAAAGCTGAAGGCACCGGTGACGCGGTCGTTCTTCTGCAGCACGTCCGAAAGGGTCGTCACGGGAATCGAGAGTTCGTCGAACTGGAAGCCGGCGGCCCGGTGCCGGAGGGCGGTGTCACGGTCGAACGTCGACAGACCTGTGGCTCTCGCCTCGAATCGATAGAACTGCAGCGTCGCCGACGTGTCCGAGATCCCGACCTCGACGTTCGAATCATCCGGCCTGGCCTTCCGCAGGGCCGCTTGATGCTCAGGGTTCGGCTCGATGTTCACACCGCGCCATCCCCTGAGATAGAAATACTTCGTGACACTGCCGATGTCGGGGTCGCTGGCACCCACATCGACGTAACTGCCTTTCGCCACGTCCTTGAAGACGTACGACAGCACGTAATCCTCATAGAACTGCGAGTGATACGTCTCGCGCACTCCGAAAGGCCCACGCACCGGACAGGCGAACACAATGGGGTCGTCAACGGGGGCTGGCGCCGCCGCGGACTTCCCGGTCGAAGGCAGCGGAGCCGCGGGAGCCACCTGCGCGGCATCAACCGCGGGCACTGACACTGACCACACTGTCGTGCCACCAGCAGCCCAAGCAACCGCCAGGCCGCCCACAACGACGAGCAGTGCCCGAGCTGACATGGGAGTGTTACGCATTGGCTGGAATCTTACCTCGGTTGCGTCCGGCCGCGCGGGCGACTCGCGTCGACCGCCAGCGCGAGGAGCACCGCGAAGATCATCGCCCCTGCCAGTCGAAGCACCATCAGGCCCGGGCCCCAGGCCACGAGCGCCCGCGCTGCCGCCAATGCCACCGCCGCGACCACCAGCGCCACGGCCGTGTCACGCAGGTGCAGGAACTCGATGCCAAGTGTGCGTGTCAGCCACAGCCAGGCCAGGAAGAGCCCAAAGGCAGGCCCCCACCACAGAAGCCCCGCCGCAACTTCGAACGATGGCGCGAACGGCGCCGCCGCGACGGCAGACACGAACGCGAGCGCCGTGGCGATTGCCTCCGGATGCGGACGTCGCAGCGCCCGCCCGACCATGGACGCTGGAACGGCTATGGCAGCGCCTGCATGGGCGAGGAGCAGAATCCCGAAGCATCGCGCGACGCGCGCCACGAGCGCCTCCTGGCCCTCACCCAGCCAGCGCACCATCAGCTGGTCGGAAAACGCGAGCAGTACCGCACTGAGCGGCAGGATGAACAGCGCAACGTAGCGGGACGTGAGACGAATCAGCGCCGACACTCCCGCCGTGCCATGGTCCCTCCGGGTCTGCACGGCGAACGGCACCATGGCCGTGAACAACGCCCCCGCGAGGCTGCGAAGGACGATGGCCGCGCGCGCCGCGAGATCGTAGACAGCCGCGAACTCCCACCCGAACCGGCTGCCCACGATCAGGCGAAACGCATACTCGGCGAGTGGTGGCACCATCGTGGCGCCCTGGACGATGCCACCGAATCCGAGGAGGTCGTGGAGCGCTTCGCGATCGAGCCGCGGCCCGGACCGCAGACGCATCGTGCCGCGAAGACTGCGCCACGCGAGGGCGATCGTCACCACGCTGCCGGTCGAGTACAGGATGAGAAGCACGGCGAGCGATGTGTGCCCGGCCCAGGCAGCGGCCACGACAGCCGCCGTACCGACGCCGTGGCCAAGCGTGCGCCACGCCTGCAGGACGGTCAGCCGCTGTTGCCCTGCGAGCACGGCACCGACCGCGAGACTGACCAGCGTCACGCCGGAACAGACCGGCAGCACCAGCAACGCGGCGCGTACGCCGGAGTCCATCTGCCGGCCGGGCGGCAGCGCCAGGAACACCATGACGAGGACCTGAGCCACGGCCGTGAGCACGCCGAGCAGGAGTGCCGCCACCGTGAGCGTGCCAGGGATCAGCCCGACCGCGTGTCGCGCCGTCAAGGCCGCCACGCGTTGCTCGATCGCGGCCGACAGCCCGAAGTCGATCAGGGTCGAATAGCCGCTGATCAACGTCAGCAGCGACCAGATTCCGTACTGTTGGGCCCCAAGCGCGCGGAACAGCACCGTCGCCAGCACCACGCCGAGCACGACAGCCACGAGGCGTCCGGCAAGCACGGCTGACGCATTGCCAGCGAGAAGGCGGTATCCCGTCATCAGGCGCGGAAGGGAATCGGGGGCATGCCGTCGGACGCGCTCAACTATAGCCTGTCACTCGTGCGGCATCGTGGCCCGGACCGCCGACACACGCGGCCTCCCCGAACAGGGCGCGGACCGATCGGCGCTATACTCCTGCACCTGCGCAGGCGGTGTCGCACGGGCCACGATGAGCGATGCGGCCATCTGCGTGGCCCGCCGAGTCGATGGCGCCGAACGCGTGCGAGGACATCCGGAGGCTGGACAGACGTGTGTGGCATCGCAGGGCGGGTGAATTTCATCAGTGGCGCCCCCGTCGAACGCGACGTCGTGCAGCGGATGTGCGACCTCCTGGCGCATCGCGGGCCCGACGGGGAAGGCGTGTGGTGTGATGGCCCGGTCGGCTTCGGCCATCGCCGCCTCGCCATCCTCGATCTGAGCCCACTTGGTCGCCAGCCGATGACGACCGAGGATGGCACGTTGACGGTCACGTACAACGGCGAGATCTTCAACTTCCCCGAGTTGCGGACTGAGCTCGAGGGCCTGGGGCACCACTTCAGGACGCGTTGCGACACAGAAGTCATCCTCGCCGCCTATCGGCAATGGGACGTCGGCTGTGTGCGCCATTTCGCCGGCATGTTTGCGTTCGTCCTGTGGGATGCACCACGACGGCGCGTCTTCGCCGCGCGCGATCGACTCGGCAAGAAGCCCTTCTACTACCACTGCGACAGGGACGGCATCGTCTTCGCGTCAGAGAGCAAAGCCTTTCTCGCCGACGCGCAGTTCCAGGCTCGCGTAGACCTGCCGTCGGTCTCACGGTATCTGAGCTACCAGTACGTGCCGGCCCCGCGCAGCGGCTTCGCCGGCGTGCAGAAGCTGCCACCCGCCCACACGCTGGTCATCGAGGATGGCCGCGTGCACGTCGAGTGCTACTGGAAGCTGTCGTACCGACACAAGGCGCCACTGCGCGAACCGGACGCCATCGAAGCCGTCACCGATCGGCTGCGCACGGCGGTCCGGCGGCGACTGCTGAGTGACGTGCCGCTCGGCGCCTTCCTGAGCGGCGGCATCGATTCCGGGCTGGTCGTGTCCTTCATGGCCGAGTGCCTGGACGCGCCGGTCAGGACCTTCTCGATCGGCTTTCAGGAGTCGGCGTACAACGAATTGCCGGCCGCCCGACTGGTGGCAGAGCGCTTCGGCACGGCGCACCGCGAGTTCGTGGTGCGTCCCACCGCCGTCGATCTCCTGCCGCGGCTCGTCTGGCACTATGGCGAACCGTATGCGGACTCCTCCGCGCTTCCGACGTACATGCTGTCGGAACTGACGCGGCAGCACGTGACCGTGGTTCTCACGGGCGATGGCGGCGACGAGAGCTTCGGCGGTTACGACCGCTACCGGGCGACGGCCATCGCGCGAAGGCTCGACGCCATCCCGCGGGTTGCGCGGCGTGCAATCGCCTCGGCCATCAGCGCGGCCGCGCGCGTGGTGCCGGCTGCCCGGCTGCAGCGGGCCGAGCGCTTCGCCCGGGGATGCGCGGCGCCGAACCTCTCACGTCGCTACGCCTCGTGGATGATGCACTTCACGCCCGAGGCGAAGTTGCGCCTGTGCACGCCGGAATTCATCGAGGCAGCGGCCGACGACAGTGACGCCGTGCTCGACGACGTCCTCGCCTCGAGCGATGCCAGGGACGCCGTGGAGCGCGTGCTGGATGCCGACGTCCGCACGTATCTGGCCGACGACCTGCTGGTGAAGGTCGACATTGCCACGATGGCCCATGGCCTGGAGGCCCGCTCGCCGTTTCTCGACCACGAGCTGATGGAGCTGGCGGCCAGCCTGCCTGTCGGGCTGAAAGTGCGAGGAGGTCAGACGAAGGTGCTGCTGCGACGACTCGCGGCGACACGCCTGCCCGAGCAGTTGCGCAGGCTGCCCAAGAAGGGCTTCGGAGTGCCCATCGACCACTGGTTCCGTGCCGAATTGCGAGCGTTCGCGCGGGACACGCTGCTCGATGGCCGCCTGGCCGGGCGTGGCTACTTCAAGATGCCGTTCGTCGAGCAGATGCTCGCCGAGCATGCGGCAGGCCGACGGTCGTGGCACCTGCAGCTGTGGAACCTGGTGATGCTCGAACTGTGGCACCGCATGTTCATCGACACCCGGCCCGCCGGCCCGCCGCCCCGGCCCGCTCTCGGGTGAAAGGGCCCTGGCGCAGGACGCCAGGCACCGCCCTTCATCGGCCGCGGACCATCACACCAGGCGATCGCGCACCGCTGCCAGCGACGGCGCCGCCGCATCACGCGCCGACAGCAGCGGCGACTCCACCGGCCACTCGACGCCGATGGCCGGGTCGTCCCAGCGAATCGAGATCTCGTCGGCCGGGTCATAGAACGCGCTGCACTTGTATTCGATCTCCGCGTAGTTCGAGACCACCGCGAAGCCGTGCGCGAAGCCCCCGGGGATGTATAGCTGCTTGAAGTTGTCGGCCGAGAGGGTTTCGCCGAACCAGCGACCGAACGTGGGTGAACCGCGACGCACGTCGACGGCCACATCGAAGATGACGCCGTGGACCACGCGCACGAGCTTGGCCTGCGGCGAGGTCACCTGTATGTGCAGTCCGCGAATCGTGCCTCTGCCAGAACGTGAGTAGTTGTCCTGCACGAACACCGTGTCGATACCGGCGTCGCAGTACCGGCGCTGGTGGTACGTTTCAAGGAAGAACCCGCGCTGGTCGCGGAACACCGCCGGCTCGATGATCTTGAGGCCCGGCAGCGGAGCGTCGGTGACGGTCATGCGCACTCAGTCTTCGAGCAGGCGCAGCAGGTACTGGCCGTATTCGTTCTTTGCCATGAGTTCGCCGGCCCGGCGCACCGTGGCGGCGTCGATGAAGCCCATGCGGTACGCCACTTCCTCGGGACATGCCACCTTCAGGCCTTGCCGCGCCTCGATGGCGTGGATGAAGGTCGAGGCCTGTAGCGTCGCTTCATGAGTGCCGGTGTCGAGCCAGGCCATGCCGCGGCCGAGGGTCTCGACGTTGAGCGTGCCCCAGTCGAGGTACTGGCGGTTCACGTCGGTGATTTCGAGTTCGCCGCGGGCCGATGGCCTGAGCGCGGCGGCGACGTCCACGACCCGGTGGTCGTAGAAGTACAGGCCGGTCACCGCGAACTTCGACTTCGGCGCCTTCGGCTTCTCTTCGAGGCTGACCGCGCGACCGGCCTCGTCGAACGACACGACGCCGTAACGTTCCGGGTCCTTCACGCGATAGGCGAACACCGTGGCGCCGGACTCCCGCGCGGCCGCCCTCTGCACCGTAGCCGGAAAGCTGTCGCCGTAGAAGATGTTGTCGCCGAGCGCGAGCGCCACCGGCGCGCCGGCGATGAACTCGCGACCGATGAGGAACGCCTGCGCGAGGCCCTCCGGCTTCGGCTGCACGGCGTAATGCAGGTTGATGCCCCACTGCGAGCCGTCGGCGAGCAGCCGCTGGAACGCCGACTGATCCTCGGGTGTGGTGATGACGAGGATGTCGCGTATGCCCGCCCACATGAGTGTCGTGAGCGGGTGGTAGATCATCGGCTTGTCGTAGATCGGCACGAGCTGCTTCGACACCGCCAGGGTCACGGGGTAGAGCCGCGTGCCCGATCCGCCCGCGAGGATGATGCCCTTCATCGCGACGCCGCCTCCCTGAGTCCGAGGCGCTGGCGATCGTAGGTGTCTGCGGTCACCGCGGCGCACCAGCCGCGGTTGGCCAGATACCAGGCCACCGTCTCGTGGATGCCCTGTTCGAACGTGCGGCTCGGGCGGAAGCCGAGCTCGCGCGCGATCTTCGAGGCATCGATGGCATAGCGGCGATCGTGCCCGGGCCGATCGGCCACGAACGTCTTGAGGTCGTGGTAGCGGGCGACGCCGTTCGCGCGCAGGGCGGCGTTGTTCGCGGCCGGCGCCAGCCGGTCGAGCGCGTCGCAGAGCGCGTCCACCATCTCGAGGTTCGTGCGCTCGGCGTTACCGCCCACGTTGTACTTGTCGCCGGGAACACCCTGCGCCAGCACGCGGAGGATGGCGTCGCAGTGGTCTTCCACGTGCAGCCAGTCGCGGCGGTTCTGCCCGTCCCCGTAGATCGGCAGGCGCTTGCCGTCGAGCGCGTTCATGAGCATGAGCGGCACGAGTTTCTCGGGGAACTGATACGGCCCGTAGTTGTTCGAGCAGTTCGTGAGCAGCGTCGGCAGCCCGTAGGTCTCGTGATAGGCGCGCACGAGGTGATCCGCGGCAGCCTTGCTCGCCGAATACGGTGAGTTCGGGGCGTAGGGCGTGGTTTCGGTGAAGGCGCCCTCGGGGCCGAGCGACCCGTAAACCTCGTCGGTCGAGACGTGCAGGAAGCGAAAGCCCGAGCGCTCGTCGGCCGTGGCCGTCTGCAGGGAGGCGCGCGCGGCTTCGAGCAGCTCGAACGTGCCGGTGATGTTGGTGCGCACGAACTCGCCGGGGCCGTCGATCGAGCGGTCCACGTGGCTCTCGGCAGCGAAATTCACGATCGCGGCCGGGCGCGTCTCATCCACCACGGCCCGCACATCCGCCCGTTCGGCGATGTCGCCGCGGACGAACCGCACGCGGTCGCCGTCGATGAGCCCTTCGAGGCTCTCGAGATGGCCGGCGTAGGTGAGCTTGTCGAACACGACGAGCCGGGCCACGCCCAGGGCATGGGCCCGCCGTACGAAGTTGCTGCCGATGAAGCCGGCGCCGCCGGTGACGATCCAGGTACGCATCGAGAACAGGCGATTATCCTCTGATTCGCCTTACAGTTGCGAGCGGATGGCCCAGAGGTCCGGGAAGGTCGGGGCAATCGTGCTGCGCAGATACGCAGCCCCGGACGACCCGCCCGTGCCGGTGCGCGTGCCGATGGTGCGTTCGACCATCTTCACGTGGCGATAGCGCCATTCCTGCACGCCTTCGTCGAGATCCACGAAGCGTTCGCACATCTCGCTGTTCTTGGGATCGGTCTTGTAGACCCGCACGAGCACGTCCTGCAGCGCCTGGTTCGGCACGATAGGGGCGGTGGGATCGGCGCCCAGCACGTCGGCCGGCACGGGGTACCCCTCACGTTCGAGATAGGCGAGGAAGCTGGTCCAGAGCGAGGGCTCGCGCAGGCGGATGACCAGCGCGGCGCGGGCACGGCTGCCCGCCGGGAAACGATCGAGAGCGTCCACGGAGCGCTTCCCGAGGACGAATTCGAGCTGGCGGAACTGGTCGGACTGGAAGCCGCTCGCCTGTTCCAGGCGCTGGCGGAACGACTGGAACTCGAGCGGCGTCATGGTCTCGAGGATGTCGAGCTGCGCCACGAGCACCTTGAGGATGGTGAGCACGCGCTTGAGCGAGTGCTGCGCGCGGTGGGCGTCGTTCACGTCGAGCAACACCCGCACGTGGTCGAGCTCGTGGAGTACCTGCTTGAACCACAGCTCGTAGACCTGGTGGATGACGATGAAGAGCAGCTCGTCGTGCTCGGGGCCGTCCGAGAGGGGTCGCTGCAACGTCAGCAGTTCGTCGATCTTCAGGTAGGAGTTGTAGGTAACTGCGCGATCCATGGCACGAGCATTGTGCCATCCGGCCCGGCCCCGGTTGGCACCGAATCGGCGCACGTTCCGTGCCGCTGAGAGCAGGAGCGAGACATTCGCGTGCGCAAAAAGAGGCGGAAGGCCCGCTAGCGCGGCGAGCCATCCGCCTCAAACGACTCCCCCACAGGAGTCCAACCGTGTGGGGGCTGGGGCTGGGGAGGGGCCGGAGGGTCTCCCCCGCGCCCCAACCCGCGTATTACCAGAGCAGCCGGAAGCCCAGGCGCGTGGTGAAGGGCGCCAGGATGGCCGTCGGACGCAGGAACGCCGCACCCGTCGAGCGGTTGATCGTCTCGGACGCGTAGCTGTTGGTCATGTTGAAGAAGTCAAGGAAGCCGCGGAAGCGGATGCGGTCCGTGATGTTGAAGGTGCGCTCGAGCCGCGTGTCGACCACCCAGATGTTCGGCTCGCGGCGCGAATCAGCCGACTCCGCGTAAATCGTCGACGCGGGGAAGGTGATGCCGGCGCTCGCCGCCAGGCCACCGTTGGCGGGCACGGCGATCGTGCGAGCGTAGTTCGTGCCCGACTGGTGACGCAGCACCGGCGAGATACGGATGCCCCAGGGGCCGTCGTAGCTCGCGGTCGCCTTCAGGTTCCAGAAGGTGCGCTCTTCCTGACCGGGCAGGTTGGCGTTGCGCGGGTAGCTGTTGGCCACAGTCTCCGGGAAGTCGTTCTGCATCGTGTAGCCGCCGCCGATCTGGCCGGACCAACGGTTGCTGAAACGCTTCGTGACCGACGCCTCCACGGTGCTGTAGCGCGACTGACGGCCGGGGACGTTGTCGACCACCTGGTTCACGGGGAACTGCGAGAGGTTCGCCGTAGGGATGCCGAAGAGCGTGATGTTCTTGTCGTCGCCGTTGCCGAGCACGTTGTCGGGACCACGATCGACGAAATTGAACGGCACGCTGTAGGCACTCAGCGGACGGCCGGGGAACGTCGTGCCGGTGAGGTCGTCTTCCGTCTTGTAGACGTAGCCCACGCGCGCGCCGAGGGTGTCGGTGATCTGCTGCTCGAAGAACAGGCCGAGTTCGTGCGTGAAGGGCTGCTTGATGTCGGGGTTGAGGCTGATCGCGCCCGAGGTCTGCTGGGCCGTGAGCGCACCCTGCTCGCCGAGCTGGAAGCGGCGGTCGCCGTTGGTGTCGGTCCAGTTGTAGGTCACGAACTTGTTGGCGATGTTCGGGTTCGCATCACCACCAAGGCCCACGCCGGGGTTGTGCCAGAACAGGCCGTAGTTGGCCTTCAGCACCGAGCGGCCTTCACCCGAGAAGTCGTAGATGAAGCCCACACGCGGCGCGAACGACTGCCACGTGTACATGTCCCTCTTCTCGAACGTCTGCGTAGGCACAGTGAAGGGGCCGTTGGTGCTGCCGAGCTGCGTCTGCTCGGGCAGGTAGCCCTGGTAGTTGTCGTAGCGCACACCGAGGTTCATGGTGAACTTGCCCCAGTTCCAGGTGTCGTTGATGAAGGCGCCGAACACGTTCAGGCCCGACTGCGACGTCAGGCTGTCGTGCGCGTCGAGGCTGCCCACCGCGCCCGAGGCCGTCGGGAAGCCGAACGAGACCGAGCTCGCCACGCCGTTGGCGAAGAGGAGCTCCGTGTTGCTGGTGCCCCAGCGCTGTTCGTAGCCTTCCCAGCCACGTTCACGAAGCAGTTCCACGCCACCCTTGAAGGTGTGCGTACCCATGCTGGCCGTGTCCACGAAGTAGGTGCTCGCCGCCGTGTACTGCTTGCGGTCGCGGTCGAGCTGCCAGCGCTGTTCCGAACCCTGCAGGGTCAGCGCGCCGGTGTCGCGCAGCCAGAAGCTGTCGCTGCCGTTCGAGAGCAGCGGGAAGTAGTAGCCGAAGTCGCCGAAACGCGCTTCCACGTACAGCTTGTCGCTGACAGTGCCGTTCCACTCAGCCTTGTAGACCCAGCTGCCCGAGTTCTGCTCGTTGGTCTGGCCTTCATCCGTGTAGGTGTAGCCGGCATTCGGCAGGCGGTTCGGCTGGATCTTCTGGCCCCACTGGTAGTAGCCGATGATCTTGTTGTTCTGGTTGACCTGGTAGGTCAGCTTGCCCACCGGGTTCCAGAGCTTGGTGTCGAACGTCTTGTCGAAGGTGAAGAGGGGCTGCGCCACCGCGTTCTTCTGCGTGCGGTAGGTGCCGAACCACCAGATCCTGTCCTTCTTGATCGGGCCACCGGCGTTGATCGCCGTGTCGTAGTAGTGGTCGATCTCGTTGGCGCCGTTGCGGAAGCCGAAGCCGCCGTTGGCCACCGACGTCGTGTACTTGTCAGGCAGGTTCGAGCCCTGGATCGAGTTGTTGTACCAGTCGAGGTAGTACTCTCCCGAGAACGTGTTGCCGCCCGACTTGGCGATGAACTGGCTCTGCACGCCGGGGTTCGGCATTTCGGCCGTCTGGCCGGTGGTGCCGAGGAACACTTCTTCGAGCGACGAGTAGTCGAAGTAGAAGCCGGCGCCGCCGGTGCCTTCGGTGGTGTTGATGCCCTCGATGAGCACGCGCACCTGGCCGGTGAAGCCGTAGGCCGAGTAACCCGTCTGCGTGCCGGCGCGGTTGCCGCCGACGTCGATGCGGGTCATCTGCACGGCAGGCGTCACGGCGAGCAGCGACCACATGTCGCGGCCGTTCGGAATCGACTGCAGCTGCTCGACCTTGAAGTTCTGCTGAATACGCGTCGCCGAGGTATCGATGACGGGTGATTCGCCGGTGACCGTCACGGTCTCCTGCAGGGTGGCGAGCGCCAGCTCGATGTTCACGTTGGCCGTGAAGCCGAGCGAGAGCTGGATGCCTTCACGCTTGACGGTGTTGAAACCGGCCAGCTCGTAGGTCACCGTGTAGGTGCCGGGAGGCAGCGCGGGGAACCGGTAGTTGCCGGTTTCCGTGGTCACCGCCGTCTGCGCACCGAGCGCCGACGGGCTGGTGGCCGTGACGGTCACGCCGGGCAGCACGGCGCCCTGCGCGTCGCTCACGCGACCCTGAATCGTACCCGTGCTGCTTGCGCCGCCGCCCTGAGCGAACACGCTCGTGGCGGTCACCGCGGCAAACGCCACGGCGAGCAGCCCGATAAACCATCGCTTCATTCGAATCCTCCAATGGCCTGTGGGGGCGACCTGTGGGCAGGCCGGCCACGTGGCCCTGACATGCACGTCAACGGACAACGACAAACCGATCGCACGAACCGCGCGTGACCGGGCAGTGCAAGAGAAGGTCGAACGCCTCGGGAAGACGGGTACGGCGCGCAAGCGACGTACCCGGCCCGGTGTGGAAGACGGAGTCACCCGTCGCCCAGTCGCGCTCTCCGATCCTCAACGGCCTCACGTCCGTGAGCGACACGGCGAGAGACCTACCGACAAACAAAGAAGAACAATGACAACGAGCGGCGTCCAGCCAGGGGCAGGACGTGCTAATAGCGTGGCAGGTTACTGGAGGCGGGGACGAAAAGGCAACAGCGACGTAAACTACGCCTTCCCCTCATCGGAGCTTATAGTTACGCGTTTCGTAAGGGACCTGTCCCCCGAGCCGTTCGGAACTGTGAGGGGGACTGTCCCCATTCTGGGCCGGGCCAGACTTCCTGATGGTCAGACGGGCTTGAGGACGACTGGAGACAGCCGGGTCAAGAAGACCCCCGCCAGGATGGCCGCCGCCCCCAGGGCCTGCCCCGGGGTGACCGTTTCGCCCAGCCACAGCCAGGCCACGACCATGGCCGCAATCGGGGTCAGGTTGCTGTAGGCGGACGTCCGTGTCGCCCCGAGCTTCTGCACTCCGGTGTACCAGATGACGTAGGCGAGCACGAGACAGAAGGTGGACGACCAGAGCATGAGCGTCCAGCCCCACCACGACACGGCCGCCCACTCGGTGGCGGCGAGCGACGGCACGGCGAAGAGCAGGTAGAGCGGCACCGCCACGATGGCCGCCCACGCGGTCAGCATCGTGGGCGAATACCGGCCGAGCATGGGTCGCGAGGCCACCGAGTAGGCCGACCAGCAGAGCATCGCCACGAAGACCAGCGCGTCACCGGTGAGCGACGCCCGGGTCACCGCGGCGCCGGCGCCCACCACGAAGTACAGGCCCACCACCGACAGTACAGCGCCGGCCCAGCGCGTCCACGGCAGCTCTTCGTGGCCCACGACCGACGAGAAGAGCGACACCACGACGGGCGTCAGGCCGAAGATGAGGCCGGTGTTGGCGACGCTCGTGGCCGGCACACCCGAGACGAACAGCAACTGGTAGAACGTACCGCCGATGAGGCCGAGGAACACGACGCGGCCCCGATCCGAGCGCTCGACCGCGCGCTCGTCGGGATGCATCCGCCAGAGGATGAGCGCGAAGGCCGCGCCCGCCACCACCATCCGCAGGGCATTGAAGGCGTGCACCGGGAACTCGGCGAGCGCCACCTTGATGACCGACAGATTGGTGCCCCAGGCCACGATCACCAGCACGAGCAGGAGGTCGAGCATCCCGAAGCGGCTTTGACTCACGTGGGCCCCCCGCAGGCGCGGCGCATGGCGATTCGCCGTACAGACGAACAGGGGCAAGTCACGAAGTGACCTGCCCCTGTTGCCGAAGCGCTGCCGCCGGCTTAACCGCCGAACGGCTTGAGGAAGAACAGGATCAGCGAGATGAGCAGCACGTAGATGACGAGCGACTCAATCAGCACGAGACCGAGAATCAGCGCGCCGCGGATTTCGCCAGCCGCACCGGGGTTGCGCGCGATCGCCTCGGTGGCCGAGCTGACGGCGCGACCCTGGCCGAGCGCTCCACCCGCCGCCGCGATGGCGAGGGCAAAGCCGGCCGTGATGATCGACCACTGCACCAGCGCGGTGTTCGTGGCACCGGCGTCCTGGGCGTAGACGGGGGACACGAGGCCCGCGACCAGCAGCATCACGAACGCAGACAGGATTGACCGAGTACTCAACACACGCCTCCTACGAAGACCTGGAATGCGGCCCGCCATCGCGAGCCCGAACTGTTCGCACGAACTCGACGGTGGCAGCGACGGCCGGCGCAGTGACGCCTGCCAGCATCGCCATCGGGTCGAACTCGAAACGCGCCATCATAACGTAAGCGCCGCCCGCGAGTATAGCATGCCTTGTGAAAAACTTCACGAACCCCGCCCGCTGGGGTCTCGGCGGCGGCGCCTCGCCCCCCTCGGGGTCGGCGGGACCTGCGGCCCCGGTCCACACGCCGTCCACCCCGGCCCTGATTCCGCGATAACTGAGGGCGATGAGGGCGAAGCCGCCAAGCACCCCGAGGGCGCGAGCCGGCCGGCCCGGCCAGCACACGGCGGCCGCCGCGGCAAGCACCGCGGCGGCGATGACGGAGTCACGTTCGAGGCGCGACAGGAAGGGGTCGCGGCCGGGCGCGGTCATGGTTGGCCAGACGGCGCAGGCGGCACCGCCGGCGGGCGGCTGCGCTCGGTGGCGGCGACGGATTGCATCGTCCGCACCACGTTCAGCACGCCGGCGGCGAGGCCCATCGCAAAGCCCAGCAGCGACAGCCACGGTGACGTGCCGAGCTGGCCATCGAGCCAGAAGCCGGCGCCAAAACCCAGCACGAGGGCAAACACAAACGCCAGGCCGATCGTGCTGAGCTGACCCAGCGTCTTGAGCGTGCGCGCGTCGGGACCAGCGGCCACAGCCCCCAGTGTAGCCGCGGATGAGGGACTGTCCCTATTCTGGACCGGCCCGGACAACGCATGAAGTCCGGCATTACCCAGATTAGGGACAGTCCCCCGCCGCGTCGGCCGGGACTATACTGGCGCCAACCGCGGGACCGCGCCCTCCCGCCGCCCCAACCCACATGGTCCACCGACCGCCTCGCCTCATCGTGGGCTGCCTCGTGGCGCTCCTCGCCGGCGTCAGCCTCGGCGCGCAGGCACGCGAGCGTGTGGCCTACATCTCACTGGTCGATCGCGCGACCGGCATGGCGCGCGACACGCTCACCGCCGCCGACATCGTCATCCGCGAAGACAAGGTGACACGCGAGGTGCTGCGTGTCACGCCCGCCACCGGCCCGCTGCCGATCGCCGTGCTTGTCGATACGAGCGCCCAGGCCGAACCGACGATTCCCGACGTCCGCAACGCCCTCACCGCATTCTTCGCCGCGCTCGGCGACACCGGCCCCGTGGCCCTCATCGGCTACGGCGAGCGGCCCACCGTGCTCACCAACTACACGAACACACCGGCGGCGCTCGCGGCGGGCATCGGCAGGGTGTTCGCGCGCCCCGGTACCGGCGCCACGGTGATGGAAGCGGTGTTCGAGGCGGCCGGCGGCCTCGCCACGCGTGAGGGCGAACGCGCCGCCATCGTCGTGCTCAGTGCGACCACGCCCGAGCAGAGCAACATCCACTTCACGCGCGCGCTGTCCCGCCTCCAGAGCTCCGGCGCGACGCTCCACGTCGTCTCGCTCACCGCCCCCGGCCGCGCGCTCTTCGACGACAACGCGCGCCAGCGCGACACCCTCTTCGACCGCGGCGTGCGGCTCACCGGCGGCACGCGCCGCGACGTCGTGGCAAGCCAGGCCTTGCCGCAGGCGCTCACCGAGGTCGCCCGCGTGCTCACCCACCAGTTCCGAGTGGTCTACGCGCGTCCGCAGGCCCTGATTCCCCCCGACACGTTCGAGGTAACGGCTGCCACACCCGGCCTCATCGCCTCTGGCGGGGTGGCGCGAGGTCAGCCGCAATGACTCGTCCGCTTTCCACGCTCGCCGCCGTCGTCGCGGCCACCGTCGCGCTCACGCTCGTGCCGGTCTCGGCGCAGCCGCCCCAGGTGCGCCGGCCAGCGGACCAGGTGTTCCGCGCCGCCGTCGAGATGGTGTCGCTCAACGTGACCGTCACGGACCAGAAGCATCACTACCTGACCGATCTCGACTCGAAGGACTTCTCCATCTTCGAAGACGGCGCGAAACAGGAGATCGCCTACTTCAACCGCACCACGCTGCCCATCGCGCTGTCGCTGCTGCTCGACACGAGCGCCAGCATGGAATCGCGCATGACGACGGCGCAGGATGCCGCCATCGGGTTTGCCCGCAAGCTGCGGCCGCAGGATCTGGCGCAGGTCGTGGACTTCGACACGCGCGTCGAGATCCTGCAGAGTTTCACGACCGATGCCGCCGCGCTCGAGACCGCCATCCGCAACACGACCGCCGGCGGCTCGACGTCGATGTACAACGCCCTCTACATCTCGCTCAAGGAGCTGGTGAAGGTGCAGGCGAAGTCGGACGACGACGTGCGCCGCCGCGCCGTGGTGCTGCTCTCGGACGGCGAAGACACCTCGAGCCTCGTGACCTACGAGGAAGTGCTCGATCTGGCGAAGCGCTCGGCCACGACCATCTACACGATCGGCCTGCAGTCGCGCGAGACGTCGATCTCGAAGGGCTTCCGCGAAGCGGAGTTCGTGCTGCGCCAGCTGGCGCAGGAAACCGGCGGCCGGGCGTTCTTCCCGCAGCGTGCCGAAGACCTCACCGCCATCTACGGCGAGATCGCGGACGAACTCGCCAGCCAGTACGTGATCGGCTACGCGTCCACGAATCCCAAACGCGACGGCGCCTGGCGCCGGCTGAATGTGCTGGTGGGCCGCCAGGGGACGACGGCGCGCACGAAGCGCGGCTACTTCGCGCCGGTCTCGTAGCCGCGGCGGGGCGCGTATAGTACTGGGCGCATGACGACGCCCGCGGCGCCCGACGACACCTTCGACCTGTACGACCTGCGCGTGGAAGTCGTGGCCACCGAACGGCCGATGGTCTGCCGGCACGCCGCCGGCGACGCGTTCGAGGTCCACGGCGAACTGCTCGTGATGGGCGCGGGACAGTCGTTCTCGCTCTACGCGCTGGCCGCGATCCTGCCGCTGCTGCCCGCCAAGCAGCGTCCCACGCATCCACACGACTGGATGACCACCGACGCCGACATCGCGTGCCCCGACCCGCACTGCGGCGCGCGCTTCCGCATCACGCGTCTCGGCCGGCGCACCTTCAGCCACGCGGAGACAACCGTCGTGCCGCTGCCGCGCTGATGGCGGCCCCGGTTCCGCGCGTCTCGCTGGCGCCCGGATACACGATCCCGCGGCTCATCAAGGGCGGGTGGCAGCTGGCCGGCGGCCACGGCCCGGTCGACCACGCCGCCGCGCTCGACGACATGCGCGCGTTCGTCGCCGCCGGCATGACCAGCTTCGACTGCGCCGACATCTACACCGGCGTCGAGGCCCTCATCGGCGAGTTCGTCCGGACGCGCGGCACGTCGGCAGATCTTCAGATCCACACGAAGTTCGTGCCGGACCTCGCCGCGCTCGGCTCGCTCGCGGCCGCCGATGTCGAGGCGGCCGTCAGGCGCTCTTGCAGGCGCCTCGGCGTGGACGCACTCGACCTCGTGCAGTTCCACTGGTGGGACTACGACCGTCCCGGCATGATCGACACGGCCGGCTGGCTGCACGCGCGCCAGCGCGCCGGGGCGATCCGCCATCTGGGACTGACCAACTGCAACACCGCCGCGGTGACGGCCCTGCTCGACGCCGGCGTGCGCGTCGTCGCGCATCAGGTGCAGTACTCGCTGCTCGACCAGCGTCCCGCCGGGGCGATGACCCGCCTCTGTGAGGCGCGCGGCATCGGCCTGCTCTGCTACGGCGCGCTTGCCGGAGGCTTCCTCTCCGCGCGCTGGCTCGGCGCGCCGCCGCCCGAGACGCTCGCCAACCGGTCGCTCGTGAAGTACCGGCTCATCATCGACGAGTTCGGCGGGTGGGACCGCTTCCAGCGCCTGCTCGCGGCCGTGGCGCAGGTGGCGGCGAAACACGGCGTGGGTGTGGGCACGGTGGCCGTCGCGTGGGTGCTCGCGCAGCGCGGTGTCGCCGCGGTCATCGTCGGCGCGCGCAGCGCCGCCCACCTCGACGACACGGTTCGCGCCGCCACGCTCGTGCTCGACGACGACGACCACGCGCGCATCGGCGCGGTGCTGGCCGAACGCGCGCCCATCGCCGGCGACGTCTACGACCTCGAGCGCGTCAAGGGCGGCCGCCACGCGGCCATCATGCGCTACGACCTCAATACGAAATAGAATGTGCGCCTGATGCGCACCCTGGTCTACCTCATTGGCACGGGCCCCGGCGCGCCGGGGCTTCTCACGACACGCGGGCAGCGCTGCCTCGACGCCGCCGACGTGGTCATCCACGACAGCACGGTGCATCCGCGCGTGCTCGACCTGGCGCCGCGCCGCGCCGAACGCATCGACGTCGGCCGCCCGTCGCGCGAAGCGACCGATCAGGACGCCATCAGCTACCTGCTCGCCGAAAAAGCCCGCGAAGGCCACGTGGTCGCGCGCCTGAAGATGGGCGATCCGTTCCTCTTCGACCACGGCGGCGAAGAGGCGCTCTTCCTGCACGAGCAGGGCATCCCGTTCGAGGTCGTGCCCGGCGTGCCGGTGGCGGTGGCCACGGCCGCCTACGCCGGCATCCCGCTCACCTATCCCGCGGCCGGCGACACGCTCACGATCGTGCGCGGCCACGAGGCCAACGGCGGACGCCTGAAGGTCAACTGGGCGCATCTCGCCCGCACCGACGGCACGATCGCCTCCTACGGCGGACGTGACGAGCTGCGCGCCATCGTCCGCGGGCTGCTCGATCACGGCCGGCCCGACGACGACCGCGCGGCGCTCGTGCTGCACACGTCGCTCGCCAGCCAGCAGACCCACGTCGGCACGCTGGCCGACGTCGCGGCGCGGCTCGACCAGGGGCTCGACAGCTCGGCCTCGCTCATCATCGGCAAGGTCGTGGGCCTGCGCGACCACCTGCGCTGGTTCGACGAACGGCCGCTCTTCGGCCGCCGCATTCTGGTCACACGCTCGCGCCACCAGTCGGGCGAACTCGTGGAGCTGCTCGAGGGCGCCGGCGCCGAGGCCATCGAAGCGCCGGTGCTGCGTGTGGCGCCCCTCGAGTCGTTCGAGGCGCTCGACGCGGCGGCCGACGCCGTCGCCGACTTCGACTGCGTGGTCTTCACGACCGCGAACGGCGTCGAAGCATTCCTGCACCGCCTGATGGAACGCGGCCGTGACGCCCGCGCCCTGGCCGGCCCGCGGCTCTGCGCCGTAGGGGTCGGCACGGCCGAGCGGCTCGCCCGCTTCGGCATCCGTGTCGACCTGGATCTCGAGGGCCAGCCCGTGGAGAGCGTGGTCGAGGCCCTCGGCGGACGGGTGGCGCTGGCCGGACGGCGGGTGCTCGTGCCGTCGTCGGCGGGGGGACGCGACACCCTCGGCGAAGCGCTCGCAGGCGCCGGCGCGGAGGTGACGCAGGCGCCGTCGTTCCGCACGCTGGCGGTGGACGACAATCCGGAACTCGACGTCTACGGGCAGCTCCTGCAGCACCGCATCGACGTCGTCACGTTCACGAGCGCCGCGGCCGTGCGCGGGTTCGCCACACTCTACGGCGAGGAACAGGTGGCGGACCTGCTGGCGCACACGACCGTGGCCACCGTGGGCCTGGCCGCCACCGACGCCGTGCGCCGCCTGGGCGTCGAGCCCGCGGTCGTGCCGGCGGTGCCGTCGATTCCGGCGCTCGTGGACGCCATCCGCGCGCACTTCCAGTAAGCCGTCCGTCGAAGGGGTCTCCGCATGCCGCTGTCGATTCGTGCCCTGTCGCGGGGAGCCGCGGCCGCGTCGCTCTGCGCGCTCACCGCGTGCAGCCAGCCGGCGCCGCCGCCACCCGCCATCGACCTGCTCATCACCAACGCGCGCATCATCGACGGTACGGGCGCTCCGGCGCGCGAAGGCGGCGTGGCGGTGAGCGGCGGGCGCATCACCGACGTCTTCGATGCGGCGGCAGCCACCGCGGCGGCGAGCCGCGCGACGCGGGTCATCGACGCGAAGGGCCGTGTCGTGGCGCCCGGCTTCATCGACATGCACTCGCACTCCGACATGCCGCTCGTGACCGACGGCAACGCCCAGAGCAAGATCCGCCAGGGCGTGACCACCGAGGTCATCGGCGAGTCGGGGTCGATTGCGCCGCAGGCGTCGGCGAGCGCCACGCAGCCGTGGACCGATTTCGCCGGCTACTTCGGGCTGCTCGAAAAGCAGGGGATCGCCGTGAACCTGCTGTCGTACGTGGGCCTCGGCACGGCGCGCGAGATGATCATCGGCAACGACAACCGTCCGCCCACGACCGACGAACTGAAGAAGATGCAGGACCTCGTCACCGCGTCGATGCAACAGGGCGCGGCCGGCGTCTCGACGGGGCTCATTTATCCGCCGAACGCGTTTGCCACGCTCGACGAACTCGTGGCGCTGTCGCAGCCAGCCGCCGCCCTGGGCGGCCGCTACGCCTCGCACCTGCGCCACGACGGCAAGAAGCTGCGTGACGGCATCGGCGAGGCGATCGCGATCGGCGAGCGCGCGAAGCTCCCGGTGCACGTCTTCCACATCAAGGTCACCGGCCAGGCCAACTTCGGCCGCATGAAGGAAGTGGTCGAGCTCGTGGAGGCGGCGCGCGGCCGCGGCGTGAAGGTCACGGCCGACATCTACCCCTACATCGCCAGCAGCACGAGCCTCACGGCCACCCTGCCGCAGTGGGTGATGGACGGCGGCGCCGACAAGATGGTCGAGCGGCTGAGCGACCGCGCCACGCGCGCGCGCGTGCGCCGCGACATGGAAGATCCGAACGCCGAGTGGGACAACCGCTACCAGTCGGCCGGCACCTGGGCCAACGTGCAGCTGGCGGCCATCGGCCGCGCGCGCGGTGTCGCCACGACCGATGAATCGCCGAGCCGCAGGTACGAAGGAATGCGCGTGGCGGATGCCGCGAAGGCCGCCGGCAAGGATCCGTTCGACTTCGTGTTCGACCTGCTCGTGGCCACGCGCGGCAGCGTCGCCTGCGTCTACTTCATCATGTCGGAAGACGACGTGAAGCTGGCGATGACGCAGCCCTGGGTGGCGATTGGCTCCGATGGCTCGGCGCTGTCGATCGAAGGGCCGCTGCGGTCAGGCGTGCCACACCCGCGCAACTTCGGCACCTTCCCGCGCGTGCTCGGCAAGTACGTGCGCGAGGAAAAGGTGATTCCGCTCGAAGAGGCCATCCGCAAGATGACGTCGCTCGCGGCCGACACGCTGCAATTGCCGGATCGCGGCACGATTGCCGCCGGCAAGTGGGCGGACCTCGTGATCTTCGATCCGGCCGAGGTGCGTGACACGGCCACCTTCGAGAATCCGTTCAGCTACCCGCAGGGCATCGACACGGTCATCGTGAACGGCGCGGTCGTGCTCGACGAGGGCACGCATACCGGCACGAAGCCGGGCAAGGTGCTCCGGCACACGAGCGCACAGCCGGCTCGATAGGCGTGGCGGCAGGACGCGCGGCGCGCGCCGCGCGGCACCGCTAGTTGCGCCAGGGCATCAGGCGCTCGATCCAGGCGACACGGGTGAGGTCGTTGTAGATGACCGTCACCATGAGCGCCATGATCACGACGAAGCCCGCGAAGAGCATCTTCTCCTTCACCGCCATCGAGAAGTCGCGGCGGGCGATCGCTTCCATGCCCATGATGGCCATGTGACCGCCGTCGAGCACGGGAATCGGCAGCAGATTCAGCAGACCGAGGTTCAGGCTGATCGACGCCATGAGCGCGAAGAGCTCCACCCAGCCCTGCGACGCGGCATTGCCCGACAGCGACGCGATGCCCACGGGGCCCATGAGCTGCTTCGGCGAGGCCTTGCCGGTGAAGAGCTCACCGAGCGTGCGCAGGATGAGCCCGGCCGTCTGCAGGTTGCGCTGCACGCTCAGGCCAAGCGCCTCGACCGGCCCCGGCATGTAGCTGATGGTCTCGCTGCCGAGGGTGACGCCGATGACGGCGGTTTCGCCGCGCTGCTCGGGGGTGACGGTGAGCGACTGCTCGGTGCCGTTCCGGTCGACGACGATCTCGGTGGGCTGGCCGCCCCGTGAGCGGAGCGTCTCGATGACGGTGCGCGTCTCGATCATCCGCACCCCGTTGATGCGCTTGATCCGGTCGCCGCGCAGGATGCCGCCCTTGTCGGCCGGGTCGCCGGGATTGACCTGGTCGATGACGGGATAAGTGTCGGGCAGCACGCCGATGGTGCCGATCTCGAAGGTGGCGCCGTTGCGGATCGTGACTTCCCTCGTGGAGGGCCGCACCGTGACCGTCCGCTCGACGCCGTCGCGCTTCACGCCGAACTCGACATCGAGTTCGGGCTTCGACGACACCGCCATGTCGAGCTCTTCCCAGGTGGAGATGGCGCGGCCGTTGATCTTCACGATCTCGTCGCCGGGCTGGAGGCCGGCGGCGGCTGCCGCCGACTGCGCCTGCACGGCGCCGATGACGGCGGGCTTCGACAGGAACGCCAGCACGCGATCGCCCTGCATCAGCACGAGGGCGAGGACCAGCACGGCCAGGATCATGTTCATGGCCGGGCCCGCCAGCAGAATCTGGAAGCGCTGCCACTTCGTCTTCGACATGAACTCGTCGCTCGCGCCCTGCGGGTTGTCTTCCGGGTTCTCCCCCGCCATCTTCACGTAGCCGCCGAGCGGGATGGCGCTCAGGCAGTACTCCGTGTCGCCGCGCTTGAACGACAGCAGCTTCGGGCCAAAGCCGAGCGAGAACACGTGCACCCGCACGCCGTGCCAGCGGGCCAGCAGGAAATGCCCCAGTTCGTGCACGAACACGAGCACCCCGAGCACGAACGCAAACGCCAGCGGCGTCGTCAGCATGACAGCACTACCTCTTCTCCGATTCTACCCGCACGAGCTCGAGGGCATGGGCTTTCGCCCAGGCGTCCACGGCGCGCACGGCCGGCAGCGTCTCCACGGGGGTGGCCCGGTGCGCGTCCATGGTCGCGGCAATCACGTCGGCGATGGCGGTGAAGCCGAGCTGGCCCGCCAGAAACGACGCCACCGCGACCTCGTTGGCCGCATTGAGCACGATGGGCAGGCTGCGGTCGGCGTCGAGGGCCCGGAACGCCAGGCGCAGACACGGGAACTCGTCCCACGCCGGCGGATGGAATTCGAGCGTGCCGGCGCGGGCAAGATCGAGATGCGGCACCGGCGTATGCCAGCGGTCGGGATAGGAGAAGGCGTACTGGATGGGCAGCCGCATGTCGGTCGTGCCGAGCTGCGCCAGCATCGAACCGTCAGTGAACTCGACGAGCGAGTGCACGATCGACTGCGGATGCACGACCACGTCGATCTGCGACGACGTCACGCCGAAGAGCCAGTGCGCCTCGATCACCTCGAGGCCCTTGTTCATGAGCGTGGCCGAGTCGACCGTGATCTTCGGCCCCATCTGCCAGGTCGGGTGCCGCAGCGCGTCGGCCGGCGTGACGGCGGCCAGGCTGGCGCGGGTCCGGCCGCGGAACGGGCCGCCGGAGGCGGTGAGGATGAGCCGCTTCACGTGCTGCGTCGCATGCCCATGCAGGCACTGGTGGATGGCATTGTGTTCGCTGTCCACCGGCAGGATGGCCACGCCCTTCGCGCGCGCGCGGTCCATCACGAGGCCGCCGGCCATCACCAGCACTTCCTTGTTGGCGAGGGCGATGGCCTTGCCGGCGTCGATCGCCGCCAGCACCGCCTCGAGCGCTGCCGTGCCCGACGACGCGCAGAGCACGAGGTCCACGTCGGGGCGGGTGGCGAGCATCACGAGCCCGGCATCACCCACGCCCTGCGCCGCGGGAAGATCCGCCGCGGCGGCCAGACGCGCCAGTGCCTGGTCGGTCGCCATCGACACGGCGGTGGGCCGGTGGGCCCTGACCGCCGGCGCGAGCGCCTCGGCACTCGTCGCCGCCGCCAGCCCCACGACGCGCACCCGATCCGGATGCGCCTCGGCCACCGAGAGCGCGCTCGTGCCGATCGAGCCGGTGGCGCCGAGAATCGCGACGCGAATCATGCGAGCGTCAGCAGCAGATAGAAGAGCGGCGCGCAGAAGAGCAGCGCGTCGATGCGGTCGAGCACGCCGCCGTGCCCGGGAATGAGCGAGCCGCTGTCTTTCATGCCGGCGGCCCGCTTGAACGTCGACTCGAAGAGATCGCCGGCGATGCCGGCCACGACGAGGCCGAGGCCCGCCAGCCACACCGCCGCCGGATTCAGGCGCGGCAGCCACCAGTGCGCGATGGCCACGAGCGCGAGCGGCGCCAGCACGAAGCCGCCAATCGCGCCCTCGATCGTCTTCTTCGGGCTGATGGTCGGGGCGAGCGGACGTTTCCCGAAGGTGCGCCCCGAGTAGTACTGGAAAGTGTCACTCGCCGCCACCGTGGCAATGAGCGTGAGCACCCCTTCGCGGCCGGCGAGCTGGTGGATACCGACGAGGGCGCCGAGCGGCAGGCCGATGTAGACCGGCGCCAGCATGCCGGCGGCCGCGCCGTGCACGAGCGGCGCGCCGTGCAGACCGCTCGTCATGAGCGACACGGCGAGCGCCACGATGATGACACCGAAGAGCGAGGGCACGTGCACCCACGGCAGCGCCACGGCCGCGCAGGCGGCGAGGGTCGCGGCGAGCGACGGCAGGAACGGCAGCGGCGCATCGACGGCGCGCGCCAGCTTCGCATACTCGAGGAACGCGAGGCCGGCGACGACGAGCGCCACGGCGAGCAGCGCCGGTGACGGCAGGAACCAGACGAGCGCGAAGGCGGACGCGGCGAGCGCCACCCCGCTCACAAGGCGTGTCATGACGGCAGGAAACCTACTTGGCGCCGGCGGCGACCGGCACCGAGACGATGCCGCCATAGCGGCGGTCGCGCTTCTGATACGCGATGACCGCTTCGAGCAGGTGCTGGCAGCGGAAGTCGGGCCACAGCGTGTCGGTCACCCAGATCTCGGCGTAGGCAATCTGCCAGAGCAGGAAGTTGCTGACGCGCATCTCACCGCTCGTGCGGATGAGCAGATCGGGATCGGGCTGGCCGGCGGTGTAGAGGAACTCCGAGAAGCGCGCCTCGTCGAGGGAGGAGGGCGACACGCCGGCCTCGATGGCCCGTCGCGCCGCGTCGACGATTTCGGCCCGGCCGCCGTAGTTGAGCGCGATGTTGAAGCGCATGCCGGTGTTGCGGCTGGTCCTGGCCTCGGCCTGGAGCAGCTCGTGGTAGACGTCCTCGGGCAGCTCGTTCGGCCGGCCGATGGCCGTGAAGCGGATGTTGTTCCGGAGCAGCGTGTCGAGCTCGAGCCTGAGATACCGGCGCAGCAGGCTCATGAGCACGCTGACTTCGGTCTTGGGCCGCTTCCAGTTCTCGACCGAGAAGGCGTAGAGCGTGAGCACGTCCAGGCCCAGGCGCGCCGACGTCTCCACCGTGTCGCGGACGGCATCGATGCCCGCACGATGCCCCTCTACGCGCGGCAAGTGGCGCTGGGCGGCCCAGCGGCCATTGCCGTCCATGATGATGGCGACGTGACGGGGAATGCGCTCTGGGATCACCTGTCCGGCGAGCGCGTCCTCTGGACCGCCGGGAGGAATCCACGCGCGCAGCTGGTCGAGGCTCATGGACGGAAAGGAAGATATTACTCCGGATAGTGCACCTTCCAGAGGTGCAGTCCGCAGGCGGGTGCGGTGGGGCCGGCAGTGGCCCGGGCACCACCCGCAAGGGCCCGGCGGACGTCGGCCAGCGTGAGCCGCCCCTTCCCCACGAGCACCAGGGTTCCGGCCATCGCGCGCACCTGGTGACGCAGGAAGCCCGAGCCGGCCACTTCGAAGGTCAGCAGACGGCCGCGGTCGTCGGGCGCCGCACACCACGGCGGCAGGGCCGCGTCGGGCTCGACGGTGGACGTCCAGATGCGGCGCACCGTGGTCTGCACGGAGCTGCCCGCCGCCTGGAAGGCCGAAAAGTCGTGTTCGCCGACGAAGAGTGCCGCCGCCTCCTGCATGGCCGCGAGCGAGAGGCGCTGCGGCACGTGCCAGGCCATGCGCCGCAGGAGCGGCTGCCCGGCCGGCGCGTGCCAGATGAAATAGCGGTAGGTCTTGCCACGGGCGTGGATGCGCGCGTGGAACCGATCGGGCATCTCCTCGGCGGCCAGCACGCGCACGTCCACCGGCAGCGTGGCGTTGCAGGCGCGCACGAGCCGCTCGGGCGTGATGGCCGCGGTGAGCGTGATGCTGGCCACCTGGGCGGCGGCGTGCACGCCGGCGTCGGTGCGCCCGGAGGCGGCCACGTGCACCGGCGCACCTTCGATGCGCCCGATGACCTCCTCGAGTTCGCCCTGCACGGTCCGCTGGCCGGCCTGGCGCTGCCACCCGGCGAAATCCGCTCCGTCGTAGGCGAGCACGAGGCGCAGCGTGCGCACGCGCGCGGTCATCGCGCCTCCGGCCGTCAGCGGCGCGAGCCGGGCTTGGTCACGGGCAGACCCTGCTGGCAGAGCGGGCAGGCGTCTTCCGTGTAGGCCGGCACGTTCATCGGGCAGAGGCCGGCAAACGGCACGTCCAGGCCGTGCTGGCCGCCGCTGCGGTCCATAATCGAGGCCGCGCCCACCACGGTCGCACCGGCCGCCGTGGCCACGTCGATGGTCTCGCGGGTGGACTTGCCGGTCGTGAGTACGTCTTCCACGACGAGAACGCGGTCGTCGGGGCCGAGCGTGAAGCCCCGGCGCAGCGCCAGCGTGCCGTCGGTGCGCTCGGCGAAGATGGCGCGCACACCGAGGGCGCGCCCGACCTCCTGCCCGATGACGATGCCGCCCATGGCCGGCGACAAGACCACCGTGGCGCCCCAGGCGCGGGTCGCGTCGGCGATGGCGGCGCCGAGCGCCTCGGCGCGGGCGGGGTGCTGCAGCACGAGGGCGCACTGCAGGTAGCCGGAACTGTGGAGGCCCGAGGACAGCCGGAAGTGCCCATCGAGCAGGGCGCCGGACTCCCGGAAATGGCGCAGGACGTCAGTGTCGTTCATCGAACGGTAGTATAGCGGGCTGGACCGGCCGAACCCCGGCCCCGCCCGGGACGTCTATCCTTGTGGCGCGGCGGGCCGGCGGGTCGCAGCGCGCGGCAACGATCTTGCTCGACTGGGTGTCGGGGCGGCAGGCGCCCGCGGTCACGGGTCATCGGGAGAACCAGCACATGTTCGGGATTCGACGGTCGGCGGTAGGCACGGCGGTGGTAGGGGCCCTGGTCGGCCTGTCCGTTTTCGGAGCGGCGACTGTTCACGCCCAGACACCGGCGCCCCCGGGTCCGGAACGCCGTCTGAGCATCACCGATGCCGTTGAACTGGCGCTGCAGCAGAACGCCGACCTCGAGGTCGTGCGGCTCAACCCGCAGCTGCAGGACGTCGGCGTTTCCCTGGCGCGGGCGGCCTGGGCCCCCACCTTCACGACGTTCGCGCAGGGCTCCAACCGCGACACGCCGATCAACTCGCTGCTCGCCGGCGACGTCGACAAACTGGAGAACAACTCGACGGCCATGAACTTCGGGCTGACCTCGGCCCTGCCGTGGCGCGGCGCCAGCTATCAGATTGGCTGGGAGAACAACCGCGCCACCACCAACAACATCTTCGCCAACTTCACGCCGCAGACCGGGTCGAACCTCACGTTCAACTTCACGCAGCCGCTGCTGCGCAACTTCGGCATCGACAGCACCCGCCAGCAGCTGCAGGTCTCGCGCAAGAACCGCGAGATCTCGGACGTGCAGGTGCGCGAGGCCGTCGCCACCACCACCCGCTCGGTGAAGAACGCCTACTGGGATCTGGTCTTCGCCATCAGCAGCCTCGACGTGCAGCGCCTCTCGCTCGAACTCGCCCAGCGGTCGCTCAAGGAAAACCGCGCGCGCGTCGAGATCGGCACCATGGCGCCGATCGACATCGTGCAGGCGGAAGCGGAAGTGGCCCAGCGCGAAGAAGCGGTCATCCTCGCCGAGGCGGCGATCGCCCGCGCCGAAGACGCGCTGCGCGCGCTCATCTACGGCCAGCACGCGGCCGACCAGTGGAAGGCGCGTCTCGTGCCCACCGACCAGGCCGCCTTCGCGCCGGTGTCGGTCGACATCGACGGCGCGGTCTCTGGCGCCCTCGGCTCGCGCACCGATCTCCAGCAGGCGCAGAAGACCATCGAAGCCAACGAGGTCACGATCAGCCTGCTCCGCAACCAGGTGCTGCCGGCGCTGAACGCGTCGGTCGACTACGGCGGCACCGGCATCGGCGGCACGCAGCTCATCCGCGGCGCCGGCTTTCCGGGACCGGTGATCGGCTCGGAGACCAGACGCTACACCGACGTCCTCGGCGACCTGCTCCGCAACAACTTCCCGAGCTGGACGTTCACGCTGCAGTTGAGTTATCCGCTCGGCACCTCGACGCAGGACGCCAACCTGGCGCGTGCCCGCCTGCAGAACCAGCAGACGGTGAGACAGCTCGATGCCTCGCGCATCCGCGTGGCCACCGAGGTGCGCGAGGTGGCGCGCACGGTCACGACCAACAGCAAGCGCGTCGAGGCCACGCGCGCGTCGCGGGCCCTGGCGGAGAAACGACTCGAAGCCGAGGAGAAGAAGTTCCAGGCCGGCATGACCACCAACTTCTTCGTGCTGCAGGCGCAGCGCGACCTGAACCAGGCCCGCAACAACGAACTGCAGGCGCTCATCGACTACCTGAAGTCGGTCGTGAACTACGAAACCGCGCAGGTGGCGCCGCTCGGCGCCGGCGCCGGCGTGACGGTCATCTCGGGCGCGGGCGGGGCCGGCGCGACCGGCACGAACACTCAGACTCAGCAGCAGCGGCAGCAGTAGGCGGCGGGACGGGGCGGCCGGCGGTTTCCGGAGCCGCCGGGTGAGCGAGTAAGATGCCGCCCGTGCCGAAACTGTCGGTCACGATCATCACGCGCGACGAGGCCGCCAACCTGGCGGCCGCGCTCGACTCGGTGGCCTGGGCCGACGAGATCGTGGTGGTCGATTCTGAAAGCACCGACGCCACGGTGGCGATCGCGCGGCGCTACACCTCGAAGGTGCTGGTGCGCCCGTGGCCCGGTTACGTGGCGCAGAAGAACCGCGCCGCCGAGGCCGCGACCCACGACTGGATTCTGTCGCTCGATGCCGACGAACGCGTCTCACCGGAGCTCGCCGCCGAGATCCAGAGCCTGATGCGCGACGAGCCCCCGGCGCCGGGCTACCGCGTGCCGCGCGTCACGTTCCATCTGGGACGCTGGATCCGCTCGACCGACTGGTATCCGGACTACCAGCTCCGGCTCTACGACCGCCGCCGCGCCCGCTGGACGGGCAGGCTGGTGCACGAGTCGGTGAAGGCCGACGGCCCGGTGGCGGATCTCTCCGGCGAGCTGCAGCACTACGCCTACCGTGATCTCTCGCATCACCTGCAGACGATGGACCGCTACACCACGCTCGCCGCGCGGCAGATGCGCGACGACGGCCGCACGGCCGGCTGGCTCGACCTGGCGGTGCATCCTCCGGCGGCGTTCCTGCGCAACTACGTCCTGCGCGGCGGCTTTCGCGACGGGCTCCCGGGGCTCGTCATCTCGACCCTCAACGCCACCTACGTGGCCCTCAAGTTCGCCAAGCTCTGGGAATTGTGTTCGCACTCCACCTCGACTCCGCCCGCACCTGGCGCGGCGGGCAGCAGCAAGTCCTTCTGACCGTCCTCGGGATGCGCGCGCGCGGCCATCGGGCCGTGCTCGTGGCGCACCCGGAGGGCGTGCTCTATCAGCGCGCCAGCGAAGGCGATGATCTGGTGCCGCTTGCGCCGCGTTCGGAGGTGGATCTCACGGCCGCCTGGCGGCTCGCCCGCGTCATCGCGATGCACCGCCCCGACGTGGTGCACGCGCACGACCCGCACACGGTGGCAATGGCGTCGATGGCGTTATCGTTCGGCGTCGGCCAGGCAGTGCCCACCCTGGTGGCTTCGCGCCGCGTGGACTTCCACCTGCAGAAACACTCCTTCTCGCGCTGGAAGTACAAGCAGGTCGCCTGCTTCATCGCCGCGTCGGAGGCGATTGCCGGCATCCTCGCGGCCGACGGCATCCCGCGCGCGCGCATCACCGTGGTGCACGACGGCATCGACGTCGATCGCGTCACCCACATCCCGGCCGCCAACCTGCATCAGGAGTTCTGGTTCCCGCACGGGTCGCCGGTGCTCGTGAATGTCGGCGCGCTCGTGCCGCACAAGGGCCAGAAGTTCCTGGTCGACGCCATGGCCCGGGTTCGACGGTCCGTCCCGGACGCGCAGCTCGTCATCTTCGGCGAGGGAGAGCTGCGGCCGGCGCTCGAGGCGCAGATCCGCGAGCTCGGCCTCCATAAACACGTGGTGCTCGCCGGCTTCCGCGACGACGTGCTGGCGCTCACGAAGAGCGCCGATGTCTTCGTGATGAGTTCGGTCACCGAGGGGCTGGGCTCGACGCTGCTCGACGCGATGGCGATGGGGCTGGCCATCGTCGGCACGCGCGCCGGCGGCATCCCGGAAGCGGTGGTGGATGGCACGACAGGCCTGCTCGTTCCGCCCGGGAACAGCGAGGCGCTCGCCGACGCGATCGTGCGACTGCTCGGCGACGCCACGTCCCGGCGGCGCATGGGAGACGCGGGGCGGGCCCGGGTGGCGGCACAGTTCGGTGTGGACCGCCTCGTCGATGGCACCCTGGCCGTCTACGAGCGGCTGCGTCCCGGGGTGTCACGGGTCTGACCCCCTACGCGAGCGCGTCGTAGCGGATCGCCACGACTTCGAGCCTCTCGGTGCCGCGCGGCGTGCGCAGGGTCACCACGTCGCCGACGCGCGCCTTGATGAGCGCCTTCGCCAGCGGTGACCGCCACGAGATCCGCTCGCTGCCGGCATCGAGTTCGTCCACGCCGACGATGGTCACGACACGCTCCTCGCCCGATTCGAGCTCGTAGGTCACGGTCGCGCCGAAGAACACGCGGTCGTGCTTCCGACCAGCGTTGTCGACGACCTCGGCGATGTCGAGCCGCTTCGAGAGGAAGCGCACCCGCCGATCGATCTCGCGGAGCCGACGCTTGCCGTACAGGTAGTCGCCGTTCTCGGAGCGGTCGCCGTTGGCGGCGGCCCACGCCACGGTCGTGACGAGAGCAGGACGCTCCACCTTCCAGAGCTGGTTGAGCTCCTCGGTGAGCCGCTTGAAGCCGCCCGGCGTGATGTAGTTCTTCGGCCTCGGCGCGCCGTCCTGCGGCTTTTCCGGGGCGAGCGCCTTCGGGCGACGGATGTAGCCACTGCCACTCATGCCCGCGTCCTCTTCACCGTCGATGCCTTCATCGCCTTCCTGGCCGTCGGCCGGCAGACCGCATGCAGCGGGCACTGTGCGTTCGTGTGCGTCGTGCCGAAGCCGCACGCCCCCATCATCCCGATATGACACATGGCGAAGTCGTAGCGCACGGGATCCTCGGGGGCGAGCTGCCGCAGCGTGGCCGTGATGTCCATCGCCATCTTCCACCCGGGACTCACCCGCCGCGTCAGCCCCAGGCAGCGCCCGACGCGGATGATGTGGGTGTCGAGCGGCACGATGAGCTGCGCCGGCGTGACGGCGGACCACAGGCCGAGGTCCACGGCGTCGCGCCGCACCATCCAGCGCAGGAACAGGTTGAGGCGCTTGCACGCGCCGCCCGACGAGGGCCGCGAGAAGAAGTACCCGACGCCCGGCACCGGGCGGGCCCGCCCGTAGATCGCCGAGAGGTCGAGGGCCATCGCCCGTCGCGAGAACGACTCGAGTCCGGCCTCGACGATGTCGTCGCCTGCGTGACGCCCGCCCTCGGCGAAGAACGCTTCGATCGAGCCGTGATCGCGCAGCATCTGGTGCAGTTGCCAGGCGAGCGCCGCCAGATCGCGGCTGCCGATCCAGCGGTGTCCGAGGGTATCGAATCGCCCGGCCTCGGCAGGCGTGTAGGTGCGCAGGAAGGCCGCCGGCGACGGCCCCATCACGCCGAGCACGGCATCCACCGTCTGCAGCACGCTCTGCACGCGGCCGAAGGCCAGCGCGGCGGCGATGAAGGCGACGACTTCCTGGTCCGCGGGTTCGTTGAACCGCCGCACCGTCCAGATGGGATCGCGGGTCGAGTGCGCCAGATTGAAGCCGTCGTAGGCGTCGTCGAGGGCGGGCGCGAGCGTGGCGAGCGCCGCAGCCCGGGAGGTCGGACGTGACATCGGCCCGCGACTACCGGTAGGCCGACGCTCGATCGAGCGCGTCGAGCACGCGCAGCACGACCGTGGCCACGCCGCCGAGGAAGTCGGGGGCGATCTTCTCGGGCGTGTCGCTGGGTTTGTGATAGTCGGGATGGTCTTCCACGCCGAAGTAGACGAACGGAATGCCGGCGGCGTGGAAGGCGCCGTGGTCCGACTGCGTCGTCCAGTCGTTCTGCCCCCCGCCGGTGTCGTGCCCGAAACGGACGGTGATGGGCGCCTGCGCCACGGCGGGTTCGAGAATCGGCCGCAGCGCCGGCCAGCGACCGGGACCGGCCACGAAGATCTCGCGCGTCGCGCTGCGGCTGACCATGTCGAAGTTGATGTTGAGGGCCAGGCGCGCGGCCGGCACCGGCGGCGCCTTCACGAACGCCTGCGCGCCCTGCAGCCCGGCCTCCTCGGCGTCGAAGAACGCGAGCAGCAGCGGGTGGTCGAACGGCGTCTGCGTGCAGCGCGCGGCCACGTGCAGCAGCATCGCCACGCCCGAGGCGTTGTCGTCGGCCCCGTGGTAGGTCTGCCCGTTGCGGATGCCGAGGTGATCGTAATGGGCCGAGACCACGAGATACGGTGCATCCGCGCGCCGTCCCTCGCAGCGCGCCACGAGGTTCGTGCCCGTCACCGTGGCGCCGGCCCGGTTGAACATGAACGGCACGGCGTAACCCGCGGACCCGGCGGGGCGGACGCCGAGTGCGCCGAGCCGGGCTTCAATCCATGCCTGCGCCTTGCGGTTCCCGTCGGAGCCGGTGGCACGGCCGTCCATGCCTGGCGCGGTCAGCGCGGTAATCGACGCCAGCAGGGCCGCGCCGTCGGCATTCGCCGTGGCTGGCGCAGGCACGGCTGACGCCGCCGGCTGGCCCGCTGCCGGCCTGGGCCATGGAAGCAGGACCAGCAACAGGAACGCGGCGAGGCGCGCGAGGCGACGGGGGCGTGCGGGTCGAGTCATGACGTTCCGATTCGGGGAGTTCCGCTTATGATGGGGCGCCGCCTGGTGCCGCTACCGCGTCGAGGCGGCGTGTACATCGTAACCGCGGCGTTCGTGTCGTAGTGAAGGAAGGCGTCTCGTTCATGGTGCTCGCAGTTCCGAAAGAGAGTGGACAGGGCGAACGGCGGGTGGCCGCCACGCCGGAAACCGTTGCCAAGCTCGTGGGCATGGGCTTCGAGGTGCGGATTGAGTCGCAGGCGGGTCTCGCCGCCTCGTTCGCCGACGACGCCTACGTGAAGGCCGGCGCCACCGTGGTGCCAGACGCCGCCGCGCTCTGGTCGGCGGCCGACCTCGTGGTCAAGGTGCAGCCGCCGACGCCCGAGGAAGCCGATCTGCTGAAGCCGGGCGCGATGCTCATCAGCTTCATCTGGCCGGTCAGGAACAAGGCGCTCATCGACCGGATGGCCGGCCGCAAGGTGAACGTCATCGCGATGGACCAGATCCCGCGCATCACGCGGGCGCAGAAGATGGACGCGCTCTCGTCGATGGCGAACATCGCCGGCTACCGGGCGGTCGTCGAGGCCGCCGGGTTCTACGGCCGTTTTTTCACCGGGCAGATGACGGCCGCCGGGAAAGTGCCGGCCGCCAAGGTGCTCGTCATCGGCGCCGGCGTGGCGGGCCTGGCCGCCATCGGTGCCGCCCGCGGCCTCGGCGCCATCGTGCGCGCCTTCGACACGCGCGCGGCGGTCAAGGAGCAGGTCAAGAGCATGGGCGCCGAGTTCATCGAACTCGACGTGCATGAAGACGGTGAAGGCGGCGGCGGCTACGCCAAGGAGATGAGCCCGGCCTTCATCAAGGCCGAGATGGAGATGTTCGCGGCGCAGGCGCGCGAGGTGGACATCATCGTCACGACCGCGCTCATCCCGAACAAACCGGCGCCGAAGCTCATCACCGAAGAGATGGTGAAGAGCATGAAGCGCGGCTCGGTCATCGTCGATCTGGCGGCCGAGAACGGCGGCAACTGCGAATGCACGGTACCCGGCCAGGCCGTGCAGGCCCACGGCGTGCACGTCGTCGGCTACACCGACCTGCCAAGCCGCCTCGCGCCCACCGCGAGCTTCCTCTACGGCAACAACCTCTGCCACCTGCTCAGTGACATGGGCGGGGCGAAGAACTACAAGATCGACGAGAACGACGAAGTCGTGCGCGGCGCCCTCATCCTGCGCGACGGCACGCTCATGTGGCCGCC
>JAEUQR010000030.1 GCA_016789705.1 Acidobacteriota bacterium
GGCGGCGTTTTGCTCCCCCCCCCGGCGCTGGCCCCCCTGGCGCACCCCCTTCCTGGCGCGCCGACTCCTGCCCCCCCCCCCGACTCAACCGCGGTGTGGGGTTAGGGCGTGGGCGGGCCGCTGGCGCGATAGCGGAAGTCACACGTCGCGGCGCCCTGCATGATCGTGTGGGTGCGCTCGAGCGTCACGTCCGGATTGAAGCCCTCGATGAGCGCGGCATCCCGCTGGCACGACAGCACCTCGCCGAGTTCGGGAATGCCGAGCGCGCGGTACATCTCGGCGTAGCGGCAGCGCGTCACGTCGAAGTCGAAACGCGCCGGCTCGGCCTGCACGACCGTGAGGCGCAGGGCGTCGTCCTTCGTCCACGGACCAAGCGTCCGCGCGAAGCTCGGGAGCGACGCGTCGCCGCGCGACGCCGCCATGGCGCGGCCCTGCTCGCGGGCGATGTCACCCACGACCTGGCGCACGACCGCCACGACCTCGTCGCGGCCGAAGCGCTGGCCCAGCGCGTCGATGACCGGCGCCAGAATCCGCGCTTCGATCTCGCGGCGCGTCAGCACGCCTACGGCGTTGAGCCGGTCCACGCTCTCGTCGGGTGTCGTTGCCATGGTGGTGCTCCGTGCCGCCGGCCCGTCAGGGCAGCGGGAACGTCGTGGCCGCGATAAAGGCGTTCACGGCGGCCAGCAGATGCGTGCTCTTGTCGCGCACGACGAACACCGACTCTTCGCGCTGTCCGGGGGTAAGGTCGTGGTGGTCGATGAGCACGATCTCGGGCCCGTGCGACGGGATGACGGTGCCGTCGAGGGCGTAGTATTCGGCCTCGGCCACCGCGTCGAGGTCGCCGGCGGCGAAGCGGGCGTAGAGCTCCGGGAAGGTGGCCGTGGTCACGATCTCGACGCCGGCAGGCGCGCGCCGCCTGAGATCGCGTTCCGCCGCCATGCCCTGCACGGCCCCCACCTTGAGACCCACGAAGTCGCCGATGGTCTCGTAGTGGCCTTTGTGCTCGGGTGTGATCCGCAGCGCCCGGCGTTCGTAGAGGAAGGCTGCCGAGAAGGTGCCGCCCGCGCTCACGCGGTCGGGGAAACTCGCCACGTTCGTGGCGACGAGATCCACCACGTCCTGGCCGGCCAGTTCCCACGACCGGTTGAACGGCACGACGCGCCACTCGATGCGCAGGCCGTGCTGCGCCGCGAAGCGCTCGACATAGCGGCGGATCCAGAGCTGCGAGTCGAAGGGATTCGTCGGGGCGTCGGTGGTCACGGCCACCTTCAGCACGCCCGGCGTGAGGGTGCGGATGGGCTCGTGGCGTTCGAGCATCTGCCGCCGCACCACGCCGCCATACACGTTGCCGTCGGCATCCACGCCTACACCTTCGGCACCGGCGTGTTCGACGGCGAGCGGTTCCATGTCTTCGATGAAGGCGGTGACCGCACCCGTCTTCGCGCTGCCGATGCGGATGCCCTTCCTGATGCCGGGCAGTTCGTGGGCGCCGGTGTCGCGTCCGCCCGACTCCGAATCAGCGACGTAGATCGTGTCGTCCTTCGTGATCGTGATGCCGCTCGGCCGGCCGAACTGGCGCCAGTCGGCGAGGAAACGCCCGGTCTGGTCGAAGATCTGGATGCGGTTGTTCTCGCGGTCGCCGACGAAGAGCCGGCCCTGCGAATCCATCGCGATCGAGTGCGGCTCGCTGAATTCGCCGGGGCCCGAGCCCTTGCGCCCCCACTCGCGCACGTAGGTCCCGTCCTTGCGGAAGTGCACCACCCGGTTGTTCTTCCCGTCGCGGTGGCTGTCGGTCACGAACAGATCGCCGTTCGGCGCTTCGACCACGTCCGTCGGCTGATCGAAGTGCGCCGGTCCCGAACCGCTCACGCCCTTCGTGCCGAGCGTCATCAGCACCTTGCCCTCGGGGCTGAGTTTGATGGCCTGATGGCCGATGCCGTTGCCGCCGCGCGCGTCGGTCATCCAGAGATTGCCGTCTCTGTCGATGGTGCCACCGTGCGGAAAGTTGAAGAGGCCGGCGCCGAAGGCGCGCAGCAGGCGTCCCGTCTTGTCGAAGGCGAGGATCGGCGGCTCCGAGCGGCCTTCGCACGAGTTGTTCACGCAGCGATGCACGACGTAGATCGTGCCGTCCGGCGCCGGTTCGATGGCAGTGACGGCCGCCCACTTCACGCCTGGCGGCAGTTGGCCCCACGTGCGGACCGTGCGATGCGGCTGCGGCAGGTCGTTCCGCGGCGCGGCTGAGGGCTGGGCGTCGGCACCCGCCGGCAGGATCGCGGCCAGCACGACAGCGATGAACGCAGAGATGGGATGGCGCATCAGGGACTCCTCGGGACGCGCGGATTGTACCCCTCGATGCCTACGGCGCCTCGCAGGCGGCCTTCGTGGCGGCGTGGCGGAAGCGGAACATCGGCACGAGCGACAGCGCCACCAGGCGTCCGAAGAGGGCATTCACGATCGGGCCGCCGGGCAGCGTGAAGGTCACGTGGTCGGTGAGCCGCGTCGTCCTGGCGTCCACGGCTTCGAACTCGTGGCGGTGCACCCAGGAGGCGAACGGGCCTTCGAGCTGTTCGTCCACGAAGAGGCGATTGGGTTCGTAGGCGGTGTGCAGGGCGAGCCAGCGGATGGGCCCGATGCGCAGGTCCACCCGCGCGCCCGGCCTGATGCCGCCGTCGCGCGACACCACCCGCAGCGGTGGGAAGGGCGGGCTCAGGCGCGGCAGGGCATCCTCGCGTTCGTGGAACGCGAAGACCTGCGCCACCGGGGCGCGCACGAGGAGCTGCCGGACGAAGACGGGCACAGTGGTTGGACGTTGGCGCCGCAGGCGTCGTCCCCGCGCATCGGCGCCCGGGGCGTCGGCATGCGCCATGTATCATGCGCGCATGCAACGAGCCGTGCGCGAATTCTTGACGGGGCTGGGGCTGCTGGCGGGGGTGTCACTCGCCGGGCAGGGCGCGGCCCCGCTCTGGGTGGACGTGACCCGCGAGGCCATTCCCGCCACGGCCTACTGGACGAACAAGGTCGAGATCGCGGACCTGAACGCCGACGGCCGGCCCGACCTGCTCTTCGCCAACGGCGGCGACTACTCCACGCCCGGCACGCCGGAGCCCAACCAGGTGTTCCTGCACGTGGGCCCGGGCTTCCGCTTCGAAGACGCGACGACACGCGTGCTTGGCAACACGCCCGACCTGGCGCGTGTCATCAAGGCGCGTGACCTGAACGGCGACGGGCTCGTGGACATCGTCGTCGGCACGACCTACCAGACGCAGAGCCGCCTCTACCTCGGCACCGCGCCGGGCGCGTTCCGCGAAGTCACCGCCACCCATCTGCCGCAGATGCCGCTGAGCGTGGGCGACCTCGAACCGGGCGACGTGGACGGCGACGGCGACCTGGATCTCGTGCTCGCCGACTGGGGCGCCGGCAACAACATGACGAACGCCGGCGGCGTCACGCGCCTCTGGCTCAACGACGGCACCGGCCGGTTCACCGACGCCACTGCCGCGAAGATGCCGGCGCTCGCGGTGCGCTTCTCGTGGGATCTGGAGCTCGCCGACGTGGACAACGATCGCGATCTCGACGTGCTCGTGTCGTGCAAACGTTGTCCGGGCAGCAGTCTCTTCCGGAACGACGGCACCGGCACGTTCACCGAGGATGCGCGCGCGCTGCCGCAGTACACGAACAACTACGAGTTCGAGGTCATGGACCTCGACGGTGACGGCTTGCTCGATCTCGTGACGCTCAACGACGGCGACATCGCGTCCGACGATCAGTCCAGCCGCCGCGAGCACGTGTTGAGGAACGACGGCAAGGGCCGCTTCCGCGACGTCACGGCCGCGTGGTGGCCGCCGGCGGCGAACGTGGGCGAAGACGACAACATGGCGGCGTTCCTCGATGCCGACAACGATGGCGACGCCGACATCGTCATCGGCTCGCTCACCGGCCCGGATCGCCTGCTCGTGAACGATGGCCGCGGTCACCTCAGCGTGCGGCTCGATGTGTTCGCCGGCGAGGAGACGCCCGGCACGCTTGGCCTGGCGCTCGCCGACCTCGACGGCGACGGCCGCATGGACGTCGTGCAGGGGCAGGGCGAACACAAGACCGCCGTGCAGGAGCGCGTCTTCGCCGGGCGCGGCCTGCCGCGCGACACCGTGGCGCCGTTGGTCGCGCAGGCCGGCCGGGTGAGCCGAGCGGCCGGCGGGGCCGAGGTCCACGCGCGGGTGCACGACCACAAGAGCCCGAGTCTGGCGAGCGAGTGGCGCCGCGTGGTCGTGGAGTTCCCCGGCACGTCGCGTCCGCCGGTGCCGATGCGCTGGCGTGGCGAATACCTCTGGGCGGCCGCGTGGCCGGCCGGCCTCGATGCCGCCACGCCGTTCCGCGTCTGTGCGACCGACGCTGCCGGCAATGCCGCCTGCGGCTCAGCGGTGCAGTAGTTCGCGGCGAAGCGGCCCGGTCAAACGGATACACTGCGGGCAGGAGCCGTCCCCATGGCCACCGATGAACAGGCGCGACTGGCGGCGCTGCATCGCTACCGCATCCTCGACACCGAGCCCGAGCAGCGCTTCGATGACCTGACGCTGCTCGCCTCGGAGATCTGCGAGACACCGATCTCGCTCATCACGCTCATCGACTCCGACCGCCAGTGGTTCAAGTCGCATCACGGCCTCGACGTGCAGGAGACGTCGCGCGGTGTCGCCTTCTGCGCGCACGCCATCACGCAGCCGGGCATCATGCAGGTGCCCGACGCCACCGACGACGCCCGCTTCCGCGACAACCCGTACGTGACGGGCGAACCGAACATCCGTTTCTATGCGGGGGCGCCGCTCGTGACGCCCGACGGCCACGCGCTCGGCACGCTCTGTGTGATCGACGTGAAGCCGCGGCGACTGACCGAGGGCCAGCTCCGCGCCCTCGATGCGCTGCGCCGGCAGGTCGAGACGCAACTCGAGTTGCGGCGCAACCTCGACGAGCTGGCCGCGGCGCTCGTGGAACGCGATCGCGCCGAAGCGGCGCAGGCGGCGCTCGTGGCCGAACTGCGCGCGTCGCTCGACAACGTCGAAAAGCTCGGCGCGCTCATGCCGTTCTGTTCGACCTGCGAGCTGAACCTGACGATTCCTGCCACACCGGCCTCGATTCCCAAGGTCAGCGAAGGCGTCCGGCAACTGCTCGTCGGCAAGGGCTGGAGCGACGACGAGCTCATGAAGGTCGAGCTGGCGCTCGACGAGGCGCTCGCCAACGCCATCCGCCATGGCTGCCACAACGACCCGACCAAGCAGGTGCAGTGTGTGGTGTCGACCGACGCCGCCGGCGAACTCGTAATCGTCGTGCGCGACCCGGGGCCCGGGTTCGACCCGGCCAAGGTGCCGAATCCGCTCCAGGGCGCGAACCTGCTCAAGCCGAGCGGCCGCGGCGTCTTCCTCATCAACGAACTCATGGACAAGGTCGAGTTCGCCGATGGCGGCCGCGAAGTCGTGATGCAGAAACGGCGCGCCTGACCGGCGCGCCCCGGGCTATCCTGAAAGCCTTCTGGAGGCTGTTGCATGCGTGTTCCTGCGTTCCTGTCCGTGATCCTGACTGCCGTCGTCGTCTCGCTCGACGCGCAGACCGTGCCCGAGATCAAGCTCCCGCCGTCGCCCCAGGGACAGGCCTCCGTGCAGGTGGGCGGGCGGTGGGAGAAGACCCCCACCGGCGGTCAGCGCTACGTGGACGGCAAGTGGATCGTCGTCGACTACGGCCGGCCGCTGCTGCGTGGACGCGCCAGCATCTTCGGCGCCGGTGCCGACTACGGCAAGACCATCAGCGACGGGTCGCCCGTGTGGCGCATGGGCGCGAACGACACGACGCGCCTCACGACGCAGGCGCCGCTCTCGATCGGCGGCAAGACGCTGGCGCCCGGCGTCTACAACGCCTTCGCGGAGCTCAAGGCCGGTGCCTGGACGCTCGTGCTCAGCACGCAGCCGCGGCAGCCGAAGTACGACCCGAACGACAAGGTGCTGCTCTACGGCTCCTACAACTACGACCCGAAGTTCGACGTGTTGCGGGCGCCGATGACGGTGCGCCAGGGCAGCGACTCGGTCGAGCAGCTCACGATCGGCTTCGTCAACGTCACCGCGGCCGGCGCCACGCTGTCGGTGGCCTGGGAGAAGGCCGTGGCGACGATCGACCTGCGCGTCGCGCCATGACCGCGCTGCTCCGTCGTCGTCTCTTCGGAGCGCTCGCCGCGGTCGCGCTCGCCGGTGGTGGTCTATCGGCGCGACAGGCGCCGCTGCCCCCGGCCGTACGGACCGCGGCCGACGGCATCTCCAGTGAACAGCTCGCCTGGGACGTGGCCTGGCTCTCGGCGGACGAGCAGCTCGGCCGCAACACGCCGTCGCCGCGTTTCGACGCCGCCGCCGACTACATCGCGGCGCGGCTCGCGCGCGCGGGCCTGGCACCGGCCGGCGATGTCGGCGGCTTCCGCCAGTACTACGACCTGCACGAGACACGTGTTGATGCCGAGGGCACGTCGCTCACGGTGGGCAGTCAGCGTTTCGCGGCCGGTCGAGACGTGGCGCTGCGCTCGTTCGCCACGCCGCTCGCCGGGCCGCTGCCGGTCGTCTACGTGCAGCACGGCTGGGTGATTCCCGGTAAAGGCATCGACCCGTATGCCGGGGTGGACGTGCGCGGCAAACTCGTCGTGGCGCACGGTCCGCGCGTGCTGCCGAAGGGCGT
>JAEUQR010000032.1 GCA_016789705.1 Acidobacteriota bacterium
CAGTACCTGTATCGAACGTACGGCCCGCCCGGAACAGGGTCAAGGGACGCTGTCGCGCACAGGGCCCCACGACTGCACGCGGCTGCCCCCGCACGGCAGGTTCGATCTGCGGCACGGCTGGGCCACGAGGGCTTCCGCCTCGGCCAGCGTGCCGGCCCCTGCGACCGCGGCGCCGCGCACGAGGAGCACGCCGTGCCCTTCCACGCCCGGCGGCGCGTCACGCGCGGGATCGCCGTCGGCGTCTGCCGGATCATCGGCGACCCAGGCCACCAGGTAGCAGGGACAGGCCCGCGCCGCCACGGCGTCGACATCCGCCAGCGGGACATGCACCACGAGTTGCCAGCGTGGATTGCGCGGCCCCCACGGCCGCCCAGGCGCCACGATCGACGTGGCGGCATCGTCGCACGGCGTCACCCGCCCGCAGGTGCGCTGGCGGGTTTCGGGGACCAGGTCGAACGGCTGACCCGCGACCATTCGCAGCCCGGGAGCGCCATCGGTGAACGGCGACGGCACCCCGGCGCCAGGCACGAGCGACCAGTCGGCCTGTGCGGCCAGCGAGGCGACGGCCAGGGAGACGGCCGATTCAGCGGCACGCGCGAGACGCAGGCGGTCGTGCAGGGCGCTTGTGGCCGGTGGTTCGGCCGACGTCGCCAGGGCCACACCGAGCGCGGTCGTCGCGAGCAGGCTGAGCCACAGCAGCACCGTGAGCAGTCCGAAGCCGCGCGTATCCGAGAAGGCCGCGATTCGCATGTCACAGCCCTCCACTACGCCGGCCGGCGCGCACCGTGGTCTCGAGGACGAGGTCGGGCACGAGCCGCGCCCCGGGGCGTCGCCCCAGCCCGAGAGACGCTGCCGGTCGCAGCGTGTCGACGGCCACGGCGATGCTGATGACGACGCGCACGCCGTCCACGCGGGCGAGGTCGGCGTCCCACCGCACGGGAGCCGCCGGTGACGGACACCAGGGCCCGTCTCCCAGGGACGCCATCGCCAGCGGCGCTGGCCCGCCGCTGCCCGCCGCACCGCGCCAGTGTGCCCCACCGGTGGCATCGCGGAAGAACGCGCAGTTCTCACCGGGCGGCCACGCCGGTTCCGCTGCCAGGCCGGCGGGTGGCGGCGCCGGCGCGCCGGTGGCATGCTCCTCCGAGCCGTCGGGCGCGAGATGCAGAGACGGCGCGCCGCGGGCGCCGATCCACTCGACGTCGAGACGGCGCACGAAATCCACCACCGGCGTCGGCGGACCGCTGCCGAGCCGGCGCACGATCTGCGACAGCCCGGTGGCGGCATCGGCGCGCAGCTCGTACGTATGCGCGGTGATCGCCGCCACCGCGGCGCCGGCCGGCCACGCGTCGACGAGCGGTGCCGTGAGGCGCAGGTCGAGCGGCGCATCCACCTGGGCGATGGTGGCCACCGCGAAGCGGCCGTGCGGCAGGAAGAGCACCACTTCGTCGTCGGCCGCAAAACCGCACGCAGGCGTGGAGGCCGGACAGAACGCAGGCCGTGTCAGCGGCAAGACGACCTCACCGGCCGCGACCGCCGTACGGGTCGTGCCATGCGCGGCTCCGCGCGGCGCGTGCCACGTGGTCAGGGTGTTCGGGCGCGGCGTCACAGCCCAGGCGCCCGCGTGGAGGGCATCGGGCCACACGGCCGGCAGCCCCAGTCCGGGGCCGGCATCGGTGTCGTGCAGGAAGCCCGTGCCGGCACGTTGCACGTCGTCGATGAGCACCTGCAGGGTGCTGCGCGACCGCTGCTGCGCGTCGGCAGCGGCGGGTTCGGCCTCGAAGGCCGCGAGCACCGGAATCGTGAGCGCCGCCACCACGCTCATCGCCAGCCCCAGCAGCGTCAGCGCCACGAGCAGTTCGACGAGCGTGGTGCCTCGCTCGCACGGCCGCGTCATGGCGCCACCTCCGCGACAACACGAGCGACACACGCCCCGGGCGCGGGCGATACCGCGCGGCGAAGCTCGGCCGGCACCACACACACCGTGAGGCTCCATGCGCGGGCCGGCGCGGCAGCCACGGTGGCGATTCGCCATCGCCGCACGAAGGCGGCGGGCCCGCCCGTGACGCGACCGTCGCCGTCGAGCGTCTCGAAGCAGCCACCCACGTCGCGGCTCAGGCAGTCTGGCGCGGTCGCAGCGAGCGGCGTGCCGGAGCGGATGGCCACGAAGGCATCGGCGAACGTCGCGGCCGCCAGGTGACGGCGCGACCCCGCCACGGCATCGGTGACCTGTCGCGCGAGTCCAGCCAGACTCACGACGCCGCTCGTGACGATCGCCAGCGCCACGATGGCCTCGATCAACGTGAACCCCCGCTCGCCCGTTGCACGCACGACGCACCTCCGTTCAGGGCGCGACAGGCGCCCGGCCACGGGTGCAGCTGCAACGCATGCGCCAGGCGGAGCCACATCTCGCGATCCGCGCTTTTCCTCGGAAATTGAGCGGCGGATCACCGGCGGGCCGGGGGGACACGCGCCGTCGCGCAGAAGCTGCGCGCCTCGCCAGGGACCGGAGTGGCAGCTACTGCGCGAGGGCGGGTTCGGGCACGCGCAGGGGCAACAGCACCGTGAAGACGGCGCCGCCCTCGGGACGGTTCGCCGCGCGCACCTGCCCGTTGTGCGTGACGATGAACTTGAGCACGAGCGCGAGGCCGAGGCCCGTGCCGTCCGAGCGCGTCGTGAAGAACGGCTGGAACAGCCGTTCGCGATCCGCCTCGGGCAGTCCCGGACCGTTGTCGGCCACGGTGACCTCGACGACACCGTCCGCGGCATGCACGGCCCCCCGCACGTCAACGGCCGGCACGCGGCCGGCGCGTTCGCAGGCTTCGACGGCATTGCGCACGAGGTTCGAGAAGGCCTGCCGCAGGAGCACGTCGTCCCCTTCCACCTGGCCGAAGGCGCCGGCGACCGTGACGTGCACGCCGTCGGCATCCACGTCGTGCACGGCCCGCCGCACGACGAGCTCGAGGGCCAGTGGCTGCAGCGTCACCCGTTCGGGACGCGCGAACTCCAGGAACTTCGTCACCACGTCGCCAAGCGTCTGCGTTTCGCCGCGGATCCCTTCGGCATACGCCCCGTGTGGCGCCGGCAACACCGCCGGGTCGAGCAGCCGCGCATACCCATGGATCGTGGCCAGGCCGTTGCGGAATTCGTGCGCCAGGCCGGCGGTGAGTTCGCCGAGGCGCGCCAGCGCGTCCTTCAGGCGCAACTGCTCTTCCAGAGCCACGACGCGCGAGAGGTCCGTGAACAGGCAGATGACGCCGCCCTCACCCGGGCCGCCACTCCACGGCGACAGCGTCACGCCGAGATGCGACGGGCCGCCCGACGTGTCGCCGGTGGCAACATGACGGCGCGACACGGTGCGCCGTCCGGCGGCGGCGTCGCGCACGAGCGCGGCCAGCGCCGGCACGCGCGCGAGCAACTCGTCGACCGGTGCCGGCATCGCACGCGGCGCCACGCCGAGGATGCGATGCCCGGCCGGATTGAGCATCCGCACGTTGCCGTCGGCGCCGGCCACGAGCAGACCCGACGTGAGCCCCTCGACGATCTGCGCGTTGAGCCGCTCGGAGGCCTCGGCGCGCGCCAGCGTCGAGCGTTCCTGCTGACGCAGCTTGCCGACCGCCTCTTCGAGCGCGGCGGAGAGAATCGCCGTGTCGGCCGTGGACTCGCGCATCCGGCGGCCCGAGTCACGAGCCCCCGACAGCACGCGCAGCAGCGCGAAGCCGAGCAGGCCGGCAAGGAAGCCGACGAACGCCGTGAAGCCGAGCAGCAGGTACCCGGCGGACGAGAACGGCGGCATCAGTAGAACCCGGCGTACCAGTCGATGATGGGCTGCCCGGCGAGCATCGCGACGACGGCGCCGATGGCCAGGAAGGTGCCGAACGGCAACGCGTACTTCATCGAGCCGCGCTGGAACACGATCATCGCCACACCGATGACGGCCCCGGAGAGCGACGCCAGCACGAGCGTGAGCAGCACGGCCTGCCAGCCGAGGAACGCGCCGATCATGCCGAGCATCTTCACGTCGCCCATGCCCAGGCCTTCCTCACGGCGCACGGCGTAATAGCCCCAGGCGATCGCGTAGAGCACGCCGCCGCCGAGCAGCACGCCGAGGAGCGACGCTTGCCAGCCCGGCGGACCGGCCAGCGAGAACAGCACGCCGATGACAGTGCCGGGCAGCGTGATGCTGTTCGGCAGGATCTGATGCTCCAGGTCGATGCCGAAGAGCACGATGAGCGCGCTGACGAAGAGCAGGTGCGCCGCCAGTTGCGGCCCCTGGGGCGTCGTGGCGGCGACGAGCACGAAGAGCACGGCGGTCGTCGCCTCGACGAGCGGATACTGCAGGGAGATCGGCGCCTTGCAGCGCGCGCACTTTGCGCCGAGCAGGGCCCAGCTCACGATCGGGATGTTCTCGAACCAGCGCAGCTCGCGCTTGCAGCTTCCGCAGGCCGACGCCGGCCACACGATCGACGTGCCGCGCGGCAGCCGGAAGATGCAGACGTTCAGGAACGAGCCGACGAGCAGCCCGAACAGGCCGGCGACGACGAGGAAGAAGGTCTCGGGCGTCACGAAGTGCGCTCCAGCGTGGGGAGGGGGCCGAGCGTGGATGACGGCCCGATGGTCACGGTGCCGTCGGCGGCGAGTTCGTAGGCCACGCCGGTGGGGTCGGTGGGTACGGCCGTGAGCACGCGCGCCCGCACCAGTGCGTTCCAGTCGACCGTGCCGGCAAGCTGCGGCCGCACCCGCGCCACGATCGCCGTGAGTGCGTCGATGTCGTCGAGCGCGGCGAGCTGGCGCAGGCGGAAGTCTGCCGCCTGGCGCAGCCAGTCCACATCGGCCGTGTCGAGCAGCTCCTGCCAGAGCTTGCGCGCGGATTCGCGGTCGCCGCCCTTCGTGAGCGTCACGGCGGCCATGGTGCGAAGCCACAGCGGCGCGCCTGGCAGCTTCGCGGCGCGATCGAACTGACGGGCGGCCTCGGGGTAATCCTTGAGCCACCAGTAGTGCACGAACCCGATGTCGTGCGGATACTGCCAGCGGTCCGGATCGTGCCGCATGCCCTTCTCGAGCAGGGCCAGCGCCTGGTCCGGCCGCCCGGGCCCGCCCGGGTAGCCTTCGCTGAGGAAGATCGCGCCGAGCCGGGCCGCCACGTCGAAGTGCGGATCAAGGGTGGTCGTCATGTCGAGCAGCGGATAGAGCAGCGCGTAGCGGCCCTCGGTGGCGGCCGAGCGCCGCTCACCGCCGTAGTGCACGACGGCGCGCATCCAGTAGATGTCCGCGGCGAGGTCCGTGAACGACAGCATCAGCCGCCGGGCCACGTCCGGCGACTGGAGCCACAACGTCGGCACTGCCGCCGCCCGCGGCGGCGCGATGCGCTCGCGCACGGCCTGCACGCCGATGGCCACGGCGAGCAGCGTCACCACGAGGGCGAGCGTGACGCGGTCGTGCACGGGAGTCGCGCGGGTGGTCACGGGCTACTTGAAGTCGCGGCGGTTGAAGATGAGCACGGCGCCCGAGAGCAGCACGCCGATGTAGGCGGCAATCGATGCCACGCCGAGGCCGACGGCCGACCACGGAATCGAGAGCCCGTGCACCACTTCGTTCTTCACGTCGAGCGCGTCGAGGTTCGGCAGCACGTAGTAGAGGCCGCGGGCGATGGCCGCCGCGGCCGGTGAATCCACGGCCGCCTGGAAGTTGCGCAGGTCGCCGCTGAACTGCCCCGCCACCCACACCGCCAGCGTCAGCAGCATCGAGAGCATCGGCGTCGAGAAGGTCGAGAAGAAGAGCGCCACGGCCGTCGTGAGCATGAGCTGCACGCCGATGAGCCCGATCGCGACGAGGAGCCGCGGGTCGAGCGCCGGGGCGCGCCAGCCCTGCTTGATCCAGTCGTCGGTCGTCAGGTGCATGTACTGGAGCATCGCGTAGAAGGCCAGCGTCATCATCGCCAGGTTCACGACGAGCGTCAGCACCAGGCCGGCATACTTGCCGACGATAAAGCTCGGACGCGACAGCGGTTTCGAGAGCACGGCGTAGATGCTGCGCCGTTCGACTTCCTTCGCCACGAGGCCGGTGCCGATGAAGATGGCGATGAGCAGGCCGATGGCGTTCATCGTCGCCAGCCCCAGGTCCTTGATGACCTTGAGGTCCTGCCCCGCCGTCAGCCGGCTCATGAGAAAAGACGCCGCCATCAGGATGACCGCGAAGATGACGAGGCTGTAGGGCACGCGGTCGCGCACCGACTCGCGGAAGACCGCCACGGCCACCTTGCGCACCGCCGCGACGTTCACAGTGCCGCCTCCCGCGTGGCGGCCTGCGCCACGTGCTGCACGAAGTAGTCCTCGAGCGTGTGCCGCACGGGATTGAGCGACACTACCCGGCCGCCGGCCGCCGAGAGCGCGTGCACCGTGGCTTCGGGCCCGTCGGGCGGCAGGTCCACGCTGTAGCGACCGTCGTGGAGGGGCGTCACCTGGCGGGCGCGGGCGCGCAGCACGTCGAGGCCGGCCGGCGTCACGCCATCGGCGATGAGTTCCCAGCCGAGCACGTCCACGCCGACGATGTCCGAGAGGCGGCCGCCGCCGGCGAGCCGGCCCTGCGCGATGATGGCGACGCGGCTGCAGAGCGCCTCGGCGTCCGAGAGGATGTGCGAACTGAAGAACACCGTGCAGCCGCGATCGCGGAGCCGCAGCAGCAGCTGGCGCACGTCGCGGCGTCCGAGCGGGTCGAGGCCCGACATCGGCTCGTCGAAGAACACGACGTCGGGGTCGTTGATGATCGCCTGCGCGATGCCGACGCGCTGCACCATGCCCTTCGAGTAAGAGCGCAGGCGCATGCGGCGTTCGGCGCCGATGCCCACCTCGTCGAGAACGCGCGATACCCGCGCCGCCCGCTCCGCCGCCGGCACGTCGAACAGGCTCGCGAAGTAGGTGAGCAGTTCCTCGGCCGTGAGGTAGTCGTAGAAGGAGGGGTTCTCGGGCAGGAAGCCGATGCGCCGGCGCATCTCGACATCGCCCACCGGGCGGCCGAGGATTCGCGCCGTGCCACTCGTGGGATAGATGAGCTGCATCAGCAGCTTGATCGCCGTGCTCTTCCCGGCGCCGTTCGGGCCGAGGAAGCCGAAGACGTCCCCCCGCTCGACGGTCAGCGTCAGGTCGTGCAGCGCCCGGTAGGGGCGCGGCCGCCAGAAGCCGACCAGGTAGTCTTTCGTGAGGCCTTCGGTTTCGATCGCAAGCATGGGCGCAGGTCGGACCGATCCACGCCGGCCCTCCCTACCTATCGGTCGATCGGCCCCGGCCGTGCGCCCTGGCGGGCCGGGCGTGGCGTGCAGTCCCGGGCAGGCCCGGGCACCGCGTGCGACTTACTTCAGCGCCACGCCGGCGCGCTTCATCTCGAGGGCGATGGCCGCATCGAGGAACGAGGCGCGCAGACCCGGGAGGCGGATGCCGTTCAGGAAGAAGGTCGGCGTGCCCTGCACCTGGAGCTGGCCTCCCTGCGCGATGTCGCCCTTCACGAGCTGCAGCGTCGCCTGGTACCGGGCGTCGAAGTCGGACACCCCGGCAATCGCCTGCACCGCCGTCTTCACCGACGCCGGGGTGAGCGAGGGCTGGTTGGCGAACAGCCAGTCCTCCATCGGCGCCGCCTTGCCCTTCTCGCGGGCCAGACGCACGGCCACCGCCGCCTCGCACGAGGCCATGTGGCTGCCCCCGGGCGCGAGCTGGTTGCACTCCGGATCGAGCGGATAGTCCTTCGTGACGAACTTGAGCTTGCCCGGATATTCCTTCGCCCACTTGGCGAGCACCGGCTTGTATTCGGCGAAGGTCTGGCCGCACGGTGGGCACATGTAGTCGTTGAACTTGACGAGCACGACCGCGGCGCCTTCGCTCGCCACCATCACCGGCACCCGCTGTTGCGCGGCGATGAACTTCTCGAGCTCGGCCTGCTGGGCGGGCTGGAGCGGCGGGATGGCCACGGCCTGCTCCTCGGCGACGCCGGGCTCGGCCGCCGACGCCATGACCGTGTCGCTCGGGAACGACCAGAGCAGCGCGGCGGCTGCGGCGACGAAGGCCACGAGGGCCGACATCGCGGCGGGAGTGGTGAAGAGGCGGCGGAGATCCGCGGCCAGTCGCTCGGGCATTGCGCTCATGGACACCCTCGTGGCCGTGACGGCCGACACGAACAATCCGACCACCGCAACATAGGTGGTCACACATAGCAGACAGATGGTCTTCAGGACGACGAACGAGGCGTAGCCAAGATATCCGACGACGAGCAGACCGATGGCAGACATCAGGAGCACGTATCCGGAGGCGTGGGCGCGGCTGGCCGCCGACCGCGAGGTGAGGGCGAGCACCAGCAGGACGCCGGCGAAGAAGAGCACGCCGAGCAGCGCCGTGGGCACACCGGCCATGGCGCCGTAGGCGCTCGAGTAGGCATTGGTGCAGCTGACCGTGGCGCTCACGTCGCAGAAGCTGGCATACGCCGGGTCAGTCAGCAGCTTGTAGTGGACGCGCGTCGATTCCGCCGACGCGCCGAGGCCGAGGAGCGCGGCAACCCACATGAGGGGTGTGGCCGTGGACGGCGCGGCGTCGCTCGTGGCTGTCATGCGCGTATTGTAACGATTTTCCCGCCCATGCCGGTACAGACGAACGGGGACGGCGCGCCTGGCGCGCCGTCCCCGGCACCTTCGAGCCGGACGGTCCGGCCGGTTTACTGGAGCGCCGTGCCGCCGCCGCCGGGCGCCATCTGCGCTTCGGTCGGGGCCACCGCGGTGTTGTTCCAGAAGATCGTGCCGGCCACGGTGCTGGCAAACGAGCGGTTGCCGCTCGTCTGGAAGGTCACCGGAACCGCGCTCGCCACGTAGGCGCTGATGCCCGCCGCGCCGTCGCAGCCATTGCCCTGCGCCGCCGAACCCGCACCGGCCGCGAGCGCCACCGTGTAGCCGCTCTTGACCGACGGATCGGTCGAGATGTCGGTCGAGACGAAGCCGGCGCCGCCGGCGCAGCCCGCCGCGAGGCGTGCCAGGGTGGCCGAGTAGGGGCTGCCGACGCCGGCCGCCGAGAAGGCCGCCTGGGCGCTGTTGGTGGCGCGAACCGAACCGATTGCAGACGCTTCGTTGCCCGCCATACGGGCGCGGAGCAGGCCGGGGATGGCGATCGCCGCGATAATGCCGATGATGGCGACCACAATCAGAAGTTCAATCAGGGTGAAACCCTTGGTGTCACGAATACGCATTGCCTGCTCCTCGGCCGGGGCCGATTGTCGAACCACGTGGGCGCCCCCCGGAATTGGGAGACACCCCTGAAAAGGCGACACGAGGCACGGCCGTTCCCGATCCGCGCCTCGTGTGCGGTGATGTCAGACCTGCCGAAGCAGGGGCGTTACTGCAGCGCCGTGCCGCCGCCGCCGGGCGCCATCTGCGCCTCGGTCGGCGCGACCGCCGTCGCATTCCAGAAGATCGTGCCGGCGACCGTGCTCGCAAACGAGCGGTTGCCGCTCGTCTGGAAGGTCACCGGAACCGCGGACGCCACATACGCACTGATACCCGCGGCACCATCGCACCCCGTGCCCTGCGCCGCCGAACCCGCGCCAGCCGCGAGCGCCACCGTGTAACCGCTCTTGACCGACGGGTCCGTCGAGATATCGGTCGACACGAAGCCGGCGCCGCCGGCGCACCCGGCCGAGAGACGCGCCAGGGTCGCCGAGTAGGGACTGCCCACACCGGCCGCCGAGAAGGCGCTCTGCGCGCTGTTGATGGCGCGGACCGAGCCGATCGCCGAGGCCTCGTTGCCCGCCATGCGGGCGCGCAGCAGGCCGGGAATGGCGATGGCGGCGATGATGCCGATGATGGCGACGACGATGAGCAGTTCGATGAGGGTGAAGCCCTTGGTGTCACGAATACGCATGGTGGCTGTTCTCCTGATGTCCTTCCGAAAAGGGTGAGTACGTCTCGCTCTATGAATCGGCCACGTGCCGCTTGAACCTGAACCTGTCACACGAACGTGCACGGGGCGTGGCATGCGCCAGGCCCCGTGCACTCGAGATGTCGCCGCGTCTTACTGGAGCGCCGTGCCGCCGCCGCCGGGCGCCATCTGCGCTTCGGTCGGGGCCACCGCGGTGTTGTTCCAGAAGATGGTGCCGACGGTCGTGCTGCCGAACGAACGGTTGCCGCTCGTCTGGAAGGTCACCGGGACCGCCGTGGCGACGTACTGGCTGATACCCGCGGCACCGTCGCAGCCCGTGCCCTGCGCTGCCGAACCCGCGCCGGCCGCCAGCGCCACCGTGTAGCCGCTCTTGACCGACGGGTCGGTCGAGATGTCCGTCGACACGAAGCCGGCGCCGCCGGCGCAACCGCCCGAGAGACGCGCCAGGGTCGCCGAGTAGGGGCTGCCGACGCCGGCCGCCGAGAAGGCGCTCTGCGCGCTGTTGATGGCACGGACCGAGCCGATGGCCGAGGCTTCGTTACCCGCCATGCGGGCGCGCAGCAGGCCGGGAATGGCGATGGCGGCGATGATGCCGATGATGGCCACCACGATCAGCAGTTCGATGAGGGTGAAACCCTTGGTGTCGCGAATACGCATGGTGTCGTCAGCTCCTGTAGTCGTTCGTTCGGTGTCGGGTTCGAAAGTCGTTGGTCTTCGTGGTCCCGGCGCCGCCATCTGCGGGGCGGCGTCGATACCTTACCCGCTGCAACGCCGATGCCAACCGTGGGACGGCCGGCATTGCGAATGGGCAAGTCATTGCAGATGAATGACTTGGCTGACTTTTTCGCCGGAGCGATCGAGGCGAGGGGTGCAGAGACTGTGACGGAGGCTGTCAGCTCGCTGGCGAGGACTGACAGCGTCGGGCACTACTTGAGCTGGTACTTCTTGGCGAGGTAGCGGAACTGGCGAAAGGTGATCCCGAGCAGATCCGCGGCCTTCACCTGCACGCCGCCCGCCTGCTTGAGGGCGCGCTCGAGGTGCATCCGCTCGATCTGCTGCAGGTGCGTCTCGAGATTGAAGCCGGCCGCCGGAATCGCCTCCACGGGCGCCGCCCCGCCGGCGCCGGCCGGCGCGTCGGCCAGGTGCGGCGGCAGGCTGTCGGGCAGGAGTTCAGCCGTCTGCTCGAGCGCGACGCCGCGCTCCATGACGTTTTCGAGCTCGCGGACGTTGCCCGGCCAGCGGTACGACACGAGCAGGCGCATCGTTTCGGGCGCGATGGTCTGCACGGGACGTCCCATGCGCTCGGCAAACCGGCGCAGGAACTGCTCGGCGAGAATCGGGATGTCTTCCGCGCGTTCGCGCAGCGCCGGCAGCCGCACTGAGATCACGTTGATGCGGAAGAAGAAGTCTTCCCGGAAGGCGCCGCTCTTCACCATCTCTTCGAGATGCCGGTTGGTGGCGGCGATGAAACGGACGTCCGCCTCGAGTTCCTGCGTCCCGCCGACGCGGCGGAAGCGGCGCTCCTGCAGCACGCGGAGCAGTTTCACCTGCATGCCGAGGCTGGTCTCCCCCACTTCGTCGAGGAAGAGGGTGCCGCGGTCGGCGGATTCGAGCAGGCCCTTCTTCGTGTCCACGGCGCCGGTGAAGGACCCCTTCATGTGCCCGAAGAGTTCCGACTCGAGAATCGACTCGGTGAACGCGCCGCAGTTGACGGCCACGAACGGCTGCGCCTGCCGTGTCGACTGGAGGTGGATTTCGCGGGCCGTCCACTCCTTGCCGGTGCCGGATTCGCCGGTGATGAGCACGCTGGCGTCGGTGCGGGCCACGCGCGCGACGAGACTGATCACATCGAGAATCTGCCGGCTGCGCCCCGCCAGCACGAACCCCTGGCCTTTGCGGCCCTCGGGCGCCGCCACCTGCGTCTCTGCCAGCCGCTTGGCTTCGAGGTAACGTGCCACGCGCTGCTTCAGGTCCGCCACGTCGAAAGGCTTGGTCAGGTAGTCGACGGCGCCAAGGCGCATCGCCTCGACGGCCGTGTCGGCCGAGGCAAATGCCGTCAGCAGCAGGCCCACCGACGCGGGGCTGCGCTCCTTGAGCGCGCGCAGCACGTCGACGCCCGAGCCATCGGGCATGCGCAAATCGCTGATGAGCAGGTCGGGCAGCGGGCCGCGGCGGATCTGCTCGATGGCCGAGCCGACATCTTCGGCCGTCGCCACCTCGTAGCCCTCGCGGCCGAGCACGATCGACAGCATCTCGCGCAGCGAGCGCTCGTCATCGACGACGAGGATACGGGGCTTGTGGGCGGGCGGTACGGCCATACGGGTGTCTGTCGCTACTCGGCGCGCGCGGTGCCGGCCGTCGGCGCCGGGAATCGCGCGATGATGGTCGTGCCGCGTCCCACCGTGGACTCGACATCGATGCGTCCATTGTAGTCGGTCACGATGCGGTGGACGATCGCCAGCCCGAGGCCGGTGCCGCGCCCGAACGAGCCGCGGAAGGGATCGAAGATCGAGTCCACCTGTTCGGCGGGGATCCCGGTGCCCTCGTCGCGCACACCGATCGAGACGGAGGTGTCATCGGCCTGCGCGAACAATTCGAGGCGGCCGCCCTTCGGCATCGCCTTGAGGCCGTTGGTCGCCAGGTTCCACATGATCTGCTTGAGCTGGTTCTCGTCGGCATCGAGCCACACCGGCGCGTCGGGAACGGTGAGGGCCACGTGGTGGTGAGCCGACAGCTCGGGACTCGTGCGCAGCAGCTTCGCCGTGTCCTCGACCGCGCGCCGGACGTCGATGCGGGCGACGGCCACCGGGCTCGGCCGCGCGTAGGTCAGGAACGAGCGGATCGTGCCGTTCAGCCGGTCCGACTCGCGCAGCACGATGTCCATGAGCTGCGCCTGTTCGGTCGACAGCGGCAGTTCCCCGCGCAGCACCTGGATCGCGCCCGACATCGAGGCCAGGGGGTTGCGGATCTCGTGCGCGATGCCGGCGGCCATCTCCCCCACGGCCGCGAGACGCTGGCGCATCTGCGCCGTGCGTTCGAGCCCCTTGATGTCGGTGACGTCCTGGAAGGTGAAGATGAAGCCGCGCTGGCCGGAGCCGAGCGGCAGCGGCGCCGCGCTCACGCCGAGTTCGATGGGCCGGCCATCGGCCCGATGGTAGGTGTAGTCGACACGGCGGGCCCGACCCGACTCCCGGTCGGACGCCAGCGCCGTCGAGAACGACGCCGGCAACTGCAACACCTCGGTCGCGGGCCTGCCCGTCACGTCCCCCTGCCAGCCCGTGATGGCGGCCGCGGCGCGGTTGTAGCTCATGACGCGGCCGTTCGCGTCCATCGTCGTGAGCCCGTTGGCAAGATGGTCGATGACGTTGCGGTTGAAGGCCTCGAGGTCGGCGATCTTCTCTGACGCGGCTTCCACGGCCACGTCGGCCCAGCGCAGGTTCTCGGCGAGTTGTCCGGCCAGGAACGCCACGGCGTAGAAGGCGAAGACATTGATGCCCACTGTGACCCAGGCGACATCCGCCGGCGGCAGGCCGTCGAGCACGCTCGCCGTCCCGGGCCACCAGTACTGCGACAGGACGATGGCCACGAAGCAGAGGCTGGCGAGCGTCGCCGCCCGCACACTGCCCCGGCGGTACTGGACACCGGCCGACGCCACGACCGGCAGCGCGTAGAGCGGCGTGAACACCGAGGCCACACCGCCCGTGGCGTAGACGTAGGCCGAGATGAGCGCCGCGTCGAGCGCGAAGTGGACGTCGGCGGTCACCGCGAAGCGGTCGGCGAACCGCACCGTCGCCGCGTCGATGAGGGCGACGGCGAAGAGCCCGGCCAGGGCCACCGTCGCCCGCGACAGCGGCCACAGCCCGGAGCCGGCGGCCGCCAGGGCGAGCGCGAAGACGGCGAGCAGGGTCGCCGCCCCGAGTCGGACGGCGACCAGTCTCGACAGCCGCGGCCTGAGCGCCGACATCCCGCGCTTACGTGAGCTGGCTGATGAGGCCGAAGATCGGCAGGTACATCGCGACGACGATACCGCCGACGACAATGCCGAGGAACGCGATCATGACCGGCTCGAGCAGCGTGAGGAGGCCGGCCACCGCGGTGTCCACTTCCTCTTCGTAGAACTCGGCGATCTTCGCCAGCATCGTGTCGAGTGCGCCGGTCGCCTCGCCGACGCCGATCATCTGCACCACCATGCCGGGGAAGACGCCGGTCGTCTTGAGCGGCCCGGCCACCGTCTCACCGCGTTCGATGCTGCGGCGCACTTCGAAAAGCGCGTCTTCGATGATGGCGTTGCCGGCGGTCTTCGCCGTAATCTCGAGGCCGTCGAGAATCGGCACGCCCGAGGTCATCAGTGTCGACAGCGTGCGGCAGAAACGGGCCACGGCGATCTTGCGCATGATCGGACCGAGCACGGGCAGCTTGAGCACGATGCCGTCGACGACGCGGCGGCCGCCTTCGGTCGCGTAGTACTGGCGGAACGCGAACGCCAGCGCGCCGATGATCATGATGATGAACGGCATGAACTGCACGAGCAGGTTGCTCATGGCGATGACCATGCGCGTCAGGAACGGCAGTTCGGCGCCGAGGCCGGCAAACAGCGTGGCGAAGGTCGGAATGACCTTCCACAGGATGACGGTCACCACCAGGCCGGCGATCACGATGATCGCGACTGGATAGATCATGGCCGACTTGACCTGCGACTTCAGCTTGACGGCCTTCTCGATGTAAGTCGCCAGCCGCTTCAGAATCGTGTCGAGGATGCCGCCCGCCTCGCCGGCGGCGATCATGTTGGTGAAGAGCGGATCGAACGTCTTCGGATGCCGCTTCATCGCGTCGGCGAGCGAGGCGCCGCCTTCGACGTCCGACCGCGTGGCCAGGATGACGGCCGAGAAGTTCTTGTCTTCCTCCTGGTTCCCCAGGATGTCTAGACACTGCACGAGCGGCAGACCGGCGTCGATCATCACCGAGAACTGGCGGGTGAAGACGGCGAGGTTCTTCGGGTTGACAGACCTGGCGCGCGCCTTCTTCGGAGCCGCGACCGCCTTGGCGGCGACGGCCGCGATCTTGGTGACCAGAATCTGCTCGCGGCGCAGCGCGTTGGTCACCGATTCGATGGTGTCGCCAATACGCTCGCCGCTGATGGTCTCACCGCCGCGCGTGCGGCCGGAGAATGCGAAAGTCGGCATGTTCCTCGTCTCCTGGGGGAGCCTGCGTGCCTGGCCGGATTACCGTGTGAGCGGGGGACGCGCCCCGGGAGTGGTGCGTCCCATGCCCGCGCCCGCGACGACCCCGACGCCGCGGTTCATCATCTCGGTGAGCTCGTCGCGCAGCGACGACGCGTTCATGGCCGTTTCGGTCGAGATCAGGCGCCGCTGGTGCAGCGTGACGAGCGACTGGTTCATCGTCTGCATGCCGAGCTTCTCCTGTCCGGCCTGCATCGCGGAGTAGATCTGGTGGATCTTGTCCTCGCGGATGAGATTGCGGATGCCCGGCGTGGGCACCAGGATCTCCAGCGCGACCACACGGCCCTGGCCGTTGGTGCGCGGCAGCAGCGACTGACAGACGATGCCCTCGAGCACGAGCGAGAGCTGCACGCGCACCTGCGACTGCTGGTGCGCCGGAAAGACGTCGATGATGCGGTTGATCGTCGACGAGGCCGAGTTGGTGTGCAGCGTGGCGAAAGTGAGATGGCCAGTTTCGGCGATACGGAGCGCCGATTCGACCGTTTCGAGGTCGCGCATTTCGCCGACGAGGACGATGTCGGGGTCTTCACGCAGCGCCGCCCGCAGCGCGTTCGTGAAGTTCTGCGTGTCGCTGTGGACCTCGCGCTGGTTGACCAGGCAGCCCTTGTGCTGGTGCAGATACTCGATCGGGTCCTCGATGGTGAGGATGTGCCCCTTTCGCTCGTTGTTGATCTTGTCGATCATCGCGGCGAGGGTCGTCGACTTGCCGCTGCCGGTCGGGCCGGTGACGAGGACGAGGCCGCGCGGACGTTCCGCCAGCTTGCCGATGACCGGCGGCAACCCGAGTTCATCGAAGGGCCGGACCCGTTCGGGAATCAGACGATAGACGGCGCCGACGGCGCCGCGCTGGTTGAACAGGTTGCAGCGGAAACGGGCCAGGCCGCGGATGCCGAAGGAGAAGTCGAGTTCCTGGGTCTCCTCGAAACGCTTCTTCTGCGCGTCGGTGAGCACGCTGTAGGCCAGCGTCTTGGTGTCGGACGGCGTCAGTTCCGGATGCTCGAGGCGGCGCAGCTCGCCGTGCACGCGCACGACCGGCGGCGACTGAATGGAGAGGTGGAGGTCGGATCCGTTGAGCTCCACCGTGGTCTTGAGCAGTTCTGGCAGCGTCGCCATCGTATGTGTCCCTGAGTCCTTTGTCCCTGGTCCCTGAGTCCGTGGTCCCAGTCCTACTTGACCGTCTCGCGGACGACTTCCTCGATCGTGGTCACGCCGTCGGTGATCTTGCGGAGACCGCTGCCGCGCAGCGTGATCATCCCCTCTTCGATTGCCTTGCGGCGGAGCTCGATGGCCGAGGCGCCGACGAGGATGAGCTCGCGCAGCTCCTCGCCGATTTCCATCACTTCATAGAGACCGACGCGACCCTTGTAGCCCGTGTGGTTGCATTTCTCGCAGCCCTTGCCCTTCTTCGGCACGACCGTCTCGGCCAGTTCCGGCGTGAAGCCGACGTTGACGAGCGCGGCCGGCGACAACGGGTCGTCGATCTTGCAGTTGGTGCAGATGCGGCGCACGAGACGCTGCGCGCAGACGAGATTGAGAGAGCTGGCCACCAGGAAGGGCTCGATGCCCATGTTCATGAGGCGGTTGATCGTGCTGGGCGCGTCGTTCGTGTGCAGCGTCGAGAGCACGAGGTGGCCGGTGAGCGCGGCCTTGACGGCGATTTCGGCGGTTTCGAAGTCGCGGATTTCACCGACGAGGATGATGTTCGGGTCCTGGCGGAGGAAGCTGCGCAGCGCGGCGGCGAAGTTCAGCCCGATGCTCTCGCGCACCTGCACCTGGTTGACGCCAACGAGGTTGAACTCGACCGGGTCTTCCGCGGTCATGATGTTCGTGTCCATCGTGTTGATACGCGAGATGGACGAATAGAGCGTGTTGGTCTTGCCGCTGCCGGTCGGCCCGGTGACGAGCACCATGCCCCACGGCTTGGCGATCTGGGTCTCGAGCTTGGCCAGCGATTCCGGTTCGAAGCCCAGCTTCGTCATGTCGAGCATGAGCTTGGTGCGATCGAGCAGACGCATGACGATCTTCTCGCCGAAGAGCGTCGGCAGGCACGAGACGCGGAAGTCGATGTCGCGCTGGGTGCCGGCGTCGGAGAAGCGGATCTTGATGCGGCCATCCTGCGGCAGGCGCTTCTCGGCGATGTCGAGCTTCGCCATGATCTTGATGCGCGAGGTGATGGCGTCGCGCATCTTGAGCGGCGGGCTCATGACGTTGTAGAGCAGGCCGTCGATGCGGTAGCGGACGCGGTATTCCTTCTCGTAGGGCTCGATGTGAATGTCGCTCGCGCCCTTGGAGATGGCCGACATCAGGATCACGTTCACGAGCTTGATGACCGGCGCTTCTTCGCCCTGCCGGGTCAGCAGTTCGGCGCTGATTTCCTCGAGTTCCTCGAGGACCTCGACGTCGTCGGCGTCGAGCATCGGCATCTCGGACATCGCGCGCGTCGCGATGTCGAGCGCGCTTTCGCCCGGCGGCGCTTCCACCACCTTCTGGGTGTTCTTGTTGCCACTGCCGGGCGCGCCGTAATACTTCTGGATGGCGTCGAGAACGGCGGTTTCCCACGCGACGACCGGCTCGACGTTGTAGCCGGTCATGAACTTCAGGTCGTCGAGTGCGAAGACGTTCGTCGGGTCCGTCATCGCGATCGTGAGCGTGGCGCCGACGCGACTGAGCGGGATGATCTGGTACTTGTGGGCGGTCTCGGCCGGGACGAGCTTGATGACCGCCGGATCGATCTCGAACTGGTTCAGCGAGATGGACGGCACGCCGTATTGCTTCGAAAGCAGCGACGTGATCTCCTCGTCCTTCACGAAGCCGAGCTTCACCAGATTGGCGCCGAGCTTGCCGCCGTTCTGGCGCTGGTAGCTCAGCGCTTCCTGGAGTTGTTCTGGGGTGATCCGCTTCTCCTTGAGGAGCAGCTCCCCGATCCGTACCGCCATGTCGTGGTCGTCCGCCTTGGGCCGTCAGTGTCCGAACGGGTATGTCAGACCTGTCGCCCCATTACCTTTTCGGTCATGACCGGGTCGCACTTCAGAGAGCGCCGAGGCGCCGTCGCGGCGGATGTCGCGCCGTGGCATGCCGTTTCGTGCAGAGGCATCGGCCCCCTCCACGGTCGCTCTGCCCACCAAAGGGGCCGGCCGGCTCGCCCGCCGACGAAAACGTGACGTGACAGCACGAACGATTACAGTTCCGGCATTCGTTGGCACGATGCCGCAAACGGGCGCCGCCCGTCCGCGGCGGCGGCGGGACGGCGTCTGCGCGGGCCCAGGGGCGTGGAAGTCCATCGATATCAGCGAGTTGACAGCCAGGGTGCGAAACAATCGGCCGCGGATCCGCGTAGTACACTGGCAGCAGGCGCGCGCCTCCACCCCGACGAATGTCACTACCTAGCAACCCTCCGGCCATCTCCCTCGCCGGTCGCCTTTTACAGTTATGCACGTCGCCGCACGCGGCCATGGCGGCCGCGCGCTCGGCGTCGGCCGTCCAGGTCATCGGCACCTGGGCCGTGCTGCTCGCCGTCTGGGCTGGGGCGGCCTGGCTGCTACTCAGCGGACCGGTCGGGCGCCAGGCGCTCGTCGACGAGCGCGTGCGCGTCGTCGAAGCGATCGGCGGCACGGTGACCGACGCGAGCTATGCGGCGCTCCAGGCGAACCCGCCGTATTGGATCTACCTGTCAAGCGGCGGCAGGGCGCTGCTCTTCCCTGCCGTGACGCTCGCCGTCGCCGCCGGGCTCTACCTGTGGCTCGGCCGCCGGGGCCCGGGCTGGCTGGCCGCCCTGAGCGTCGCCGTTCATGCCAGTGCGGCGCTCGTCGCCCAGCAGGTCGTGGCCACGCCCGTGCATTTCGTGCGCGAGTCGCTCACCAGTCCGTTCAACCTCGCGGCACTGCTCCCCTTCTTCGACGAAGGCTCCCTGCCGGCCCGATTCTTCGGCACCGTCGAGCTCTTCGGCCTGTGGTGGGTCTGGCTGCTCGCGATCGGCTGTGCCGTGCTCGCCGGGCGGCCGGCCAGGAACTTCGTGCTGCCGCTGCTTGGTATCTATGTCGGCGTGGCCGGCGTCATCGCCGCACTCGTCGTGCTGACGGGAGGGTCGTAATCGTGTTTCGCAGAAAATGGCCGTGGGTCGTCGCAATCCTGGTGGTGGCCGGCGTGGCCGGGGGCGTCTACGCCCGCTCGAAGCAGGAGAAGGGCACGCTCGTCACGGGTGAAGCGGTCCAGCGGCGCGACCTCGAAGCGCTGGTGTCGGCCTCGGGCAAGATCGAGCCCAAGCGGTCGGTCAACATCAGCGCCCAGACGATGGGCCGGGTGACGAGCATCGGCGTACGCGAAGGCGATCGCGTCAGGGCCGGGCAGTTCCTGCTCCAGATCGACCCGGTTGCGGCGCAGAGCGCGGTGCGCCGTGACGAAGCCGGCGTGGCCGGTGCGCGCACCGGCCTCGAGCAGGCACGCGTGCAGGTGCAGAGCGCGCGGGCCAGCCTCGACGTGGCCCGTCAGGCGCTCAAGCGCCAGCAGGAGCTCTGGGCCGCCGGCCTGACCACCCGCGAGACACTCGAAAAGACGGAAGCCGAGGTCGAGATGCGCGAAAGTGATCTCAACGCGCGCACCCAGGAGATTCGTACACGCGAGGAGCAGGTGCGGCAGCAGGAGGCTGGCCTCGTCAGCACGCGCTACAACCTGTCGCAGTCGCGCTTCGAGTCGCCGTTCGACGGCATCGTCACCCGCCGCAACATCGAAGAGGGCGAGAACGTCGTCGTCGGCACGATGAACAACGCCGGCACGGTGCTGCTGACGGTCGCCGACATGTCGGTCATCGAAGCGGAGGTGGAAGTCGACGAAACCGACATCCCGCTCGTGCAGATCGGCCAGAAGGCCACGGTCACCATCGATGCCATCGAAGGCAAGACGTTCGCCGGCCGCGTGACCGAAATCGGCAACAGCCCGATCCAGACCACCGGCCAGACCACCGGCCAGCGGACGGCGACGAATTTCAAGGTCGTCGTCACGCTGGATGAAGCCGCCCCGGAGATCCGGCCGGGCTTCACCTGCACCGCCGAGATCTCGACGGCGACACGCGCCAATGCCGTGGCCGTGCCGATTCAGGCGCTCACCGTTCGAGAGATCGAATACGACAAGGCGGGCGAGGTCGTACCACGGCTGCGGCCGGCGCCGGCCTCGCGCTTCAGCTTCGGGGCCGCGGCGCAGACGGCGGCGCCGGCGGCGCCGCTGGAACTCCCCGTGGGCCATACGCGCAAGGAGGTCGAAGGCGTGTTCGTCATTCGCGACGGCAAGGCGGTCTTCACGCAGGTGGAGGTCGGCATCGCCGGCGAACGCTACTTCGAGGTCACGTCGGGCCTGAAGGAGGGCGACCGCGTCATCACCGGCCCGTTCGAGAGCGTGCGCAATCTGTACGACGCCGACGAAATCCGCGAGAACCGGCCGGCCACCGCCGCCGCGCCGAAGTAGACGGCGCGGCGCACCGCCATGCAGCAGCTCTGGGAGTCGGTCAAGCTGGCGTTGTCATCGATCTGGGCCAACAAGCTCCGGTCGATGCTGACGCTGCTCGGCAACATCGTCGCGGTGTCGTCGATCATCGCCGTCGTCGCGCTCATCCGCGGCGTCAACGGCGCGGTGTCCGACGCCATCGTCTCGGACCTCGGCGCAGACTCCTTCACCATCAGCCGCATGGGCATCGTCCGCAACGAGGACGAGCGCGACCGCCAGCGGAACAACCCGCGGATCACCGCCGACGAGGCCGGCGCCATCGAGCGCTTCGGCACGTCGATCGGCGCCGTGATGGCGCAGGCGCAGCAGAACGCGTCGGTGGCCTACCGTGCCGAGGAGCTCGAGTCGATCCAGATCCAGGGCGTGACCGAGCGCTATCTCGAATTCTCGACCTTCGACGCCGAACGCGGCCGGATGATGAGTCCGATCGAAGTGGCCCGCAGCCGGCCCGTCGCGCTCATCGGCTGGCAGATCGCCGACCGGCTCTTCGGCGCGGAGGACCCGCTCGACAAGACCATCAAGGTGGCCGGCGTGCCCTTCCGCGTCGTCGGCGTCAGCGCCAAGAAGGGCTCTTTCTTCGGCAACTCGCTCGACGAGTTCGTCGTCATCCCGCTCGGGAGGTACCAGAAGCTCTTCGGCTCCCGGCAGAGCCTCTCGCTGATGGTCAAGCCGCGCGATCCGTCGCAGATCTCGATGGCGCGTGATGAGGCGCGCACGGCGCTCCGCGTCGCCCGGCATCTGGGCCCGGGCGAGGAGGACAACTTCGGCCTGGTCGCGTCCGATTCGATCATGGACATCTTCCAGCAGGCCACGGCCGGCATTGCCGTGGTGCTCGTCGGCATCGTCGGACTGTCGCTCGTCGTCGGCGGCATCGTCATCATGAACATCATGCTCATGGTGGTCAGCGAGCGGACGCGCGAGATCGGCCTGCGCAAGGCGCTCGGCGCCAAGTCGCGCGACATCATGTCGCAGGTGCTCACCGAGTCGGTCACGCTCTCGATTACCGGCGGCGTCATCGGCGTGGCGCTCGGCGCCGTCTTCGCCAAAGGCCTCGCCGCGGTGACGCCGCTGCCCGCCGCCATCGAGGCCTGGTCGGTCGTCGTCGGTGTGCTCGTGACGGCCCTCGTCGGACTGTTCTTCGGCTGGTATCCGGCCCGGCGCGCCGCCGGCCTGGCGCCCATCGAAGCCCTGAGGCGCGAATGATCCGCCGGCTGCGCACCCGCGTGTCGCTCCTCCGCGAAACCGCGGCGATGGCCCTCGACACGCTGTGGGCCAACAAGATGCGCTCGGTGCTGACCGTGCTCGGCGTGGTCATCGGCATCACGTCGATCGTCGGGATGACCGCGCTCATCCGCGGCTTCGACGAGTCGCTCAAGGACTCGATCCGCTCGCTCGGTCCGAAGACCATCTTCGTGCAGCGCTTCGGCGCCGTCAGCTTCTCCTCCGGGACGTCGTTCCTGGAACTGCTGCGCCGGCCGTCGCTCAACGCCGACGACGGCGAAGCCATCCGCCGCCTGGCGCCCTCGGTGGCGCTCGTCGACACGTGGCTCGGCGGCGGACCGCCCCAGCCGACGATGGAGCGGGTCTTCTACGGCAGCGACCGCACGCCGCCGAACGTCATCATGGGCGTCTCGGAACGCTTCGTGGACGTCCGCTTCGCGAAGATGCTGGCCGGGCGCTCGTTCACCGAGCAGGAGGTGGATCGCCGCCGCAACACCGCGGTACTCGGCTACGGGCCGTACGAGGCGCTGTTCCTCAAGTCGGGCATCGATCCCATCGGCAAGCAGATCCGCATCGGCGCCGTGCGGTACACGATCGTCGGCGTCATCGACAAGCAGCCGAGCTTCGGCCCGAGCCAGGACGACTTCGTCATCATTCCGTTCACGGCGTGGCGCAAGCAGTTCGGCTCGGAGCGCGCCAGAAGTGGCCCGTTCGGCGGCGCCCCGGTGATGATCGCGGTCGTGCCGCACGAATGGGCGTCGCGCGACGACGCCCTGCGCGAGGTCGAGGCGGTGATGCGCATCCGCCACGGCCTCACGCTCGACAAGCCGAATGACTTCGATCTGGTGACGCAGGACGCGATCCTCAAGGTCTGGGATCAGATCTCGCAGGCCGTGCTGCTGTCGCTCGTCGTCATCTCGTCCATCGCGCTCATGGTCGGCGGCATCGGCGTGATGGCGATCATGACCATCTCGGTCACCGAGCGCACCCGCGAGATCGGCGTGCGCAAGGCCATCGGCGCCCGCCGGACCGAGATCCTCTTCCAGTTCCTCATCGAGGCCGTGGTGCTGACCTCGATCGGCGGCGTCCTCGGCATCCTGTTCGGCAGCGGCATCGGTTTCGCCGTGAACCTCATCTCCGGCTTCCCGATTTCCCTGCCGTGGTGGTCCTTCGCCCTCGGCCTCGGTTTTTCCGCCGGCGTCGGCATCTTCTTCGGCATGTTACCGGCCTGGCGGGCCTCCCGGCTCGACCCGATCGAAGCCCTGCGCTACGAATAGCGGCCCGGCCGGCCGATCGTCCTTGACTTCGCCCGGCGAAGGCATAGGCTACGGGGAAAGAGACGTCTTGGGCCGGCATCCGGCACCACCGGGCCGGCCGCGACGCCAGGGACACGCGGAGGGTCCGGCCTATGAAGGTCTACGATGCCGCCAGCATCCGGAATGTCGCCGTCGCAGGGCACGGGGGGTGCGGCAAGACGCAGCTCGTCTCCGCCCTGCTCTTCGCATCCGGCATGGTGAACCGCCTCGGGCGCGTGGACGATGGCACGACAGCCACCGACTACGACCCCGAAGAAATCGCCCGCAAACACACGCTCAGCACCTCTCTCGCCTACGCCGAGTGGCGCAGGACCAAGATCAACTTCCTCGACACGCCGGGGGTCGCCAACTTCTTCGCTGACACCCGCGCCGCGCTGCGCGTGGCCGATGCCGCGCTCATCGTCGTGGACGCCGTGTCGGGTCCCGCGGTGCAGACGGAGAAAGCCTGGGCCGCTGCCGACGATCTGGGCCTGCCCCGCCTCGTCGTGCTGAGCCGCATCGACCGCGACCGCGCGTCACTCGAACGCTCGATCGTCGCGCTGCGCCGGACGTGCCATCGCAACGTCTTCCCCGTGCATCTCCCGATCGGCGAAGGCGAGGCCTGCACGGGCATCGTCGATGTCGTCGGCATGAAGGCGTTCACCGCGCCCGTTGACGGCGGGCCCGCGGTGGAAGGGCCGGTGCCCGACGCCCTCATGAATGACGCGCAGGCCGCCCGCACGGCGCTCATCGAGGCGGTGGCCGAAGCCGACGAGACGCTGATGGAGAAGTTCTTCGAGGCGGGCTCGCTGAGCGATCACGACCTCATCACGGGCCTGCAGCGGGCCACTGCTGCCGCCCAGATCTTTCCCGCCGTCTGCACCTCGGCCCTGAAGAACATCGGCGTCGATGCCACCCTCAATGCCATCCTGAGCTGGCTGCCGGCGGCCGCCGACCGCACCTTCGCGGCGCGCGACGCCACCGGCGCCGAGGTGCGCCGCCCGGTGTCGGAGACGGCGCCGCTCGCCGCTTTCGTGTGGAAGACCGTGGCCGATCAGTTCGCCGGCCGCATCACCCTCTTCCGCGTCTACCAGGGCGTGCTGACGTCCGACTCGACCGTCCGCAATGTGACGCGCGACGTCGATGAGCGGATGGGCAGCCTGATGCTGATGCAGGGCAAGACCCCGGTACCGGTCCCGGAAGTGCGCGCCGGGGACCTCGGCGCGGTGGCCAAGCTGAAGGAGTCGCGCACCGGCGATACGCTCGCCGCGGCGAAGGCCGACGTGACATTCGCGGCCATGCCGTCACCCGAGCCCGTGCTGTCGTACGCCATCGAGCCGAAGGCCCGCGGCGACGAAGACAAGATCAGCACCGCAATGCATCGCCTCGAGGAAGAAGACGGCGCCATCCACTACGCGCGCGATCCGAACACCAACGAACTGCATCTGTCCGGACAGGGCCAGCTGCACATCGAAGTCACCGTGGCCAAGCTCAAGCGGCGCTTCGGCGTCGACGTGCTGCTGAAGCCGCCGCGCATCCCGTACCGGGAGACGATCACGGTGGCGGTGGAGGCACATGGCCGGCACAAGAAGCAGACCGGTGGGCACGGCCAGTTCGGCGACTGCAAGGTCCGCTTCGAGCCGCTGCCCCGCGGCGGCGGCTTCGCGTTCGAGGATGCGATCTTCGGCGGCTCGATCCCGCGGCAGTTCATCCCGGCCGTGGAAAAGGGCCTCGACGAATCACGGGCGCGTGGTTTCCTCGCCGGCTACCCCATGGTGGACTTCAAGGCCATCCTCATCGATGGCTCGTATCACGACGTCGACTCGAACGAATTGTCGTTCAAGACCGCCGGCCACCTGGCCTTCAAGGACGGCATGGCCCGCGCCCGCCCTACCCTGCTCGAACCCATCATGCACGTCGAGGTGTACGCCCCGGCGGAGTTCGCCGGCGACCTGATGGGCGACCTGAACGGGCGGCGCGGACGCATCGCCGGCATGGACACGCGTGGCACCAACACCGTCATCCGCGCGCAGGTGCCGATGTCGGAGATGCTCACCTACGAGCAGCACCTCACCTCCGTCACCGGCGGCCGCGGCAGCTACCACATGGAGTACTCGCACTACGAGGACGTGCCGGCACCGCTGCAGACGAAGATCGTGGCAGCGCACAAGGCCGCGCATCCACACGCCGGCGAACACGCGTAGGCCACGCGCCGGTGAGTCGGCCGTTGGGACGGCCGTACAAACGACGAACGGCCCGAGCGGTTCGCACCGCTCGGGCCGTTGTCGTGAATCGAGCCTGGCTGCTTACGAACCGCCGGCCTTGCGCGGGGTCGTGGTCTTCTTGGCGGCGCCGCGCGCCGGCTTCGACGCCTTGCTCGGCGCGCCGCCCTTGGCGTCCTTCTTCTCGCCGCGGATGCGCGACGCGGCGGCACGCAGCCGCTCGCCGACGCTCTTCTGCGACTTCGGCGCTTCACCCGATTCGGCCTCGGCAGCCTTCTCGGCCGCGGCCTTCTTCGGATCGAACTCCGATCCCACCAGTTCCACCAGTGCGGTCTCGGCGCCATCGCCCTTGCGCATCCCGAGCTTCAGGATGCGCGTGTACCCGCCCGGACGTTCCATGAAGCGCGGCGCGATGTCACCGAAGAGCTTCGTGACGACATCGTCGTTCTGGATGTCGCGGCCGACCTGACGACGGGCCGCCAGCGTCTTGCCCTTGGGCTCGGCCGCCTTCACGCCGCGCTTGGCGACAGTGATGATCTTCTCGACGAAGGGCCGCAGTTCCTTGGCCTTCGGGAGCGTGGTCGTGATGTGCTCGTGCGTGAGCAGCGCCTCGGCCTGGTTGCGGAGCATCGACAGGCGATGATCCGTCAGCCGGCCCAGTTTCCGATGTCCTACTCGATGTCTCATGGCAGTGTGTCCTGACCGCTCGTTCCGGCGGCGTTAGTCCTGCGCCGCCTGGTCCAGGCGCATGCCGAGCCCGAGACCCATGGTCTGCAGGATCTCCTTGATTTCGTTGAGCGACTTGCGGCCGAAGTTCTTCGTCTTCAGCATGTCGCCCTCGGACTTCTGGACGAGCTCGCGGATGGTGCGGATATTGGCGTTCTTGAGGCAGTTGTACGAGCGCACCGACAGCTCGAGTTCCTCGACGCTCTTGTCGAGATGCTCGTTGGCGCCCCCGGCACGCACGGCGTCACCGGCGGCGTCGCCGATCGGCTCGTCTTCGTCGTCGAGGTTGATGAAGATGCTCAGGTGGTCGCGAATCAGCTTGGCCGAGAGCGACACGGCGTCGCGCGGCGTCACCGAGCCGTTGGTCCACACGTCGAGGGTCAGCTTGTCGTAGTCGGTCGTCTGGCCGAGGCGCGCCGCCTCCACCAGATAGTTGACCTTCTTCACCGGCGAGTGCACCGAGTCGATCGGAATCCAGCCGATGCCGAGGTCTTCGTCGAAGTTCTTGTCGGCGGCGACGTAGCCGCGGCCGCGCTTGATGCGCAGCTCCATGTGCAGCTTGCCGCCTTCGGAGATGGTCGCGATGTGGGCGTCGGGTTCGAGAATCTCGACGTCGGCATCAGCCTCGATGTCGGCCGCCCGCACCTTGCCGGCCTTGTTGACGCGCAGAGACAGCGTCTTGGCGGCGTCGGTGTGCACCTTGATCGGGATCATCTTCAGGTTGAGGATGATGTCGGTCGCATCCTCGACCACGCCCTTGATGGGCGAGAACTCATGCAGCACGCCGTCGATCTTGACGGCCGTCACGGCGGCGCCTTCGATCGAGGAGAGCAGCACCCGCCTGAGCGCGTTGCCGACCGTGGTGCCGAAGCCGCGTTCGAACGGCTGGGCCGTGAAACGGCCGTACCGATCGGTGAGCGTATCGCGCTCGAAGTCGAGCCGCTTGGGACGCTGGAAACCCTTCCACAACATGCTGTTCACCCTCTCGCCAACGGGCCGGCAGACCGGCCTCCAGACCTGCGCATGAACACCACCGGCCTCCCGCTGCAGGTCTGTCGAGCTGCGGGCCGGTGATGGGCGCCCCCGGGGAGACCCCGGAGCCGTGCTTCCGAAACGTGAGTATCGAGCCCCGGAACGCGGGCCCCGAGCCCCGCCTTACTTGGAGTAGAGCTCGACGATGAGCTGTTCCTGCACCGGCAGGTTGATCTGGGCGCGGGTCGGCATCGAGAGCACCTTGGCGCCGAGCTCGCCTTCGAGCGCGATCCACTCGGGGATGCCACGGCCCTTCACTTCGCCGACGGCGTGCAGAATCGACGCGTTCTCGCGGCTCGACTGGCGCACCGTCACCACATCACCGGCCTTGAGCGAGTACGACGGGATGTCGACCTTCTTGCCGTTGATGAGGAAGTGCCCGTGACGCACCAGCTGCCGTCCCTGGGCCCGCGACGTCGCGAAGCCCATGCGGTACACCGCGTTGTCGAGGCGCCGTTCGAGCAGCTGGAGCAGCGTCTCGCCGGTGATGCCGCGGGTGCGGTCGGCCATTTCGAAGTAGCGGCGGAACTGATCTTCGAGCACGCCGTAGGTGCGCTTGACCTTCTGCTTCTCGCGCAGCTGCACGCCGTAGCCGACCATCTTCGACGCGCGGCGACGGCCGTGCTGGCCGGGAGGCATGTTGCGCTTCTCGATGGCGCACTTCTCGGTGTAGCACCGCTCGCCCTTGAGGAACAGCTTCATGCCCTCGCGGCGGCAGAGGCGGCAGACCGGTCCGGTATATCGAGCCATGTAACGTCGTCCTTCTCTCTCTGAATGCGGGAACGCGCGACTAGACGCGGCGGCGCTTGGGCGGCCGGCAGCCGTTGTGCGGAATCGGCGTGACGTCGCGGATCGACTTCACCTCGATGCCGGCGTTCTGCAGGGCGCGCACGGCCGACTCGCGGCCTGAGCCCGGGCCCTTGACGAGCACTTCGCACGAGCGCATGCCGAACGTCTTGGCGACATTGCCGGCGGTCATGGCTGCCTGCGTGGCGGCGTACGGCGTGCCCTTCCGTGACCCCTTGAAGCCGATGGCGCCGGCGCTCGACCACGACACCACGTTGCCTTCGGTGTCGGTGATGGTGATGAGCGTGTTGTTGAACGACGCCTGGATGTGCGCGAAGCCGTGGTGCACCACGCGCTTCTCGCCGCGCTTCTTGAACGTCTTCTTCTTGGGGGTGGCGTCTTTGGCGCCTTCGGTCTTGGCCATGGGTTACACCGTCTTCTTCTTGGCAACCGCGCCCTTGCGCGGCCCCTTGCGCGTGCGCGCGTTCGTCTTCGTGCGCTGACCCCGGGCGGGCAGGCCGCGGCGGTGGCGCATGCCACGATAGCTGCCGATTTCCATCAGCCGCTTGATGTTCATGGAGATCTCCTTCCGGAGATCGCCCTCCACACCACCCTGCTCTTCGATGACGCGGCTGATCTTCCGCACGTCGTCGTCGGTCAGGTCCTTCACGCGGATGTCACCGCTGACACCGGCCGCTTCGAGGATCTTCCCGGACCGGTAGTCGCCGATCCCGAAGATGTACGTGAGCCCGATTTCGACCCGCTTCGTCCGCGGAAGGTCAATGCCTGCAATACGCGCCATAGCTGCTTTCGCCTCGGGAGGGCCAGCCCGGTGCCGCGGCTCGTTCGAGCCCCAGCCCCCAGCCTCCAGCCCCCAGATCCTGTCCTACCCCTGCCGCTGCTTGTGCTTCGCGTTCGTGCAGATGACCCGCACGACACCCTTGCGACGCACGACCTTGCACTTGTCGCAGATCTTCTTGACTGACGCTCGCACTTTCATCGCTCGTCCCTACAGTTTCTCGACGATGCGCCCACGCGTCCGGTCCGTGGGCGACAGCGCCAGCTTCACTCGATCACCGACGACGACCCTGACGTAGTTGCGCGCCGGCGTTCCGCCGAGGTGCGCGACGACATCGTGCCGTCCCTCCACACTCACCCGAACCAGCGCGCTCGGCAGCAGTTCCCGAACTTCGCCTTCCACTTCCAGCGGAGACGTCGGCGTCTCGCCGGTCATCGTCTACGCCGCGGCGTTGGCCGCCGCGTCGTGCCGGGTCAGAATCCGGCATCCGTCAGCGGTGACCGCCACCGTGTGTTCGAAGTGCGCCGAGAGGCTGCCGTCCTTCGTCACGGCCGTCCACCCGTCGCTCAATACCTTCACGCCCGCGCCGCCCATGTTCACCATGGGTTCGATCGCCAGCACCATGCCTTCCGCCAGGCGCGGTCCGCGCCCCGGCGTGCCGTAGTTCGGAATCTGCGGCTCCTCGTGCAGCGTCTGCCCGATGCCGTGTCCCACGAACTCCCGCACCACCGAGAACCCCGCCGCCTCGACGTGCCGCTGCACCGCCGCGCCGATATCCGACAGCCGCGCCCCGGCCTTCACCACCGCGAGCGCCTCGTGCAGCGACTGCTTCGTCACCTCGAGGAGCCGCGCCGCTTCCGGCGATATCGTTCCCACCGGCACCGTCACGGCGCTGTCGCCGTAGAACCCATCCATCTTCGCACCAAGATCGACCGACAGGATGTCGCCCGCCACCAGCTTGCGCGATGACGGAATCCCGTGGACGACCTGCTCGTTCACCGACGCGCAGATGGTCGCCGGATACCCGTGGTATCCCTTGAACGCCGGCTCCGCCCCCGCCTCGCGCAACCGCCGTTCGGCCAGGGCGTCGACCTCGGCGGTCGTCACCCCCGGCGCGATCATCGCCGCCAGTTCGGCCAGCACACGGGCCACCAGCGCGTTCACACGCGCCAGCCGCTCCAGCTCCGCCGCCGATCGACAGGTGATCATCGTCGCCGTTCCTACCGTCCGCCGCTCACCGAAGCCACCGCCTCGGCAATCGCCGCGTACACATCCTTCGGGCTGCGCGCGCCGTCGACACGCCGGAACGTCTCGCGGCTCTCGTAATACCCGATCATCGGCTGCGTCTCGCGCCAGTAGACCGTGAGCCGGTCGCGCACGACCGTCTCGCTGTCATCCGAACGCTGCACCAGCCGTCCGCCGCACACCTTGCACGCCTGGGCTTCCGACGGTTCGCCGTCGAACGCCGACACGGTCGTGCCGCACGACTCGCAAATCCGCCGGCCGCGCACCCGCCGGACCAGTTCTTCGTCCGGCACACGTATTTCCACCACCGTCAGCGGGCATCCGTCGAGCAGCCCGTCGAGGGCCTTGGCCTGCGCCACCGTGCGCGGAAAGCCGTCGAGCACGAACCCGCCGCGGGCGTCGTCGTCGGCCAGCCGCCGCCGCACGAGTTCCACGATGAGATCGTCGCTCACCAGCTGCCCGCGCGCCACTGTTTCCTTCACCTGCCGGCCCAGCTCGCTGCCCGACGTCACCGCGTCGCGCAGCATGTCGCCGGTCGAGATCTTCGGCACGCCGTGATCCCGCGCAATCTGCACCGCCTGAGTGCCCTTGCCCGCTCCCGGCGGGCCGAGCATCAACAACCGCAGCGCCATGACGTCAGTCGCGCCGTCCGCGAATCCGCGTCTTCTTCATGAACCCGTCGTAGTGCCGCATGATGAGCTGCGACTCGAGCTGGCTGACGGTGTCCATCGCCACACCCACGACGATGAGGAGCGACGTGCCGCCGAAGAAGAAGTTGACGCCCAGTCCGTTGGTGAACCACTGCGGCAGGATGGCATCGAGCCGTTCACCGATGAACGGAATCGGCGCCACCTTGAACCCGGTGATCATGAACTCGGGCAGCAGCGCCACGAGACACAGGTAGGCGGCGCCCGCCAGCGTGATCCGGGTGAGAATCGTGTCGATGTGCTCGGCCGTCCGCTTGCCCGGCCGGATGCCAGGGATGAAGCCGCCGTACTTGCGCATGTTCTCCGACACGTCGTCGGGATTGAAGATGATGGCCGTGTAGAAGTAGGCGAAGAACAGGATCAGGCTCACGAAGAGCAGGTTGTAGAGCGGCATCCCGTACGCCAGCTGCCGGACGATCGAGTCGCCCCAGCCGCCGGCCTGGAAGAAGCCGGTGAGGGTGCCGGGGAACGCCAGCAGCGAACTCGCGAAGATGACCGGGATGACGCCGCCCGTGTTGACCTTGAGCGGGATGTGGGTGCTCGTGCCGGCGAACTGGCGGCGGCCGACCACGCGCTTGGCATACTGCACGACGATGCGCCGCTGGCCGCGTTCCACGAACACGATGGCGGCGATGACGGCCACCATGAGCGCCACGAGGATGAGCAGCCGGATGAGGCCGATCTGGCCGGTGCGCAGCTGGTCGAACGTCAGCGTGACGGCGCGCGGGAAGTTCACGACGATGCCCGCGAAGATGAGCAGCGACATGCCGTTGCCGATGCCGCGCTCGGTAATCTGTTCGCCCAGCCACATCACGAACATGGTGCCCGTCGTGAGCGTCAGGATGCACATCAGCCGGAAGCCCCAGCCCGGCTCGTAGACGAGCGGCAGGCCGCCGGCCACGTTGGTCTGCTGCTCCAGATAGATGGCGATGGCCATCGACTGCGCCACGGCCAGGACCACCGTGAGGTAGCGCGTGTACTGGGTGATCTTGCGACGGCCGAGCTCGCCTTCCTTCGAGAGGCGCTCGAGGTACGGCCACACCACCGTGAGCAGCTGCAGGATGATCGAGGCGCTGATGTAGGGCATGACGCCCAGGGCGAAGATCGTCACCTGCGACAGGTTCCCGCCGGAGAACATGTCGTAGAAGCCGAACATCGTGCCGCGCGCCTGTTCGGCGAGCAGCGCCAGCGCCGCCGTGTTCACCCCGGGCGTCGGGATGTGGCTGCCCACGCGATACACGCCCAGCATCGCGAGCGTGAAGAGCACACGATTCCTGAGATCGGCGACCGCAAAGAGGTTCTTGAACGCGTCGAGCATGGCCTACGCCTTCTGACTGCCTGACCGGGAACCGGCCGTCAGGCCGCGGGCTTTCCGAGGACTTCCGTCGTCCCGCCGGCTGCCGCGATCTTCTCGGCGGCCTTCCCGCTGAACTTGTGCGCCTGCACGGTGAACGCCTTGCTCACCTCGCCGCGCGCCAGCACCTTGATGGGCATGCGGCGGTCCGAGACGAGGCCCACCGCCCGGAGCGTTTCCGGGCTGACGACGGCGCCGGCGTCGAAGCGCTCGGCGATCGCGTCGAGATTCACCACCGCGTACTCGACGCGGAAGATGTTGTTGAAGCCGCGCTTCGGCATGCGGCGGTGCAGCGGCATCTGGCCGCCTTCGAAGCCGCGCTTGCTCTTGTAGCCCGAGCGCGACTGCGCGCCCTTGTAACCGCGGGCCGCCGTCTTGCCGCTGCCCGAACCGGGGCCCCGGCCGACGCGCTTCTTCGTGAACTTCGAGCCCTTGGCGGGCTTCAGATTGCTGAGATTCGTGGCCATGGGCGTTACTCGGCGACCGTCACGAGGTGACGGACCTTGTGGATCATTCCGCGGGTCTCGGGCGTGTCGAGCAACGTCACCGAGTGACGGATGCGGCGCAGGCCCATGCCCTCGACGGTCTTCGCCTGGGTCTTGTTGAACCCGATCGGGCTCTTCACCAGGGTGACCTTCACTGTCTTCTGCTGCTTCGACATGTTGTCCTCAGCGTCGTCCTGCTAGGCCGTCGCGCCGGCGACGTCCTCGAGATCCTTGCCGCGCAGACGCGCGACGTGGGCCGGATCCTTGAGCATCGAGAGCGCGGTGAACGTGGCGCGCACGACGTTGTGCGGGTTGGCCGTGCCGAGCGACTTGGTCAGCACGTTGTGGATGCCGCACGATTCGACCACCGCGCGCACGCCGCCGCCGGCGATGATGCCGGTGCCTTCGGGGGCCGGCTTCAGCAGCACGCGGCCGGCGCCGTAGCGGCCGACCACCGGGTGCGGGATCGAGGTGCCCTTCAGCGGCACGCGGATGAGGCCCTTCTTCGCGGCCTCGATGCCCTTCTTGATGGCCGAGGGCACTTCCTTGGCCTTGCCGATCCCGAAGCCCACCACGCCGTGGCCGTCGCCGACCACCACGAGCGCGCTGAAGCTCAGGTTCTTGCCGCCCTTGACCACCTTGGTCACGCGGTTGATGGCAACCACCGTGTCCTTGATGTCGAGCTGGCTCGCATCGATTCGTTCGCGTGTCCGCATCATCGCCTTCCGATTCGCCTAAAACTCGAGTCCGGCCTTGCGGGCCGCCTCGGCCACCTCGCGCACACGGCCGTGGTACAGGAACCCGTTCCGATCGAACACCACCTTCGAGATGCCCTTCGCCTTGAGCCGCTCCGCGATGGTCTCGCCCACGACGCCCGCGCCCTTGTTGTTGCCGGCGCGCGCCCCGTCGGTCATCTTCGCCTTCACCGCCGGCTCGACGCTCGAGGCCGAGGCCAGCGTCTGGCCGGCCAGGTCGTCGATGACCTGCACGTAGATGTGCGACACGCTGCGGAACACGCTGAGACGCGGCTGCGCCGCGGTGCCGCGCACGCGTTTGCGGATGCGGTACTTGATCCGCTGACGACGATCGTCCTTGTTGGTGATCTTCATGGCCCTACGCCCCCGTCTTTCCGGCCTTCTTCTTCAGGACCTCGCCCATGTAACGCACGCCCTTCTGCTGGTACGGGTCGGGCTTGCGCAATGAGCGGATGTTGGCGGCGACCTGGCCCACGAGCTGGCGGTCGACGCCGGTCACGGTGACGTGGGTCTGCTTGTCGACCTGGACCTCGATGCCGGCCGGGATGTCGAAGATCACCGGGTGAGAGTAGCCGAGCGCGAAGTGCACCTGCTTGCCCTTGACCTCGGCGCGGTAGCCGACGCCGACGATGTCGAGCTCGCGCTTCCAGCCATCGTTCACGCCGGCGACGGCGTTGGCGACGAGGCTGCGGGCGAGGCCGTGGAACTTGCCCAGCGACTTGTCGTCCGGACGCTCCCGGCGCGCCTGGATGTGGCCGTCTTCGACCGCCATCACGACGCCCGGCGGCAGTGCCTGCCGCATCTGGCCCTTCGGGCCCTTGACATCGACTCCCGTGGCGTCGACCTTGACGGTGACGCCCTTCGGAATCGGAATCGGCTTCTTTCCAATACGTGACATGTCTTCAACCCTCAGGGACTGGGGCACGAAGGGGGCGGCACCGGAACGGTGCCCGCGTCATCCCTCGTCCGTCGACCCCGGACCTACCGTCCTGGCACTACCACACGTTACAGAGCACTTCGCCGCCGATGCCCGCCTTCTTGGCGGCACGGCCGGTCATCACGCCGCGCGACGTCGTGAGGATGCTCACGCCGAGGCCGCCGAGCACCGGACCGATGCCATCGGCCGCGGCGTAGACGCGACGTCCCGGCCGGCTCACGCGCTGGATGCCGCTGATGACCTTCTCGCCGCCCGGGCCGTACTTGAGCAGCACCCGGATCATCGGCCGCGCTGCCCCGCCGGTCCGCACGGGCTTGTCCTCGACGAGCTTGAAGCCCGCGATGTAGCCCTCGTCCTGCAGGATCCGCGCGATCTCGGCCTTCAACTTCGACGCCGGCATGTCCACGCGGGCGTGTCTTGACGCCACGGCGTTCCGTACCCGGGTCAGCATGTCTGCAATCGGATCAGTCATGTTCTTCGTGCTCTCGTCAATCTTCCCGAGTGCCGGCGCCCGCGCCCCGGCTCCCGCCAGCTACCAGCTGCTCTTCGTCACGCCCGCGACATCGCCCGTCAGCGCGTGCTCGCGGAAACACAGTCTGCAGAGCGCGAACTTCCGCAGGTAGGCCCGCGGCCGCCCGCACCGCCGGCAGCGGTTGCGGTGGCGCACCTTGAACTTCAGCGCCTTCTTCTCACGAGCCTTCTTCGCAGTCGTCGCCATTGCTCGAGTCCTCGGGTCCTAGTTCGTGCGGAAGGGCATGCCCAGGAGCTGCAGCAGCTTGCGGGCTTCCTCGTCCGTCTTCGCGGTCGTCACGACGCACACGTTCATGCCGCGCGCCTTGTCCACCTTCAAGTAGTCGATCTCAGTGAAGATCAGCTGGTCGCGCAGTCCCAGCGTGTAGTTGCCGCGGCCGTCGAAGCCGCGCGCCGACACCCCGCGGAAGTCGCGCACGCGCGGCAGCGAGATGCTGATGAGGCGGTCCAGGAAGTCGTACATCCGGTCGCCGCGCAGCGTGACCATGGCGCCGATGGCCTGGCCTTCGCGCACCTTGAACTGCGCGATCGACTTCTTGGCGCGGCGCACCGAGGCCTTCTGCCCGGTGATCTTGCCGAGTTCGTCGGCGGCCACGTCGATGAGCTTGGCGTTCTGCGTCGCTTCGCCGAGACCCATGTTGACGACGACCTTCTCGATCTTGGGCACGGCCATGATGTTGCCGTAGCCGAATTCCTTCGACAGCGCCGGCACCACGTCGTTCAGGTACCGTTCCCGCAGCCGGTTCGTCTTCGTGCTCATGTCGCCTTACCCCTGCCGCTTGCGGCGGACGCGCACCTTGGTGCCGTCAGCCTCGACCCGCACGCCGATGCGCGCCGGCTGGTTGGACTCCGCGTCGACCAGCATCACGTTCGAGACGTGGATGGCCGACTCGCGCTCGAGAATGCCGCCCTTGATGTTCTTCTGGGGGTTCGGACGGGTGTGGCGCTTGATGACGCCGACGCCCTCGACCACCACCCGGCTCTTGTCGGGCAGCACCTGCAGGACGCGGCCGCGCTTGCCGCGGTCCTTGCCGGCCCGCACGAGCACCGTGTCGTTCTTCTTGATCCGCACCTTGGCCATGGTCTACAGCACCTCGGGCGCGAGGGAGATGATCTTCATGAAGCGGCGCTCGCGCAGTTCACGCGCCACCGGCCCGAAGACGCGCGTGCCCACCGGCTCGCCTTCGGCGTTCACCAGCACGGCGGCGTTCCGGTCGAACCGGATGTAGCTGCCGTCCTTGCGGCGCTGCTCCTTGCGCACGCGCACGATGACGGCCTTCACGACGCTGCCCTTCTTCACGTTGGATTCGGGGGTCGCTTCCTTCACCGACGCCGTGACGATGTCACCCAGGCGCGCATAGCGGCCGGTGGATCCGCCGATCGGATTGATCACCGCGAGCTTGCGCGCGCCCGAGTTGTCGGCCACGTCGAGAATCGTCCGCATCTGAATCATGGCGGCTCTCCTCCTAGACCTTCGGGGCGCGTTCGATCACGCGCGTGACCGACCAGCGCTTGCGGCGGCTCATCGGCTTGGATTCGGAGATGGCGACCAGGTCGCCCATCTTCGCGTCGTCGTTCTCGTTGTGCGCCATCAGCTTCGTGGTGCGCTTCTGAATCTTGCCGTAGACACCGTGCTGAACACGGCGCTTGACGGCCACGACCACGCTCTTCTGCATGCGGTCGCTGACCACCACACCCTGCATTTCGATCTTCACGGCCATGGCTACTTCGCCTTTTCCCTGAGAACGGTCTTCACGCGCGCCAGGTTCTTGCGGGCGTCGCGGAGGGCCACCGGCTTCTCGAGCTGGCCCATCGCCTTGCGGATGCGGAGACGGAACAGCTCGTCCTCGATCTCCGCCACCTTCACGCGCAGCCCGTCAGCATCGAGCTCGCGCAGTTCCGTTGCCTTCATCGCTGCTTCTCCTCGCCGAACCGGACCGCGAACTTGGTCAGGATGGGCAGCTTCGCGGCGGCGAGCTCCATGGCGCGGCGCGCTTCGGTCTCGCTGACGCCTTCCATCTCGAACAGCACCTTGCCGGGCCGCACGACGGCCACCCAGCCCTCCGGCGCGCCCTTGCCCTTACCCATTCGGGTTTCGAGCGGCTTCTTCGTGACCGGCTTGTCGGGGAACACCCGCACCCAGATCTTGCCGCCGCGCTTGATGAACCGCGTCATCGCGACACGGGCGGCTTCGATCTGCCGATCGGTCATCCAGCAGGGCTCCAGTGCCTTGAGCCCGTAGTCGCCGAACGACACGTCCGAACCGCGCCACGCCTTGCCGCACATGCGGCCGCGCTGCTGCTTTCGGTACTTGACCTTCTTCGGCATCAACATGATGTCGTCTCGCTATCCCCGGGCGCCGGCCGCTCGACGCGGACGGTCGCGGTATTCTTCGTCGCGGCCCACGCGCGGGGTGAGCCGTTCGCCCTTGTACATCCAGACCTTCACACCGATCTGGCCATAGGTCGTGTGCGCCTCGGCGAAGCCGAAGTCCACATCAGCCCGGAGCGTCTGCAGCGGCAGCTGCCCGTGCAGATACCACTCGGAGCGGGCGATCTCGGCGCCGTTCAGGCGGCCCGACACGCGCACCTTGATGCCGCGCGCGCCGAAGCGGAGCGCCGACTCGACGGCCTTGCGCATCGCCCGGCGGAACGCCACGCGCTTCTCGAGCTGCATGGCGACCGATTCGGCGACCAGCTGCGCGTCGAGCTCGGGCTTCTGGATTTCCTGGATGTTGATGAAGACCTCGCGCTTGGTGCGCTTCTGGATCTCCTGCTTCAGCTTGTCGACCTCGGTGCCCTTGCGCCCGATGATGATGCCGGGGCGCGAGGTGTGCACGTCGATCTTCAGCTTGTTGGCGGCGCGCTCGATTTCGATCTTCGCGACACCGGCGTGCTGGAACCGCTTCTTGAGGTCGGCCTTGAGCGCCAGGTCCTCGTGAAGCAGGTCCGCGTACTCCTTGCCGGCGAACCAGCGCGACTTCCAGGTCTTGTTGAACCCGATCCGGAACCCGTACGGGTGAACTTTCTGACCCACTGCGTTCTCCTCGTCCTACTCGGCGGCCGCGGTCGTCGCGGGCTTCTTGACGCGGGCTCGCCGCGCCGGGGTTCTGGTGTCGCCGTCGCCGACCGCCTTGATCTTCTGCGGACGCTCGGTCACTTCCACCGTCAGATGCGTCGTGCGCTTCACGACCCGGAAGGCTCGTCCCATCGGAGCGGGACGAACGCGCTTCTGCGACGGGCCCTGGTTGGCGAACGCCGCCGAGACATAGAGGCGTTCGACGTCGCCGCCGAAGCCCTCCTTCTGCCGGGCGTTGGCCACCGCCGACCGCAGCACCTTCGCCAGATCACGCGCCACCGTCTTCTTCGCGAACTGCAGCGTCGAGAGGGCGCGGTTGACGTCCTTGCCGCGGATCAGATCGCACACGAGTCCAGCCTTCTGGGCGGACGAGCGCACGTACTTCGCCGTTGCCTGCGAGCGCACCATGTCAGTTCTTCCCTCCGGCCGGAGCCGACGAGGCCGTCTTCTCGGCCTTGGCCGCGTGCCCCTTGAACTGGCGCGTGGGCGAGAACTCGCCGAGCTTGTGACCGACCATGTTCTCGGTGATGTACACCGGCACGAACTTGCGGCCGTTGTGCACCGCGAGCGTGTGCCCCACCATCTCGGGGATCACCGTCGACCGGCGCGACCAGGTCTTCACCACTTTCTTCTCGCCGGCGCGATTCATGGCTTCCACCTTCTCGAGAAGGTGGGTGTCGATGAACGGGCCCTTCTTCAGCGATCTGCTCATAACGCCTACTTCTTCCGCCGCTGCACGATGAACTGGTTGCTGAGCTTCTTGTTCGACCGGGTCTTGTAGCCCTTGGTCGGCACACCCCACGGCGTCACCGGATGACGGCCGCCCGAGGTGCGGCCTTCACCACCGCCGAGGGGGTGGTCGACCGGGTTCATCGCGACGCCGCGCACGTGCGGCTTCTTGCCGAGCCAGCGGCTGCGGCCCGCCTTGCCGATCGACACGTTCTCGAAGTCGAGGTTGCCGACCTGCCCGATGGTCGCCAGGCAGTTCTGCAGGATCTTCCGGATTTCGCCGGACGGCATCTTGACCGAGACGTATTCGCCTTCCTTCGCCACCACCTGCATGGCCGCGCCGGCGCTGCGCGCCAGCTGGCCGCCGCGTCCGGGCTTCAGCTCGACGTTGTGCACGAGCGTGCCCTGCGGGATGTTGGCGAGCGGCAACGTGTTGCCCGGAAGGATGTCGGCCGTGTCGGAGGCGATGATCGTGTCGCCCACCTTCAGGCCGAGCGGCTGCAGCACGTAGCGCTTCTCGCCGTCGGCGTAGGTGACAAGGGCGATGCGCGCCGACCGGTTCGGGTCGTACTCGATGGTCGACACCTTGCCGGGGATGTTCTTCTTGTCGCGCTTGAAGTCGATGATGCGATACAGGCGCTTGTGACCGCCGCCGCGCCACCAGCTGGTGAGCTCACCAGTGCTGTTGCGGCCGCCCGAGCGCTTGAGCGACTCGGTGAGGGGTCGATGCGGCGAGTCGGTCGTGATCTCGTCGAAGACCTGGACGGTCTGGAACCGGCGTCCCGGCGATGTGGGCTTGTACTTGCGAATCGGCATGGCCGTCTCTCTCGGATCCCTGAGGCTCGTGGACGCTTAGACGTTGTCGGCGAACTCGGGCAGCTTCTCGCCCTCGCGCAACACCACGTAGGCCTTCTTCCAATCGGAGCGCCGGCCGACGAACTGGCCCTGACGCTTCTGCTTGCCGTGCGCGACCGACGTGCGCACCGACGCCACCTTCGGGCCCAGCAGCTTCTCGACCGCGCGCTTGACGTCGAGCTTATTGGCCTGCCGCGCCACTTCGAACACCAGCGTCCGGCCGTCTTCCTTCATCACGGTGGTCTTCTCCGTGACGAGCGGGCGCCGAATCACTTCAGTGAGCTTCATGTCCGTGTCTCCCGCCTAGGCGCCGAGCGCCGACTGCAGCTTCTCGACCGCCGACTGCGTCAGCACGACCTTGGTCGTGTCGATGACGTCGCGCGCGGTGATGCGTGAGCTCTGCAGGAACTTCACGCCGGGGATATTGCGCAGCGACAGCGCGAGGTTCTCGTCGAGCTGCACGTCCACGAGCAGGGCCTTGCCGTTGACACCGATCGTCTTCAGCATGGTGGCCGCCGCCTTGGTCTTGACGGCCGACGCGGCGAGCGCATCCACGATCACGAGATCGCCATCCTGCGCCTTCTGCGCCAGCGCCGCCTGCAGGCCGCCGAGCTCGACCTTCTTCGGCGCGGTGAACGCGTAGCTGCGCGGCTGCGGCCCGAACACGGTGCCGCCCTTGCGCCACAGCGGCGTGCGCGTCTCGCCGACGCGCGCACGGCCGGTGCCCTTCTGGCGCCACGGCTTGCGGCCGCTGCCGCTGACGAGGCCGCGCGTCTTCGTGGCGTGGGTGCCGCGACGGTCGGCGGCATTGGCCCGCACGACCGAGGCGTGAATCAGGTCGGTCTTCACGCGCCCGCCGAACACGGCGTCGCTGAGCTCGACCGAGCCCACCTTCTTGTTCTCTGCGTTGACGACATCTACGGTCATGGCGTCCTACTTCTTGCCCTTCTTGGGCTTTTCCTGCAGCTGCGGCTGCGGCTCGGGCTTGGCCGCGACGGCCTTGCGGATGAGCACGTAGCCGCCGTTGGCCCCGGGCACCGCGCCGCGCACGACCATCAGGTTGTTGTCCGCGTCGATCCGCAGCACCTTGAGGTTGCGCACCGTCACCCGGTCCTGGCCCATGTGGCCGCCCATGCGCATGCCCTTGACGACACGCGACGGGTAGGACGAGGCGCCGATCGAACCGGGCGCGCGGTGGAACATCGAGCCATGGGTCGCGACGCCGCCACCGAAGTGGTGGCGCTTCACGACGCCCTGGAAGCCATGGCCCTTGCTCGTGCCGATGACGTCCACGCGCTCGCCCTGATTGAACAGGGCGCCCACGACGACCGAATCACCCGGCTTCGGCTGCTCGCCGCCGGCGACGCGCTTGACTTCGCGCCGCACGCGGGTGGCCGGCACGTTGGCCGCCTTGTGGTGACCGGCAATCGCCTTGTTGGCTTTGTACTTGCCGCCGACGAGCCCGAGCTGCACGGCTTCGTAGCCGTCGCGCTCCGCCAGCTTCGCCTGCACGACGACGCACGGTCCCGCCTGGAGGACGGTGGCCGGTTCGACCGTGCCATCCTCGAGGAAGAGCTGCGTCATTCCAATCTTCTTGCCGATGATTCCATTCACCATCGTGATTCCTCAGCTGCTGTCTAGCCAGTGAGCCGCTAGAACCTAGCCGCTGCTACTTGCCGTGTTCCTTGCCGAACGCCTTGATCTCGACGTCCACACCCGCGGGCAGGTCGAGCTTCATCAGCGCGTCGACCGTCTGCGGGGTCGGCTCGAAGATGTCGATGAGCCGCTTGTGCGTCCGCACCTCGAACTGCTCGCGCGACTTCTTGTCGACGTGCGGCGACCGGAGCACCGTCCACTTGTTGATCTCGGTCGGCAGCGGAATCGGACCCGCCAGCCGCGCACCCGTCCGCTTGGCCGTGTCCACGATTTCGCCGGTGCTCTGGTCGAGCAGCCGCGCGTCGTAGGCCTTCAAGCGGATTCGAATCTTGTCGCCAACCATGTGCTGATTCCTCGTCGGTCTCGTGTCTCGGGTGCCGGGCTTACTTCGTGCCCTGCACTCTCGCGATGACTTCGTCGCTCACGTTACGCGGCGCCTGCTCGTAGCGATCGAAGTGCATCGAGTAGGTGGCGCGGCCCTGCGTGCGCGACCGCAGGTCGGTCGCGTAGCCGAACATGTCGCTCAGGGGCACGCGGGCCGAGATGATCTGCGTGCCGCCGCGATCTTCCTGCGACTGAATGCGGCCGCGGCGGCTCGCCAGGTCGCCCATCACGTCCCCGAGGTTGTCCTTCGGACAGACCACCTCGACGCGCATCACGGGTTCCATGAGTACCGGGCCGGCCTTCTTGGCCGCTTCCTGGAAGGCCAGGGAGCCGGCGATCTTGAAGGCCATTTCCGACGAGTCGACGTCGTGATACGAACCGTCGTAGAGCTCGATTCGGACATCGTCGATCGGGTAGCCGGCCAGGATGCCGCGCGTGAGCGCTTCCTGGATGCCCTGGTCGATCGGCTTGATGAACTCGCGCGGAATCGAGCCGCCCACCGTCATGTTCTCGAACTGGTAGCCGGTGCCGGGTTCGAGCGGGAAGATGCGGATCGAGGCGTCACCGAACTGGCCGCGACCACCGGTCTGGCGCTTGAAGAGGCCGCGCCCTTCAGCGGGCTTCGTGAGCGTCTCCTTGTAGGCGACCTGCGGCTTGCCGACGCTTGCTTCGACGCCGAATTCGCGCTTGAGGCGGTCGACGATGATTTCGAGGTGGAGCTCGCCCATGCCGGCGATGACCACCTGACCGGTCTGCTCGTCGGTCTTGACGCGGAAGGTCGGGTCTTCGGCCATCAGCTTGGCCATGCCCTGGCCGAGCTTTTCCTGGTCGGCCTTGGTCTTCGGCTCGATGGCCAGCGAGATGACCGGCTCGGGGAACTCCATCTTCTCGAGGATGATGGGCTGCTTCTCGTCGCACAGCGTGTCGCCGGTCGTGACCGACTTCAGGCCGACGGCGGCGGCGATATCGCCGGCGTTGACTTCCTTGATTTCCTCACGCTTGTTGGCGTGCATCTTCAGCAGGCGGCCGATGCGCTCCGTCTTACCCTTGGTCGAGTTGATGACCGACGAGCCGGAGGTCAGCGTGCCCGAGTAGACACGGAAGAACGTGAGCTGACCGACGAACGGGTCGGTCATGATCTTGAAGGCCAGGGCCGAGAACGGCTCCTTATCGTCGGCCGACCGCTCGATGAGCGTGCCCTCTTCCTTGGCGTCCGGGTCAGTGCCGCTGACGGACGGGATATCGAGCGGCGACGGCAGGTAGTCGACGACGGCGTCGAGCATCGGCTGCACGCCCTTGTTCTTGAAGGCGGTGCCGCAGATGACGAGCACGAACGGGGCCGGCTCCTTGCGCACCGACTCGATGGCGCGCTTGCGCAGCGCGGCCTTCAGCTCGGCCTCGGAGATGGCCTCGCCGCCGAGATACTTCTCGAGCAGCTTGTCATCGGCCTCGCTCGCCTTCTCGATGAGCATCTCGTGGTAGGCCTTGGCCTCCTCGAGCATGTCGGCCGGAATCTCCTGCACCTCGTAGTCGGCGCCCATGGTGTCGTCCTTGTAGACGAGCGCCTTCATGCGCACGAGGTCGACGACACCCTTGAAGCGGTCTTCGGCGCCGATCGGCAGCTGGATGGCGACGGCGTTGCCCTGCAGCTTCGAGCCGATCTGGGAGAGCGTCTCCTTGAAGTCGGCACCGATGCGGTCCATCTTGTTGACGAAGCAGATGCGCGGCACGCGGTAGCGGTCGGCCTGGCGCCACACCGTCTCCGACTGCGGCTCGACGCCCGAGACGGCGTCGAACACGGCCACCGCGCCGTCGAGGACGCGCAGCGAGCGCTCCACTTCGACCGTGAAGTCGACGTGGCCGGGCGTGTCGATGATGTTGATCCGGTGATCGCGCCAGAAGCACGTCGTGGCGGCGGAGGTGATGGTGATCCCCCGCTCCTGCTCCTGCTCCATCCAGTCCATCACCGCGGTGCCTTCGTGCACCTCGCCGATCTTGTAGGTGATGCCCGTGTAGAACAGGATGCGCTCGGTCGTCGTGGTCTTGCCGGCATCGATGTGGGCCATGATGCCGATGTTGCGCGTCCGGTTGAGTGGTGCTTGCCTAGCCATGGATCTGCGACGCCCTTACCAGCGGTAGTGTGCGAAGGCCTTGTTGGCCTCGGCCATGCGGTGCGTGTCTTCGCGCTTCTTGACGGCGCCGCCGCGGAGATTGGCCGCGTCCAGCAGTTCGTTGGCCAGCTTTTCCTGCATCGTCTTGCCGTCGCCACGCGAACGGGCGTAGCCGACCAGCCAGCGGATGCTGAGCGACAGGCGGCGGTTCGGATTGACCTCGATCGGCACCTGGTAGTTCGAGCCGCCGACGCGCCGCGACTTCACCTCGAGCGAAGGCTTCACGTTGTCGAGGGCCTTCTTGAAGATCTTGACCGGATCGTCGCCCGACTTCTCTTTGATGATGTCGAAGCTGCCGTACACGATGCTCATCGCCGTCGACTGCTTGCCGTCGCTCATCATGCAGTTGATGAACTTGGTGACGAGCGGGCTGCCGTAGACGCCGTCGGCGGGAAGTTCGCGCTTAGCTACAATTCGTCTGCGAGGCATAACGTCGTTCCTACTGCTTCGGGCGCTTGGCGCCGTACTTCGACCGACCCTGCTTGCGGCCCTGCACGCCGACCGCGTCGAGGGTGCCGCGCACCACGTGGTAGCGCACGCCCGGGAGGTCCTTCACACGGCCGCCGCGGATGAGCACGAGCGAGTGCTCCTGCAGGTTGTGACCGACACCCGGGATGTAGGTCGTCACTTCGATCTTGTTGGTGAGGCGGACACGAGCCACCTTGCGGAGGGCCGAGTTCGGCTTCTTCGGGGTCTGCGTGAACACACGCACGCACACGCCGCGCTTCTGCGGGCTTTCCTGCAGCGCCGGGCTCTTCGTCTTCCACTTCACCGCGTCGCGGCCCTTGCGGACCAATTGGCTGATCGTCGGCACGATCTCTCCACTCGCGCGGCGTTCGTCAGGCCCGCGCTGCCCTGCGACGGCTCACGCCATCGCATCGCCCGGCCAGGGACGGCGGGCGAGATCTTCAAAACTGCTGACACGACAAGCACCGCCATACGCCGGCGGCGATCGTGTGGCCTCAGGCCTGAAAGCCTCGCGGCTTGGCACCTGACGCGCAACTACCCTTGACTGTCGAATCTGCGGCACCGGCGGACGCACCACGCTCCGAGGGTGACTCGGCGCGCGACTGACGGCGTCACGGTGCTCCGATCGTGGTCGCCCCCGCAAACCGGGGAAATGTCGACGCTACGAGGAGCGGACGGTCCTAGATAGGGTGTCCTAGGACCACGAGAACCTGACGAGCATAGCACAGACTCTCACTGGCAATGCAAGTCCCCGGAGCGAACCGTTGAAGATTCTGCCTCCGGCACCGCTTTCGCGGTCTCCCGTGAGGGAGCTGCCGATTATAGCTCGGTTTCTGACAGTTGCGCAGGAATTCACACTACGCGCCGTCACGGCCCATGACGGCATCCCTGCGACGGTTGCGCCCGCCTGCCCCTGCCCCTACACTTCCCCGCCTGGAGGCTTTTCCCATGCGCAGCCGTCGATCCTTTCTCCGCCTGACCGGCGGCGCCGCCGGCGCCGCCTTCGCCACTGCCCGCTTCGGGATCGACGAGGTCGCGGCGCTCACCGCGCAGGCCGCCGCCGGCGGCCGGACGCCGGCGCAGATCGCGGCCGACGAGGACTACTGGCGCGAGATCCAGTTCGCCTTCACCCTCGACCGCACGATCATCAACCTGAACAACGGCAATTCGAGCCCGGCGCCCACCGTGGTGCACGAGGCCTGCAAGCGCTACGACGACTGGGCCAATCAGGCGCCGGTCTACCACCGCGGCATGACCGAGCGGAATGTGGAGACCACCCGCCGGCGCCTCGCCCAGGAGTTCGGCGCCGATCCGGAAGAGATCGCCATCACCCGCAATTCCAGCGAATCGCTGCAGATCGCGCAGAACGGCATCGACCTCAAGGCGGGGGACGAGGTCCTCACGACCGAACAGGACTACGGCCGCATGCTCACCACGTGGGACCAGCGCGTGCGCCGCGACAAGATCAAGCTCACGCGCATCGACTTCCCGGTGCCGACCAACGGCGAAGACCTCTTCGGGCGCCTGGCGCGCGCCATCGTGCCGCAGACCAAGGTGATGCACTTCTGCCACATCACCAATCAGTCGGGGCAGCTCTTCCCCGTGAAGGAACTGAGCGAGCTCTGCCGCTCGCGCGGCATCATCTCGATCGTGGACGGCGCGCATGCGCTCGGCCATTTCCCCTTCAAGCTGCGCGATCTCGGGATGGATTACTACGGCGTGTCGCTGCACAAGTGGCTGCTGGCGCCCATGGGCACGGGAATGCTGTACGTCCGGCGGGAGCGCATCGCGTCCACGTGGCCGTTGCAGGCGGCGCCGGCGACGCGCGACACCGACATCCGCAAGTTCGAGGAGATCGGCACACATCCGGTGGGACCGAAGGCGGCGATCAACGAGGCGCTGGCGTTCCACCAGGCCATCGGCATCGAGCGCAAGGCCGCGCGGCTGCGTTACCTCACGCTGCGCTGGGCCAACGCACTCAAGGACGTGCCGAAGATCCGCATCCATTCGAATCTCGCCGAGGGCCAGACGTGGGGCCTCGCCGTGGTGTCGATCGACGGCGTCGACACGAGCAAGCTCGTCACGCACCTGTGGGACAAGTACCGCATCGTCATCACGGCGATCGGCCACGACAATCCCGACGACGCGAAACTGTCGTACCGCGCACTGCGCGTCACGCCGAACATCTACACACCGCTCGAGGAGATCGACACCTTCGTCGAGGCGATGCGGGCGGTGGCGAAGAGCGGACTCCCCGCGTAGAATGCCCAATCGTGCCGCCGCGGCGGCGCCTGGAGGAGCAATGACGACGCGCGTGTGGATCCTGGCAGCAGTGGCGGCCGCGGGGCTCGGCTCGATGGCGGCAGCCGCGGCGCAGGCCCCGGCCGCCCCGAAGGTCGTGACGGTCGACAAGGTGCGCGACACGCTCTACGTGCTCAAGGGCGGCGGTGGCAACACGGCGCTCTTCCTCACGGCGAAGGGCGCGGTCGTCGTCGACACGAAGCTGCCGGGGTGGGGCCAGCCGCTCCTCGATGCCATCCGCACGGTGACCGACAAGCCGGTCACGATGGTGATCAACACGCACACGCACTACGACCATACGAACGGCCAGGTGGAGTTCCCCGCCGCGGTCGAGGTCGTGGCCCACGAGAACACCAGGCGCTACATGCAGGAATCGAATCCGGTGTACGCCCTGCAGAGCGGACCACAGCCGAACATCTTCACCGCCAACGGCGGCCGCGGCATGCCCAGCCGCACGTTCCGTGACACCCTCACGATCAACAGCGGCGCCGACCGCATCGATCTGCACTACTTCGGCCGCGCGCACACCGGGGGCGACACCTACGTGGTCTTCCCCGCCCTCGGCGTGATGCACGTCGGCGACACCTTCCCCACCCGCGACCTGCCGATCATGGACCTCAACAACGGCGGCAGCGGCGTGGCCTTCGCCGATACGCTCACGAAAGCGGCGGCGGTGCCCGGCGTGACGACCATCATCAACGGCCATAACGCCGTCACGATGACGCCGGCGGACGTCGCGACCTACGCGGCCTTCATCCGCGAGTTCGTGACCGCGGTGCAGGCCGCGAAGCGGGCCGGACGGTCCGTGGACGATGTCGTGGCCACCTGGAAGACGCCGGCCGCCTACACCGGTTACAACGCGCCGCAGCCGGCCCGCGTCAAGGCCGACGCGGAAGTGATTTTCGGAGAGACGAAGTGATGACACCCGGTGGTCCGGCGCTCCGCGCCCTGTTCCTGGCTGGTATGGCCGCCGTGGCCCTCTGCCTGGCGTCCACCGCGGGCGCGCAGCCCCCGCGGCGTCCGCGCCCGCTCGAGAACATCAAGACCCTCAAGGGCTGGACCGGCGACGAGGTGCGCGCCGAGATGCGTCTCATGGCGGAGGCCCTCGGTGTGAAGTGCGACCACTGCCACGTGCAGGGCAACTTCGCGAGCGACGAGAAGCGGCCGAAACACACGGCCCGCCGCATGCTGGCACTGACGATGGCGCTCAACGCCGACAACTTCCCGAGCCACACGCCCGGCGAGGGACAGTCGAAACTGGGACGCGTCACCTGCTACACGTGCCATCAGGGCGCGCAGGTGCCGAAGCAGGGCGCGGGGCCGGGAGCCATGGCATGGTGAGCATGATTCGCATTCGTCACGCCGTGGCGGCCCTGGTCGCCGCCTTCGCCCTGGTCGTGCCGGCCTTCGCGGCGGCGCAGTCGGCGCCCATGCAGCCGGCCATCGCCGAGAGCGCCACGATCACGGTGCTCAAGGGCCTCACGGTGCCGCAGTTCGAAACCGAGATGCGGCACTTCGTCCAGGGCGTCGGCATGAATTGCGGCGGTTGCCACACGCGTGGCAACTTCGCGAGTGAGGACAATCCGAAGAAGGCGATCGCGCGCCGCATGATCGAGATGACGCGGGCCCTCAACAAGAAATACTTCCCCGCCTACGTCCCTGCCGAGGGCGAGTCGACGCTCGGGCGCGTCACCTGTTACACCTGCCATCAGGGCGAGGCGTCGCCGAAATCGGCGGCGCCGCCCGCCCCCTGATCGCCCGGGCGCCCGCTACTTCCTGGCCGCCAGGTAGTCGCCGATGCCGGCGATGACGTCGGCGCCGAGACGCGGACCGTAGACCGGCATCATCGAGTCGCCGTACTCGTCGTTCGGGTCGGTCACGATGCGCCGGATCGCCTCGGCATCACGGCGCGCGCCGATGTGCGTCAGGTCCGGTCCGGTGTCGCCGCCATCACCGTCGATGAGGTGGCAGGCCACACAGCGCGTCCCGAGCGTCTTCACCACGCGCGCCGATGCCGCCGGCACTTCCGGCGGCGTCGCCCCGGCGCGCAGACGCCGCAGATACGCCAGCACCGCCCGCGTCGCGTCTTCGTCGAGCATCGGCGCGGCAGCCGGATCCACGGGCTTGGCGCCAGGCGCGATGGCCGCCGGGTCACTCATGTGGAAGGTCAGCCAGCCCTCGTCGCGGCTGATGCGGGTCACGC
>JAEUQR010000069.1 GCA_016789705.1 Acidobacteriota bacterium
GCGGCACCGGATCGGCCGTCGCGGCGCTCGTGGCCGCGGTGCTGCTCACGGGCCTCGGCCTCGTGGCGCCGGGCGAGTTCCTTTCGCACTTCACCGTCTTTGCGCTGTCGGTCGTCATCGGCTGGCAGGTCATCTGGAACGTCACGCCGGCGCTGCACACGCCGCTCATGAGCGTCACCAACGCCATCAGCGGCATCATCCTCGTGGGCGGCATGCTGCAGCTCAACGGGCCGACCGGATCGCTCATGGTGATCCTCGGCGCCAGCGCCATCCTCCTCGCCACGATCAACATCGTCGGCGGTTTCATGGTCACGCAGCGCATGCTGCGGATGTTCCGCCGCTAGCGAGGCCCCGAGCCGTGCCTGAATCACTCGTGACCGTTGCGTACATCGTCGCCGGGCTCCTGTTCATCATGAGCCTGAGCGGCCTCTCCGCGCAGGCGACCGCCGGCCGCGGCAACCTGTTCGGCATCGTCGGCATGATCATCGCCGCCGTCGCCACCGCCCTCAGTCCGAAGGCCGGCGGTTATCCGGTGATGGCCGGCGCGATGGCGATCGGCTCGGCGATCGGCGCCGTGCTCGCGGCCCGCGTCGAGATGACGTCGATGCCGCAGCTCGTCGCCATCCTGCACAGCTTCGTCGGCGCCGCCGCCGTGCTCGTCGGCCTCGGCGGCACGCTCGACCCGAACGTCGTGCACGAAGGGGTCGCCGCCACCATCCACCAGATCGAGACGTTCGTCGGCGTGTTCGTCGGCGCCGTCACCTTCACCGGCTCGCTCGTCGCCTTCGGCAAGCTGCAGGGCCTCATCGGCAGCAAGCCGCTGCTGCTGCCGGCCCGCCACATGCTCAACATCGGCATGGTGGCGGCCTGTGTGTTCTTCGCCAGCCAGTTCCTGGGCCACCCCACGCTCGGCCCGCTGCTCTGGACGACGGTGGTCGCCGGCGTGCTCGGCATCCACCTCGTGATGGCCATCGGCGGCGCCGACATGCCGGTCGTGGTGTCGATGCTCAACAGCTACTCGGGCTGGGCCGCGGCGGCCGCCGGGTTCATGTTGAACAACGACCTGCTCATCATCACCGGCGCGCTCGTCGGGTCGAGCGGCGCGATCCTCAGCTACATCATGTGCAAGGCGATGAACCGCTCGTTCCTGAGCGTGATCTTCGGCGGCTTCGGCGCCGAGGAAGGCAAGGCGCCGGCCAAAGCCGACGGCGAGCCGCAGGGCGAGGTGAAGAGCGTCAGCGCGAAGGAAACGGCCGACATCCTCCAGGAAGCCAAGAGCGTGGTCATCGTGCCGGGCTACGGCATGGCCGTGGCGCAGGCGCAATATCCGCTCTTCGAAGTGACGAAGATCCTGCGCGACAAGGGTGCCAACGTGCGCTTCGCGATCCACCCGGTGGCCGGCCGCCTGCCGGGCCACATGAACGTGCTGCTCGCCGAAGCGAAGGTGCCATACGACATCGTGCTCGAAATGGACGAGATCAACGACGACCTCCCCGAGACCGACGCGGTGCTCGTCATCGGCGCCAACGACATCGTGAACCCCGGTGCGCTCGACGATCCGTCGAGCCCGATCTACGGCATGCCGGTGCTCGAGGTGTGGAAGGCGAAGACCTGCATCGTGATGAAGCGCGGCATGGCCAGCGGGTATGCCGGCGTCGAGAACCCGCTCTTCTTCCGCGACAACACCCAGATGTTGTTCGGTGACGCCAAGAAGATGATCGACGCGGTGCTGGCGGAGCTGCGCTGACGGTCAGAGCCTGACGGTGCCGGACAGCACCGGCACCGACGAGCCTCCGACGCTGGCGCGAATGCCATCGGGCGCCCGGCGGGCGGAGGCAAGCAGCAGGCTCGGGCGTCCCATCTTCACGCCCTGCCGGATCGCGAAGGCGGCGGACTCCTCACGCGACAACGACAGCAGCAGCGCGGCGAGCGGTGTCGCGGCGCTGCCGGTCGCGGGATCCTCGAACGTGCCGACGAGCGGCGCGAACATCCGGGCGGCAAGCGCGCCCTCGCCGGTGCGCGCATAGAGATACAGCGAAAAGCGTCCCGAGAGCCCGGGCGTGGCATCGAGCACGCGCCGGAACTGGGCCAGGTCCGGCACGGCATCGTCGAGCCGCGCCGGAGCCACTTCGGCGATGACATAGGTGTTGCCCACGGTGGCGAGGAGCGGTGGGTGCGCTGAGACACGCACGTCCTGTTCGACGAGCCCCACACAGGCGGCGATATCGGCAGCCGCGAGCACGACGCCCGTCGACAGCGTCTGCGGCGCGTCGATCTCGGCGCCTCGCACACCATCGCTGTCGTACGACAGGCGCACGGTCACGAGCCCGGCGGGCACTTCGAAGCGGAATGTGTCGTGGCGCGCGGAGGCGCGCTGCGCCAGCACGCAGGCCGTGCCCACCATCGGATGCCCGGCAAAGGGCATCTCGTGGCTGCGGTTGAAGATGCGGACGCGGGCCGTGTGGGCGGGGTCGGCCGGCGGCAGTACGAACGTCGTCTCGCTCAGGTTGAACTCGGTCGCCAGCTGCTGCATCTGCTGGTCGGTCAGGCCCGCGGCCTCCGGGAAGACGGCCAGGGGATTGCCGCCGAAGCGCTGCGACGTGAAGACGTCCACGGTCTCGAACTGGAAGGTGGGCATGGCGCGCGCACCGCCTCAGGCGCAGTGTTTCGCGGCCAGCTTCCGCAATGACGTCATGGCGCGCATGGTGGCGGCACATCGCACCGCCTTTTCGAACTTGACGATTGTGAGCTTCGTTTCGCTCTGTTTCGTCGTCGCCAGCCAGTAGACCTCGCGGCCGTGCGCCACGAAACGATCGACGTCGCTCGCGAGCCCGGCCAGGCCCTTCCGGCCCGCCGCGTCGAGTGGCGCCCGCAGGAACGCCGCCACGAACGTGCCGGCGGTGGCGACCTCGGCGTCCGAGTATGGTGTGCGCGCGGCCGCGGCCGCCACGTCAGCGGTCGTGCGGATGAGCGTGGGAACCTCGAAGCCGAGGACCTTCTTCAAATGCCCTTCAAGCTTCTGCTCGAGCGCCGCCTCATTCGTCGCGGTCGAAGAGAAGATGACGTTGCCGCTGGCAATGAACGTCTCGACGTCCGACATGCCAGCAGCGCGAAAGTGATCCCGCAGTTCGTCCATCTTCACCTGACGGCCACCGACGTTTACCGCACGGAGGAAGGCGACATATCGAGGCATGGGTTCAGTCCGTCCAGATGTCCCGGAAGGCGCGGTGAAAGTTGCCCCCGATGATCTTCTCGATCGTCGGCAGTGGATGCCCGCGCCTGGCCAGCAGTTCCGCGACACCTTCGAGCCGGCGCGGGTGGTTGAGCTCCGGAATGAAGAGCTGCCGGTCTTCGTCGGGCGCGGCGCTCGACCGCTTCGCGCGCCCTTCGGCGAAGGCGCGCTCCGCGCGCAGATACTCTGGACTTTCCTCGATGGGCGTGACGCTGAGGTCACTGCCGATGCCCACGTGATCGACGCCGCAGACGTCGATGGCGTGTTCGATCTGACGCACCAGCATCTCTGGCGTGGCACCTTTGCCGGGCCCCGGATGACCGCCGAGGAACGGCATCAGGTAGATGCCCACCACGCCCCCCTTGTCGGCCATTGCCTTGAGTTCGCGGTCTTCCTTGCTGCGTGGATGCCGATAGACCTCGCGGCACCCGGAGTGCGTGATGAGCGGCGGACGGGTGCTGGCCTCGATGCCCGTGGCCGTCGTCCTCGTGCCGCAGTGACTCAGGTCGACCGCGATCCCCAACTCGTTCATGCGCGCCACGGCGTCGCGGCCGAACACACTCAGGCCGGCGTCGCCGGGCTCGAGGCAGCCATCGCCGATGAGGTTGCGTGTGTTGTAGGTGAGCTGGATGATGAGCACGCCGAGACGGCGAAACATGTCGAGGCGGCCGAGGTCGCGCTCCAGCATCTCGGTATCCTGGAAGCCCAGGATGATGCCCAGCTGCCCGCCGGATTTCGCCTTCGCGATGTCGTCGTGACGCCGGATGACAGTGAGCAGTGTCGGGTAGCGCGCCGCCTCACCGGTCCAGAGCGCGATGTTCGCCACCGTGGGTTCGACCCTGTCGGCGCTGACGGTCGCATTGATGGCGGTCAGTCCGCTCTTCGCGATGTTGAACCGCTGCCCCTCGGTGAGTGGTCCTTTCGGCGGCCAGGGCACGTTCATCGAGCCCGGATTGGCCAAGCCGTCGATGCTGATGGCCCGGGCGTAGAGCGCCCGCGCGTCGGCGGCGCTCGGTGGTTGGCCCGCAGACGCGCCGCCCCCGAGCACTGGGAGCCCCGCCGCCACTGTCCGCCCGAATTCGCGTCGACTCATCACGCCGTCACCCCCGCGGGCTGAGTATACCGGCCGGCGCCTTGCACCGCCGTCGGGGCAGCCGGTGAGTAGAATGACGCCTCCAGGAGACCCCATGCCGCGTATTACGACCGTGCTGGCCCTTGCACTGCTCGTTGTCCCTGCCCCGTCTGCCGAGGCGCGGCAGCCGGGTCAGTCACCCACGACACGCTCGCCCTGGCGCGCCGCCGACGGCGTGACCGTGGACGAAGCGGGCGACCCGCAATATTCGACTTTCTCGCTCTGCGCGATCGACCCGGCCACCGGTCAGTCGGGCGCCGCGGTGACGACGCGGGTGCCGTTCGTGGGCCGTGCCGTGCCCTGGGTGCGTGCCGGGATCGGCGCCGTCTGCACGCAGGCCTCGACCATGGTCGAGTACGGCGTGCGTGGCCTGGACCTCATGGCCAAGGGCGTCGAGCCGAAAGACGCCATCGCGCAGCTCCTCGCGGCCGACGCCGCGCGCGAGTCGCGCCAGCTCGGCATGATCGACATGCAGGGCCGCGCCGCCGCCCACACCGGCAAGGGCAACAACGCCTGGGCGGGCAGCCGCCAGGGGAAGCACTACACCGTGCAGGCCAACATCATGGTCGGGCCCGAAGTGGTCGAGGCCGTGGCCACGGTCTTCGAGGCCACCGAAGGCAGCGGCATGCCGCTTGCCGAACGCATGATCCTCGCGCTCGAAGCGGGACAGGCGAAGGGCGGCGACAGTCGCTGGGGCAACCTGCAGTCGGCCGCCATCCGCATCGCCGACCCGAACGATCCCGGCCGCGGCAACGACTACATCGCGCTCGCCATCGACGTCGGCGAACACGCCGAGCCGGTGGGTGAGATGAAGCGCATCTACTACACCACACAGCGCCGCCTCGGGTATCGCACGTTTTCACAGGTCGAAGGGCCGGACGTCGTGGAGCTGAAGCGCATGCTGCATGCCGTGGGCGCGTGGCGGCCGACGCTCGCGGCCTTCCCCGAGGCGCCGAAAGCGCCGAATGCGCGCGAGATGCAGGCGCTGCGGGCATCGAACCCGGCGCGAGCCGATGCCCTCCAGGGCGACGCGCGCGCCGCCGCGGCGGCCTTCGCGCGCGACTACGCGCAATTCGACGCCGAGACCATCGCCGCCGTCGATGCGTTCCGCCGCGATCACAAGTTGAACTTCTCGGGCAATCCGCCTGGGCTGGTGGATGACCGGCTCGTAGCGGCGCTACGGGCCGCCTACCTGCAGGCTCGGCGGGCGCCCAGGTAAGGGCGGCACGGGCTCACCGCGATCCGGGTATCGAGAGCCCCGCGAGGCTGGAATAGAACAGCGCCACGCCGGCAAATGCAGGCGCCAGGTGACTGAAGTCGGTGTACCCCTCGACGTAGTGCACACCCACAGCACATCCGAAGCCGAGGGTGCCGGCGACCAGCAGCGCCTGCCGCAGGGCCCGTGACACCGACGCGTGTCGAGCAATGAACCCGACCAGCGTGCCAATCGTCAGCAGCCCGCCACCGAAGCCGGCGCGGTCGTGGGCGATGAGCGGCACGAGCCGTGGATTCACCGCATCCAGCGCCGCCCGGTCCATGCCCATGAAGGCGACGTCCTGAGGAACGAACACCACCGACGAGCCCAGCGTCACAATCACGAGCCCCGCGAGCACCATGCCAGCCGCGGTGCCGGCCAGCCCCCACCGGGCGAGGCGTTCGACGCCACGCGTCACAGTGCCGGTCAGCAGGTTCTCAGCCCCGCGCACGCCGATGCGCCTGGTGCGCCACAATCCGGCGAGGAAACACGGCAGCAGCGCCAGCGTCGCCGCCCCGTGCCAGGTATCGAGATAGCCATAGCCCAGGTACGCAAGAAAGCTGGCAAAGCCGAGCGTTCCGCTGACCACGAAGGCATGCCAGGCCCAGCGGTATCCGGCGCGAAGCGGGAAGGCCGCCATCCAGACGTACACGACGCCAATCGCGAGCAGCGTGCCGCCGAAGGCGACGCGGTCGTGAAACATGAAGCGGTTGACGCGACAGTCGGCGACGGCACAGAGTTCCGCGGCCGTCTGCCCCAGAAACGCGACGTCGTGCGGCAGGAACTCGCGGCGAGCCGACAGGAATAGCGCGAACCCACCGGCCAGCCACAAGGCCAGGCCTGTCAGTGACAACAACGAGCGGCCATCGCCGACGAGCCCCGTCACCAGTCCAACGTCAGGGCGATCGGCACGGACGCTGTCGGACTCGAGGGTCATGTCCTACCGAAACAGGCTCTTCGGCAGCTTCACGTGCACACCCATCGTGGGTTTGTCGACGAGCTGCGTCACGGCGACGTGCCCGGCCACGCTCACGAGCTGATACGCCTCGTGCTTCGTCAGCTTTCGGGTGCGGGCGAGGAAGTCGACCATCTCCTGGATGGCGATGCGCGTGGCCACCGTGAGATCGGGGTCCGCGCCCATGCTGATGTAGTCGGTGAGGGTCTCGGCGCGCGGCCAGTTGAGCGGCGCGCCCTTGCGCACCGTGAGCCGCAGCCGTCCCCGCAGCGATGTCTCGATCGCCGTCTGGCTGACCTCGCCGTCGCCCTGCGCGGCATGACCGTCGCCCACGGCGAAGAGCGCGCCGGGCACGAACACGGGAATGAAGAGCGTCGAGCCGGCCGTGAGCTCGCGGTTGTCCATGTTGCCGGCGAACCGGCTCGGCGGATTGCTGCTCACCCGCCCGACGGCGGCCGGCGGCGCCACGCCCATGCTGCCGAAGAACGGCCGAAGCGGCACGACGACCCCGGGAAGGAACTCCGCCGTCATCGCCGTCCGGTCGAGCGGCACGATCTTCGTGGGCACGTTGCGATCGCAGTTCTCGGGCAGGAACCCGCTGCAGCCGTTGTAGCCGTAGTCGATCGGCAGGTCGATGGATTCAACGTGCACCTCGAGCACATCGCCGGGCTGCGCGCCTTCCACATAGACGGGACCGGTCAGGATGTGGCCACCCGGACCGCGCCGGTCGCCGGTGACCTCCGTCACGATGCGGCGCAGCGACGCCTGCACCTTCTCCGGCGCGACGCCGGCGCGCTCGAGTCCGGCCGGCGTGTTCGTGAGCAGCGTGTCGACGTCGATGACATCGCCCGAGGCGATGCGCAGGACCGGCGCCGCGTCCGCCCAGTAGTAGCCGTAGGCGACCGTCGACGGCGTGGCTTCGAGGCGATGGGTGCGCGGCGTCTGTGCCAGAAGCGACGGTGCGAGGCTGGCGGCGCCAAGCGCAAGCGTCAGGGTCGCGGCGCGCGCGCCCGGCCTCATCGGGCGTCCGCCCGCTCGGCCGTGGTCTCGGTGGTGGCGGGCTTCGCGAAGCGCCTGAAGAAGCTGCCGTCCTTCCACTGCGGGCGGCTGTCGCGGTTGGCGACGCGCAGGCACAGCTCGCCGATCATCGTCGTGAAGTCGGCCGCGGCGCCGCGGTCGATCGGCTGATCGAGATCGTCCGACGGCGCGTGGTAGCGCTCGCGCGTCCAGTCGGCCGCGATCTTCGCCTCGGGCGTGCCTTCCTCGTAACCCACCTTCATCGCCAGCGCCGGCACCCCTTCGCGGATGAAGCTGTACTGGTCGCTGCGGATGAAGCGGTTGCGCTGCGGCTCGGGGTCGGCCTGCACGCCGACGTTCATGGCTGCCGTCACCGCCCGCACGTCGTCGCCGAGGTCCGACTCGTCGAGGCCGAGCACCATGAGCGTCTTCAGCGGGAAGAGCGGCAGGAACATGTCCATGTTGATGTTGGCGACGATGCCGTCCTTCGCCACCGTGGGATTGAGCGCGAAGTAGCGGGAGCCGAGCAGGCCCTTCTCTTCCGCGGTGACGGCCACGAACACCACCGAACGTTTCGGCCGTGCTGCCGCGATCGCCCTGGCCGATTCGAGCAGCGTGGCGATGCCCGAGGCGTTGTCCATCGCGCCGTTGTAGATGGCGTCGCCGTCGATGGCCGCGCCGATGCCCACGTGGTCGAGATGGGCGGTCAGCACCACGAACTCGTCGGCGAGCGCCTGATCGCGGCCGCGCACGACGCCGACGACGTTCTGCGACTCGACGTTCTGGCTCTCGACCGCCACCGTGGCGCGCACGGTGCCGGTGAGCGGGAACCGCGGCAGCGCCTTGCCCTCGTCGGCCGCCTTGAGCACGTCGGCGAAGGTGTGACCCGAGCCCTCGAAGAGCCGCTCGGCCCTGGCCGGATTGAACGCCACCGACAGCTGCTGGCCGGCGGTTTCGTCGAGCGACGCATCGGCCAGCGCCATCGCCGGGTTGAGACGGTTGGCCGCCGAGCGCTCCCACGGCACGTCCATCGCCTTCGGGTTCGCCACCGAGATCGTGCCCACCGCGCCCAGGCGCTTCAGCGTGGCCCAGCGTTCGCCCGCCGACTGGTAGTGCGCGCTGAGCGCGCCCGGCACGTTGCGGGGGCTTCCGGCGAGGTACACGACCACCTTGCCCTTCACGTCGAGGCCGGCGAAATCGTCGTGCGCCACTTCCGGGATGACCAGGCCGTGGCCGGCGAAGACGAGCGGCGCGTCGACTGCCGGCGCCGGATCGATGCGCATGCTGAAGGTGGCCTCGTCACCGAGCACGACCGGCGCCTCCTTGCCGCGTCTGACGATGGCCAGGCTCGACTTCGCCTCATCGATACGGCGCGAGCGGAAGGTCACCGGCTGCAGGTAGCCGTTGCTGCCACCCGGCTGCACGCCGGCGTCGGCGAACGCGTCGGCCACGTAGTTGGCGGCCTTGCGATGTTCGGGACTTCCGGTTTCGCGGCCGCGCATCTCGTCGTTCGCGAGGAACGAGACGTGTTTCCACCAGGCCGCCGCCTGCTCGGGGGCGTCCGCCGCGGGCGCCGCCGGTGAGTCACCGGCCGCGGGCGTCGACGCCGGGCCGGCGCAGGCCGTGAACGACGCGGCCACGAGGAGGGCGAGCGGGAGACGAACCGTCATGAGCAGGCTCCGGAAACTGGTGGCAGCCGCCACCGCTGACCTACGCGAGCGCAATCGACACGTACTTGAGGTCGAGGTATTCCTCGATGCCCCACTTGCCGCCTTCGCGGCCGAGCCCCGAGGCCTTCACGCCGCCAAACGGCGCCTGCGGCGTCGAGGGCACGCCGTCGTTCACGCCGACGATGCCGAAGTCGAGCGCTTCCGACACGCGGAAGGCGCGCGACAGATCGCGTGTCCACAGATACGCGGCCAGCCCGAAGGGCGTGCCGTTGGCGGCCGCCACGGCCTCGGCATCGCGCTCGAAGCGGATGATCGGCGCCACCGGGCCGAACGTCTCCTCCTCGAGAATCCGCATCCCGGGCGCGACGCCGGTGAGCACCGTGGGCTCGAAGTACAGCCCCTCGCGTGTCGTGCCGCCGACGAGCGCCGTGGCGCCCTTCGCGAGCGCGTCGCCGACGTGCGCCGACACCTTGTCATGCCCCTGCTGGTCCACGAGTGGGCCGACGTTGGTGGCCGCATCGAGCGGGTCCCCCGTCCGCAGACCGCGGACGACCTCGGCGAGCCGCGCCGCGAAGGCGTCGTGGATGCCGGCCTGCACGTAGATCCGGTTCGCGCACACACAGGTCTGGCCGGTGTTGCGGAACTTCGAGGCCACGACTTCGCGCACCGCGAGATCGAGGTCCGCGTCGTCGAAGACGAGGAAGGGTGCATGTCCGCCGAGTTCGAGGGAGACGCGCTTGACGGTCTTCGCGGCCTGCGCCGCCAGCAGCACGCCCACCTCGGTGCTGCCGGTGAAGGTCAGCTTGCGGATGGCCGGGTCGTCGAAGAAGACCGAGGACACGAGCGCCGGCTCGACGGTGGTGAGGACCTGGAACACGTCCGCCGGCCCGCCAGCCTCGCGCCACAACTCTTCGAGGCGAAGGGCGGTGAGCGGCGACTGCTCGGCCGGCTTCAGCACCACGGTGCAGCCCGCGGCGAGTGCGGGGGCCGCCTTGCGCGTGACCATCGCCGCCGGGAAGTTCCACGGCGTGACCGCGTAGACCGGCCCGACCGCCTGCGGCCGCACGAGCAGGCGCTTGTGCGTGAACTGGCTGGGCACGGTCTCGCCGTAGACCCGTTTGGCTTCTTCGGCGTACCACTCGACGAAAGCGGCGGCGTACTTCACCTCGCCGCGCGACTCGGTGATGGGTTTTCCCATCTCCTCCGTCATGAGGCGCGCCAGCCGGTCTTCGTCCTGGATCATCAGGTTGAACCAGCGGCGCAGGATCGCCGACCGTTCGTAGGCGCTGCGATCGCGCCAGGCCGGAAACGCCTCGATGGCGCCCTTCGCCGCGGCGCGCGCCTCGGCGAGGCCGGCATTGGGCACGCTCTGCACGCAGCGGCCGGTGGCCGGATTCTGCACGTCGAAGGTCGCGCTCACGCGAACACCTCGCGGCACACGCCGGCGAGGACGTCGAGCCCGCGCCCGAGCTCGTCGGCCGGTGTCGTGAGCGGCGGCAGCAGGCGAATCACGTTCTTCGCCGTGCCCGACTTGAGCAGCAACAGGCCGCGGGCGCGCGACAGGTCCACGATCTTCTGGGCGCTGGCGCTATCGGGCGCGAGGTCCGCCGGCTTGACGATCTCGATGGCTTTCATGGCGCCGAGGCCGCGCACGTCCCCCACCTGCGGATGTGCGGTCTTGAGCGCACCGAGGGCCGCCTCCATCTGTGCGGCCTGGCGTTCGGCCTGTTCGAGCACACGCTCGTCGCGGAAGACGTCGAGCACGGCGAGCGCCGCCGCGCAGGCCACGGGGTTGCCGGCGTAGGTGCCGCCGAGCCCGCCCGCGGCCGGGGCGTCCATGATCGCGGCCTTCCCGGTGACGGCCGAGAGCGGCAGCCCGCCGCCGAGGCTCTTGGCCATGGTGACCAGGTCCGGCTCGATGCCGGAGTGCTCGTAGGCCCACATCTTCCCGGTGCGCCCGAAGCCGCACTGGATTTCGTCGGCGATGAGCACGATGCCGTGCGCCGTGCAGATCCGCCGGAGTTCGCGCATGAACTCGGCCGGCGCCGGCACGAAGCCGCCTTCGCCGAGCTGCGGCTCGATGATGATGGCGGCCACCTGCGAGGGCATCACGCGCGTGTCGAAGAGGTACTGCAGCGCCTTGAGCGCGTCGGCCGACGTGATGCCGCGATACTCATACGGGAACGGCGTGTGATAGACCTCCGACGCGAACGGCCCGAAGTTCTGCTTGTAGCCCGTGCTCGACGCCGTCATCGACAGCCCGAGCAGCGTGCGGCCGTGGAAGGCGCCATTGAAGGCGATGACCGCGGGGCGATTGGTGTAACCGCGGGCGATCTTCACCGCGTTCTCGGTGGCCTCGACGCCGGTCGTGAGGAGCAGCGTCTTGTTCGGGCCGCCGCTTACGAGCGCATTCAGCCGCGCGGCGAGCTCGGTATAGACGTCGTAACTGGCCACCTGATAGCAGGTGTGCATCACGGCGTCGAGCTGGCGCTTGGCCGCCTCGACCACCTTCGGGTGGCGATGGCCGGTGTTGAGCACGCCGATGCCACCCACGAAGTCGAGGTATTCGCGGCCGTCGGTGTCCCACACGCGCGCGCCTTCGGCCCGCGCCACGTAGAAGGGATGCGTCTCGGCCACGCCGCGGGCGACGTGTGCGGCGCGGGCGGCGGCGGTGGCGAAGGAGCTGGCGGCGGTGGGTGTGGTGCTCATCGTGTGACCTCGTGCTGCATGGCGGCCCAGAGCCGCTCGACGTCGGCGCGCTCCGTGTGTTCCGACCCGATCGACACGCGCACCATCCAGCGCCCGTCGAGCGTGGCCGGTGTCAGGTAGGCCTGCCCTGACCGGTTCAGGCGATCACACCACGCCTGCGTGTGCCTGTCCATCGCTTCTGGCGAGAGCCCGGGCGGCTCGTGCCGCACGCACAGGGTCTGCAGCGGCACCGGTGCCAGCACGCGCCAGCCCGGCGCGGCCGACACCTGGCCGGCGAGCCAGCGGGCGTTCTCGAGATCGCGGCGCAGCCGCGCCTGCAGTCCCGACACGCCCTGTTCGCGGATGAGGAACCACAACTTGAGCGCACGGAACCGGCGGCCGAGCGGAATGCCCCAATCGCGGTAGTTCTTCACGCGGCCATCGGCCGACGACTGCAGGTAGCTCGGGTTGGTCGACATCACGCGCACCAGATGTTCCGGATCGCGCACGAAGTAGGTGGTGCAGTCGAAGGCCGCGCCGAGCCACTTGTGCGGATTGAGCACGAGCGAATCGGCCGCCTCGATGCCGTCCCACATCCAGCGGCATTCGGGCAGCACCATGGCCGAGCCGGCCATCGCCGCGTCGACGTGCAGCCAGATGGTGGTGCCGGCCAGCACGTCCGCAATGGCCCGCACGGGATCGAGCGCCGTGGTGGTCGTGGTGCCGGTCGTGGCCACGACGGCGCACGGCACGCGGCCGGCCGCGCGATCGTCGACGATGGCCGTCGCCAGCGCGTCGGCCCGCATGGCGTAGGCGCCGTCACAGGCGATGTGCCGGATGTTCTCGCGGCCGAAGCCAGCGAGCAGCGCCGCCTTGTCCACGGAACTGTGGCTGTAGGCCGAGGTGTAGACGACGAGCGCGTGCGGCTCGGCCTGGAGGCCCCCGCGTCCGAGGCCGTAGTTGGTGGCGCGCTCACGCGCGCAGATGAGCGCGAGGAGCGTAGAGGTCGACGCGGTGTCCTGGATGACGCCCTGCCAGGGATCCGACAGGCCCACCATCTGGCGCAGCCAGTCGGTGGCTACCTCTTCCACCTCGGTCAGGGCGGGACTGGACTGCCAGGCCAGACCGAGCACGCCGAGGCCGGTCGATACGTAGTCGCCGAGCACGCTGCCGAGGGTACCGTTGCAGGGGAAGTAGCCGAAGAACGCCGGTGACTGCCAGTGCGAAAGGCCCGGCATGACGATCGTGTCGAGGTCGGCCAGCACCGCCTCGAAGGGCTCCGGCTGGCCGGGCGGCGACTGCGGCAGGCGCGCCTTGATGTCGCCGGGGGCCGTCTGCGCCATCACCGGCCGCTCGGCCACCTTCGCGCGGTAGTCGGCAATCCAGTCCACCACGGCGTGGCCGTGTTTGCGGAATTCTTCCGGAGTCATCGCCCTACCGTTCCCACACGCCGCGGATCCACGGCGCGGCATCCGACAGGGCATCGACGAACCCCGGGACCAGATGGTGCGGCACGTCGTCGATGAACGCCGTGGTGATGTCGGCGCCGCGGCCCTTCAGCGTCTGCACGGCCTGCTCGAGCGGCTCGATCGGCACGGTCTCGTCGGCGCGGCTGTGGATGACATAGAGCGGCATGCGCAGGAGCGGTGTGGCCCAGTCGGTGCCGCTGTCGAGGGCCTTCCTCGCCGCCTGCGCCTCGGCGCGCGTGCGTACCGCCGTCGTGATGGGCAGCGCCGCCATGGGAATGGCCGCCCGGAAGATCTCGGGATGGGTGGCGCCCAGATACCATGCGCCCGATCCGCCCATACTGAAGCCCGTGACGAGCGTGTGCTTCTCGTTGATGGGGTGGTCCTTCTTCACCTGCGCCACCACGGCCAGCACCGCGGCTTCGCTGTCTGGATGCGCCCAGCTGAACTCGGGCGCGTCGGGCGCGACGATGACGGCGTTCAGCGATTCAAGCGCCGGAAACACGAGCTGGCCCACGTAGCCGAGGCCGAAGTACGGAGAGAGTCCGGGCTCCTGCGTGGTGCCGTAGTGCAGGCCGACGATGAGCGGGTACCCGCCCTCGGGCGCCGGCGCCTTCGGCACGAGCGTGCCGTAGGTGAGGTTCGCGTCGCCGGCCTTCAGCTCGCGCTGGTCCATCCGGACCGACATCTGGTCCAGGCGCTGTTCGAGGGAACGTCGCATGAGCGGGATCGTAGCGGATTGCACGACCGGGCCGCCAGACTCTCCGCGGGCCTTCACCGCCGCGCGCCAGGCACCGCGGCGACGCGCGGCCCGAGCACCTCGCGCAGCCGCGGCCCGGCGAGGTCCCACTGCATCGGTCCATAGAACTGCCCGGGCCGGTCGATCGCACCGAAGTCGTAGCTGGCGACATCGGTCGTGGCGTGCAGGTCGCCACGCGGCAGGATCTGGTGCGCCAGCTCGTGCGCGGCCACCCGTCCGATCCCGCGGCCGATCGCTGCCACGAGGTCTGCCCGCAACGTGCCAGGCGGCGCGAAACGCACGGCCAGCGCCGCGAGCGTCGCAAAGTCGACGGCCCCTTCGCCGCCAAACGCGCCGAGCCCGCGCGACTCGGCCACGGCCATGCCGCGAATGGCCTGCCGCGGCGGGAAGGCCTGCACGACGCGCACGCGGTAGTGGGCAGTGCGGGACGAGGTGACATCGAGCCGCAGGCCGGCGAACGCCGCCGCGAGTTCGGCGCGCGCCAATGACTCCACGGTGGTGCGTTCCGACGCCGACAGCGGCCCGCCGCGCGTCGCGTCCAGGGCCGGCGCCTCGAAGGTCACGGCGTCGAACCAGAAGCCGGCGGCCACGACGTGGTCGGCCGAGCGGCGCGACACCTCCCACGCGAGCAGCAGCGTGGTGGTCAAGGCGGCGACGCCGATGACGACGCGCGCGCTGACCATCGTCCGCTCGGCGTCAGGGTCTCCGCCGGAAGGCGGCGACAACGCCCCCGACGAGATAACAGACGGCCATGCCGACGGCGAGCATCGCCGCGGCCAGCATCGGCTGGTAGCGTCCGTCGTAGAGCCCGACAGCCGCCCACACGGTGAACCACAGCCAGGGCCGCGCGAACTGGAGCGCGCCGCCGACCGGACCGGCCAGGCCGCGGGCCACCGTGAAGAACCCGAACGCGCCCGAGCCGAGCCCCGCGGCCACCACCGTGCCCCGCGCCGTGGCCTCGGCGCCGACGAACACCGCCGTCACGATCACGGTGAGCGCCAGGGTGGCAAAGCCGGCATAGATGCCGGGCAGGATTCGGGAAGACGGACGCACCACGGGACTGGGATCGAGTATACCGGCGGCGACGCGGCGGTCAGTACTCCGCGAACATCCGCCGCAGCTCGCCGAGGTCGCGCGTCTTCGTCAGCCCGAGCATCAGCAGGATGCGCGCCTTCTGCGGCGTGAGGTTGTCGCCGGGGATCATGCCGAGCGCGTCGTAGTCGGCGAGCGCGACGACGCGGCCGTTGCCGGTACGGCTGGACCGCACGAGCACGGGCCGCGTGGCCGCCGGCAGATCGAGCAGCGGCGTGAGCGCCGCCCGTTCGGCGGTCGAGATGAGCCCGGCGCCGGTGCCGGCAAAGACGATCCCCTGCGCGCCGCTGGTCACGAGCGCCGAAGCGAGCACCGTCGTGGGCTGCACGTAGGAGTAGAGGATCTCGACGGGCGGCAGACTCGTGCGTCCGCGGACGTCGAATTCGGATCGTGCCGTGTGCCGCTTGAGCGAAGCGCGGTAGAAGGCCACCGTGTCGGCATCGACGTAACCGAGCAGGCCAAGTTCCGGAGCGCGGAACGTCTCCACGCGGTAGGTGTTCGTCTTCTGCACGTCGCGGGCGCCGTTCACTTCTTCGTTCAGCACGACGAGCGCGCCCTTCCCCACCGCGTCCTTCGAGACCGCCGTGCGGATGCCGTTCAGCAGGTTGAGCGGGCCATCGGCGCTGATGGCCGAGGCGGGCCGCATGGCGCCCACGAGCACGACGGGCTTGTCGTGCCGCACGGTGAGGTTCAGGAAGTAGGCGGTTTCCTCGATGGTGTTGGTGCCGTGCGTGATGACGACGCCGGTCGCGCGCGGCTCACTCTCGAAGATCCGGTTGATCCGATTGGCGAGCGTGAGCCAGTGCGCCACCGTGATGTCGGTGCTGCTGACGTTGGCGATCTGCTCGACACGCACCTCGGCCACGTCCTTGATTTCTGGCACCGCGGCGACGAGTTCCTCGCCGAGCAGCGCGCCCGACTTGTACTCGGCGAGGCTCGTCGACGACGCGCCCTTGCCCGAGATGGTGCCGCCGGTGGAGAGCACGAAGACCAGCGGCTTCGGTGCCGGCGCCTGGGCAGCCGGCGCGGCGACGTAACACGCGGCAGTGAGGACGACGAACGCGGCGGCAGGGCGCGGCAGGCGGAACATCGGCGCAGTATAGCCGTCGCTTCCATGCCCCTTGCACCCGCGTCCCCGCAGATCCTTTGTCAGCGCGGCAGGACCGGGCGGCGAAGTTCCCGCAGGAACACCGCTGCCAGCACCAGGTCGTCGGTTGACGCCACGGCGGGCGCGGCGGGCGCCCCGCCGACAGCGGTCATGGCGACCAGGGCCACAGGTTGAGCGGACCCGACACGAGCAGCGACCAGCGCAGGAGCGGCGAAGCCGAGGCGACACTCGTCTTCACTTGAGACCGGCCGGCGCCGGTGCGGGCACGCGGACGTTCGAGGTCAAGGGAAACCGCTGCGCGTCACCAGCGCCCCAGGCCCAGAGCGATCCGTCGGTGCGCACGGCGAACGAGTTGTTGCCGGCGGCGAACACCGCCGTCACCCCGCTGACCTTGATCGCGACGGGCCGCGGCTGGAATCCGGGGCCAGCTCCGGTACCAAGCTGGCCCCAGTCGTTGTTGCCCCAGACGCGCAGGGTGCTGTCCTTGAGCAGCGCCAGCGTGTGGCGTCCGGTGAGGCCCAGAGCAATCGCGGTCACGCCGGTGACCCCGGGAACCAGCTGTGGCTCCAACATCCAGCCTCTGGTCGGGCCTGGCTGGTCGGTCGGGGCTGGGAACCCGAACTGCTGCTGCCAGTTCGATCCCCACACCCAGACCGTGCCGTCCTTCTTCAGCGCGGTCGAGACACCGCTTCCCGCCACCACCTGCGCGACCTCGGTGAGGCCGGTGACTTGACCCGGCATGTCGAACGCCTGTTCGCTGCGCGGCGGACGTCCGAGGGCTCCGTAGAAGTTCGAGCCCCACGAGAACACACGACCGTCGGTCGTGAGTGCCAGCACATGGCCGCCGCCCGCCGACAGGGCCGATACGGCCGTGAGGTCCGGCATCGCGACCGGACGAATGGCGGGCCCCGCCCCACCCCACGCCCGCACCGTGCCATCGCGCAGCACGGCATAGGCGGAATCGCCAGCGGCGGTGATCGCCACGGCGTCGGAGATGCCGGCTACGGGCGTCGGGGTCTCGCGACCGCGATACTCCATGGAGCCCGTGCTGGTCGCCAGCTTCGGCAGGGTGAGTGGACCGCCACCCAACTGGCCGGCCTCGCCGGCGCCCCACGCCAGAACGGTGCCGTCGTCGAGCAGGGCATAGGAGGTTGAAGTGCCAGCGGCGATGTCGACGACCCTCCCTGCCACTTCGAGGTTGACGATCACCGTCGTGCCGAACTGCCCCGCAGCGAGCGACGACACCGGACCCAATTGACCCTGGAGGTGTCGGCCCCAGCCGGCCACCGTGCCATCGGCACGCAGAAGGAGTTTGTGGGCGTCGCCCACGATCTTCACGACACGCGGGGTGGGCGTGGTCTGCGCCGCGAGCGACAGGGGCCCATGCCAGGGCACGCCCGCCGCGATGAGAACGGCCACCAGGGCGGCCGCGCGCCCTGACGTCATCGCGTCCCTCCGAAGGTCGTCTTCACATGCGCGATCGAAGCCTTCACCAGCGCCTTCAGCGCCGGCAGATGGATGGCGCTCAGCCGCTTCACGTAGATGCAGGACACCCCGTGCGATACGGGTCCGAGCGCCTTCATGAGGTCGTCGTAACCCTCGAAGCCGGGCATCGCGTAGAGGACGAGGTTTTTCGCCCGCGGCGACAAGGCCACGAGCGGCCAGTCGTGAACCCGTCCGGCCGCATCCTCGCGCATGCCGGCGTCCTTGACCTTCGCGAGGAAGGCCGGCACGGAAGCGGTCGTGGGCCGCGTCTTCGGTTCTGCCATGCGCCGCCTCCGGCTACTGCGCGAGCGCCTTCGGGTCGATGCCCGTCCCGAGCGTGAACGACGAGCCGACGGCGCCCACCACGGCAGCCTTGCGGGCGAGCCCGAGCGCCTGGCGGATGCGGAACACGGCTTCGACGCCGGTGCAGTGCGCGCCGAGGAAGTAGGCGACGCGCGCCTCCTTCAGCTTTCCCGCCGTCCACGCCAGTGTCTCATCGGATGCGGCGAACAGGTGGAAGCCGCCGATGGCGGCGTGGACAGCGGTGTTCTGCACGGTCTTCTGCGCGTACTCGAGTGTGTTCACGATGCCGGCATGGCCGCAGCCGCTCACGACCACGAGGCCCTGCGCCGTCTGCACGACGATCGACGAGTCTTCCGGCACGTTGTCTTCCGCGGGGCCTGACGGCGTCTGGAGTTGCGTGCTGACGCTCCAGTTCTTCTCCGGGTACGTCCGCGGCACCGGCCCGGTCATCCACACGCCGGGGGCCAGGCGCGTCGGCTTGTCGTATTCGATGAAGGTGCCGCCGAGCGCTTCGTACTGCGCCTTGATCGGCAGCAGGCCGCCGCCCTCACGGCCCTGCCGGGTGAGGCGGCTCGTGAAGATGCCCTTCGCCACGTGCGCCCGGCTGAGCGCCTGCGGGTTCTTCTTCGCCATCTCGCGGCGCAGGGTCAGCAGCCCGCCGGTGTGATCGTCGTGGTTGTGCGTGATGACGAGGTCGGTGATGGTCGAAAGATCCACCTTGAGCTCGGCGGCATTCTGCAGCACGGTCTCGGCGCGGGCGCCGGTGTCGATGAGCCAGCGCCGGCCGTCCACTTCGAGCACGGCGGCAAAGCCCCATTCCCCCACACCCTCGCGGGCGTTGCCGACGAGCATGGTCGAGAGCACGGTGACCTTCATCGCCTTGACGGGCGGATCGGACGACTGCGCCGCGGCGGGCACGGTCAGGGCCAGGAGCGTCGTGGCGACGAGCCACAGGTGAGCGGCCTGCATCAGCGGATCCTCCAGCGCCGGCACGGGCGCGGCCGGCAGGGAGGATTGTGGCACAGCGCCGCGGATAGAATGCCGCGATGCTGACGTGCCAGAAGTCTTCGTTCTCGCTGCCCGGCGACGAGCACTACCTGAACTGCGCCTACATGTCGCCGATCTCGGTGGCCGTCGAGACCGCCGGCATGACCGGCGTGGCGCGCAAACGGGTGCCGTCGCGGATCGCCACGTCTGATTTCTTCACCGAATCGGACCGCGCCCGCGCGCTCTTCGCGCGGCTCATCAACGCCCCCGATCCATCGCGGGTGGCCATCATTCCTGCGGCGTCGTACGGGCTGGCGATCGCGGCGCGCAACCTGCCGGCTGGCGCGGGACAGAACATCGTGGTCACCCACGAGCAGTTCCCGGCGAACGTGCATGCCTGGCGCCGGCTGGCGCGCGATCGCGGTGTCGAGATCCGCGTGGTGGCGCCGCCCGACGTCACCGACGGCCGCGGCCAGGGCTGGAACGAAGGCCTGCTCGAGGCGATCGACGCGTCGACCGCCATCGTCGCACTCGGGCACGTGCACTGGACCGACGGCACGAAGTTCGACCTCGGCGCGATCGGGGCGCGGGCGCGCGACGTGGGCGCGGCACTCGTCGTCGACGGCACGCAGTCGGTGGGCGCGCTGCCCTTCGACGTGCAGGCGATCCAGCCGGATGCCCTCGTCTGCGCGACCTACAAGTGGCTGATGGGTCCGTACTCGATGGGTTTCGCGTATCTGGGGACGCGCTTCGATGCCGGCGAGCCGCTCGAAGAGACGTGGATCGGGCGCGCCGGCAGCGAGAACTTCAAGGAACTCGTGAACTACCGCGACGACTACCAGCCAGGCGCCGTGCGCTACGACGTCGGCGAGCGCACGAACTTCGCGCTGATGCCGATGGCCATCGCCGCGCTCGAGCAGGTGCTCGAGTGGCAGCCGGCGCGCGTGCAGGAATACTGCGCGACGCTCACGGCGGATCTCTTCGAGCGTGTGCGCGCGCTCGGCTACACGGTGGAGGCGCCGGAATACCGCGGCGCGCACCTGTTCGGCCTGCGGGCGCCGGCCGGCACCGACATCACGGCCGTGGGCGAACGCCTGCGCGCGCAGAAGGTGCTGGTGTCGCTGCGGGGCTCGGCGCTGCGTGTCTCGCCGCACGTCTACAACGACGCCCGCGACATCGACGCCCTCCTCGCCGCGCTCAACTTGTGATGGGGACTGTCCCCATTCTGGGCGGGGCCAGATTTCCTACGGCTCCAGCGACGCCGTGTACGCGGCGATGGCCACCATGTCGTCGAGTGTCAGTTTCTGCACGGCGGCCTGCATGAGGGGCGCCCAGGGGCCGCGCCGTGTGGCGTGCTGCAGGTCGAAGAGCTGGCGCACGGTGTAGCTCGGCGACCGCCCCGCCAGTGGCGGCACCGCGCCGAGGCCCTTCAGATCCGCGCCGTGGCAGACACCGCACGCGATCGTGCGGGTGTTGCCGCCCGTCGTGACGAGGGCCTTGCCGCGCGTGATGCTGCCTGGCGGCACGTAGGCGATGAAGCCGGAGCCGGAGTCGCGCACCTCGGCCCGCGCGACGTCCTCCGGCGTCTCGATGATGCGGCCGGCGATGGGCTCGGTGCCCGCGCCCGCGCCGACGATCGGCACGAATACACCGCCGGCGATCCGCATCTTCGCCACCGTGGGCGTCTCGACCACGCGAATCCACTTCCTGTACGCGAACGACGCGAAGTACTCGGCGGCGGCGCGATCCTCCTCCACCGTGCTCGCCTTCGCGATGGCGAGCATCGCCGCCGGCGGCCGCATGTTGGGATCGGCGCTGCGCCTGAGGCCAGCGCGCATGTCGGCCATCTGCTGCACGATGTAGGCGGCCGGCAGGCCGACGAGCGACGAGTTCTCGGGCCGGCCCTGGCCGTTCGGGTAGTGGCAGTAGCCGCAGGCACGCACGTCGGGCTTGCGGCCGTGCGCCACCACCTCGGGCGGCGGCGGATGGTTCTCCGGCCGCCAGTCGGGCGGGTTGAAGAGGTCGCCGAGCTGGGCCCGTGTGAGCCGCACGGTGCTGCCGGGCACGCTGCGCGGCCCCTCGTCGGCGGGCGCCGCCGGTGTGCCTGGCGGCACGGCCGTGTTGATCGTGTAGACCCAGGGCGGCGGCACGGCGCCGGCCGGCGCATCGCGCCTGAGGGCGGGCGGTGTCTGGGCGGCGAGCGGCGTCAGCGCAAGAGCGGCGACCGCAACGGTCGAGGCGGCAAAGCGGATGCAGGTGGCCATGCGCCGCGCATTCTAGCGAACCGGCCGGAGACATTCCGTTGCATACTCGTCGCTGGAGGAGTTGCACAGATGCAGGCACAGATGGCTCGGCGGTGGTTCACCCTGGCGATGGTCGCCCTGGTCATGACGGCGGTCGCTGCGGGACGCGCGCAGACCGTGGATGTCACCGGCGACTGGTTGTTTTCGGTGGAAACGGGCATGGGCTCGGGATCGCCCGCGATCTCGTTCAAGCAGGACGGCGAGAAGCTGACCGGCACCTACAACGGGCAGCTCGGCAGCGCCAACTTCACCGGCACGGTGAAGGGCACGGCGATCCAGTTCTCGTTCACGCTCGACGCCCAGGGCCAGCAGGTGGACGTGAACTACACGGGCACCGTGGACGGCACGTCGATGAAGGGCGCCGTCGCCATGGCCGGCGGCCAGCTCTCGGGCACATTCACGGGCACGAAGAAGTGACGGACGAGGCGCGGGCGCGCTGCCCGCGCCTCCCGCACCTCCCGCTCAGAACGCGGTGACCGGCACGCCCTGGCGGCAGAGCGGACACGCCGCCGCGGCGTGATTCTCGGGCGCCGGGTAGTCGACGAGCGACACGTTCGGCACACCGAGCGTCACGACCGCCTCGCCGCGATCCACGATCTGCGCCGTGCACACCACCGTGCCGCCGGCCGCGGTGATGAGATCCGCGCACTGCTTGAACGTCTGCCCGGTGTTGCGGACGTCGTCCACGAGCAGCACCCTGGCTCCCCGCACCACTCCCGCATAGAACGGCGACAGCACGTCCGCACCGTCCGCGCCGTGCCCGAACGGCGCGAACGAATACGGCTCGCGCGTGAGCGGACGGCGTCCGTCGAGCAGGCCCGCAATCGTGTGCGCGAGCAGCGCGCCGCCGGTGGCGGGTCCGGCCACGACCGTCACGGTGTCGGCCACGCCGGGCGGCAGCACGTCGATGAGATCCTGCGCCACGCGCCAGATCGTCGAGGGGTACCGGAACAGCTGGTGCGGGTTGAGGTAGAGCCGCCCGTGGTAGCCGTTGCCGTAGTCGAAGTGACCTTCCATGACCACTTCGAAGCGCCGCAGGTCCTGCAGCGCCCGCGCGCGGATGTCGTCGCGCCTGGTGTCGGTGGCCATCATCGCGCCTCCGCCGTCAGCGCCAGGCCCGACGCCGCGTTCACGAACACCAGCCGGCCGCCGACGAACGTGGCGGCGGCGGCGCCGCGGAACGTCGCGCCGTGATAGGGCGTGTTCTTCGACTTGCTCACGAGCTGCGTCCGGTCGATCGTGACCGACTGCTCGGGCGCCAGGATGGTGATGTCGGCCGGCTGCCCTTCCGTGAGGCTGCCGCCGGGCACGTTGATGATGCGGGCCGGGTTCACCGACATCAGCTCCACCAGCCGCGGCAGGCCGATCACACCGCCGTGCACGAGCGTCTCCATGGCGATGGGAATGGCCGTCTCGAGGCCGACGATGCCGAACGGCGCGCGGTCGAACTCGACGTTCTTCTCGTCGGCGTGATGCGGCGCGTGGTCGGTGGCGATGACATCGACGCTGCCGTCGCGGATGCCCTCGAGCATCGCGTCACGGTCCTTCGCTTCACGCAGCGGCGGGTTCATCTTCGTGTTGGTGTCGTAGGGCACCGGCGCCTGCAGCATGGCGTCGGTGAGCGTGAAGTGGTGCGGCGCCACCTCGCAGGTGACCTTGACGCCGCGGCTCTTGCCCTGGCGCACGGCCTCGAGCGTGGTCCAGGCGCTCATGTGGGCCACGTGCACGTGCCCGCCCACCATCTCGGCCACGAGGATGTCGCGCGAGGCGGTAATCGCCTCGGCGATGCCGGGAATCCCCTTCAGGCCGAGCGAGGCGGCCATCGGACCCTCGTGCGCGACGCCGTCGCCCTTGAGCGACGGGTCCTCGCAGTGCTCGATGAGCGGCATCCCGAACATGCTGGCGTATTCCATCGCCCGGCGGGCGAGGAGCGCCGTGGACACGGGATGCCCGTCGTCGGTGATGGCGACGCAGCCGGCCGCTTTCAGCTCGGCGATGTCGGCCAGGCTTTCGCCCTTCTGTCCGCGCGACACGGCGCCGATCGGGTAGACGCGCGCCAGGTTGGCGTCCGCCGCCTTCTTCAGGATGAGCTCGGTCACGCCGGCGTTGTCGTTGACCGGCGCGGTGTTCGGCATGCAGGCCACGGCCGTGAACCCGCCGGCCACGGCCGAGGCCACGCCGGTCGCCACCGTCTCCTTGTGCTCCTGCCCCGGCTCGCGCAGGTGCACGTGCATATCGATGAATCCTGGACAGACGACGAACGCCGGCGAGAGCGCGATCACCTGGCCGCCCTCGGCGAGGCTCACCGGCAGGTCGCGTCCCACCTTCGCGATGACGCCGTCGCGCACGAGCACGTCGTACGCGCCGTCAATTCCGTTGACCGGGTCGACGACCCGGCCGCCCTTAAGCAACCACTTCATCATGCGCTCCGCCTCCGGCGAGGAGATACAGCACCGCCATCCGCGCGGCCACGCCGTTGGCCACCTGGTCGAGGATCACGGAATAGGGCCCGTCGGCGACCTCGCTTGAGATCTCGACGCCGCGGTTGATCGGCCCCGGGTGCATCACGATCACGTCGGGCTTCGCCCGGCGCAGGCGCGCGTCGGTCATGCCGAACACGCGGAAGTACTCGCGCAGCGACGGGAAGAACCCGCCCTCCATGCGCTCGAGCTGGATGCGCAGCATCATCACGACGTCGGCGCCTTCGACCGCCGCGTCGACCGAGGTCGTGGTCGTGACCCCCATCGCCGCCAGCCCCATCGGAATCAGCGTCGGCGGACCGCACACCCACACGTCGGCGCCGAGCTTGGTCAGGAGCAGCACGTTGCTGCGCAGGACGCGGCTGTGCAGCAGGTCACCGACGATCGCCACCTTGAGACCGGCGATCCGCCCCTTGCGCTCACGGATGGTGAAGGCATCGAGCAGCGCCTGCGTCGGATGTTCGTGCAAGCCGTCGCCGGCGTTGATGATGGGCGACTTGCAGATCCGCGACAGCAGGTGCGGCGCACCGGAGGAGGCGTGCCGCAGCACGATCATGCTGGGCCCCATCGCCTCGATGTTGCGGGCGGTATCGACGAGCGTCTCGCCCTTGACCACGCTCGAGCTCGCCACGGCCACGCCGAGGGTGTCGGCACTCAGGCGTTTCTCGGCAATCTCGAACGACGTGCGCGTGCGCGTCGACGGCTCGAAGAAGAGATTGACCACCGTGCGACCGCGCAGGGCGGGGACCTTCTTGATCTGCCGCTGCGAGATCTCCTTCATCGCCTCGGCCGTGTCGAGGATGAGGAGAATTTCCTCGGGCGCAAGTTCGGCGATGCCGAGCAGGTCCTTGCCTCGAAGGGCGGTGGCCGGCAGGGCCACCTCGGTGCCTGGCGCGTCCATCGTCAGGCCTCGCTTTCCACCGACACTTCGTCGGTGCCGTCGGTCTCGCTGAGCCGCACGTGTACGCTCTCGCGGCGCGAGGTCGGGATGTTCTTGCCGACGTAGTCGGCTTTGATCGGCAGTTCGCGGTGCCCGCGGTCCACCAGCACGACCAGCTGAATCGCCCGCGGCCGGCCGAAGTCGACGAGCGCGTCGAGGGCGGCCCGGGTGGTGCGGCCGGTGAAGAGCACGTCGTCCACGAGGACGATGACGCGGTCGTCGAGCGAGAACGGGATCTCGGTGCGGCGCACGAGCGGCTGCGGGCCCACCGTCTGCCGCATCAGGTCGTCGCGGTAGAGGGTGATGTCGAGCGCCCCCACCGGCACGTCGTCGCCCGAAATCGACTTGAGCGCGGCGGCGATGCGCCGGGCCAGCGGCACGCCGCGCGAGCGCACGCCGATGATGGCGAGGTTCTCGACGCCGCGGTTGCGCTCCACGACTTCGTGCGCGATGCGCACGAGGGCGCGGCTGATGCGGTCGGCATCCATTACGACAGGCATGCGGCCTCCTTTCGCCCTGCCACCGGCATACGGGGCTCGGGGCTCCCTTCGACTGCGCTCAGGGCACGCGGGGACACGGGATCGCCAACGAAATCGGGAAGAATGCAGCGGGCGCAGGACGCGCCCCGGGACGTACGTAGCGGCATGAACACCTCTTGGCGTGCTCGCAGGCACGCGATTAAAGAGAGCGGGCTTCAGTATAGACCACCGGGAGCCCGGGCCCCGAGCCCCGCCTTCAGCGTCCGTAACTCGGGATGAAGGTCACCGGACGCGTGGCCGTGAAGGCCGGCGTGAACAAGTCGGTGCGGGCGCGGCCATCCATGTCGCGGCCGATCGGCAGGCCCAGGAAGTAGAGCACCGTCGGCGCGATGTCAGCGATCGAACCGCGCTCCAGGCGACCGGGCTGCACGGCCGGCCCCACGGCCATCACGAAGCCGTCGGGCGCCCGCTCGTGCGTGCCGCTCAGCTGGTCGTCGCCGACGAACCGCTCGAGGATGCGCTTGACCGGCGTGAGCGGCTCGATGCCGTGGCTCGACACGACGAGCACCAGGTCGTCGGGCCCGAGCGAATCCTGCAGGCGGCCGACCACGGCGTCAAGCACGCCGTAGTAGTCGTCGAGCACGGTGCCGAAGGCCTCGCGTTCGCCTTCGGTGACGTCGCCGAACTCCTCGGGCGAGGCGTAGCGCAGGAAATAGTGCGCCACGGCATCGAGGCCCGGCAGCCGCAGCGCCACGAACCGCGACGGGCGCGAGGCTTCGAGTGTGTCGAGGAGCCGCAGGTGCAGGCTGTCGGCCTGCACGGGCGCCGGATCCACGCGGCCATCGGCGGCACTGCCTCGCGGCAGACGGCCGGCCCGGGCCAGGACGTCGTGCGGGTCGGGCGAGAGCGGACGGGCCCTGGCCGCGGTCACCGCCGTCCAGAGCGACGGCGGCGAGACGGCAGCGGCGCCGTCGAGCGCGAATCGCGCGTCGTCCACGCGGTGCAGCACGTCGCTCACGACATACCCGCGCAGCGGCGGCGCCGGATGCGTCAGCGGCCAGCCGACGATGCCGACGCGAATGCCGCGGTCGCTCAGGATGCGCCAGAGCGGCAGCGACGCCATCGACTCGGGCGTGTGCGGCTCGGCGCGCAGGAACCCGTAGCGCACCATCGCCTGCGAGTAGATGTAGTCGGGCAGCACGTCCACGCGTGGCCCGTCGTCGCGGGCGACGTAGCGCGCCGCGGCGCGCACGCCGCTCGTCTGCGGCATGCGGCCGGTGGCCACGGTCGTCCAGATGGGCTCGGCCTGCGTCGGGCGCAGCGTGGCGAGATAGGCGGAGGCGCCGCCATCGAGCAGCCGCCCGAAGTTCGGCAGCCGCCCCTCCGCGACCGCGAGCGAGATGCGGTCGAGCGAGGCGCCGTCCACCGCCAGCAGCACCACGCGTCCGCCGGCCGCGTCGTCGCCGGTCACGGGGCGGATCGCCGCCGATGGCGGCACGGCCGCGTCCGGTGATGCTCCCCGCAACGTCAGCGGCACCGCCACCGACAGCGCCATCGTGGTCACGACGAGCACGCCGCTTGGCGCCGTGCCACGGCGCCCGATGTGCGCGAGCGCGACGATGAGGAAGACGCCGCCGCAGATCGCCACGGCGATGGCTGCGAGTGTCATGCGGCGCGCTGCATCCGCCGTGAGGAACGGCGAGAAGTCCGCGACGTTCAGCCACAGCACCGTGGCGCCCACAGCCGCCGAGATCGTGCACATCCACGCCAGCACCCGGACGCTGAGCCAGCCCGGGGAGAGCACCTGCACGGCCGCCACCTGTCGCAGCACGACCAGCGCGTAGAACACGAGGATGGCGTTGACGCCGTAGGCCAGACCGAAGGCGACGGCAAGCGGCCCGGCGGCGGCGAGCGGATAGGCCGGGTTCAGGTGCAGCGTCGCGATCGTGAGATACGCAGAGAGCAGCGCACTCGCAATCGCCGAGTTCGTGAGGACGCGCAGGTAGCGCACGTCCCGATTAGAACCCGAAACGGTGTGTCAGAACCTGAAGCGCACGCCGAGCGTAGGCAGCCGCGGAATGGCCTGGTCGCGCTGCTCGACGATCTTCGGCCGGTCGGACGTCGGGTCGTAGACGAGCTCCGGATCGAAGGCGCCGGCATTCTGGCGGTCGAGCACGTTGATGACCTCGGCGTAGAGTTCCCAGCGCCCGGCAGCGCCACGCGGACGCCAGGTCAGCCGCGCATCGACGCGCGCGAAGACCGGCAGGCGGGCGCCGTTCAGGTTGTTCACGCCGCCGAAGTCCACCGAATATTCGAGCAGGCCGCGGGCGTCCCTGGCCGGCAGGATCTCGTCGGTGATGCCGTCGGCATCGCGGTCGAGCACGTCTTCACGGCCCGCCACCCGCACGCCGAGCGGCGCGGTGCGCGGGAAGCCCGACGCGATCCTGGTCGTGGCCGCCAGTTCCCAGCGCGGCGAAAACGCGTATGACGACACCAGGGTGAAGGCATGCCGGCGGTCGTACTCGAAGGGATAGATGCGGCCGTAGGCCTCGCGCTGCGCCCGGCCCCACGTGTAGCTCGTCCAGCCGGTCAGCTTGCCGCCGCCGGGGCGGTTCAGGAACAGGTCGAAGCCGTACGAGCGGCCGCGGCCGTCGTTGGTGGGCACGGTCGTGATGAGCGGCAGCGTCGGGATGTTCGACTGCAGGGCGGCCGGGAAGTCATACCGGGCGACGCGCGCGAGCCGTGCCGATTCCGGCTCGAGACGGCCGATGAGCACGTCGGTGAAGTGCTTGTAGTAGCCCTCGACCTTGAAGGTCAGGCCGGCGCCCAGTTCGCGCTCCACACCGAGCGACGCCTGCCAGGCGCGCTCACTGCGCAGGTCGCGCACGTCGGGGCTCGTGAAGTCGAGCACGTAGTCGCTCTGCGCGAGCTTCTCGTAGCCCGGGCTCTGCGTGTAGCGCCCGGCCGCGCCGATGATGCGGGTGGCGCTGTCGGGCGCGAACGTGGCCGAGAGACGCGGCGACAGCAGCGTCTCGCCGGTGAAACCGGCGCGGTCCAGCCGCAGGCCCGTCTGGAGCGACAGGCGTGACGCCGCCTGCCACGTGTCCTGGAGCCACGCGCCGCCGCGCGTGGCGGTCTTCGCCGAGACCAGCAGGTCCGGCAGGCCGGCGCCGCCCTGCACGCTCGATCCGTTGGCGGCGACAGGGTTGCGATCGCCGGTGATTTCGAAGCGCTGCGCGGTCGTGAGGCGGTGCGCCTCCATGCCCGTCTCGATCACGTGCGAGCCGGCCGCCCAGGCGAGTTCCTGCCTGAAGGAGAGGTCCTTCACGCCCAGGCCACGTTCGAAAACCACGTTCGACGTGCCGATGCTGTCGTCGTCGGGCCCGTTCGAACGCTGGCTGGTGTTCTGGAACGAGGCGTCCACGCCGAACGTGGACCGCGTGTCGGAGAAACCGAAGGTGGTATGCGACTGGCCGCGCGTGCCGAGCGTGGCATCGAGGCGCAGCCAGGCGAGATCGTTGTCGGTGTCGTCCTGGAACTCGCCGCGCGCGTCTTCTTCGTCGATGTCGAGGGCGGCGGCCTGCCGGCTCGTGAGGCTGAAGGCGGTCACGCGCGTGCCGGCCGAAGGCGCCCACGAGGCGCGCGCCTGCAGGTCCTGAAATGCCGGGAAATCCTGATTGGTGAGTCGCTCGGCGACGAGGTCGTAGTAGGTGCGGCGGCCGGTCACGAGCCAGGAGCCCCGGGCGCCCTTCGGCAGGCCGCCTTCGAGCACCACGTTGGCGTCGGTGATGCTGAGCGACGCCGAGCCGTTCATCATGCCCGCCCCGCTGCGGCCGTCGCGGTTCTCGACGACGAGGAGCGACGAGAGGCGGTCGCCGTACTTGGCGCTGAAGCCGCCGGTGGCGAGTTCGAAACGCTGGATGGTTTCCGGGTTGAAGGCGCTCGTCAGCCCGAAGAGGCGATACGGGTCGTGCACCTCGACGCCGTCCATCATCGTGAGGTTCTGGTCGGGCGCGCCGCCGCGCACCGAGAGGCGGCTGCTGAACTCCTGCGTCGCGGCCACGCCGGGCAGCGTCTGCAGCGTGCGGTAGACGTTGTCGAGGGCGCCCGGCGTGCGGAGCACCTGCACGGGCGCGACCGTTTCGGCGGCCGGAGCCGCGGTGGGCGCCGAGGCCACGACGGCGACGCTCGTGGCGAAGCCGGCGTCGCGGGCAAGCGCCAGTTCAGCCGCCGTCACGTCGGCGGCGCGCACGTCGAGGGTCGTGATGAGCGGAAAGTGGCCGGTCGCGACCACGGTCACTTCGGCCTCGCCCGGCGGCACCTTGAGCGCGAAACGTCCGGCCGGATCGGTGATGGCCCGGGCATCTCCCGACGTCACCTCGGCGCCGGCAATCGGCGCCTGAGAGTCCGCGTCCACGACCACGCCCGAAATGGTGCGCTCCTGCACGGTGACCGCCGGCGCGGGGGACTGCGCGCCGGCCGGCGCGACAGGCACCGCCACGAGCAGGAACAACAGGAACAGGGCGCGAGAAGACATCGGGCTGATCATTCCAGGATTACCAGACGGTCGGGGGCGGGCACTCCCAGTATGACGCGCCCCACCCCGTCCGGGTTCTCCAGCCCCGAGCCCCGGGCCCCGAGACCCGGCACGCTATACTTTCCCCGTGCCACCCGTCGATGTGCGCGCCACCGTGATCTCGAACGTCCGGCTGTCGCGCGACTACAACGTGCTCACCATTGCCGCGCCCGAAGTCGGCGCCCTCACCGAACCTGGTCAGTTCGTGATGCTCAAGACCACCGACGCGTCCGACCCGATGCTCCGGCGCCCGTTCTCGGTCTTCGAGGTGCTTCGCGACGACCTCGGCACGGTGCGCGCCATCAGCATCCTGAACAAACGCGCCGGACGCACGACCGGGCTCATCTACGGCCTCGAAGCCGGCGATCCCGTGTGGTGCCTGGGTCCGCTGGGCCTCCCCTTCAACCCGCCGTCGAGCGGTGAAGCGTGGATGGTGGCCGGCGGCGTCGGCCTGGCTCCCTTCGCGACCCTGGCCGAGGCGCTCGTGGCCGTGCAGGTGCCCACCACGCTCTTCTACGGTGCGCGCACGGCTGACGAGCTCTACTACCTCGAGTTCTTCGACCGCCTCGGCGTGAAGCTCGTGCTCACGACCGAAGATGGCGGCGTGGGCGTGAAGGGCCGCGTCACCGGTCCACTCGAGGAGTCGCTCAAGGCCCTCGACGGCCCGAACCTCGTCACGGTCTACGCCTGTGGCCCCGAGCCGATGCTCGCGGCCGTCGCCCGGCTCGCCGAACGCTACGGCCAGCCGAGCGAAGTCTCGATGGAGCGCACGATGGGCTGCGGCCTCGGCGGCTGCTACAGCTGCGTCGTGCCGGTGAAACATGCCGACGGCCTGACGCGCTACGTGCGATCGTGCATCGGCGGCCCGGTGTTCGACGGCGCGACGGTGGTGTGGGAATGACGGCTCTGGATATGTCGGTCCGGATCGGCTCGCTCGTGATGCCGAATCCGCTCATGGCGGCGAGCGGCTGCTTCGGCTACGGCCTCGAGTACGAAGACGTGGTCGACCTCGCGACGCTCGGCGGCGTGGTGTCGAAGGGCCTCTTCCTCGCCGAACGGCAGGGGCACAAGCCCGAGCGCATCGCCGAGACGCCAGCCGGCATGCTGAACGCCATCGGCCTCCAGGGCATCGGTGTGCATCGCTTCATCAGCGAGAAGCTGCCGCTGCTGCGCGCCCGCAAGGCCCGCACGATCGTGAACATCTGCGGCACGACGCTCGACGAGTACGTCGAGATGGCGCGCATCCTGTCGGACACCGAAGGCGTGGACGCGCTCGAGATCAACATCTCCTGCCCGAACATCAAGGAAGGCGGCATCCAGTTCGGCTGCAGCCTCGACGGCACCTTCGGGGTCGTGAGTGCCATCCGCAAGGTGACGTCGCTGCCGATCATCCCGAAGCTCACGCCGAACGTGACCTCGCCGGCGTCGTTCGCGCGCGCCGCCGAAGATGCCGGCGCCGATGCCATTTCGCTCGTCAACACGTTCCTCGCCATGGCCATCGACGTCGAGCAGCGCAAGCCGAAGCTCTCGAACGTGGTGGGCGGGCTGAGCGGCCCGGCCATCCGACCGATCGCCGTGCGCATGGTCTGGGAATGCCGGCAGGAAGTGAAGATTCCGATCGTCGGCATGGGCGGCATCATGGACCATCGCGACGTGCTGGAATTCATGATCGCCGGCGCCAACGCGGTGCAGGTCGGCACGGCCAACTTCGTCGACCCATTCATCTGGGCGAAGCTGCTCGACGGACTCACCGACTACATGCAGCGCCACCAGATCACGCGGCTCGCCGACATCGTCGGCGCCCTCGACACGACCTCCCCGGCGAAAGCGCACGCATGAACCCGATTCTCGTGGCCCTCGATGTGGACTCGGCCGACAAGGCCCTGGCGCTGGCCGACCAGCTCAAGGGCGCGGTGGGCGGCTTCAAGATCGGCAAACAGCTCTTCACGGCCGTCGGTCCGTCGATCGTTCGCGACATCACCGCGCTCGGCGAGCACGTGTTCCTCGACCTGAAGTTCCACGACATTCCGAACACGGTGGCGGGCGCGGTCGCGTCGGCCGTCGCGACCGGCGCGTGGATGGTGAACGTGCACTGCTCCGGCGGCTCGAAGATGATGCGCGCCGCCGCCGAGGCCGCGGCCACCACGGCCGACCGGCTCGGACGGCCGCGTCCGCTCGTCATCGGCGTCACGGTGCTGACGAGCATGGACGAAGCGGCGCTGGCCGAAGTGGGCACGTCGCGTCCGGTGATGGACCAGGTGGTGCACCTGGCCACGCTGGCGAAGGCCGCGGGCCTCGACGGCGTGGTGGCGTCACCGCTCGAGACCGCCGCGATCCGCGCCGCCTGCGGCGCCGACTTCGCGATCGTCACGCCGGGAATCCGCGCCGCGGCCGACGTCGGCAAGGACGATCAGGCCCGCACGATGAGCGCGGCCGAAGCGGTGCAGGCCGGCGCGACGTATCTCGTCATCGGGCGGCCCATCACCGGCGCCGCCGATCCGCGGGCCGCCGCGGCCGGCATCCGCGCGCAGCTCGGCTGAGCCGCCGCCCACTCCTGAAACGACAACGGGCCGGCCCCGAAAGGCCGGCCCGTGCCGTGTACCGATGATCCGCGGCGGGGTTACTTCGCGGTGATGACGAAGTGCGCGCGGCGGTTCTGCTGCCAGCAGGCCTCGTTGCTCTCGCTGCAGAAGGGCGTTTCCTTGCCCTTGCTGATGACCGTGATGCTGCTCTCGGGCACACCGAGGCTCACGAGGTAGCCCTTCACCGCGTTCGAGCGACGCTCGCCGAGGCTGAGGTTGTATTCGGCGGTGCCGCGCTCGTCGCAGTGCCCTTCGATCGTGATACGCAGCGAGCTCCACTTCTTGAGGTAGTCGGCGTTGCTCTGCAGCGGACCGCGGGCATCCTCTCGCACACCGTACATGTCGAGGTCGAAGTAGACATCGGCCAGTACGCCTTCGCGCATGAGATCGGCCACGGTCTTGCCCGCCCAGATCTCGGCTTCCGTCGGCACGCGCGGAGGCGGCGGGGGCGGCGGGGGCGGCGGGGGCGGCGGCGGAGGAGGCGGCGGCGGCGGCGCAACCGGGGGCGGGGGCGGCGGCGGAGCGGGCGGCGGAACTTTCTTCGCGCACGCCTCGGCGAAGACCAGCAGCGCGAAGCTGCAGATAATCGCAATCGCCGCGTGACGGGATGGCAAACGCATCATGTGTCTCCTGCGGGGCTTGATGAAATCGTTCGCGTCGCCTGGGAGGCTCGACGTTTCGGAGAGTAGCCCCGGCGTCGCTCACTGTCAACGAAGATCGGACGTGTTTTGGCCGGAAATCGACTCCGTTGCACGCGCAGACACACCGGGCACGACCTCTGCCGCGAATAGACGCAGGCCAAGTCGCCGGCGATCCGACGAGCCTTCGCGTTCAGCCGGCGAGAAGGTCTGCGTGGTCGTGAGCACGAGCTGCCCGCCGGCAGCCTCGAGCGTGGGTCGCCGCACACCGATACGCACGGTGAAGTCAGCGCGCAGCTCCACACGGCCGAGCAGCTGCGCACCCGCCCGCACTTCGAGCGTCGAGGGCTGCGCGAAATACGTGAGCGGCGACTCGCCACGCACGACGAGCGTCACGTCACCGGATGTCTGCGGCACCTCGACCACGGCACGTTCACTCATCCATCGCCACGAGCGGGCGCGCGCGTTGTCGAGTTCGGGCTCGTGGAACCCGTCGCCGTAGGCCCACATGAGGACTCCGGGCGACTGCACGTCGAACTGCTCGATCGATGTTGGTACCGCGGCCGTGCCGGTGACCGGCGTCGAGCGCAGGCTGAGCGTGGCAAACGGTCCTTCGCCGGCCAGCGTGCCGGCGGGCAGCGCCACGCGGCGCAGGAAGAAGCCGGGCGCCGGCGCCACCTCCCACGACTCGAGGTCGCGGCCATCGATGGCGAGCGTGAAACGCGCCGGCGGATCGCCCGCCGCGCCGAGGTTGCGGCCGCCGACGACCGCGAGCGCAGCCTCGCCACGGCGCCGCACAGAGGCCTGCACGGGCTCGAGGTGCGGCCCGCGGCCCATGAGGCGCGCCATCCCCGCGGTTTCCGGCGTGAGACTCCAGCCCTCGCCCGCGAACCAGCCGGGCGCCCCAAGACGGATGAGCGCCACATCCTCGGGCCGCATCCCGCCGAACATCGAGAGGCTCGGGATGCCCCACGTGAAGTCGACGCGGTCGCGACGGGCCTCCGGATCGATGAGCGCGAGATCGGTGCGGCGCGGGTCGGCGAGGAACCAGACCGGGCCCGTGGCGCCGGCGCGCCAGTGGCGCACGAGCTCGAGCCACTCGCGGCGCGGCGGCGACGGCAGGCGCGCGCCCAGGTCGCGTGTTTCCGCTTCGAGCGGCCGCTGCAGCGCCTGATGCATCGCGAGCGTCGGCGCGGCGCCGGCGGCCGCGTCCGCGGCCACGCGATCGAACAGGCGCGCGGTCGGGCTGCCCTGCTGCGCGTACGCGCGCTGCTGCGGCACGGCCACGCTCAGACTCCACGCCGCGAGGCCCACGGCCGCCACCACGCCGAGGCGGCCGGCCGCATCGCAGGCGACGGCCGCGAGGAACGCCACCGGCAGCATCAGCGGCAGCGCGTACCGCGAGAACACCGTGTCCTGGAACGCGAGATGGAACGCGAGATACGGCAGCGTGATGGCCGCGACGGCGAGGAAGGTACGGCGCTCGCGCACCACGAGCACGATCGCGCCGGCTGCGGCCAGGGCCAGCACGGCGCCGGCGAGCAGGACGTGGTCCCACGGCCAGATGAACGTGCGCATCAGGGCGAAGGCGGCCAGACGCGGCGTGGGATTGAGATAGAGCATCTCCACGCCGGCGAAGTCCTCACCCGCCTGCGAACCGAGCGCGGCGAGATACGCGTTGAGACCGCCGCTCGCGACGAGGAGCGGAATGCCCCACGCGAGTGCACCAGCGGCGAAGGCGATGGTTGAGCCAAGGAGCGCGCCCGCCAGTCCCCGGCCGGCGCGGTCCGCGAGCACCAGCACGAGCAGCGGCGCCGTCACCCAGAGCGTCTGCGTGCGGAAGCCCACGGCGAAGCCGGCGAGCAGCGCGCCGAGCACGATCATGCGCCCCGAGGCGGCCATCTCGGGAGCGGAAAGGCGGCGCGAGCCGTCGCCGGCCGGATGCTGGCGCCACCAGGCCAGACCGAGGCAGGCGAGTGCCGCGCACGCGGCGGCCAAACCCGGCACGTCGCTCATCGGCCGCGCCGCGAGGTACCACGTGAGCGGACAGGCGGCAAAGAGCAGCGCCGCGAGCGCGGCGCGCCGTGTGAGCCACGGCTGCCCGGTGCGGCCTTCCCCCCCGGGGGCGAAGGTGGCACTCACGCGGGCGACGAGCCACACGAGGATGAGCGCGCCGACGAGGGACAACGCGGCCAGCGACCGCGCCTCTACACGGTCGGGCCGGCCCTCCGGCCAGGCCGCACGCGTCACCGCCGTGAACACCTTGCCGAGCGCGACGTAGACGGGATAGCCGGGCGGATGCGGGCGATGCTGCCCGGGGTCGAAATCGCGCACGCCGAGCGCGAAGTTGACCGAGTCGATGTCTTCGAGGGTCGTCGGGAGCGAGGTGAGGTGCCCGGCCGCCACGCCCGCCACGACGAGCAGCACGGCCACGAGGCCGGCCCGGCCGGAGCCGGCCGGCGCCGGCGGATCGGGAGTCACGAGATCGGCCTGAGCAGCAGCGGTGCGTTCAGGCTGCCCTGACGGTAGCCACGCGGGTCGATGTCGACCTCGGCGAAGCCCGCCGCGCGCACTGCCGCGACGATCGCCTCGGTGACACCGGGCTCGAGCGCCCGCGGCATCTCGGCCGCGGCGAACTCGAGGCGCGCCAGGTGATCGAAGTGGCGCACGCGGAAGACGCGGAAGCCAAGCGCGCGCACGGCGTCTTCGGCGCGCTCGATCTGCTGCAGCTTCGGGGCGGTCACGACGCTGTGATGCGGAATGCGTGACGACAGGCACGCCGAGGCGGGGGCGTCCCAGATGGTCATGCCGGCCTCGCGGGCCAGCGCGCGAATGTCGTCCTTGCCCAGCTCGACCTCGTCGAGCGGACTCACGACCCCGTGTTCGCGGGCCGCCTGGCGGCCGGGGCGATAGTCGCCGCGGTCATCGGCGTTACTGCCATCGGCCACGGCGGCAAAACCGCGCGCGCGTGCCAGGGCGGCCAGGGTGCCATAGAGCTCGGTCTTGCAGTGGAAGCAGCGATCGCCGGCATTGGCACGATACCCCTCGCGCTCGAGTTCCCACGTGGGGATGATCTCGTGCGCGAGCGAGAAGTCGCGCGCCACGCCGAGGGCCTGCCGGCGGTGATGTTCGGGATAGGAGGCACTGTCGCCGGTCACGGCGAGCGCCCGCGGACCGAGCACGCGGGCGGCGGTCACGGCGAGGAAGGCGCTGTCGATGCCGCCGCTGAAGGCCACGATGACCGAGCCCAGCTCCGCGAGCCGGGCCTCGAGGCGAGCCGCTCTGGCGCGCACCGCGTCCGGGATCACGAGCACGGACGCGTCACTCATCGCGGGCTCCGCCTAGTCCTCGTCGTCCTTGTCGTCCTCGTCGTCGTCGAAGTCGTCGTCGTCCTCGTCCTTCTCTTCTTCGTCGTCGTCATCGTCGTCATCGTCGTCGTCGTCGAGATCGTCGTCATCGGCGAACTCGAGTTCGAGCGGCGAGTCATTCGAGACGCGCAGCAGAGAGCCGCACTCCGAGCAGCTCAGCTCGTCGCCAATCTCGGCGTCGGCGCTGTCGATATCGATCTCGGCATCGCACTCGGGGCAATACGCGGACATGCGGACCACTCCTCGGAAAACAACTTCGTCACAGGGCTGCGCCCCGTCGCACGGGACGGCGCGCAGAGGCGCGAAGAAGTGTTCGAATTATATGGGGAACCTGAGCTATTCTGCAACGAACTCAGGCCCCCCTCACACACAGTATGCCCACGAATCCGACGACTGCGAAATGTGTGGTCATCGCCGACGACAGCGCGTCGGTGCGCGATCGCTTCCGCACGGCCGTCGAAAGTGCCGGACATCGTGCGATCACCGTCAAGAGCGCCGCGGAACTCTTCGCGCGCGTCCGCGCGGATCTCGAGCGGCTCGACCTGCTCGTCATCGACCTGCGCCTGCCGCACTGCTCGGGCGCCGAGCTCATCGGCACGGTGCGCAAGCTCGACGACGGCCGGCTGCCGATTCTGGCGTTCAGCGGCACGGTGTCGAGCGCCGACGAGGTGCGGGAACTGGCGGCGCTCGGCGTCGCCGGCTACGTCAACGAGTACAGTGCGGTGCAGCACATCCTGCCGTCGCTCGCGCCGCATCTCTTCCCCGACAACTTCAACCGTCGCGGCAGCCCGCGCGTCGTGCTCGGCATCCCGGCGGCGTATCACGTCGGCGCGACGATCGCGGCGGCGCTGTCGCTCAACATCTCGCGCGGCGGCATCGCCATCCGCACCACGAGCCCGCTCGAGCCGATGACCAAGGTGCGCGTGCGCTTCCGCCTGCCGGGCTCGAAGAAAGACTTCGACATCGACGCGCACGTCCGCTGGAGCGATCCGCGCGCCGGCATGGGCCTGCAGTTCGACCGCGTCGATCCGGCCGACCAGGCGGCCATCGACGAGTTCGTCGACAGCCACTTCTTCCAGCCACGCAAGCGGGAAGAAGTGGCGGGGACGGACTAGCGTCCGCTAGCGATGCCGCAACAGCCGCATCGCGTTGGCCACCACCAGTACTGACGCGCCGCTGTCGGCGACCACCGCCAGCCACAGGGTGGAGAGGCCGAACACTGCGAGCCCGAGCACGGCCACCTTCAGGCCGAGTGCGATACCGATATTGACGCGGACGTTGGCGAGCGTCGCGCGGCTCAGGCGGATGGCGTAAGGAAGCTTCTGTAGTTCGTCGGACATCAGCGCGACGTCGGCTGCTTCGAGCGCGGCGGCCGAGCCGGCCGCCCCCATCGCCACGCCGACGTCCGCGGCGGCGAGCGCCGGCGCGTCGTTCACGCCGTCACCGACCATCGCCACCGGACCATGCGCGGCGCGCAGCGCCGTCACGGCCGCGAGTTTCTCCGCCGGGAGCAGACCGGCACGGACGTCGGTCACGCCGGTCGCCCGGGCGAGCGCCTCCGCCGACGCCGCCGTGTCGCCGGTGAGCAGCGCCACGTGGGTCACACCGTGGCCGCGCAGCAGCCGCACCACATCAGCCGCCACCGGCCGCGGACGATCCGCCACGCCGAGGGCGAGGCGCACCTCACCGTCGATGGCGACGTACACCACCGTTTCACCACGCGCGCCGAACGACTCCGCCAGGCCCGCCGTGTCAAACGGCACGCCGCGCTCCGACATGAGGGCGGGGTTGCCGACGAGCACGTGGCGGTCGCGCCAGCGCCCTTCGGCGCCGCGGCCGGGTAGATCCCGGACGTCGTCGGCGGCGGCCGTCAGCACTCCGCGGCCGCGCGCCGCGTCAACGATGGCGGCGGCGATTGGGTGTGCCGAACGCTGCTCCACCGCGGCCGCGGCGGCGAGGGTGTCGCCGTCACTCACGGCGCCGATCGACACGAGCGACCGCACCTCGGGCTCACCCGCGGTCAGCGTGCCGGTCTTGTCGAAGGCGACGACACACACGCCGGCCAGCCGCTCGAGGTGCGCGCCGCCCTTGATGAGCACGCCGTGCCGTGCCGCCGTCGCCAGCGCCGCCACGATCGAGACCGGCGTCGAGATGACGAGCGCGCACGGGCAGGCCACCACGAGCAGCACGAGCGAGCGGTAGCCCCACTCGGCGGCACTGCCGCCGGCGACGACCGGCACGAGAAAGACGGCGAGCGCGGCCAGCACGACGGCCGGTGTGTACCAGCGCGCGAAACGATCGATGAACTGCTGCGCCGGGGCGCGCTGGGCCTGTGCGGCTTCGACGAGGTGCACGATGCGCGCGAGTGTCGTGTCGCGCACGGCGCGGGTCACGCGCACGTCGAGCGCGCCCTGCCCGTTGATCGTGCCGGCGAACACGTCGTCGCCGACACCGCGCGGCACCGGCAGTGACTCGCCGGTGATCGGCGCCTGGTTCACATCCGACATGCCGGCCACGATGACGCCGTCGAGCGGCACCTTCTGGCCGGGAGCCACGACGATCGTCGCGCCCGGCAACACCAGATCCACCGCGGTGACGTGCTCGTGGTCGCCGTGTCTGACGCGCGCCTCGGTCGGGGCGAGCGTCATCACGCCGCGAATGGCGCGGCGGGCCCGCTCCATCGTGCGCACCTCGAGCCACTGCGAGACCGCGAACAGCCAGATCACGGTGGCGGCCTCCGCCCAGTCGCCGAGCACGAGCGCGCCGGCGACCGCGACGAGCATCAGCACGTGGATGTCGAGCACGCGCCGCATCAGTGACGCCACGCCGCGGCGGGCCGGCTGGCGGCCGGCGAGCAGCACGGCGACGGCGAAGACGGGCCACGCCCAACGTGGGTCGGCGGCCGCGTACTGCACGCCGAGGCCGAGCGCCACGGCGGCGCCGGACACGGCGAGCGGCCAGCTGGCGGCGGCGGTCGACGGCGTCTCGACGGGCCGCTCGTGTTCGAGCCACGCCTTCATGCCGGTTTCGGCGACTGCGTCGGCAATGGCCGCGGCGCTCACGACGGCGGCGTCGTAGGACACGCGCATCTTCTGGCCGAGCACGTCGACGCTGAGGGCCTCCACGCCGTCAAGCGGCGTCAGGCGGCGTTCGAGGATGAGCGCCTCTTCCGCGCAGTCCATGCCGGCCACGCGGAACACCGACTCGGCGTGCAGCGCGCACTTCGTGCACACGACGGGCGCCGCGGCGGCGCTCACGCGAGACGTCTCCGCGGCTTCGCAGCCGCTTCCTCGACGTGGCGCAGCCCCTGGCGGAAGAGCGTGACGATGTGCCGATCGTCGAGCGTGTAGAACACCATGCGGCCGGCCCGCCGGCTGCGCACGAGGCGCAGCGCGCGCAGGAGCCGCAGCTGGTGCGACGTGGCCGACTGGCTCAGGCCGATGAGCTGGGCGAGATCGCACACGCAGAGTTCGCCGTGCGACAGCGCATCGAGCACGCGCACGCGCGTCGGGTCGCCGAGCGCGCGGAAGGTCGCGGCCAGCGCGTCCACCGACGAAGGGGCGATGAGCGCGCCGCGCAGCCCGGCCACGCGCGCGGGATCGATGTGGAAGACGTCGCACGCCTCGACCGCCCCGGCCGCCGGGACGATGCGTCCCGAGACCCTGGTCCGCGCCCGAACATCTGAGCGAGTGCTCATACGTGCAGGATAGCAGGGACCGGGGAGCAGGAACAGGGAACGGGGGGCGGCCGCCGGCGCGGCGCCCGGGTTCCCGCGGCCCTGGTGCTAGGGCGTCAGCAGTTGACGATGCGTGGCGGCGCCGTTCACGGCGGCGCGCGAGTAGGCGAGGGCCCGGTACGCCCCCTGGCGCCACATCTCGTTCTGGTCGAAGTAGTGCGGGCTCATGGGATGGCCCGCCTGGCCGGCCGGCAGCACGACCTTCGATTCGTCCCAGCTCCCCACGTCGAGCACCTGGCGCCACGACGGGAACTCCCACGCTCCGAACCCCTCGAGCCGGCGGTGGCTGATGCGCATCACGGTCGTGCCATCACCCGTCACCGGCACCGGTCCACGGCTGAAGAACCAGCCGAGCACCCGCCCGCCCTGCGACAGCGTGTGGGCGAAGAGCGCGCCGTGCAGCTGGTCCCAGCCGCGGGCGCCGCTCGACCACTGCGCGACGTCGGCGGCCGCGTCGGTCGCCGCGAGCAGGAAGATGTCGTCGCGTGTCTCGCGCCGGTCCACCGTGCCGATGTCATCCCACCAGCGCGCGCCCGGTTCGTCGAGAATCGAATACAGGCCGGCGATGCGTTCGGCGCCAGCCCACTGATAGTAGCGGCGGAAGAGGTCGGCGGGCAGCTCATCGCCGAACGTGCGCCGCCAGAGGCGGTCTTCGAACGCCTCGAACACCGCCGGCACTTCCCCGCCATCGACCAGGAAGTTCCAGCCGCGCAGCCGCTCGAGCAGCGCGACGCCCCGCGCATCACCGTTCGCCTGCTGCGCGCGGGTGAGTGCGCTTTCGAGGCCCTCAAGCACGGCGCGCGCCGCGCCGCTCTCGCGATCGAGCTGCAGCGCCGACGTCGCGGCCACATCGATCTTCGCGCTTGCGGCGAGCACGTCGGTGACGCGCATGGCTCGGTGCGCGCCCATCCAGTCGCGGGTGATGTACGGTGTATCGCCGCGCAGCACCGGATTGTTCGTGCTGGCAAGGAAGCCCCGCGCCGGGTTCAGCAGGCGCGGCAGCGCGCCGGGGCCGCCAGTCGCGGCGCCGCGTCCGGCCGCGGCCGCCGCCACGGGGCGTGCGCCGTCGATGCCGGCCCGCGCCGGCAGCTGGCCGGTCATCAGATACCCGATGTTGCCGTCGATGTCGGCGTAGACGGTGTTGAGCGAAATGGCGGACAGCTGGTCGAACGCCGCCTGGAAGTCGCTCCAGTTGCCCGCGCGGTTCACCGCCTCGAACGCATCCCCGTAGCCGCCGTCGAAGCCCTCCCAGCGCAATACGAGCGCGCGCTGTTGCCCGGTGCGCGGCACGTCTCGCGTGAGCCACGACGGCGCCGATTCCCAGTCGAGCGATTCATCCGCGTATACGACGCCCTGCGGTGTCTTCCACACCTCGAAGGGCACGGGCGTGGACCGGCCCTTGACCGGAATCGGCACCGCCTCGACGGTCACCGGAATCCACCCCTGTGGCCCCTGGACGCGCTGACCCGCCAGGTCGAAGGTCTCCACGGTGAAGTCCTGCACGTCGGCACCGGTGTTCGTGATGCCCCAGGCGATGCGGGCGTTGTGGCCGATGGCCACGAACGGCATCCCCGGCACGGTCACGCCCTGCACGTCGAGGCCGGCGGCGACGAGATGGAGCTCGTACCAGACCGACGGCATCTCGACGATGAGGTGCGGATCGTTTGCGAGGATCGGCCGCCCGGTCGCGGTGCGCGAGCCGCTCACGACCCAGGCGTTGCTGTTGCCGCGCGGCGCGGTCGGATCGAGCCAGGCAAGCGCCGGCGGGTACGCCGAGCCGGCCCGCGCGATGAGCGATGGCGATGGCAGGGGGGTGACGGGGGCGGCGGCAGGGGCCGGCGCGATGGTGGCCGGCGGCACGGCCGCGGGTGGCGGCGGGGCCGCCGTCTCGGCGAGTTCCCCGAGCACGGTGGGCGCCGAGGCGGGATACCGTCCGGTGAGCGCGTCGGCCGCCGTCTGTCCGAGCGCGCGGGTGAGCGCGTGGCGCACCAGTTCGGCCCCCTGGTTCTCGGCGAGACGGAAGGCCAGCAGGCGGCCGAGGGCGAGGGAATCCTCCGGCGTCCACGGCGCCGGCTCGATGCCGAGAAGCTGGAACTCGGGCGGACGCTGCCGTCCGCGCATCGTCGCCGCGGCGGCATTCACCCCCTCGGCATAACGAGCGAGCGCGGCGCGGGCGGACGGTCCGAGCCGGGCCAGTTCGGCAGCGGCGGCGGCGCGGATGCCGAGCGTGAGCATCCGCCGGTCGATCGCCAGGGTGGCTTCCCCGAGCACTTCCGAGAGACGGCCGGCGGCGGCACGGCGATAGAGCTCCATCTGCCAGAAGCGGTCGCGGGCATGCAGCGCGCCGGCCACGAACCAGGCATCAGCCGTGTCACGGGCGTACACGTGCGGCACGCCGTAACCATCGTGGAGCACCTCCACGGGGCCACCCAGACCAGCAAGGCGCCACTCACCGTCCAATGAGGGGACGGACTGCCGCGCCCACCACCAGGCGCCACCGCCGGCCGGCACGACGAGCAGGAATATCGCGATGAAAAGCCGCTTCACAGACCTCCTCGGCGACACGTCCGGCGCTTGCCCGGCATGGTCGGTTCGACTAGGATCGTGGGCTGTCGTAGCCGAGATGCGACCCGTCTAAAGCTTACAGGTTAGACGACAGACTTCAAAGACACTCAGGCGGAGGAGAACCACCGTGATCGAGGTGCAGCACCTCAGCAAACGCTACGGTCCGTTCACGGCCGTGGACGACGTCAGCTTCAGCGTCGGCGCCGGTGAAATTCTGGGCTTTCTTGGTCCGAATGGTGCCGGCAAGACAACGACGATGCGCATCATCACCGGTTACATGCCGGCCTCCGAGGGCACGGTGACGGTGGCCGGTCACGACGTCTTCAGCGACGCCATCGAAGCGAAGAAGCGCACGGGCTACCTGCCCGAGACGCCGCCGCTCTATCCGGACATGAGCGTGCGCGACTACGTCACGTTCGTCGCCCGCATCAAGGGCGTGCCGTCACGCGAGGTGCGTGGCCGCGTCGACGCCGTGATGAAGAAGACGCACATCGCCGACATGGCCTCGCGGCACTGCGGCAAGCTGTCGAAGGGCTACAAGCAGCGCGTCGGCCTGGCCCAGGCGCTCATCCACAACCCCGACGTGCTGGTGCTCGACGAACCGACGGCCGGCCTCGACCCGAAGCAGATCATCGAGGCGCGGCAGCTCATCACGGAGCTCGGCGGCAACCACACGGTGGTCCTCAGCACGCACATCCTTCCCGAGGTCTCGCAGACCTGCAGCCGCGTCGTCATCATCGCCCGCGGCAAGGTGGTCGCCGTCGACACGCCCGACAACCTCACGGCGCGCCTGCGCGGCAGCGAAACGATGTACCTGCAGGTGGCGGCGCCCGGCGCCGACGTGACGCCGGCGCTCTCGGCGATTGCCGGCATCACGCGCGTCAAGGCGGAGGCCGGCGCCAACGGCCTCGTCGCGATCGAAGTGGACTGCGAGCAGGGGCGCGACGTGCGCCGCGAGCTCGCCGCCACGGTCGTGAACCACGGCTGGGGGCTGCTCGAACTGCGGCCGATGCGCATGAGCCTCGAGGACATCTTCCTGAGCCTCACGACCGAAGACGCGGGCGCGCCGCCCGCCGACGCGGCTCCGGCCGCGACGGAGGCCGCCAATGCGTAACGTCATCACCATCGCCCGCAAGGAACTGCAGTCGTACTTCGCGTCGCCGATCGCCTACGTGGTCATCGGCTTCTTCGCGCTGCTGTTCGGCTACTTCTTCGCCTCGCTCGTCTACTGGTTCGAACAGCAGAGCCTGCAGATGACGCCGGGCTCCGGGCCGCCGCTCAACATCAACCAGGCGCTCATCGGGCCGGTCTTCATGAACGTCAGCGTGATCGTGCTCTTCGTCATGCCGATGATCACGATGCGCACGTACGCGGAAGAGAAGCGCTCCGGCACGATGGAGCTGCTGCTCACCTCCCCGCTCACCGACGTGCAGATCATCCTCGGGAAGTTCCTCGGCGCGCTCGGACTCTACGCGGTGATGCTGGCCGTCACCCTCATCCACGTCGGCGTGCTCTTCATCTACGGCAGCCCGGAGTGGAAACCGATTGCCACGGTCTACCTGGGCCTGCTGCTCATGGGCGCCTGCTTCATCTCGGCCGGGCTCTTCATCTCGAGCCTCACGAAGAACCAGATCGTGGCCGGCATGGTCACTTTCGCGGTGTTCCTGCTGCTCTGGGTCATCAACTGGCTCGGGCAGTCGTTCGGCCCGACCGGCCAGGCGGTGATCTCGCACCTGTCGATCACCGAACATCTCGACGACTTCGCCCGCGGCATCATCGACACGAAGCACGTGATCTACTACCTGAGCTTCATCGTGTTCGGGCTCTTCCTCACGGCCAGGTCCGTGGACAGCGAACGGTGGCGGGGCTAGTCATGGCGAAGATTGCGGCAATCATCGGCTGGATCGGCACGGCCCTCGTGGTCGTGGCCCTCGGGCTGCGCTTCCTGAAGCCCGAGCTCGACGTCTATCGCACCTACACGGCCTGGGCCGGCCTCGTGTGCATCCTCGTCTACCTCATCGCCCAGTGGCGCGAGTCGGCCACCGGCGCGAGCGCCCGCACGACGAAAATGGGCACGATGTCGGCCGTCAGCGTGCTGGCGATGCTGGCCATCCTCGTGGCGGTCAACTACCTCGGCGTGCGCCAGAACAAGCGCTGGGACCTGACGGGCAACCAGATCTTCAGCCTGTCGGAGCAGACGCTGAAGGTGCTGCGCGGGCTGGATGCGCCCGCAAAGCTCACGGTGTACGACCTGGCCACGAACTTCGACCGGCTGAAGGCGCGCCTCGAGGAATACGCGTATCAGTCGAAGCAGCTCACAATCGAGTACGTGGACATCGACCGTGAACCGGCGCGCGTGCGCGCGGCCAACGTGACGGCACCCGGCACGCTCGTGCTCGAGTACAAGGGCCGCGTCGAGCGCATCACGATGGCCGAAGAGCAGGACATCGCGAACGCGTTCATCAAGGCGACGACGGGCCAGGAGAAGAAGGTCTACTTCGTCCAGGGACACGGCGAGAAGGATCCGGCGAGCGCCGACCGCACCGGCTACAGCGCCGTGGCCGAAGCGCTCAAGGGCGACAACTACGGCTTCGAGAAGCTCGTGCTCGCCCAGACCTCGGCGGTGCCGGATGGCGCCACCGCCGTGGTCGTGGCCGGTCCGGTGACCGACTTCTTCCCCGGCGAAATCGACGCCCTGAAGAAGTATCTGGCGAAGGGCGGCACGCTCTTCGCGATGATCGATCCGGCCGAGAAGACCGGCGACGCCACGCTGCCGGTGTTCACGGGGTTTCTGAAGGAATGGGGTATCGAAGTCGGAAACGACATCGTGGTCGACGCCTCGGGCGTCGGGCAGATGTTCGGCGCCGGCCCCACGGTGCCGGTCGCGGCCAGCTACCCCGCGCATCCCATCACCGACCGCTTCAACCTGATGACGGCCTATCCGCTGGCGCGCTCGCTGACGGTGGCGGCGGTCGAGGGCAAGACCCCGCAGTCGATCATCGAGACGAGCGACCGCAGCTGGGCCGAGAAGGATCTCGATGGTCTCGCCGCCGGCACCGACGTGTCGCTCGACGCGACCAAGGGCGACCGCCAGGGCCCGATCTCGCTCGCCGTGGCGGTTTCGGCCGCCGCCACCGACGCGCCGCCCGCGCCGGCGCCGGCCGCCGGCGGTGACGCGCCGCCGCGCCCGGAGACCCGCATCGTCGTCGTCGGCGACTCCGACTTCGCGGCCAACGTCGGCCTGGGCGTGCAGGGCAACAAGGACCTGTTCCTCAACACGCTCGGCTGGCTCTCGCAGCAGGAAGGGCTCATCGCCGTGCGTCCGAAGGCGCCGGAAGACCGCCGCCTCACGATGACGGCCGACGAGGTGAGCCGGATCAACATCCTGTCGATCTTCCTGATTCCGGCGGCGATCTTCGGTCTCGGGATCTACACCTGGTGGCGGAGGCGGTAAGCCATGGGTCGAGGTTGGTCAACTCTGGCGCTCGTGGCCGTGGCCGCGGGCCTCGGCGCCTACATCTACTTCGTCGATGCCGAACGGTCGACGACCGAGGTGAAGGAGAAGGTGTTCTCGGTCGCCGCCGACGACATCGAGGAACTGCGCGTCACCGCCAAGGGCGAGACGTCGGTACTGAAGAAGACCGACGGCAAGTGGATGCTCGTGGAACCCGTGGCGACCGACGCCGATGACAGCGCGGTGACGGCCCTGCTCGGCGGGCTGACCTCGCTCGAGATCACACGCGAGGTCGATCCGAAGGCGGCGAATCTCGCCGATTTCGGGTTCACCACCGCCAAGGCCGATGTGACCTTCACCGCGAAAGGCGGGGCGACGGGTCGCGTCCGCCTCGGCGACCAGACGCCGGCCGGGGCCGATCTCTACGCCGTGAAGGGCGACGAGTCGCGCGTGTTCCTCGTGGCCACCTTCGTCGAAAGCAGCCTCGCGAAGTCGGCGTTCG
>JAEUQR010000089.1 GCA_016789705.1 Acidobacteriota bacterium
GTCCTCGTCTCCTCTCCCGAGGGGTACCGCAACCTCTGCCGCCTCATCACGACGATGAAGCTACGGTCGCCGAAGGGGGAAGGGGCGCTCGCGCTCGAAGAGCTCGATGGCCACGTCCACGGACTGGTGGCGCTCGCCGGCCGTTCGCTGCTGCACTCGAAACGGCACGGCGTGGGTGGACTGCTCGATCGGCTGGTGGGCATCTTCGGCCGTGCCAACATCTACGTGGAGCTGCAGCGGCACCTGCAGCGCGATGAAACCTGGGACAACGAGATGCTCGTCTCGCTGGCCGAGGCCTTCCGCGTGCCCGTGCTCGCCACCAACGGCGTGCGTTTCGCCGCGCCCGAGTCGCGGCCGCTGCACGACGTGCTCACCTGCATCCGCGAGCACACCACGCTGGCGCAGGCCGGCCGCCGGCTCGTCGCCAACGCCGAGCGGTATCTCAAGTCGCCGCAGCAGATGGCGCGGCTCTTCGAGGATCTGCCGCACGCCGTCGCCGCCACGCGCGAGCTGGCCGACCGGCTCGAGTTCACGATGCAGGACCTCGGCTACCGCTTCCCGCGGTATCCGGTGCCGTCGGGCGAGACCGAGGCCTCGTTCCTCCGCAAGATCGCCGACATCGGCGCCCGCGATCGCTACCGCCCGTACCACGACAAGGCCCGCGCCCAGATCGAACGCGAGCTGCTTCTCATCGAGAAGCTCGATCTGGCCGGCTACTTCCTGATCGTGTGGGACATCGTGAATTTCTGCCGCCAGCACGACATCCTCGTGCAGGGACGCGGCTCGGCCGCCAACAGCGCCGTCTGCTACAGCCTGGGCATCACGGCCGTCGACCCGGTGGGCATGGAGCTGCTCTTCGAGCGGTTCCTCTCGGAGGAACGCGGCGAGTGGCCCGATATCGACCTGGATCTGCCGAGCGGCGATCGCCGCGAACGCGTCATCCAGCACGTCTACGAGAAATACGGGCAGCACGGCGCGGCGATGACGGCCAACGTCATCACTTACCGCGGCAAGAGCGCGGCGCGTGAAGTGGGGAAGGCGCTCAACCTCGACCCGGCGCAGATCGACCGGCTCGCGAAGGTGATGCACAACTTCGAGTTCCAGGACGCCGACGACTCGCTCGCGAAGAACATGCAGACGGTGGGCGTGGACGCCCAGCGTCCCGAGGTGGTGCATTTTGCGAAGCTGTGGCAGCAGATGCAGGACCTGCCGCGCCACCTCGGACAGCACTCCGGCGGCATGGTCATCAGCCAGGGGGCGCTCTCGTCGGTCGTGCCGCTCGAAAACGCCAGCATGCCCGGCCGGGTGGTCGTGCAGTGGGACAAGGAAGACTGCGCCGACATGGGCCTCATCAAGGTCGACCTGCTCGGCCTCGGCATGATGTCGGCGCTCCAGGACGCGCTCACCATCATCAACACCAACCCGGCACGGCCCGAGGTGGATCTGGCGCATCTGCCGCAGGACGACGCCACCGTCTGGCGCATGCTGCAGACGGCAGATACCGTCGGGCTCTTCCAGGTTGAATCCAGAGCCCAGATGGCCACGCTGCCGCGGCTCAAGCCGGCGTGTTTCTACGACCTGGTCGTGCAGGTGGCGATCATCCGCCCGGGGCCGATCGTCGGGCAGATGGTGCATCCGTATCTCGATCGCCGGGCCGGCCGCGAGGCCGTGACCTACGACCATCCGCTGCTCGAGCCGGTGCTGAAGCGCACGCTCGGCGTGCCGCTCTTCCAGGAACAGCTCCTGCGCATGGCGATGGTGGTGGCCGGCTTCACCGGCGGGCAGGCCGAAGATCTGCGGCGCGCCATGGGCTTCAAGCGCTCCGAGAAGCGGATGAAGGCGATCGAGGTGCAGTTGCGCGCCGGCATGGCCGAACGCGGTATTTCCGGCGCGGTCGCCGATCGCATCGTGCTCTCGATCGGCTCGTTCGCGCTCTACGGCTTCCCTGAATCCCACGCCGCCAGCTTCGCGCTCATCGCCTACGCGAGCGCGTACCTCAAGGCGCATTACCCGGCGGCGTTCTACACGGCGCTCCTCAACAACCAGCCGATGGGGTTCTATCACCCGGCCACGCTCGTGAAAGACGCGCAGCGCCGCGGCGTGCGCTTCACACCCATCGACGTGCAGGAGTCAGACTGGGACTGCCGGGTGGACGTGGACGGCTCGATCCGGCTCGGCCTCAGATTCGTGGCCGGCCTGCGCGCGGATGTCGGGCGCATGATTGCCAACCGCAGGGACCAGGGACCAGGGACCAGGGACCAGATGCGTCCGCGCGAGGATCTCGGCGGCGCGCGGCCGAGCGCGCGCGCCGAGGCCGTGCCCGTGCGCTGCCCGAAGTGCGGCTGCGACGATCCGTCGATGCTAGAAGTCACCGTGAATGGCCAGACGATGCCGCTGCGCGTGGCCGAAACGCCTTCGGCATATGGCGCTGCCAGCGTGACAGCGGGACCCGCCAGCCGCGCGCTTTTCTGCAACGTCTGCTCGCACCAGTGGACCGAAGGGGGCAGTGGCCGGCGCTTCCGGTCGCTCGACGATCTCATCAAGTCCACCGGTCTCCGGCGCGACGAAGTGACCGTGCTGGCGGAAGTGGGCGCGCTCAACGCGCTCGGCTACGACCGCCGCAGCGCATTGTGGCAGGTGGAACGGGTGATTCGTCCTGCCGGCGAGCTCTTCGCTGGTGAGGACATGGACGAGGAGCGGGGGCAGGACGAAGAGCAGCGGCCAGGGACTAGCGGCTACCAGAGCCCTTTGCCCGAGATGTCCGCGGGCGAGCGCCTGGTGGCCGACTATGCCGGCACCGGGCTCACCGTGGGGCCGCATCCCATGGGCTTCCGGCGGCACGAGCTCGCGATGAAGGGCGTGCTGCGCGCCATCGACCTGTCGCTTGTGAAGAGCGGGCGGCGCGTGCGCGCGGCCGGCATGGTCATCACCCGGCAGCGGCCGGGCACGGCGAAGGGCTTCGTGTTCCTCACGCTCGAAGACGAGACCGGCATCGCGAACGTGATCATCCGGCCCGATGTCTACGCGCGCGACAAGGCGATCGTGGTCGAGTCGCCGTTCCTGCTCGTGGAAGGCTGGCTGCAGATCCAGGAGGGCGTCACGGCCATCAAGGCCGAGCGGCTGCAGCGGCTCGACGGGCTGCTGGCCTCGATGGCGGTCGAGTCGCACGACTTCCGCTGACGCGTGTTCGGTCGGGCCTGCCGAGGGCGCAGAACCTGCGATGTTCAGCGTGGGGCAACGCCGCAGATCCTGCGCGGCCGGCTCACGGTCGCGACGAAAGACACCTGATACCCGCGCCTCGAAGACGGCACGCCGTCCGCAGTGCCGTTCGATAGAATGGCAGGTGAGGCATGCCCATGGCCGTTGAAGTCAGCCGACGACGATTCACTGCGGACGAATACCAGGCGATGGGGCGCGCTGGCATCCTCCGCGAGGACGACCGGGTCGAGCTCATCGACGGCGAGGTGCTGGCGATGAACCCGATCGGCCCGCCGCACATCGGCAGCGTGAACCGGCTCAATCGGCTGTTCACGCTGCGGGCCGGCGAGGCCGCGATCGTCCAGGTGCAACTGCCCGTCAGGCTCGACCCACATTCCGAACCGCAGCCTGATCTCGTGCTGCTGAAGCCGCGTGCCGATTTCTATGGCACGGCTGCCGCCGGGCCTGACGACATTCTGCTGGCCATCGAGGTCGCGCAGTCATCCCTGGCCTACGACCGCGGCATCAAGGCGGCGTTGTATGCGCGCCGGCAGGTGGCGGAATACTGGGTCGTGGACCTGGTGCACGGCACCGTCATCCGTCACACCGATCCGGTCGATGGTCGCTACCGCCGTGTCGCGGCCGTGGCACACGACCAGCCGTTCGCCCCGACCCTGCTGCCCGACTGCGTCGTCACGACGCGCGACATCTTCGGCTGAGTCGGCACGCGACCGCCGGCAGCAGCGCCGCTACGTGCGTGCCGTCAGTTCTTCAACGGCGCGGTGCCCCTGATCGATCGCGGCATCGGTGTAGGCGTAGGCCGCCGCGTCCGAGTTGGCGATGGCGATGCGCCCGTAGGTCTTGCGCGCGATCGCGCACGGCTCCTCGCCGCCCTCGAGCCAGAACGGATCGGCGAGCGAGTTGTACTGATACGCGTAGCCGTGCGGCCAGCGGTTCACCGTGATGCCGAGGATGTCGCCGGCCGGGTCGAAACCGCCGCCGCCGAGCATCCGCCCGAGCTGATCGCGGATGCCGCGTTCAATCGTCTCGAACGACGTACGCAGCAGTTCGGCGCGCCCGGCCACGTGCTGCGCCGGCCCGGGCAGGCCCGGTTTGCAGGCCGCCTTGGTCATGTGGAGCACGATCGGGTCGGCCGGCGACTTCGTGTGCGTGTAGCCGCCGAGGCTCACGGGGAAGTCGAGGTTCGTGGAGGCGTGCCACATGCCGGGTGAGGCGATCGTGTTCACCTTGAGCTTCTCGAACGCGGTCCACTGCTTCACGAAGACGTTCGTGTAGACGAGCGGCACCTTCTTCGCGTAGCGGAGCGCCGTCACCTGCGTCTCCGGCAGCTCGGGGCAGATGTGCGGGATGACGTGGTGCCAGCAGGCGAGCACCGCCGCCTTCGCGCGCACCAGGTGCACCTT
>JAEUQR010000102.1 GCA_016789705.1 Acidobacteriota bacterium
CCCGCGCTCAAGGCGCTGATGCAGTGGCTGGATCCGGCCGCTGCGCCGGTACTCGTGCAGTTGCCGGTCGAGGCGTACGCGGCGCTGCGCACGGCCTGGAGCCTGCCGGCGCTCCCGGCCGCGCGCTGACCGCCGCCGCTACTTCACGACCGCGCCGAGTCCTTCGGTGAGCTCGACGTAGGTGCCGAACGGATCGGTGAAGAAGGCGAGGCCCAGGCCGAGGGCCGCGTTCTTCGTGTATGGCCGATCGAACTTCACGCCGGCCGCCTCGAGCTTGCGGCAGAAGGCCTCGAGATCCTTCACCTCGTAGCCCACGTGGTCGAGCGACCGGCCCTTCGTCGGGCCGACCCCTTCGGGCGCGGGGGAGAACGTCAGGTTCACACCCGGCAGGTCCGCGGCCTGGAAGGCGCCGCGCATGCCGCCTTTCGCGCCGAAGTGCTGCACGTACCAGGCCTTCATCTGGTCCACCTGCGGCGTGTAGTAGTGGATGTGATGCAGCGCCACGGGCGTGGCCTGCGATTTCACTTCCACGAGCTCCACTTTCACGTCGTCGGGCGCCATCACGAAGGCCACCGACGTGTTCTGGTTGGCGATGAAGGCGAGATCGTCCTTCACCTCCTGTGAGGCCGGCAGTTCCGCGCGCGTGATGGCCGGAAAGCCGGCGGCCTTCAGTCGCGCGAGCGCGGCGCGGATGTCGGGCACGCCGAAGCCCACGTGGTTCACGCTCGTGCCCTTGGAGCCGCCGGTCGGCGCGCCCTGGCGGAACAGCACGATGACGTTCGTGAAGACCACCGCGTCGTTCGTGCCGAGCTTCGCGGCCGTGCCGCCGAGCGCACCAATCCAGAACGCCTTGTGGGCCTCGACGTTCGTGACCGTGAGGTGATGATGGCCGTACACGACGGGGCCCTCGGCGGCGGCGAGCAGTTGCGCGCGCACGGGCGTTGCGGCGGCGAGCGCGAGCCCGCCGAGGACGAGTGAGCGGACGAGGCGTGTCACGGACCTATTTCGCCGCGAAGCAGTAGAACGCGCCGGCGCCGCCAGTGGCGACGAGGTTGGCCTGGCTGCAGCCCTTCGAGGGATGCGCCGAGTTCCACGAGTTGGGATTGGCGCCGCCGCCCTGCTTGTCGTGATGACCGACGAGCGCGCTGCCGTCGCCCTTGTTGCTCGTCCAGTTGCTGCAGGTCACGTCACCCGCGCCGCTCGCGAGCGTGCCGTCCATGTTCGACCCCGTGAGGATGTCGTGCATGTTCGGCGTGTCACCGCGGCCGTTCCACACGGCGCCCTTTTCGGTCAGCGAGCCTTCCTTTCCGAGCTTGTTGTTCTCGCTGTGCAGGTCGGCCACGTTCTGCGCCACCATCACGCCCTTGGCGTTGTACCAGGGGCCGGTGCCGATGCGGTCCTTCGCATTGACCGCCGGCTGTGTACCGTCGGCCTTCGCGCTGAGATACGCGCGCCAGGTGCGGTTGCCGGCGCCGGCCGCCGCGCCGAGCTTCTGGCAGATGGCATCGGCGCCAGCCAGGCCGCCGAGGTTGGCGCCGTCGCCCGACCCCGCGCTCGTGATGAAGAAGCTCAGCGTCGCCGGCGCCTGCGTCTGCACGCGGGCGGCGCCTGCCGTGATTCCAAGACCGAGAAGTGCCAGACCCAGCAACGTCCTTCGCATCGTGACCTCCATCGCGCGGCCCGCCGGGGACCGGCGAGCGCAACGTGTGGCGCGTAGTCTACGTCGCTCCCCGCATGCGGGGCCAGCAGCCCATCCATCGAGAATTCGAGCCCATCGACTGCCTCCGGACGTCTCGCGATGTCACGGTCAAAGGCCCCATTCGCCATGTAAAATGCGCCTTGTGTGAACCGGCAGTGCCCCCACGCCCGGGAGCCCGCCGGAAGGAGTTCTACGCATGCGGCGGTTCGTACTGGCGGCCTTCTCGGTGATGGTGTGTCTGGGGCTCCCGGTGGCCCACGGCCGGTCCGCGGCACCTCAGGCGGCGGCGCCTGTTCCCGCGCCGCACGCTGCCGCGCAGGCCGCGCCCGCCGCACCGGCACCTGCCACGGCCCGGCCTGTGCGCACTGCGGCCACCGTGCCGGCCGCGCCCGCGTTCAACGCCGCCGCGCACACCACCACCGTCAAGGTCTACTGCGCCACCTGCCACAGCGAACGCGGCAAGGCCGGCGGTCTCTCGCTCGCCGCGTTCGATGCCGCGAAGCTCTCTGACGATGTCGTGCTCGCCGAGAAGATGATTCGCAAGATGCGCGTCGGCATGATGCCGCCGGCCGGTGCGAAGCGTCCCGAGGGCACGGGCATCGCCGACATGGCGGCGGCGTTCGAAGCGCAGCTCGATGCCGTGGCGGTCAAGGCGCCGAGCCCGGGCGGCCGGTCGTTCCAGCGGCTCAACCGCGCCGAGTACGCGCGTGCCGTCAAGGAGATGCTGAACCTCGACATCGAGGTCTCGGCGCTGCTGCCCGCCGACACGATCGTCCACGGCTTCGACAACGTCGTCGACGCGCAGACCTTCTCGCCGGCGCTGATGGAAAGTTACCTGCGCGCGGCGAGCCGCGTCACCGCGCTCGCGCTCGGCGACCGCGAGGCGGCGGCGAGCGAGGCGCTCTACCGCGTGCCGAAGACGGCCTCGCAGCTCCAGCGCGTGGATGGCGCGCCGTTCGGCACGCGCGGCGGCGTCTCGGTCGTGCACACGTTCCCGGCCGACGGCGAGTACATGTTCCGCGTCGAGCTGCATGGCAACGCCTGCGGCTTCCTCTTCGGCGGCCCGGCGCAGAACGAGCAGGTGGAGATCTCGGTGGACGGCGAGCGCAAGGCGCTGCTCGACATCGACCCGCGGATGTACGAAGGTTCGACCAGCCTCATCCTGAAGACGCCGGGCGTGCAGGTGAGCGCCGGGCCGCACCGCGTGACCGCCGCGTTCATGCAGCGCTTCGAAGGGCCGGTCAACGACCTCATCGCGCCCATCGACCACACGCTCGCCGACACGCAGATCGGCGTCGCCTTCGGCATCACCACGCTGCCGCACCTGAAGGACCTGGCGATTGCCGGCCCGCAGCGCGTCACCGGCATCTCGGATACCGACAGCCGCCGCGCCGTCTTCACCTGCCGGCCGACCTCGCCGCGCGCCGAGCAGGACTGCGCCACCGAGATTGTGCGCCGCGTGTCGACGAAGGCGTTCCGGCGGCCGGTCAACGACGTCGAGTTCGCGGACCTGATGGGCTTCTACAACAGCGGCCGCAAGGAGGGCGACTTCGAGGCCGGCATCGCCGCCGCGCTCGAAGCCGTGCTCGCCAGTCCGCAGTTCCTCTTCAAGCTCGAGGCGCCGGCGGCCGCGGCCCCGACGCGCCGCGCCGGCTCGCCCTACCGCCTGCGCGACATGGACCTGGCCTCGCGGCTGTCGTTCTTCGTATGGGGCGTCGGCCCCGACGAGGAGCTGACGCGTCTTGCCACGCAGGGGCGGCTGAGCGCGCCCGGCGTCTTCGCGCAGCAGGTCAAGCGCATGCTGGCCGACCCGAAGTCGGAGGCCCTGGCGTCACGCTTCGCCGCCCAGTGGCTGCGCCTGCGCGATGTGGAGGAAGTGCTGCCCGACGCGCTCCTCTACCCCTACTTCGACCGCACGCTCGGCCGCGCCATGATGCGCGAGACGGAACTGTTCTTCGGCAGCATCGTCCGCGAAGACCGCAGCCTGCTCGACCTCATCACCGCCGACTACACATTCGTGAACGAGCGCCTGGCGCGCCACTACGGCATTCCGAATGTCACCGGCACCGAGTTCCGCCGCGTCAGCCTGCCGCCGGAGCGTCGCGGCATCCTCGGGCAGGGCAGCGTGCTCGTGCAGACGTCAGTGGCCGACCGCACGTCGCCGGTCATGCGCGGCAAGTGGGTGATGGAAGTGGTGCTCGGTTCGCCGCCGCCGGCGCCGCCGCCCAACGTGCCGACGCTCGAAGAGACGGGCGGCTCGCAGGGCAGCAAGATCCTGACCGTGCGCGAGCGCATGGAGACCCACCGCAAGAACCCGGCGTGCCAGTCGTGCCACCGGGTGATCGACCCGCTGGGCCTGACGCTCGAGAACTTCGACGTCACCGGCAAGTGGCGCATCAAGGACAACGGCAACCCGGTCGACTCCTCCGGCGTCCTTTACGATGGCACCCCGATGGAAGGGCCGGCCGGCCTGCGCGCCGCCATCCTGAAGAACCAGCGGGCGTTCGTGCTGAGCTTCACCGAGAGCCTCATGACCTACGCGCTCGGGCGCCGCATCGAAGCCCGCGACATGCCGCTCGTGCGCCGCGTGATGCGCGCCGCCGAGCAGCAGAACTACCGGCTCTCGGCCTTCGTGCAGGCCATCGCCACGAGTCCCGCGTTCCAGATGAATGCCGAACCGGCGGTCGAGACGACCACGCCGGCGGTGCACTGACGTTCGAGTCCCCCGAGTTCGAGGAGTCATCATGCTCTTGACGAAACGCCACCTGCCGCGCCGGACGATGCTGAAGGGCATGGGCGCGGCGATCGCGTTGCCGCTGCTCGACGCGATGGTGCCGGCCGGCACCGCGCTCGCGAAGGCGCTGCCGCAGAAGAAGCGCCTCATCGCCATGGAGATGGTGCACGGCGCCGCCGGCAGCACCGCCTTCGGCGCCAAGCGCAACCTGTGGGCGCCGGCGCTGCCGGGCCGCGAGTTCGACCTGACGCCGACGTCGATGGCGCCGCTCGAGCCATACCGCGACTACCTGACGATCGTCAGCAACACCGATGTCAACAACGCCGAGGCGTTCACGGCGCCTGAAATCGGCGGCGACCACTTCCGCTCGGCGGCGGTGTTCCTCACGCAGTCGCATCCGAAGCAGACGCAGGGTTCCGACCTGCACGCCGGCACCTCGATCGACCAGATCGTGGCGCAGAAGATCGGACACGAGACGCCGATCCCGTCGATGCAGCTCTGCATCGAGAACGTGGACCAGGCGGGCGGCTGCTTCTACGGTTACTCCTGCGCCTACACCGACTCGATCAGCTGGGCGTCACCCACCGAACCGCTGCCGATGATTCGCGATCCGCGGCTGGTGTTCGACCAGCTCTTCGGCATCGGCGCCACGCCCGAGGCGCGGGCCCAGCGCCGCAAGCGCGACAAGAGCCTGCTCGACTTCGTGCAGGGCTCGGTGGCGCGGCTGCAGAAGGACCTGGGCGCCTCCGACCGCGCGCGCCTCGCCGAGTATCTCGACGACGTGCGCGAGATCGAGCGCCGCATCCAGAAGGTCGAGGAGACCAACTCGAGCGGCGAGCAGCGGGCGCTCCCCGGCGCGCCGAAGGGCGTGCCCGACTCGTACGAAGAACACGTCAAGCTGATGATGGACCTGCAGGTGCTGGCCTTCCAGTCGGACCTGACGCGCGTGTTCGCCTTCAAACTGAGCCGCGACGTCAGCAATCGCGTGTTCATCCCCGAGGTCAACACCGGCTTCCATATCGCCTCGCACCACGGCGAAAGGGAAGACCGCATCCTCGACTTCGCGAAGATCAACCGCTATCACGTGAATCTCGTGCCGTACCTGCTCGAGAAACTGAAGTCGACGCCCGACGGTGACAGCGGCAACCTGCTCGACAACTCGCTCGTCTTCTACGGGTCGCCGATGGGCAACCCGAACGTGCACAACCACAAGCGCTGCCCGCTCTTCATCGCCGGCCACGCCGGCGGCGCCATCAAGGGCAACCTGCATATCAAGGCGGCCGACGGCACGCCGATGGCGAACGCCATGCTGAGCATGCTGCGCGCCTTCGATATTGCCGACCCGCAGTTCGGCGACAGCAAGGCCGAGATGGATCTCAATCAGGTGCCCGCCACAACCGTCGCGGAGCTGGGGTGACCATGCGCATCACGTCTCGACTGAGCCGACTCTCGGCGGTGGCGGCCCTGGTGGGCCTGTCGTCCGGTGTGCTCGCCGCCCAGGTGAGCCGCTCACCCGTGGCCGATGCCGCCATGGCAAAGGACGCGGCGCGCGTCCGCCAGTTGCTCAAGAGCGGCGCCGATGCCGGTGCCTCCCAGGGCGACGGCATGACGGCGCTGCACTGGGCCGCCATGCAGGGCGACGGCGCGATGGCAGAGATGCTGCTCGTGGCCGGGGCCAACCCCCGCGCCACGACGCGTCTCGGCGGCTTCACCGCGCTCCACCTGGCGAGCCAGGCCGGGCGTGCCGAAGCCGTGCCGGCGCTCATCAAGGCCGGCGCGCCGGTGGATGCCACGACGGCCACCGGCGCCACCGCGCTGATGCTCGCTGCCGCCGCCGGCAATGCCGACATCGTCGCCGCCCTCGCCGCGGCCGGCGCCGACCTGAACCGCACCGAAACCGCGCACGGCCAGACGGCCCTCATGTTCGCGGCGTCGCTCGGCCGCACCGAGGCCGCGAAGGTCCTGCTGGCGCGTGGCGCCGACGCCAAGGTGCGCTCGCGCGTGGTCGACCTCTCCACGGTCGAAGTGCCCGAGGAAGTGCTGCAGGACCAGCTGCGCCAGCAGTCGAGCCCGCAGACCCAGGCCGCCCGCAACGAAGGTGCGGCGCCCGCTCCGGCACCGCAGAGCAACCGTGTGGCCGGGGTGTCGCGACCCTACAAGTACAACGAGCTCATCGGCAAGCACGGCGGCCTCACGGCGCTGCACTTCGCGGCCCGGCAGGGAGCCGTCGAGACGGCGCGCGCGCTCGTCGAGGCCGGGGCCGACGTCAACGGCCAGACGGCCGGCGACCTCACGAGCCCGATGCTCATCGCCATGGTCAACGGCCACTTCGACCTGGCGCTCTACTTCCTCGAGAAGGGCGCCAACCCGAACCTGGCGAGTGACGCCGGCATGACGCCGCTCTACGCGGCGCTCAACGTGCACTGGGCGCCGAAGGCCTTCTATCCGCAGCCGCGCGCCTATCTGCAGCAGCAGGCCTCCTACCTCGACGTGATGAAGGCGCTGCTCGCCAAAGGCGCCGACCCGAACGCCCGCCTGCAGCGCAAGATCTGGTACACGCAGTACAACTTCGACCTGCTGCGCGTGGACGACTCGGGCGCCACACCGTTCTGGCGGGCCGCCTATGCCAGCGACATCGAGGCGATGAAGATGCTCGTGGCCGCCGGCGCCGATCCGTCGGTGCCGACGGCCAAGCCGGCGATGAACGACCGCTTCCAGCAGGGCGGCGTGCGCAGCGCGGATGCGAGCCGCGATCACTCCGGGCTGCCGCCCATCCCGACCGCGGGCCCCGACATCCCGCCGCTGCTCGCCGCCTCGGGCGCCGGCTACGGCGAAGGGTTCGCCGGCAACGCGCACCGCTTCGCGCCGTCGGGCATGCTGGCGGCCGTCAAGTACCTCATCGAGGACCTTGGCACCGACCCCAACGTGCGGGATGCCGACGGCAACACGGCCCTGCATCACGCCGCGTCTCGTGGCGACAACGAGATGATCAAGTACCTCGTCTCGAAGGGGGCTGATGTCACGCTCGTGAACCGCGGCGGCCAGACCACGGTGGACATGGCCAACGGTCCCGTGCAGCGCGTGCAGCCGTTCCCCGAGACCATCAAGCTGCTCGAGAGCCTCGGCGCGAAGAACAACCACAAGTGCGTGTCCTGCTAGTCGAGGCGACGCCGGCGGCCTGACGGGCACACGGCGCGGAAACAGCAAAGGGCGGTCCCTCGGGGGACCGCCCTTTGTCTGTACGGTGCGGGCACGCGTCCGGCGGTCACTCGTGCGCGCTCCCCGGGAGGACGCGGCGTGCCGCGCACTACCGCATGATGTGGCAGGACTCGCAGTCCTGCGAGATCGTGCGGCCGTCGGGCGTGGCCTTCTCCTCGTCGTGGCAGCGGAAGCACCCGGGCGAGTCGATGTGGCCGAGTTCGTTGCGGTACGACCCCCAGGTGATCTTCATCTGCGGGAACACGTTCTGGCTGTAGAGCGCCCTGGTCACCGTGACCGCCCGGTCGATGTCGGCGGCGGCGGGCTTCACGGCCACCTCGGCGCCGCCGTAGAAGCCGCGAAGACCGGCGTCGATGGCGGCGAGCGCGTCGTCCTTGCTGGCCGCGTCGGTCTTGAGCGCCTTCACCATCTCGCGGCGCACGAAAGGCAGCGAACGCGGCACCTGCCCGAGGGCGAGCGCCTCGTTGGCGGCGCGTTCGGCCGAGGCCGCGAAGGTGTGGCTCGGGCGGTTGTGGCAGTCCGTGCAGTCCATCGTGCGCCGGGTGCCGGCGGCGAGGGCCTCGTCAGTCACGCCGGGCTTGCGGAATTCCCGCACGGTGCCATCGCCCATCGTCAGCTTCACGTAGGGGATGTCCTGCCGCTGGCTGTCGAGCGCGATGTACTCGACCTGATTCGACACGTGCATGTGCCAGTGGATGCCCTCGCCGATGCCGAGCGCCGTGCTGCCGCCGCCCACCTTCAGTTCGAGCGTGGTGACGGTTTCCGAGGACGCCTCGTCGTCGGCGTACTCCTTGACGACCTTCAACCTGTTGCCGTGAATCTTCTCCGGCCAGTGGCACGTGCCGCACGTTTCGCGGGCCGGGCGCATCGTGTGCACGGGCGTCGGGATGGGACGGGTGATGTTGCCGGTGACGAAGCCCATGAGCCGGCGCGTGCCGTCGATCTTCGACTGCACGAGCGCGCCGGCGCCGGAGCCGACGTGGCAGCTCACGCACGTGACGTTGGCGTGCGGGCCCTGCGCGTGTGCGACGTATTCGGGCTCCATGACCTGGTGGCAGACCTGGCCGCAGAACTCGGGTGTCTCCATGTAGTGCACGGCGCCCACGCCTGCCATCGAAAGGATCACGACGTTGACGAGTGAGGCGGCCAGCAGGCCCATCACGAACACCCGCTGACCACGGTTCTTGAGATCGAGGGTCGGCCAGGCGATCTCCTCCGCGCCGCGCTTCCGGCCGCGCAGGTTGCCGATGAGCACGAGCAGCAGCCCCAGCAGGAACCCGGCCGGCAGGGCGAAGAAGATCAGGATGCCGACGTAGGGGTTCTGGATGAGCCCGTACGATTCGGCGCCGAGGGCGAGCAGGAAGAGCAGCGCGCACGCCGTCGTGAGGACGACGCCGAAGGCGGCAAGGGGCGTGCGCGCGAGTTTCACGGGATCAGCCCTTCAGCGACTGCATATAGGCCACGAGCGCGTCGAGATCCGCGGCCGGCAGCGACGGGTAGGCGCGCATCTCAGGCTTGCGGTTGGTCTCCGACTTCATCTCCTTCGGCGACACGATCCACTTGCGGATATCGGCGGCGCTCAGCTTCGTGCCCACCTTGTCGAGCGGGCCCTTGGCATTGCCGCGACCGGCGACCGCATGGCAGAGCGAGCACTTCTGGGCGTCGTACACCGCCTTGCCCTTCGCGATCATCGCCGCATCCTGCGCCAGCACCGGCGTTGCGCACAACGACAGCACGGCGACCGCACTCATGACTCGAATCAGACGACCCACAGACACCTCCTCAACGACCAACGTCATAGCACGACTCGTGCCGCGGCCGTTCGGCCCGCGGCTCCGTGGATTATGCGCCCGCGGCGCGTTCGATGCACGAGTGGCCGGGCCGGCGGGCAGGAATGCGGGGACTATTTCCCAGACCAACCCGTCCGTAGCGGAGTGCTGAGAGCGGGCGGGCGCCGTCCGGCCCGGCGGGCGTTCACTCGCGGGCGCGGCCGTGCCGCTGGCTGGTCGATCACCTGCCGGCACATCAGGTCGCACAACGCGAGCACCGCCGGGTCGGCGATGGCATAGTGGACGAAGCGGCCAGACCGCTGGCGCCCGACGAGGCCGTGCGCATGCAGCGTGCCGAGGTGCTTCGACAGGTTGGCCTGGCGCAGTCCCGTGGCGTCCATGATGGCGCTGACGTACTGGGGCCCGGGCCGCAGACACTGCAGCACCTGCAGGCGGGCCGGTTCGGCGAGCACCCTGAAGCGGGCCGCCACGCGGTCCAGGTCCGCGGGCGAGAGGGGCGACGCACTCATGCGGGGGCGCTCCCCTGGGTCTCTGGAAGGCCGGCTCCCCGCCACGCCGCAAAGCCGCCCGGGAGGTTCGCGACACCCGCGCGGCCGAGGCGCCGCAGCAGCGAGACGGCGATTGCCGACCGCGTGCCAGCCTGACAGTGCACCACGAGCGGACGTCCCATCGGCACGTCCCCGACGCGGGCCTCGAGGTGTCCGAGCGGAATGTGCGTGGCGCCGGCGATGTGGCCGCTGTCCCACTCCGGGTCGTGGCGCACGTCGAGCACGTGCACCTCACCGGCGGCGAGGCGCGTCGCCAGTGCCGCGGGTGTCAGCTGCGGCACGGGCTCCAGCGCAGCGCCGGCGGCCGCGGCGCGTGCGAGGGCGCCGGCGTCGAACACCCCGGCCACGCGGTCGAGGCCGATGAGCGCGAGCTGGCGCACGAGCTCGGCGACGGTCGCGTCGTCGGTGTCGCGCGCGATGAGATAGAGATCGTCGTCGTACGGCAGCAGCCATCCGGCCCACGTCACGAACGAGCCACCCGCGGGAATGTGCAGCGTGCCGGGCAGGTAGCCTGTGGCCACCACGTCCGACGGGCGTGCGTCGATCACCCGGGCACCGGCCTGCACGAGCGGCAGCAGCCGATCGCCGTCGAGACGCGGTGGCAGGGCCGCGCGCCGCAGGTCCGGCCCACGCTTGTTGAGCGCCTTCATCGTGGCGAAATAGGTGGGCGGGTCCGGCTGGCCCTCGAGCACCCGCGCCACGAACTCGTCCTCGGACTTCACGCCGAACGCCCAGTTGAAGCGGCGCTCGTAGCCGAGCGTGCTGTAGGGTACGGCGCTGATGCCTTTGCCGCACGCGGAGCCCGCGCCGTGGCCCGGCCAGATCTGCAGCCAGTCGGGTTGCGCGTCGAAGGCACGGATCGAGCGCCACAACGTCCGCGCTCCGGCTTCCATCGTGCCGGCGATCTTCGCGGCCTTCTCGAGCAGGTCGGGCCGTCCGACGTCTCCCACGAAGAGGAAGTCGCCGGTGGCGGCGGCGATCGGCAGATCGGCGGCGGCGCCGTCGGTGATGAGGAAGGTGAGGTGTTCGGGTGTGTGCCCGGGCGTGTGGACGACATCTACGCGGATGTTGCCGACGGTGATCCGATCACCCTGCCGGATGAGCTGCCCTTCGGCGGCGAAGGCATACTTCCACGCGGCGTCACCTTCGTCCGACAGGAACAGGCGGCCACCGGTGGCGTGCGCGAGTTCACGCGCGCCCGACGCGAAGTCGGCGTGGATGTGCGTTTCGGTGATGTGCGTGATCCCTACGCCGGCCTGCGCCGCGGCGGTGAGGTACGGCGCGATGTCGCGGTTCGGATCGATGACGATGGCCTCGCCCGTGGCGGCGCAGCCGATGAGATAGCTGGCCTGGGCGATGGCGGGTTCGAAGAAGCGGTGGACGACCATGAGGGGCCTCGATTACCTGGCGAGGAAGATGTAGCCGGAGGCGCCGAGCAGCACCACGGCGAAGACGGCCTGCAGGTGCGCCGGATTGAGCCGGCGCCCGATGGCGCCGCCGGCGAGCACGCCCGAGGACGCGGCGGCGGCCATCACCGCCACCGTGCTCCAGGCCACCGGCACCGCGCGGTAGCCGACGGCGGCGGTGGCCGCGCTGAAGGTGATGGCGAAGAGCGAGATCGGCACGGCGTCAAGGGCGGTATACCCGCCGAACATCACGAGGGCCGGCACGATGAGGAAGCCGCCCCCCACGCCGACGACGCCCGTGAGCACGCCGACGCCCACGCCGGTGACGAGCAGCAGCACCCTGGCCCGCACGGTGGCTTCCTGTGTGCGCGACCGGACGACGTGGCGGCGCAGCCACAGGAACACGGCCGCGACGAGCAGTGTCGTGGCCAGCAGCAGGGATTGGGTGCGTGTGGCCAGTTGCTGCGCGATGGCGGCGCCCACCCAGGCGCCGGCACTCGTCGCGAGGGCCAGTTGCAGCGCCGGGCCGAGCGACAGCAGACCGCGCCGCCAGGCCACGACGCTGCCGGTGGCGGCCGCCACGGCGACGACCGGCAGGCTGAGGGCAATCGCGTGCCGGGTGTCGAGACCGAGCAGAGCGCGCACGAGCGGCACGGTCAGCACCGTGCCGCCGCCGCCGAGCAGCCCGAGTGTGGCGCCGATGAGCAGCGCGCCACCGAGCACGACGAGCGCGGTCACCGGCCGCGCCTCCGACCGCCGCGTTGATATATCACTGATGGGTAATGTATCGTCGGCCGGTCTGGCGCGTCAATCGCGCGGCCGCAGTCTTGTGCCCCGTCGCCGTACGCAAGACGGCCCGGCGGGTGTCCGTCGGGCCGTCTTGCGTCACGTTGCGCGCCGGCGTCGAGGCCGGCGGTGCGTCAGCAGGAAACGCAGCGGTGGCTGTTCTTCGAGCCGAGCTTCTCGAGCAGGGCCACGGTGGCGGGGAAGGGCGAGACGCGCTGCACCGGGCCGTTGGCCATGTCGGCCGTGGTCTGGCCGTTGCGCGCCACGACCGTGACGTCGGCGCCCTTGCTGACCAGATAGAGGATCACGTCGTTGTCACCACGCGCGGCCGCGTGGTGCAGGGGGGTGTAGCCGTCGTTGTCCCGGGCGTTCACGTCGAGACCCAGGTCCTCGACCAGGTACTTCACGGCCGCGAGCCAGCTGTCGGGCGCGTGGCGGTGCGCGTTGCCGGCGAAGCCTTCGCCGTACTCGACACCGGCCGCCGCGTGCAGCGACGACGCGCCCGGCCCGCCGTAGGGGATCGGGGCGAGCTTCGGCACTTCGATAGCCGACATCGTGCGGCTCGAGCCGTCCGAGCCCGGGCCGCCGCCCTCGGGACCACGACGCACCGCCTGGCGCGGCGCCATCGACGGAATGTGCGGGTCGGCGCCGTGCTTCACGAGCAGCTTCATCGCTTCGACATCGGTCGAGTAGGCGGCGCGCCAGAAGGCCGTCGAACCCGACGTGTCGGCCAGGCCGCAGTTCCGGTTGCCGCAGCCGCTGTAGACCATGTACCAAGGGTGCTGCTTCAGGCGCGCGTTCGGATCGGCGCCCTTCTCGAGCAGCTTCGCCATCACGTCGAGGTAGGTGGCCTTCTGCAGCTCCATCTCCTGGGGCTGCGGGAAGCGCGTCCGCGGCTGCCACTGCGTGTTCACGGCCGACCAGAGCGGCGTCGCACCGTTCACACGGGCCGCGAGGTTCGGGTCGGCGCCGCGCTCGAGCAGCAGCATGGCCATGTCGAACTGGCCGTTGATGGTCGCCATGAGGAGCGGGCTCGTGCCGTCGCCGCCGCTCACGGCGTTGACGTTGGCGCCGCCGTCGATGAGCGCGCGGGCCGCGGCCAGATGTCCCTGGCGCGCGGCGTGGAGCAGGGCCGTCAGACCACCCTTGCTCGACAGCCCCGGCGTTTCCTCGAAGAACTGCTGCTGGCCGCCGCCCTGGCCCTGGCCGCCTGCCGCACCCGCGGCCCCGGGAGCGCCGGCTGCCGGCTTCTCGGGCTCGGGGAGCTTGCCGGACGCGTAGAGTTCACGGCTCGCCTGCACGGCCGCCTGCAGCTGGTTCGGCGACGGTTTGCCGTTCTTGCCGGCCGTACCTTCGAGCACCTTCGCAAAACGCTGATTCGAGGCGCGATCGAGCGGGATGTGCTTCTGCAGGTCCACCGACTTGCTCGTCGCGTTGGCATCGGCGCCGCGCGCGAGCAGCACCTTGATGGCTTCGACGCGGTTGAGCGACGCCGCGAAGATGAGCGGCGTCTGTTCCCACTCCGATTCCTTCGCGTTGATGTCGGCCTTGGCATCGAGGAGCGCCGTGACGACCGCCGGATCACCGGCGGCGGCGGCCAGATGCAGCGGCGTCGCCCCGCTCACCGACGTCTTCGCGTCGACCTTCGCGCCGGCCTTGAGCAGCGCGCGTACGGCCGCGGCGCTGCCGGCCCGGCTGGCCAGGTGGAGCGGCGTGTACTGGCCGATGCGCGTCACCGCGGCGGGATTGGCGCCGGCGTAGACGAGCAGTTCGGTCAGTTCGGCGTCGCCCTTGTCGGCCGCCCAGTGCAGCGCGCTCATGCCGTCGCCCTGCGCGGCGTTGACGTCGGCGCCCTGCTGGATGAGCGTGCGCACCGCGTCGCGGTTGCCTTTCATCGCGGCATCGGCGACCGGAGAGGATGACGGCGCCGCGCCGACGACGATCGTCAGCGCGAACACCGCGAGCAGCGGAAGTGCCAGTCGACGCATCAGTGGCTCCCGGGCTAGGCGACCGTGATGGCCGACTGCGTGAGCGACAGCTCGCCGGTGCTGTCGCCGAAGCTCCGCATGTCCTCGAGGCCGAGGTGCTTGAGCAGCGAGAGCATGGCGTTTGCCATCGGCGTGCCGTCGGCCGCCTTGATGTGCATGTTGCCGGTCAGCATGCCGTTGCCCTTGCCGAGCAGGATGAGCGGGCAGCGGCGGTGGTTGTGCACGTTGGCGTCGGCCATCGGCGAGCCCCACAGCACGACCGACGTGTCGAGCAGGCTGGCCTCGCCGTCCATCGTCGTCTTCAGCTTCTCGAGGAAGTAGGGCAGCATGCTCACGCGGTATTTGCAGATCTTGTTGAACTCCATGATCCGGTCTTCGCGGTTGCCGTGGTGCGAGGCCGGGTGGAACGGCTGATCCGAGCCGCTCTCCGGGAACACACGGTTCTGCGAGTCGCGGCCGGTCTTGAACGAGATGATGCGCGTCATGTCGGCCTGGAGCGCCAGCACCTGCAGGTCGAACAGCAGCTTCATGTGTTCGCTGAACGAATCGGGCACGCCGGCCGGGGCCCCCGGCAGCTCGCGCGCCTCACCGCTCGTGTTGCGGGCTTCGATCGCCTGGATACGGCGCTCGATCTCGCGCACGTGGTCGAGATACTTGTCGAGGCGGTTGCGGTCGCCGGCGCCGAGTTCGTTGCGCACGTCGGTCACCTGGCCGGCGATCCAGTCGAGGATGCTGCGGCGTGACTGCCGGCGCTCGGCGCGGTCTTCCTTCGAGCTGCCCGAGCCGAACAGCATGTCGAAGGCCACGCGCGGGTCGCGGATCATCGGCAGCGGGTCGTTCGGCGACGCCCAGCTGATCGAGTCGGTGTAGGCGCAGGAGTAGTTGTAGGTGCAGCCGCCGGCCTGGTCGAGGTTCTCGATGCAGAACTGCATCGAGGGGAGCGGCGTGGACTGCCCGAACTTCTGGGCGTAGAGCTGGTCCATCGAGGTGCCGCACCAGATGTCGGAGCCCTGCGTCTGCTTCGGGTGCGACTGGGTGAGGAACACCGCGCTCGACCGGAAGTGGTCGCCGCCGATTTCCGGCAGCGCGAAGGCTTCGGCCATCCGCACGTCGGTGTTGCTGATGATGGTGAGGTAGTCACGATACGGCTCGAGCGACTTGAGCGCGTTGTCGTTCACGAGCTGGAAGTCCTTGCCGGTCGTGGCCGGCGCGAACAGCAGCTGCTTGGCCGCCCAGTCGTTGCAGCCGGCCAGGCCGTGCACTTCCTCGATGCAGACGAGGCGCGTGCGCTCGGGCGTCTTGGCCATCGCGCGTCCGGCCGGGACCATGGCTTCGAGGAACGGCAGGGCAACCGTGGCTCCCGCGCCGCGCAGGAAGGTGCGGCGGGGCAGCTGCTTTCCGGTGATGAACGACATCGCGAATCTCCTCAGTCTCTGGTGGGGTTGACCGAACTATCGCTGCTTGCTGGCGTCCGGCGCGGCCTCGGTGGTCGTCGGGGCCGGCTCGACGCGCTTCTTCTGGAAGGCGTCGCTCTTGATGACGCCCATGATGAACGACGACATGCGGAAGCCGTCGGCGGTGGCCTTCTTCGCAATCGCCCGCACGGTCGGCTGGTCGAACGTCTCGACGCGGCGGCCCAGGGCGTAGGCCATGAGGTTCTCGGTGAAGTTCCGGACGAGCGGCTCGGGCCGCTTGAGCAGCGCCGCCGACAGCTGGTCGAGATTGTTGATGGGCGAGCCGTCGTAGTAGTCGCCGCGGGTGTCGAGCGGCATGCCGTTCTCGCGTTCGCGCCAGCGGCCCGTCACATCGAAGCTGTCGAGCGACAGCCCGATCGGATCCATGAAGCGGTGGCAGGCGTTGCAGGTCGGGTTGGCCCGGTGCGCTTCCATGCGCTCGCGCGTCGTCAGCATCTTGCCGTCCTTGGCGCTGGCCGATTCGTCGAGCGTGGGCACGTTCGGCGGCGGCGCCGGCGGCGGCGTGCCGAGCAGCACTTCCATCACCCACTTGCCGCGCAGCACGGGCGACGTGCGGTTGGCGAGCGACGTCTGCACCAGCACGGCGCCCTGGCCGAGGATGCCGCGGCGGGTGGCGTCGGGATAGGTCACGCGGCGGAACTGCGAGCCGGCCACGTTCGGGATGCCGTAGTGGCGCGCCAGGCGTTCGTTCACGAACGTGTAGTCGGCGGTGTAGAACTCCATGAAGCTGCGGTCGCGCTTCACGAGGTCGTTGAAGAAGAGCTCGGTCTCACGCTTCATCGCGGCCGCGACGTTCTCGTCGAAGTTCGGGAAGAAGTTCGGATCCGGCTTCACCTTGTCGAGGTCCTGCAGACGCAGCCACTGCGCCGCGAACCGCGCGCCGAGCGCTTCGGCGCGCGGATCGGCCAGCAGGCGCTGGGCCTGCTTCTCGATCGCGCCGGGGGCGGTGAGGCGGCCCGACTTCGCCAGGTCGATGAGCTCCTGATCGGGCGGCGCGCCCCAGAGGAAGAACGACAGCCGCGAGGCGAGGTCGAGGTCGGCGACACGCGTCGTGCTCTGGGCGGCGGCCGGTCGCTCGCGTTCCATGCGGAAGACGAAGTGCGGGCTCGCCAGCAGCGCTTCGAGCGCCGTGCGCACGCCGGCTTCGAAGCCGCCGCTGCGCGCGCCCTTCTCGAAGAACGGCATCAGGCTCTCGACTTCGTTCGTGGTCATCGGCCGGCGGTAGGCCTCGCCGCCGAGGCGCGTGATGATCGAACGCGCGCAGGTCCGTTCCTGCGACGCCGCCGTGGGACGGCAGGTGAAGATGCGCTGGCGGCTCGGCGTGTCGGAGACGCCGGTGGCGTTGTAGGGCCCGGCGACGACGAGGTCGCGCAGATGCGGCAGCGTGGTGATGCCGGCGCCGCCCGACCCGCCGCCCGCGTACGACCAGTCGTGCGGGCGGATGAGGTCTTCGTAGGGGCCGTCGCTGCGGCGGACGAACGCCGCCGAGATCCGGCGTTCCCCGGCGCGCACCACGATCGGTTCGGTGCGCAGGGCCATGCCGCCGCGGCCATCGGCGGCCGCCTGCGGGCCGTTCTCGAACTTCACGAGGGCCACGCGTTCGCCGTCGATCGAGACGTCGAGGTCTTCGTAGCGCGCGTTCTCACCCGAGATGACGAGCAGCTCGAACTCGTATTCGGCGTCGGCCGGGAACACGTGATTCACGACCAGGCCGCCGCGGGTGCCGTAGGGCGCGCCTTCGACGTGGTCCCAGGGGTGCTGCGAGACGTAGCTCGGGTTGGTGTAGACGGTGTCGACGCGCGCCGCCTGCTTGTCGCCCACGGCCATGCGGCTGATGTCGGCGGCCGCGTTCAGGTAGGCCTCGAGCAGCGTGGGCGAGAGCGACTGCTCGTCGGCGATGTTGTCGAAGTTGGCGCTCTTCTGGTCGAGCGGCAGCCAGTTGCCGGCGGTGACGTCCAGGCCGAGCAGTTCCTTGATCGCGCGCTCGTATTCCGGCCGGTTCAGGCGCTGGAACGTGCGGCGGCCCGGATTCGGGTTGTTGGCCGCGTGTTCGTCCATCCGCGACTCGAGGGCGCCGGTAAGCGCGGCGAGGGTGGCCGCGTCGGGCTTGCGGGCGCCTGGCGGCGGCATGAGCCCCGCGCTCATCTTGCGGATCATCTTCTCGACGGTTTCCGCCTGCTCGGCTGCCTTCATGGCATCGAAGCCGGCGAGCGACAGGCCACCGGCCTTGGCGCGTTCGCTGTGGCAGGTGGCGCAGTAGGTCGAGATGAGCTCGCTCTGCTGACGGGCCGAGAGCGCGGGCGACAGGGTGTGCGAGGGCGCCGGCGTGGCGGCGGGCGAACGGCGGGGGACCGGCGCCGGCGCGGGCGCCGTCACCTGGCGGGTGGACGTCGGCGTCTGGGCCTGCTGCGCGGTGCCGGTCGCGACGAGCGCGACCCCAACCACGGCAGTGCCCAGCACGCTCTTCACGAGACGCGTCATGCGATCGACTCCCGAACCTTGACTGCCCGGCGCGGAGCGCGTGGCAGGGAGACCCGAACTGTGCTGGAGGATTCCGCAAAAATATACATCGGATTCATCCCGGATTTGCCCGGATTTCACGCGGAAAACCGGCCGAAAGATGCCTTCAGTTGTCTTGGATTGTCACGCCTTCGGCCGGACCCGGACCGCCCGCGCCGTGGCGTCCCGGACGACGTCGAAGTCGAAGCTGGCGGCATGCAGGCCACGGGCCTCGCCGTACGCCTCGACGGCACGGCGCACGGCGGCCAGACGCGTGGCCTGAGGATGGGCGTCCCGGTGCGCCAGCACCCGCTCGCACCAGAACCAGGTCAGGGTCTCGTGGTAGCCGCTCGTCGGCGTGTTGGCCGTGCCGACGGCGGTGTTGTAGGCCAGAATCCCGGCCTTCATCCGCGCGGCGAGGGCCTCGAGCGGCTCGTCCGGCCAGGCCTCGGCGGCGCACACCGCCACGTGGGCGGCGTGGGTCCAGGCCACTTTCGGCAGGGTGCCGGCCCGCCAGGCGCCGAGGAAGGCCGTGAGCGCGTCGTCGTCGGTCAGCTGGTCGAGGAGGTCCTGGGCGCCCGGCACGGCCGACAGCCTACCAAAGGCGCGGCGGACGGCTGATACAATCGGTGGTTTGTCAGCGCGGGCCCGAGCCCTGCCGGGCCGGTCCTCCCACAGGAGAGTTCGAGATGATTTCCGTCAGCGGCGTGTCGATGCGCTTCGGCAACAAGGTGCTCTTCGACGACGTAACGACGATGTTCCAGCCGGGGCGTCGCTACGGCCTCACCGGACCGAACGGCGCCGGCAAGTCCACGTTCATGAAGCTGCTGACGGGTGAGCAGCCGCCCCAGCGCGGCACCGTCACCCGCCCGGCCCGCCTCGGCGTGCTGCGGCAGGACCAGTACGCCTTCGACGAGTTCCGGGTCATCGACACGGTCATCATGGGCAACGCGCCCCTCTGGGCGGCGCTCCAGGAGCGTGATGCCCTCTACGCGAAGGACGCCCTCACCGACGCCGACGGCATGCGCCTCGGCGAACTCGAAGGGGTCATCGGCGAACACGACGGCTACTCGGCGGAAAGTGACGCCGCCGTGCTGCTCGCCGGGCTCGACATCCCCGACGACGTGCACGAGCGGAAGATGTCGGAACTGCAGGGCGGCCAGAAGGTGCGCGTGCTGCTCGCCCAGGCCCTCTTCGGCCGGCCTGAAGCGCTGCTGCTCGACGAACCGACCAACCACCTCGACCTCGACTCGATCCACTGGCTGGTCGACTTCCTGCAGCGCTACGACGGCACGCTCGTTGTCATCTCGCACGACCGGCATTTCCTGAACGCGGTGTGCACCCACACGGCCGACATCGACTACCAGACCATCATCACCTACACCGGCGGCTACGACGAGATGGTGCTGGCGAAGACGCAGATTCGCGCCCGCCTCGAATCGCAGAACGAGCAACGCGAGAAGAAGATCGCGCAGCTCCAGGACTTCATCCAGCGCTTCTCGGCCGGCACCCGCTCGAGCCAGGTGCAGTCGCGGCGCAAGGAAGTCGAGCGCCTGCAGACGACCGACCTGGCGCGATCGAACATCCAGCGCCCCTACATCCGCTTCCAGATGGCGCGTCCGTCGGGCCGCCTGGCCATGGAATGTGCCGGCGTGTCGAAGGCGCACGAGGGCCTGCAGGTGGTGGACGGCTTCGAGGCCGTCGTCAACCGCGGCGAGAAGATCGTCCTCGTCGGCCGGAACGGCGTCGGCAAGACCACGCTCATCAAGGCGCTGCTGGCCGATGCGCCGGGCATGACGCCGTCGCCGGGTGACATCGACAGCGGCAGCGTGCGCTGGGGTCACGAAGTGTCGATCGGCTACTTCGCGCAGGATCACACCGGCGCCATCCAGCACGGCCTGACGGCGGTGGAGTGGCTGCACCAGTTCGACCCCGACGCCTCGAAGCAGGACATCCACGGGCTGCTCGGCCAGATGCTCTTCAGTGGCGAGGAAGGCTTCAAGCCGACCTCGGCGCTCTCGGGCGGTGAGACGGCGCGGCTGCTCTTCTGCCGGATCATGCTGCAGAAGCCGAACGTGCTCATCCTCGACGAACCGACGAACCACCTCGATCTCGAGTCGATCAACGCCCTGAGCGTCGCGCTGCAGAAGTACGAGGGCACCGTGTTCCTCGTGACCCACGACGAGGATCTGATGGACGCTGTCGCGACGCGCGTCTGGAAGGTGGCGCACGGCCACGTGCACGACTTCAAAGGCACGCACGAGGAGTTCGAAGCCGCCACGTCGGCCACGTCGAAGTAGCGGCCGGCGCGACATCGGCCATAATGCCGCCCGTGCAGCCCGAGTCCTCCGAGTCCATCAGCCGCGCCGGTTGGCGCATCGTGCTCCTCGCCAGCCTGGGGGGCACGCTCGAGTTCTACGACTTCGTCATCTTCGGCGTCTTCGGCGCCGACCTCGGGCGGGCGATCTTCCCGAGCGACGTGCCGCTCGTCGAGCTCCTGTCGTCGTACGGCGTCTTCGCGGCCGGCTACTTCGCCCGGCCGATCGGCGGCATCGTGCTCAGCCACTTCGGCGACCGCTACGGCCGGCGCAACGTCTTCCTGCTGTCGCTCTTCGCGATGTCGGGCGCGACGCTCGCCATGGGCCTCGTGCCGACCTACGCCGCGTGGGGTGTCGCGGCGAGCGCGCTCATGGTGTTCCTGCGGCTGCTGCAGGGGTTCTGCATCGGCGGCGAACTGCCCGGCGCGCTCACCTACGTGGTCGAGACGGCGCCGAGGAAGGCCGCGCTCGTCTGCGGCGTGGTCTTCGCGTGTGTCACCTACGGCGTCGCCGTGGCCACCGGCGTGAGCGTCGGCGTGCGCACGTTCCTGCCGCCGGACCTCGTGCCCGAATACGGCTGGCGCATCGCCTTCATGCTCGGCGGCCTTGGCGGCATCGTCAGCTTCCTGGCGCGCCGCGCGATGGAAGAGTCGCCCGAGTTCGAGAAGATGAAGGCGCTGGCCGCCCGGCAGCCGTTCCGCGAGGTGCTGCAGTCGCATCGCGGCGCCGTCCTCACCGGCATCGCCATCCTGGCGCTCTCGGCCGGCTTCAACGGCCTCTACTTCTCGCACATGCCCGGCTATCTCGGCCGCGTGCTCGGCTACGACGCGCGCCTGGCGGTCGTGGCCGCCACCATCGGTGTCGTCATCCACGCGTCGATGATCGCGGTGGTCGGCTGGCTGGCGCGGTTCGTCGCCCCGCTCAATCTGCTGCGCGGCGGCGCCTTCGGCCTGCTCGTCTTCGGATATCCGTTCTACACGGCGCTCGCCGAGAAGCCCGACTCGCCGACGCTGCTGCTCGTCGCCATCGGCCTCGTCGCCGGCTTCATCAACGGCACCTACGCGGTGCTGCTGACCGACCTCTTCCCGACGCGTATCCGTTTCAGCGGCGTGGCGCTCGCCTTCAACATCTCGTTCACGCTCTTCAGCGGCACGGCGCCGCTCATCGCCACGTGGCTCATCGGCCGCACCGGCTCGAACGACGCGCCGGCCCTCATCCTGCTGGTGTGCGGCGTCATGACGCTCGGGGCCTCGTTCCTGCACCCGAAGTACGCCGGACACGTGCTCGGCCACCATGCGCCGGCGCCCGAAAGCCGGCGCTAGCGGGGAGGCGCCGTGATGCCGGCGCTGTCGCTGCCGACGCTGCGCCGCTACGCCATCGCGCGCAGCCTCTTCACGCCGCGGCCGCTCGCCCGGGCGCTCGAGGCCGTCGGCTTCGTGCAGGCCGATCCGATCCGGGCGCCGGCGCGCGCCCAGGACCTGACGCTGCGCCATCGCGTCACCGGCTACCGGGCCGGCGATCTCGAACGGCGCTACCGCGCGCTCGGCATCGAGGAAGACTTCTTCGTCAACTACGGCTTCCTGACGCGCGACCTGCACGCCCGCCTGCATCCGCGCCGCCGTGTCGGCGCCTGGCCGCGGCCGGGGAAGAAGGTGGCCGAGGCGGTGCTGGCCTTCGTGCGCGACCGCGGCGAAGTGCATCCGCGTGACGTCGATGCCCACTTCGCGCACGGCGCGGTGACCAACTACTGGGGCGGCTCGTCGAGCGCGACCACACACGTGCTCGATCACCTGCACTACCGCGGCCTGCTGCGGGTGGCCGGGCGTGCGGCCGGCATCCGCTGCTACGCCCCGCGCGACCTGCCGTCGGATATCGAGGGCGTGGCCGCGCGCCGGGGCTGTCAGGACGCGGTCGTCGATGCCGTCGTGGCGCTCTACGCACCGGTGCCGTCCGCCACGCTCGCCTGGCTCGTGAACCGCCTGCGCCTGGCGGCCCCACAGTGGCGGGCCGACACACCGGCGATGCTCGGCCGCGCGAAGGCGCGGCTCGCCGGGGCACGCGTCGCCGGTATCGACTGGTACTGGCCGGCCGATGAAACCCCGGCCGGAGAACCGCCCGACGATCGCGTCGCGCTCCTCGCGCCGTTCGATCCGGTGGTCTGGGACCGGCGACGCTTCGAAGCCTTCTGGGACTGGCGCTATCGCTTCGAGGCCTACACGCCGGCCGCGAAGCGGGCCTTCGGCTACTACGCGATGCCGATGCTCTGGCGCGAGCGGATCGTGGGATGGGCGAATCTCGTGGTGCAGGACGGCCGCCTCGTGCCGGCGCTCGGCTATGTGGCCGGGCGGCCGCCGCGCGAGCGCACCTTTCCGCGTGCGCTCGAGGCGGAACTTGCCGCCATCCGCGTGTTCCTTGGCGTGGACGGCTGACGCCATGATTCCGATCACCGGACGCCTCGTCATCCCGTCGCATGAATACGAGGAGCGGTTCGTGCGCGCCTCGGGCCCCGGCGGGCAGAACGTGAACAAGGTCGCCACGGCCGTGGAGCTGCGCTTCGATGTCGCGGCCTCATCACTCGCGGCGGATGTGAAGGCCCGCCTCGCCGTCCTCGCCGGCAGCCGCATGACGGGCGACGGCGTGCTCGTCGTGGACAGCCGTGAATATCGCACGCAGGCGCAGAACCGCGAGGCGGCGCGGGCCCGGCTCGTGGACCTCGTGACGCGGGCGCTCGTGCGGCCGAAGGCCCGCCGGCCGACGAAACCGGGCCGCGGCGCGAAGGAACGGCGGCTGCAGTCGAAGCGGCAGCGGGCCGGCGTGAAAGCCGGTCGCGGCCGCGGCGGCCCGGGCGACGACTGAGCGTCCCGCAGGCCGGTCGCGCCATCGCCGGATCGTCAGTCCGCCGGCTCGTCGCGCGCGCGGAGTGCGGCGGGAGGCGGCGCCACGAGCCTCAGCGGAGTGCCGGTGCGCGGGTGTGGCAGGTCCAGCGTGTACGCGTGCAGCAGATAGCCGCCCTCGCCGGGCCGCACGTGTGTGCCGGGGCGCGGCACGCCGCCCTCGACGTACAGCGGATCGCCCACGAGGGGATGGCCCGCCGCGGCCAGGTGGATGCGGATCTGATGCGGCCGCCCGGTCGTGATGCTCACGTCACACACGGTCGTGTCGCCTCGGCGCTCGACCACGGTGGCGGAGCTGTGTGCGGCGCGGCCGTCGGGGTTGGCGGCATGCACGCTGCCGAGCAGGGGATGTGGCACGGGACCGATCGGCATCGTGATGTCGACGGTGCTCCACGCCGGATCGCCCACCACCAGCGCGCGGTAGACCTTTGACACCGCGTGCGTGCGCCAGGCGCGCGTGAGCGACGCTGCGGCCACCTGCGTGCGCGCGAACACGACAAGACCCGAGGTGCCGCGCCCGAGTCGATGCGCCGGATGCACCTCGCCGAACCTGGCGCGCACGATCGAGAGCAGCGTGTGGTCCAGGAAGCCGCCGGCCGGCATTGTGGGCAGGCCGCTCGGCTTGGCGACGGCGACGAGATCCGCATCGTCGTGCAGCACCTCGAAGGTGAGCGGCACGTCGGGTTCGTCCCACGGCGGACGCTGCCAGACCACGACCTGACCGGCCGCGAGGGGCTCGTCGCCCGCCGCCATCCTGCCATCGATCGTGACTTCGGCGGCGGCGAGGCGCGCCGCCCACGCCGCTCGCGACGAGTGGGTGTAGGTGCCGGCGAGCCAGGCGAGGAGCGTGCGGCCGGCGTCGGCCGCGCCGATCTGCGCGCGGTAGGCGAACCCGCGGTTCAGGGCCATCCTGGCGGCACTACTCCGAGCCGTCGGCGCGGCCGACGTCGACCCAGCGGTCATCGCCGTGGCGCGTCGAGCTTACCGCGCCGCCGGCGCGAGTGGCACGAGTAGAATGGCGCGCCATGAGAGCTCTCGTCCTCGCGCTCCTCACGCTCGCCGCTCTGCCGTCGAACGCGTTCGCCACCTGGTCCGTCATCGCCGTGGACCTCGCCACCAATCGTGTCGTCATCGCCTCGGCCACCTGCGTGGACCGCGACGATCAATTCCTGATGGGCGTGCAGGCCGTGGTCGTGCCAGGCAAGGGCGTGGCGGCCTGTCAGGCCGGCGTCGACGGCACGCACAAGAACCAGATGCTCGTCTTCGAGGAGCTGAAGAAGGGCACCGATCCGGCGCGCATCATCGAACTGCTGAGCGTCGACCCGGCGTTCCAGAGCCGGCAGTTCGGCATCCTCGACCTGCAGGGACGCGCGGCGGGGCACTCGGGACTCTCGAACGGCTACGTGTCGCAGGACACGCACGGCCAGGTGCCAGGCACGCGCATCTACTACTCGATTCAGGGCAACATCCTGCGGCCGGGGAACGTCGTCGGGAACGCCGTGCAGGCCTTCGTGAAGACGAACGGCGCCCTCACCGACCGCGTGATGGCGGCTATGGAGGCGGCCGATGGCTCGGGTGGTGACAGCCGATGCGTGTGTCCGCCGTGGCCCACCGACGGCACCGCGCCGGCGATTCCGTGTGACGGCCGCACTGCTCACGTCGCCTACATCCTCATGGCCGATCCCACCGACACGAACGGCGCCTCGCACAACGACGGCACGTACGCGATGTATCTCACGGTGTCGCAGCCCGGGCCCGACAAGGGGCCGCAGCAAATCACGCCGAACGCCGGCGAGAACCTGAATCCGGTGAAGACGCTGCGCCTGCGCTACGACGCCTGGCGGAAGACGCAGCCCGCGAGTTTCCGATGAGGCCGCGGATGTCACGTTCGTTGTTCGTCGCCATCGTCGCGCTGCTCGTGGTCTCGCCGGCCGCCGCCCAGCTGCCACCACCACGGGTCGAGGGGACGCCGGCGCTGCCGCCCGTATCGCCGACGCCGCCTGGCAGGCCGCGCGCGGTCCAGACGATGACACTCACGTCCCCGGCTTTCGCCGATGGCGACCTCATCCCGGATGCGCATGCCCAGACGGGACGCGATGTGTCGCCGCCGCTCACCTGGACCGGCGTGCCCGAGGGCACCGCCACGTTCGTGCTCGTCGTGCACGACCTCGATGCCGTGGCGCCGGGCGGCGGGGACGACCTGCTGCACTGGCTCGTGTGGAACATCCCGGGTACGGCCACGAGCCTGCCAGCCGGCGTGCCCGAGGGGAATGCCCCCGAACCGCCGCGCGGCGGCGGGGCGATGCCGCGGCAGCCGGGCGATCGGCTGCGGCAAATCAGCGCGACCGGACCGAACTATCGCGGCCCCGCGGCGCCGGCCTCCGGTCCGCCACATCACTACGTGTTCGAGTTGTACGCCCTCGATGTGTGGATCGACGTGCCGGCGGTGGGGCAGTCGCCGGCGGCGACCCGGGCCGCGGTCATGGCGGCGATGGCCGGACACGTGCGCGGCAAGGGGGGGCTCACCGCGCGCTACCGGCGCCCCGCGCCCTAGGACCCGCGGGCGAGCACTGAAACCGGCCGGGGCGGGCGCGCGTCGAACCGCCAGCGTGCCGGGCCGGGCCGGCGAGTTACTATCGAGACCGCAATGCCACGATCCGCCGCTTCCGCCTTCGGCCTCCGCCTGCTCGTCACCGCGCTCGTCGTGGCCGCCAGTGTGCGGCCGGCCGGGGCGCAGCTGCGGCGCATCCCGATCGAGATCGTCCCCCTCACCGAAAGTGCGGCGGTGCGCGCCGGCTCCACCGTGAAGGGCGCGCTGCAGGTCACGCTGCCCGAAGGCCTGCACGTCCAGTCGAACAAGCCGCGCGATCCCGCGCTCATCCCCACGGAACTGCTGCTCGAGCCGCCCACCGGCGTGAGCGGCGTGGAAGTGGTGTTCCCGAAGGCGGTCGACTTCCCGCAGGAAGGCCTGCCCGAGCCACTCCTCGTGTTCGATCGCGAGTTCACGATCGGCGTGCAGCTGGCGTTTGCCGGGAACCTTCCGCCCGGCCCGCTGACCGTGCCCTTCGAACTGCGTTACCAGGCGTGCGACGACAAGGTGTGTTTCGCGCCGAGTTCGAAGAAGGGTGAGTGGACGGTGGAGATCGTGGCGGCCACCGCGGCGGTCACGCCGCAGCATCAGGACGTGCTCGGGGTGATTGCCTTCGGCAGCGGCGAGACGCCCGCCGTGGCCGCGCCGGAATTCGCGGCGCCGGCGCCCGCCGCGCCGGCGGCGGCCGGTGACGGGCTGGCGGCGCTCGATCGTTTCACGGTCGTGTCGACGACTGGCGGCTACCTCGGCACCGGCGACTTCATGACCTTCATCAGCAACGCCGAGGCGGGTGTCGTCGAGACGGGGCTCTTCGAAGGCCGCGGACCGCTCGCCATCCTGCTCATCGTGCTCGTCGGCGGCCTCGCGCTGAACCTCACACCCTGTGTGCTGCCGATGATTCCGATCAACCTCGCCATCATCGGCGCCGGCGCGCAGGCCGGCTCGCGGCAGCGCGGCTTCCTGCTCGGCCTCACCTACGGCGGCGCCATGGCGTTCGTCTACGGCGTGCTCGGCCTCGTCGTCGTGCTCACCGCGAGCACCTTCGGCACCATCAACGCCTCGCCGTGGTTCAACCTCGGGATCGCCGTGCTCTTCGTGGCGCTGGCGCTGGCGATGTTCGACGTGTTCGAGATCGACTTCTCGCGTTTCGGCGGCAACGTCGGCGCCGGCGGCGCCCGCGGCAGCTTCGGCCTGGCCTTCACCATGGGGGCGGTGGCGGCGCTGCTCGCCGGCGCGTGCGTGGCGCCGGTCGTCATCCAGGTGGTGCTCTTCGCGAGCAACCTCTACGCCACGGGCACGAGCGCGGCGCTCGCCCTGCCGTTCTTCCTGGGCATCGGCATGGCGATTCCGTGGCCGATTGCCGGCGCGGGGCTGGCGTCGCTGCCGAAGCCCGGCCCGTGGATGGTACGCGTCAAGCAGGCCTTCGGCGTGCTCATTCTCGGCACCGCCGTCTACTACGGCTACCTCGCCTACGGGCTCTTCGCCGACCGCTTCGTCGACTCGGCGGAGGTCTCATCGAGCGTGGAAGAGAAGCTCAAGGCCGGCTGGCACTCGTCGCTCGCCGAAGGGCTCGCCGTGGCCGAGCGCGAGGGCAAACCGGTGCTCATCGACATGTGGGCCACGTGGTGCAAGAACTGCCTCACCATGGACAAGACCACGCTGGCCGACCCGGCGGTCACGGCCGCCCTCGACGGCTACGTGAAGATCAAGGTGCAGGCCGAACAGCCCGACGAGCCGCCCTCGGCCGACCTGATGAAACGATTCAAGGCCGTGGGGCTCCCGGCGTATGCGATTATCCGTCCGTCGTCGAAGCCGTCGGCCGACTGAACCTCCGTTCGGGTCGCGGCTCGCGTCGAACGGAGGCCGATGCCGCGTCGAGTTGCAGCCGCACTGATCGTCGTCCTGCTGGGGCAGGCCCTGGCGCCCGCGCCCGGCGCCGCCCAGTCCACCGCCACCGCGCCGTCCGTCCGCCCGCTCACGGTGGATGAGCAGATCACGTTCCTGAAGACCGCCCGCACCGTCTCGGCGCAGAAGATCGGCAAGGGCATCACCGGCGCCCTCCGCGTCGTGCTGACTGACGGCACACGCACGCACGACGCCGCGTTCCAGAGCATCGCCGAGGAACCGCGCTTCGACGGCCGCAAGCGCGCCGGCGAACTCCGCTTCACCGATCACTACCGCTACAACGTCGCCGCCTGGCGTCTGGCGTCACACCTCGGGCTCGGCGCGATGATGCCGCCCACGGTGGAGCGCGACGTCGATGGCAAACGCGGCGCGCTCTCGTGGTGGGTGGACGACGTGATGATGGACGAGGCCGAGCGCGAGGCGAAGGATCGGCAGCCGCCCGATGCGCGGGCCTTCATACGGCAGCGCCAGCGCATGGCGGTCTTCGCGGAACTCGTGCGCGACACCGACCGCAACAAAGGCAACGTCGTCTACACGAACGACTGGCGCGTCATCATGCTCGACTTCACGCGCGCCTTCCGCCTGGAGACGCCGCTGCGCAACCCGTCACTGCTGACGATTTGCGACCGTGCGCTGCTCGCGGCGATGCGCGGCCTGACCCGCGACGACCTCGACCGCGTGCTCGATCGCTCGCTCACGAAGAACGAGGCCCGGGCCGTCCTGACGCGCCGCGACCTGCTCGTCGCCCATTTCGATCGCCTGATCGCCGAACGCGGCGAGGCGGTCGTCCTGTACTGACGCCGGCCGGCTGCGCGGAACGGCCGGAAAGGCGGCGTTTGTCTCCCGATTTCACCGCTCGTCGCAGGCGGTCCCGAGACGCGCGGGCGCCCCCGCAAGCTGCTACTATGACCTGACTTTCTGATGTCCATGCGGGCCATCGTCCTTGCCGCCCTGACCGCCCTTGCCGCCGGGCCGGTCCTGTTCGCCACCGCCGATGCGCCGCGTCCCGTCGCTTCGCACAGCCAGCCGGCGGCCGCGCCTGCCGTCACCACACCCCAGGCCGTCGTAGAGCAGTCGTGTGTCGGCTGCCACAACGACCGCGCGAAGGCCGGCGGGCTGACGCTGCAGGGCTTCCAGGTGGCGAAGGCCGGCGACGACCTCGACGTGACGGAGAAGATGATCCGCAAGGTGCGGGCGGGCCAGATGCCGCCGGCCGGCGGACGCCGTCCCGCCGAGGCGGCGCTCGACGGACTCGTCGCGTCGCTCGAAGCCGCCGCCGACGCCCGCGCCGCGCAGGTGGCGTCGCCCGGCCGCCGATCGTTCCAGCGGCTGAACCGCGCCGAGTACGCGCAGTCGGTGCGCGACCTCCTTGGCCTCGAGGTGAACGCCGGCGACTACCTGCCGCTCGACACCAAAATGGCGAACTTCGACAACATCGCCGACGCGCAGCTGCTGTCGCCGACGGTGATGCAGTCGTATCTGACGGCGGCGGCCGAGATCAGCCGGCTGGCCGTGGGCGACCGCACGGCGACGGCGCGAGAGGTGTCGTTCCTCATCCCGCGCACCGCCTCGCAGCGCGACCGCGTCGACGGCGCGCCGTTCGGCACGCGCGGCGGGCTCTCGGTGTCGCACACGTTCCCGGCCGACGGCCAGTACCGCTTCCGCGTGTCGTTCTATCACGAGACCACGGGCGCGCTCTATGGCAACGGCCGCGCCGCACTGCACACGGCCGAGGCGCCCGAGCAGGTCGAGATTTCGATCGACGGCGAACGGGTGGCGCTGCTCGACGTCGATCGCTGGATGAACAGCTCCGATCCCGACGGCGTGAACCTGCGCAGCGAGCCCGTCGCCATCACCGCCGGCCCGCATCGCGTCACGGCGGCCTTCGTCGCGCGCTTCGAGGGGCCCGTGCAGGACCTCATCACCCCGCTCGAATGGTCCATCGCGAGCACGAGCATCGCCGACGCCTACGGCTTCACCACGCTGCCGCACCTGCGCGACATGGCGATCACCGGGCCCTTCGAGCCGACCGGCGTGTCGGAGACGCCGAGCCGCCGGAAGATCTTCACGTGCCAGCCGGCCTCGCCGGCGCAGCAGGTGCAGTGCGCGCAGCGCATCATCACTGGCCTGGCGTCACAGGCCTTCCGGCGCTCGGCCAGTGAACGCGACGTCAACGCGCTCATGGCGCTCTATCGCACGGGCGCCGCCGATGGCGGCTTCGACGAAGGCATCCGCATGGCCCTCGAAGGTGTGCTCGCCAGCCCGCGTTTCGTCTTCCGCTTCGAGGAGCGGCCGACGACGGCGCGCGCCGGGCAGGCCTACGCGGTGAGTGACGTCGACCTCGCCTCGCGGCTGTCGTTCTTCCTGTGGGCGGCGGCGCCCGACGCCGAGCTGCTGCGTCTCGCCGAGGCCGGCCGTCTGTCGCGGCCCGCGGAACTCGAGGCACAGGTCCGGCGCATGCTCGCCGATCCGCGCGCCGACGTGCTCGCCGAGCGCTTCGCCTCGCAGTGGCTGCGCCTGCAGGACCTCGACAAGATCCACCCCGACGTGCGTTTCTATCCGGACGCCGACGAGCAGCTCAAGGCGTCGATGCGCCGCGAGACCGAAACGTTCTTCCGGCACATCGTCCGCACCGGCAGCCCCGTCACCGAACTCTTCACCGCCGACTACACGTTCGTGGACGAGCGCCTGGCGCGCCACTACCGCATCCCCGGCATCGTCGGCCCCGAGATGCGGCGCGTGCGCTACCCCGACCAGCGCCGCCGCGGCATCCTCGGTCACGCCAGCATCCTCACGCTCACCTCCGAAGCCGAACGCACGTCGCCCGTGCTGCGCGGCAAGTGGGTGATGGAGGTGCTGCTCGGCACACCGCCGCCGGCGCCGCCGCCGAACGTGCCGACGCTCGATGCGACGCCGGATGCCGAAGGCGGCCGCCTGCGCACGGTGCGTGAGCGCATGGAGGAACACCGGAAGAACCCGGCGTGCATGTCGTGCCACCGGATGATCGATCCCATCGGGCTGGCGCTCGAGAACTTCGACGTCACCGGCGCCTGGCGCATCAAGGACAACGGCATGCCGGTGGATCCGGCGAGCGCGCTCTACGACGGCACACCGCTCGCGAGCGCCAACGATCTGCAGCAGGCACTGATGAAGCGGTCGGACGTGCTCGTCCGCAACTTCACCGAGAACCTCGCCACCTACGCCCTCGGCCGCCGCATCACGGCGTCCGACATGCCGCTCGTGCGCAGCATCGTGCGCGGCGCGGCCGCGAAACAGCACACCTTCGCGGCGTTCGTGACCGGCATCGTCACGTCGCCCGCGTTCCGTATGAAGGGCGCCGACACGCCCGCGGTGACCACCGCGGCGGTCGCCGGCCGCGACTAGAGACCACAAGACGTTCGACGGGGGAGACCGAGCATGTCGTTCATCACTGGGAAGCACGTGGCGCGGCGCACGATGTTGCGGGGGCTCGGGGCCACCGTGGCCCTGCCGTTCCTCGACGCGATGGTGCCGGCGCGCGGCCTGTTTGCCGGCTCGGCCACGGCCGCCTCGCTCGACCGTCCGCGCCTCGTCGCCATCGAGATGGTGCACGGCGCGGCGGGCGCCAGCCCCTGGGGCGCCGAGCAGCATCTGTGGTCGCCGGTGGCGGCCGGTCGTGACTTCGATCTCGGGCCCACCTCGCTCAGCCCGCTCGAGCCGTGGCGGAAGCACCTCACGATCGTGAGCGACACCGACGTGCGCAACGCCGAGGCGTTCAGCCAGCCGGAAATCGGCGGCGACCACTTCCGGTCGAGCGCCGTGTTCCTCACCCAGGCGCACCCGCGGCAGACCGAGAGTTCGGATGTGCGCGCCGGCACCTCGATCGACCAGCTCTACGCGCAGCGCTTCGGCCAGGACACGCCGATTCCGTCGATGCAGCTCTGCATCGAGAACGTCGACCAGGCCGGCGGCTGCGCCTACGGGTACTCCTGCGTCTACACGGACATGATCTCGTGGGCCTCGCCCACCGAACCGCTGCCGATGATCCGCGATCCGCGGATGGCCTTCGACCAGCTCTTCGGCGCCGGCGGTTCGGACGGCGAACGCAAGGCGCGGCGGCGGTCCACGGCGAGCGTGCTCGACTACGTGAACGCGCAGGTGGCCGACCTCAACCGCAAGCTCGACCCGAGCGATCGCCGGCGGATGGAGCAGTACCTCGAGAACGTGCGCGAGATCGAACGGCGCATCCAGCGCGTCGAGTCGCGCAACGCCAGCGGGGAAGAGCGCGCGCTGCCCGGCGCCCCGGCCGGCGTGCCGGATTCCTTCGACGAACACATGAAGCTGATGTTCGACCTGCAGGCGCTGGCCTTCCAGGCCGACGTCACGCGTGTCTTCTCGTTCAAGACGGGCCGCGACGCCTCGAGCCGCGTATATCCCGAGAGCGGCGTCTCAAAGGGCTTCCATCCGGCCTCGCACCACGGCAACAAGCCGGGCAACGTCCTCGAGTTCGCGCAGATCAACCGCTACCACGTCAGTCTGCTGCCGTACTTCATGGAGAAGCTGCAGGCGATCGACGAGGGCGGCACCAACCTGCTCGACAAGAGCCTCATCATCTACGGCTCGCCGATGGGCGACGGCAACGTGCACAATCACAAGCGCTGCCCGCTCGTGCTGCTCGGCGGCGCGCACGGCCGGCTGCCCGGCAACATGCACTACAGGGCCGCGGCCGGGACGCCGATGGCGAACGTCATGCTGAGCGTGCTGCAGATGGTGGGCATCGACGACATGCCGCAGTTCGGCGATTCGACCGGCGCCTTCTCGCTCACCACCTAGCTCGTGTCGAGGAGCCTTCCGATGTTCACGCTTCGCACCACTTCGGTCGCGTGCGCCACCGGCGCGGCGCTGCTGCTCGCCGGCGGCACGCTTGCGGCGCGTTCCGCGGACCAGACGCGTCCGGCGGCCGCGGCGGCCATGCCCGCGCCGGCCCCGTCACGCGGCGCGCTCGCCGATGCCGCGATGCGCGACGACGTGGCCGGCGTGCGGGCGCTGCTCGCTCGCGGTGCCGATGTCGCCTCGACCCAGGGCGACGGCATGACGGCGCTGCACTGGGCGGCCGAACGCGGGCGGGCCGACATCGCCGACATGCTGCTCGCGGCCGGCGCGCCGGTGGGCGCGACGACGCGCCTCGGTCGCTACACGCCGCTCCATCTGGCGTCGCGGCGCGGCCATGCGGCCGTGGTCACGCGGCTCGTCGCCGCGAAGGCCGATGCGGCCGCCGTCGCGTCTACCGGCGTGACGCCGCTGCACCTGGCGGCCGCGGCCGGGGATACCGCCATCGTCGAGGCGCTCATCGCCGCCGGGTCGCCGGTGGACGCGCGCGAGCCGCAGTGGGGCCAGACGCCGCTCATGTTCGCCGCGGCCGCCGGCCGCACCAGTGCCGTGAAGGCGCTCGTCGCGCGCGGCGCCGCCATCGGCGCCACCGCCAAGGTCGTCGATCTCATCGCCCGCAACAAGGAAGACCAGGCCGACAGCCGGGCCCGCAACCAGCGCATCGCCCAGCTGCAGCGCGAGCGCGCCGAGCAACTCGCGAAGATCGGCGGCGCGCCGAAGCCGGCGGCCAATCAGCGCGCCGCGCGCGGCGACGATTCCGGCAACGAGCCCGAGCCGCTCGGCTACGCGGAGCTCGTCGGGTCGCAGGGCGGCCTCACGGCGCTGCTGCTCGCTTCGCGCGACGGCCGCACCGAGACGGCGCTCGCACTCCTCGATCTCGGCGCCGACATCAACCAGGTGAGCACCGGCGATCGTACGAGTCCGCTGCTCATGGCCACGATCAACGGCCACTTCGATCTGGCGGCGGCGCTGCTCGCCCGCGGCGCCGACGCGCGGCTCGCAAGCGATGCCGGCGCGACGCCGCTCTACGGCGTGCTGAACATGCAGTGGGCGCCCAAGGCGCGGCATCCGCAGCCCTCGCACTACATGCAGCAGTCGGTCGACTATCTCGACCTCGCCGAGCGGTTCCTCAAGGCCGGCGCCGACGTCAACGCGCGCCTCACGCGCACGCTCTGGTACACGACCTACAACCGCGACCTGCTCGGCGTCGATCGCACCGGCGCCACGCCTTTCTGGCTCGCCGCCTACACGCTCGACCTGCCGGCGATGAAGCTGCTGCTCAAGTACGGCGCCGACCCGAACATCCGCACCGCGAAGGTGCCGGAGCGCTACGAAGAAGGCGGCCCCGATCCGAGCCTCCCCGATCAGTCGGGCCTCGCGCCGATTCCGTGGCACGGGCCGGCGGTGGCGCCGATTCACGCCGCGTCGGGCGTGGGCTACGGGCTCGGCTTCGCCGGCAACACCCATCGCCACGTGCCGGATGGCTGGGTGCCGGCGGTGAAGTTCCTCGTCGAGGAACTGGGCGCCGACGTCAACGCGCGCGACCACAACGGCTACACGCCGCTCCACCACGCGGCGGCGCGCGGTGATGTCGAACTCATCAAGTACCTCGTGTCGAAGGGCGCCGACGTGACGGCCATCGGCCGCACCGGGCAGACCACGGTGGACATGGCCAACGGGCCGGTGCAGCGCGTGCAGCCGTATCCCGAGGCCATCGCGCTGCTCGAGAGCCTGGGCGCGAAGAACAACCATCGCTGCGTGAGCTGCTGATCGGCGTGGTGCGTCAGGCGCCGTGAAACGGCGCGGACGGCCGGTGCGTCCTACCGGCCTATGGTGTCCACGCCGCTCCACATCCTCGTCATCACCGGCAGCGCCCGCCGCGGCCGCCTCAGCGATCGCGTGTCGAGTTTCGTCATGCAGCGCCTGGCGCGTCTCGAGGGCGTTACGGCGCAACTCGCCGACCTGGCGGCTATCGCTCTGCCGGTGATGGAAGAGCGGCTGGGCCGCGTGGACCCGCCGCCGCCCGGGCTCGTCGAACTCGGTACCGCCATCGAACGCGCCGACGCCATCGTCATCGTGTCACCCGAGTACAACCACGGGTATCCGGGCGTGCTGAAGAACGCCCTCGACTACTTCCTGCCGCAGTTCAAACGGACGCCCGTCGCGCTCGTCACCGTGTCGGGTGGTGGTCACGGCGGCGTCATCGCGTGGTCGCAACTCGTGCCGGTGCTGGTCTACATGGGCGCGTTCGTGCTGCCGCAGACGGTGGCGGTCTCGAAGGTGCAGGACAGCTTCGCGCCCGATGGCACCGCGCTCGAGCCCGCCTACGAAAAGCGCGTCGACGGCATGCTTGCCGAACTCGTGTGGCTCGCCGGCCGCGTGCGCGGTTGATCGCGCCCGGGCGTCGCCGCGGGACGCGCCGGCGGCCTCACCGTACGTCGAACGCCGCCTCGTGCAGCACGGTGCCGTCGGGCGCCCGCAGCTCGACGCGCCAGGCGCCCGGCGTGAGCGTCCGCCAGCTGAACGTGCGGTAGCCGGCCGACGGGTTCGCGCCCACCGACAGAGGCACCTGCTGACGCAGCACCGTGCCCTGGTACCAGCGGTGCTCGATGCGCAGCGGACGCGGTGACGCGATGCGCGTGTAGAACGCGGCGCGGACCGGCGCCGGCGCGCTTCCGAGTGCCTCACAGCGCCACGCGCCGCTCGTCGTGAGCGACGCGCAGACCTCCGCGGCCACGACGCGGACGCCCTCCGGGAGGACGGCGGACGGCGCCGGCGGTGTCGGCGCCGGCGCCGGCACCGTTGCGCGTGACGCGGCGGGTGCCGCCGCCATGGTCGCTGTTGGGGGGCGTTCCGGCGCGGGCGCGGCGACGGCGGGCCCCGGGGCAGCCGGCCCGGGTACGGCTGGTGCGTCGACGCGGGCCGGCGCGGCCGGGCCTGGCGCTGGCGGCGTGGTGTCGCCGGACGGCGGAAACGCCGGTGCGGGGGAGCGCCAGGACGTCATCACCACGGCCGTGGCGACGGCGGCCAGGGCGATCGCCGCGGCGATGGCGCGCACGGGCCGCAGGCGGGCTGACGCGTGCTGCGCCGAGGCCCCGGGGGCCGGGACGGGCACCGGGGCCGCCGCCCGCGAGGGTGGCGCTGGCGGCGCGGGCGCCGGCGCCACGTCCGCCTGGCCGATCCCCGGCCAGTCTTCGACCGGCAGGTCACGCGCGGCGCAGAAGTCCTCCAGGTTGTCACGGCTCGTGATGACGAGCGGATCCGACGGCGGCAGGGCGCCACTCGCGATCGCAAACGCGCGGCGATAGAACCGCTCGGCGTCGTCGAACCGGCCGAGCGCCTCGCAGACGACGGCGAGGTTGTTGAGCGTGCTCGCCAGGTCCGGATGGTCGACGCCGAGCGACGCCTCCTGCAGGCCGACGGCCTCACGGAGGTGGCGGTCGGCACGCGCGAAGTCACCGGCCCGCGCAGCCTGCTCGGCCTCATCCACCACGAATTGGAACTCGCGCACGTCCGGCATTCACGCCTCCGGCGGCGGCGGAGCGTGGGGGCAGCTCGACGACCGTCCCGCCATTGTAGTGCACGGGACGATGGCCTCGGTGCGGCCCGGTGTCGCGGGTGAGGCCCGCCATGGCGGCCGCCACGCGGCCCACGGTGCACGCCCGGGCAATTCGAGGTGCGGACCGCTGACGCAGGATAATCGGCACATCCCGTGACCGGCCCGCCCCGCATCATCCTCATCCACGGCAACGGCGGCTGCACGGCGGCTGACGGCTGGCTGCCGTTCGTCGAACGCGACCTCATGGCGCTCGGCGTCGAGGTCGTGAACCGCACGTTCCCCGACAACGTGCGGGCCCGGTCCAGCGTATGGCTGCCGTTCCTCGAGAGCCTGGGCGCGGACACGCGCACGGTGCTCATCGGCCACTCGTCAGGCGCGGTCGCGGCCATGCGGTATGCGGAGACCCATCCGCTGCTCGGGTCGGTGCTCGTCGGCGTGTGTCACACCGACCTCGGCGACCCCGGGGAGCGGGCCAGCGGGTACTACCGGGCGCCGTGGGACTGGGACGCCATCCGCCGTCACCAGCAATGGATCGGCATCTTCCAGTCCACCGACGATCCCCTGATCCCGGTGGCCGAGGCGCGGTTCGTCGCCGCCCGGCTCGGCGCCAGCTACTTCGAACACACCGACCGCGGACATTTCGTGGACCGGGCGCCGTTTCCGGAACTCGTGCAGTTCGTGCGGCGCCGCCTCGCCGTGAGCGCCTGAGCCCATGCGCCGCCCCCGCTACGCCGGCCGCAATCCGCGCGCCTTCCACGAGAAGTACAAGGAGCTGCAGCCCGATCGCTACACCGCCGACGTGGCCCGCGTGCTCGCGGCGGGGAAGACGCCGGCCGGCATGCACCGGCCGATCATGGTGGACGAGATCCTCACGGTGCTCGCGCCGCGGCCCGGCGACGTCGCCGTGGACTGCACGCTCGGGTTCGGCGGGCACGCCCGCGCCATCCTCGAGCGGATCGGGCCTGGCGGACGGCTGCTCGCCCTCGATCAGGATCCACTGGAACTGCCGCGCGCCGCGGCCCGGCTGCGCGACGCCGGGTTCGGCGCTGATGTGTTCGAGGCGCATCGCACGAACTTCGCCGGCCTGGCCCGGGTGGTGGCGGGCGCATCGGCCGACGGCGTCGACCTGGTGCTGGCCGATCTGGGCGTGTCGTCGATGCAGCTCGACAACCCGGCCCGCGGATTCACCTTCAAGGAGGCCGCGCCGCTCGACATGCGCATGAATCCGTCGCGCGGCGTATCGGCGTCGGACTGGCTGCGGCGGACGGCGGCGCCGGCACTCGCGGCGGTGCTGACGGCGCACGCCGATGAGCCGCACGCGGAAGGGATTGCCGCGCGCCTGGCCGGCCAGGTGTTCACGACGACGCACGACCTCGCAGAGGCCGTGCGGGCGGCGGTCGGGGCCGCGCGTCCGCGGATGACGGCGGAGGACCGCGAGCGGGCCGTGCGCCGCGTCTTCCAGGCCGTGCGGATTGCGGTGAACGACGAGTTCGGCGCGCTCGACGCGCTGCTGCGCGCGCTGCCGCTCGTGCTGCGGCCTGGCGGCCGCGTGGCCATCCTCACGTTCCACTCGGGCGAGGACCGGCGCGTGAAGAAGGCGTTGCAGGCCGGTGCGCGCGACGGCGTGTACGCGGACGTGAGCACCGCCCCGATGCGCGCCTCGGCCGCCGAGATCCGCGCGAACCCCCGCGCGTCGTCCGCGAAACTGCGCTGGGCCCGGCGCGCGTGAGGCAGGAGGGGTGAGGCCTGAGCCCTGGCGGGCGCAGGCACGCCCGCAAGGCCGTGGCGCGCCCGGCAGGGATCGAACCTGCGACCCCCGACTTAGAAGGTCGGTGCTCTATCCAACTGAGCTACGGGCGCCCGAGCGACCATCGTAGCAGCCCTTCGGCCTCAGAGTCCTGCCGTGAGCGAGGCGATGACGTCGGCGGCGGTGTAGTCGGTGGCGCCGGGCCGCAGGAAGCGGCCCACCCCGGACAGGTCGTCGCCCATCGTCACGATCGGCGGCTCCTCGATCTTCCCGGCCCGCATCTGCGGCATGCCCACGGTGGCGAGCAGGGCATTGCAGATGCAGGCGCGCCCTGTCGTCTCCACGCGGTCGCCGCCCTTCGCCACATAGACGTTGACCGGTTCCGAGGGGCAGCGGAAGCCCACCGTGCCGTCGTCATCGCGGTAGGCCTCGCGGAGGTAGCCGAGGTCGCAGATGCGCGGGCGCGCCGCCAGCACGCCGGCCTCCGAGAGGGAGTCGGCGACGGTGGCCACCTTGAACGGAAACCCGGTGGGCGAGGCGACCGCGTTCGTGACGACATCGACCGCGCCGTCGCGCACCTGCGCGAGCAGCGTCTGGCGCAGGTCGTCGCGCAGGCCGGATTCGGCGCACATCGCAAACGCCGTGCCCACCTGCACGCCCGCCGCGCCGGCGGCGAGCGCCTCGCGCACGCGGTCGGCCGTGCCGGCGCCGCCGGCCAGCCAGAAGGGGAGGCCCAGCGCCTTCAGCTTCTCGAGGTTGACGACATCGCGCGGCCCGTAGATCGGCTCACCGCGATCGTTCACCTGCAGGGCGCCGCGTGGCGGCGCGTTGTGTCCGCCGGCGGTGGGCCCTTCCACGATGAAGCCGTCGACGGCGCCATTGGCGCGGCGGGCCAGCGTGAGCGCCAGCACGTCCGAGGCGATGATGGCGAGGAACTTCGGACGCGTGAGCGGCGCCAGGCCGTCGCCCACGAACTCGCGCGGGTCGAACGACAGGAGCACGGGGTCGCCGCCGCTCACCGTGAGCGGATAAGTGGCCGGTTCGTGGCGTGCGAAGCGGTCCAGCACGCCCGGGATCTTCATCGGAATGCCCGCGCCCATGAGCACGTAATCGACGCCGGCGAGCATCGCGCCGTAGATCGACGGCAGGTGCGGCGTCTGGATCTTCTCGAGGAAGTTGATGCCCACCGGGTTCGTGTGGCCCTCGCGCGCGAGGAACACTTCCACGAAGTTGGCCACCATTACGAGCGCCTGCCACTCGGCCGACGGCGTGGCCGTGGGCATGGGCACGGTCGGGAACGCCTCGCGCCGCGACTTGCCATCCGGGATGTAGTAGCGCTCGTAGATGCCGTCAGCCAGATCCCGCACCGGGAACGCATCGAGCGCGCGGCGCATGTGGCCGCCCGGGTCGCCCATCTGCAGGCGGCGCGCCAGCACCTGATCGAGTGCCGTGCCGCTCACGACGCCGAGCTGTCCGAGGGCGGAGACCGTCTGCGCGAGGCGCCAGTTCGAGATGCCGACGCCCATGCCGCCCTGGATGATCACCATCCGTCGATGCTACGGGGCACGGGGCGGGCGCGCTCGTAATCCTTTCGTAAGACTTGTCAGAGGATCGCGTCGGCCACCGCGCGGGCCAGCCACGGCGCCACCGAATACTTGCCGGTATCGACCGACAGATAGCGGCCGTGCCGCGTGAGCCCGATGCGGTCGCGGCGGTGCAGCGTCGAGGCCGGGTCGTCGAGGGCGCCGTGACCGGCCGCCACCACCCAGCCGCCGGCAACGTGCCGTGCCGCCGTCAGCGACGGCAGATCGGCCACGCCGTGCAGGAGGCCGCCGAGGTGCGCGATCACGTCGTCGGCGAGGCGCGCCGCGGCGGCGCCGTCAAGGGGCGGCACCGGTGGCAGCGAGGGGCCCGTGCCGTGGGCGAGCAGTCCCGTGTCGTACCACGACAGGTAGAGCGAGCGGCCGTCGTAGTTCTTGACGTCACCGAAGGGGCCCGTGGCGATGACGACGTTCGGTATCGTGACCGGCGTGGTCGTGTCGAGGAACACCGCGACGCGGTAGCGGTAACTCCACGCCGGCGGCGGCGCGAGCCCCACCGCTGCGTCGAGGGCGACGCGGCCTTCCCACAGGGCGTTGACGACGGCGTCGAATGGTCCGTCGGCGCCGTCCGGCGTGACGATGGTGAGTGGCCCGTCGAATCCGGCCGGACCCATCGTGAGTCCGGTGACGCGCGTCGAGAGCCGCACGTCGATGCCGGGTTCGGCGGCCACGGCCGCGGCGAGCCGGTCGGCCACCCAGCGCGTCGAGACCGATCGCTCGGGCACGCGGAAGCCGGCCACGATCTCGTCGCGGTTCGCCAGCGCGTCGAGGGCGCCGGCCTCGACGCGTTCGACGCGGGCGTCCCGGAGCGGCTCCAGGTAGTGCGTGGCCGCCGGGTGTGTGGCAGCGAGCCGCGTGACCGCCTCGTAGTAGCGGTGGGCCGCGTCGGCGTCGACGACCGAACGGCGATGCACGAGGAACAGATCTCCGGCGGTGGCGATGGCCGGCGTCAGGCGCTGGACGATGAGCGACTCGATGAGCGGCCGGAAGGCGAGTCCGCCCGGCAGCAGGCGGTGTGCGGTGCGCAGCGACGGGTCGGCGGCGTACAGGTGCCCGAGGTGAATCTTCCCTTCGTTCCAGCGGCTGGCGCCGGCGCAGATCGCCGGTGCGGCATCGACCAGCGTGACGCGCGCGCCGCCACGGGCGAGGAAGAGCGCTGTCGAAACGCCCATGATCCCGGCGCCAAGGACCGCCACGTGCTTCACGACGTGATTGTATGCTGGAGGCATCGCGGGCTCACGCCGCGTCACGCCATGTCATCGCCCCCCCGCGTCACCGTCATCATCGCGACGTTCAACCGCGCGCGCCTGCTCGCGCACGCCGTCGAAAGCGTGCGCCGCCAGACCCTGCGCGACTGGGAGCTCCTCGTCGTGGGCGATGCCTGCACGGACGACTCGGCGGCGGTCGTGGCCGCTGCCGGCGACCCGCGCGTGCAGTTCCTCAACCTGCCGGAGAACGCCGGCGAGCAGTCGGTGCCGAACAACGAAGGCCTGCGCCGCGCGCGCGGGCAGTGGGTGGCGTTCCTCAACCACGACGACATGTTCTTTCCCGATCACCTCGAGACGGCGCTCGCGCACCTCGACCGAGAGCGGGCGGATTTCGTGTGGTCGCCGCTGCTCGTCGCGTTGCCGCCGGGCGAGGACGCGGCAGCGGCCGCGACGTTCCGGCTGAGCGGCGTGCCCTTCAGCGCCGACTACGATCCGCGGATTTTCGTCTTCGCTTCCTCGTGGGTCTGCACGCGCGCGCTCGCGGACCGCGTCGGTCGGTGGCGGGCGGCGCGTGAGCTCTTCGTGTCGCCGTCGCAGGACTGGCTCTTCCGCGCCTGGCGCTGCGGCGCACGGATGCGCCTGCAGCCGCGGCCCACGGTGCTGGCGGTGCCGTCGAGCGCCCGTGCCGGCAGCTATCTGGACCGGGGCAGCGCCGAGCACGATCGCCTCGCCGCGGCGATGGGGGCCGACGCCGGCTTCCGTGCCGCCGCCCTCGCCGCGGCGGCGCTCACCGGCGAGCGTGAGGCCAACAGCTATCGCTTCGGCACGCGCTGGGGCGAGAGTCTGCGTGCGCTGGCGTTCCGGCCCGTGGCCGCCGCGGCCATGGCGCTCGGCGTCCATCCCCACGCGCCATTCGCTGCCCTGCGCTACGGCCGGCGCGGCAACCTCGTCAGCGCCATCCGGCGCCGGACAGGCCTGCCGGCACTTGATTCGCGACCGGCGCGCTGAACTACGGCGCGAGCCGCCCGTACTTCGCGAGCAGCGCCCGCAGCTGGTCGTGCGGCAGCGCGTAGGCGGTGTGGTCGTCGATGCCGGTCATCGTCGTCGCGGCGACGAGCGCGTTCACGATCGCCTCTTCCGTGGCCTCGACGGTGGCGTCGAAGTACGGCGTCAGGTCGCCGTTCGGCAGCCACGTGAGGGGCGTCGCGCCGGTCTCGGCGGCGGCGCCGGGATTGGCGGTGGAGAAGGCGATGAAGATGTCGCCCGAGCCGTTCGAGGCCGTGCCGCCGAGCCGCGCGATGCCCATCGGCACGCGGCGGGCCAGGCGTTCGAGCTGATGGGGCAGGAGCGGTGCCGTCGTCGCCACGACGACGATGATCGAGCCGTCGCGGTCGGCCGGTGCCGGTGGTGTGCGCCGTCGCTCGGCCCCCGTGATCTCGCGGCCCACCGGCACGCCGGCGATCGTCAGGCGCTCACGCGTGCCGTAGTTGGCCTGCACGAGCACCCCGACGATATCGGGGCCGACGACGCGGCTGGCCGTCCCGATGCCGCCCTTGAAACCATGTGCGACCATGCCGGTGCCGCCGCCGACGTTGCCCTCCGTCACCGGGCCGCCGCGCGCCGCGGTCAGCGCCTCGAAGGTGTGCGCCTTCGTCACGTGCTGGCCCTGGCCGTCGTTCAGGAAGGCGTCCGACGTCTCGCCGACCACGGGCTGATGCCACGGGATCGGCGTCCGCAGCACCTCGTGAAAGTAGCTGTTCACGGCATCGCGGACGACCCCCACCGAATAGGTGCCGGTGATCATGACCGGGCCGCCGAGCACGCCGCCCTCGACGACCCACGGCGCGCCCGTCATCTCGCCGAAGCCGTTGCCGGCGAACCACCCCGCGAAGACCGGCGACCAGCGCTTGCCGCGTGGCCAGATGGCGGTGACACCCGTGCGCACCGGGCCCTGGCCGACGACGAGCGCGCCGTCGCCGCGCACGATCGTCGTGTGGCCGACTTCCACGCCCGGCACGTCGGTGATGGCGTTGAGGGGACCGGGCGTTCCGGTGAAGGGCACGCCGAGGGCCCGGGCCCGCGGCGGTGTCTGCCCGCCGAGCGCGGCCGCCGTGCACAGTGCGCAGATCGCGCACAGAGCCCGGCCCCAACTGGCACCAATGCTGCGCAGGTCACGTGCCATTGGGGGCCGGGTCCTAGTCGTTGGCGGCGCCGACGAAGCGGTCGTGCTCGTCGGCGAAGAGCACGTTGAAGCTCGTGAGCGACCCGTAGCAGCCGGTGATGTAACTCTGGATCTTCAGCTTCTGGTCATCGGGCAGGTCCGAGGCATTCACCTGCTGCTCGAGCGTGCGCAGCCGGTTCCGCAGCATGACGATCTTGTGGAAGAACGTCTCGATCGGCCAGGTCTTCTCCTGCAGGCCCGGTTTGCCGGGTCGCAGCACGAACTCGCCGCCGCGCCACTTCTCGGCGGGCGCCGCCGGTGTGAGCCCGGTCTCCTCGCGAATGACGCGGCGGATCAGCGCTTCCAGGTTCACGCCGGTTGGATCACTCATGGCAGGCTCCGAGAGTTCGCGCGCGCTCACGAGCGGCAGGGCTGGTGGCGCGGCTGCGGGGGGGGCGGCCGGCGCAGCCGGCACCGCCGTGCGCCCACCGCCGCGGAAGTTGTGTTCGCTGCGGCAGAAATCGCACGTGACGCGCAGCGGCTGGCCGTGCCCATCCACCACCACGATCGTGTGGATGCGATCGGCGTGGCAGGCGCGGCAGAGGTCTTCGACCGTCTGTCCGGCCCGGTAGACGCGCGTGGACATCGGCGTCTACTTCAGGCTGGCGCCGACCTTCGAGAACTCGAGCATCTGCGCCGCGAGATCCATCGGGTAGCTGATCGTCACATCGGTGATGGCGCCCGAGGCGTCGGTGACCGCGGTCAGCTTCGGCATGACGAAGCCCGAGTACGACGGCAGCTTCAGCCGATCGACCCGCGCCACCACCTCGTCGCGCAGCTTCGGGTCGAAGTGCACGCCGTAGGTCTCGAAGAGGGCCTTCGCCGCCGCGTAGTCGCCCGTGCCCTTGATGCGCTGCACCTCGCCGAGCAGCCGGCCCACGCCCTCGCGAAAGGCCTTCGCATCGATCATCACGTAGAACGTCTTGCCGTCGCGCTGACGCGTCTCGATCGCCTTCGTGTTGGCCATCAGCCACCGCACGATCATCTGGCGGTTGCGCATGTGGTCCTCTTCGATCTGCGTGCCCTGCCGCATGCGGCGCAGCTGCACGAGCGCGTTCTTGGCGTAGCTCTCGTACTCGGCCTGCACGATCTCGGTCTGGTCTTCGGCCTTCAGGATGCCGAGCTCGGCCAGCTTCGGATCGGCGAGGAAATACAGGCCGACGAGATCGGCGCGGCCTTCCTCGAGCGCCGAGTACTGCTCCTTGAGGAGCGTCGCCGGATTGCCGCCGACCTTGTCGGACACCTTGCCCGAGGCGTGGCCGATGACTTCGTGCATGTTGGTGTGGAGCTCACCGGCAAAGGCGCTCCACTTGTCGGCGCGCGCCATCTCCTCCGGCGCCCAGGCGAACTCCCGGCGGAATTCCGGCACCGTGGACTTGTCGTAGGCCTCGGTCACGTTCGAGAGCGACACCGACTTGCTGCCGTGTTCCTCGCGCACCTTCTGGTCGTTCGGCAGGTTGATGCCCACCGGGGTGACCGGTCCCGAGTCGCCGGTTTCGACGACCACGTCGATGGCGGTGGCGGTGATGCCCTTCACGCCGGCCTTGCGGAACTCGGGCGCCCACGGCATGCGGTCTTCGAACCACTGCGCGTTCGAGGCCAGCTTCTCGATGTCCACCGTCTTCTGCCGGTTGACGTAGTAGACGAGTGCTTCCCACGAGCCCTTCACGCCGCGGGCGTCGAGGTACACCTCGATGAAGCCGTTGATCGTGTCGACCGGCGACGCTTTGTCGTTCACCCACGCGATGTCGTAGGCCTTGCGGTCGGCGTCTTCGCCCGTGCGATACCACTGCACGAGCTTCGCGAGCGCCTCCTTCATCGTCGGGGTGGCGAAGGCCTGCGCGGCTTCGAGGTGGCCGATGATGGCGCGGATCTGGGCGTCGTAGCGGCCGCCCACCTTGTAGACCTCCTCGACGAGCCGACCGTTCTCTTTCACCAGGCGGGAGTTGAGGCCGTAGCGTTCGGTGAAGCCCTTCAGATCCGCCATCGAGACGCCGCGGTAGAGGTTGTTGGCGCTCGCCTGCAGGATGTCCTTTCCGCCATCAGGCGTCTTCTGCGTGACCATCGGATCGACCGTGGCGTCGAAGAAGAGCGGTCGCATGCGCGTCAGCATCTGGTCGAGCGACTCCCCGGCGTTGGTCGCGAAGGTGGCGCCGTTCTTCGCCGCCTGCGCCGCCGCGGCGGCGAACGCCTCGGGCGTGCAGGTGAGGACGAACTTGCGGGCCGTGAGGTTGTTGTATGGCCCGGAGTTGAGCCACAGCAGTTTCGTGTAGCGCGTGATCTCGGCGAGTGTTGCCGGGTCGATGCCGGCGCCGCGCGTCACGATCTGTTCGACCACGCCGCGCATCGCGAGCCCATGCTGGTAGCGCTGGTCCCAGTAGATGTCGCGCCCGGCGATGGCCGCCTGTGTCAGGTGATACACGAGCCGCTTCTCGTTGAGCGGCAGGTCCCGGAAGCCGTCGGCATAGAGCTGCACGACGGCGGCGTCGTCCACCCGTTCGAGCAGATAGGTGCGGGCGGCGGGCGCGGCGGCGGCCGGCGCGGGTGCCGGCGGCGCGGGCGTTTCCGCCGGCGACGAACAGCCGGCAAGGGCGGTGGCGAGCGAGGCGGCGAGAGCCAGACGGATACGCATCCGGCGAGTGTAAACCACCGTCCGGGTGGCCGGCGACGGCGCGCGGAGGTGAGAGGTGGACGGCGCCGGCGTCAGGCGCGGGCGCCGAGCGGCGCCGCGGTGCGGCCCGACCAGCGTCCGGTGTCATCGACGTGCAGGCCGAACTGATCGAGCACGCGCATCACCGTGTGGTCCACGATCTCGTCCACGGACGTCGGGCGGTGGTAGAAGGCCGGCACCGGCGGGAACATCACGACGCCCATGCGCGAGAGCCGCAGCATGTGGTCGAGATGGATGTCGTTCAGCGGCGCTTCGCGCGGCAGCAGCACGAGCCGGCGCCGTTCCTTGAGCACGACATCGGCGGCGCGGTGCACGAGCGTCGTGGCATTGCCGGTGGCAATCGCCGCCAGCGTGCGCATGCTGCAGGGCGCCACCACCATGCCGCGCGTGAGGAAGCTGCCGCTCGAAATCGCGGCGCCGAAGTCGTCGGGGCTGTGCGCCGTGGTGGCGAGCCGCTTCACGCCTTCGACCGTGTAGTCGGTCTCCTGGAGCATCGTCTGGATCGCCCACTTGCTCATCACGAGATGCGAGGGCACGCCGGCGTCACGCAGGCGTTCGAGCATGCGGACGCCGTACACGATGCCGGTGGCGCCGGTGATGGCGACGACGAGTGGGGCCGAAGACGCGGTGGACATGGGGCGCGGGCTCTCGGGCTAGTGTAGCCCTGTCCCTTGGACGCCGGCCGTGCGACGGCGGTCCCGGCGCCACGCCTGCCAGAGCGGCGGCGCGGCGAGCAGGAGTGCGCAAACGGCGACGAGCAGCGCGGCGAGCGGCCGGGTGACGAGGGCCGCCCAGCCGCCGTCGCCGACGGCGAGCGCGCGGCGCAGGTGCATGTCGGCGGCCGGCCCGAGCATGAAGCCGATCATCACCGGCGCGAGCGGACACGCCAGCCGCCGCAGCACGAAGCCGCCGAGGCCGATGGCCGCCAGGGCCACGATGTCGCCGGCCGCCCGATGCACGCTCCACGCGCCCACGGTCGCCACGACGAGGATGCCGCCGTACAGCCACGGCGCCGGAATCCGCAGCAGCTGCACCCACAGGCGCACGAGTGGCAGGTTCAGCACGAGCAGCAGCACGTTGCCCACGTACAGACTCGCGAGCAGCGTCCACACGAACCGCGGTTCACGCTCGAAGAGCAGGGGGCCGGCCTGCAGGCCGAACTGCTGGAACGCGGCCAGCAGCACGGCGGCGGTGGCCGACGCCGGCAGGCCGAGCGCGAGCAGCGGCACGAGGGTGCCGGCAGCCGACGCGTTGTTCGCGGCCTCCGGTCCGGCCACACCTTCGATGGCGCCCTGGCCGAACTCGTCGGGACGCGGCGATAGACGTTTCTCCACGGCGTACGACAGCAGCGTGGGCAGCTCGGCGCCGCCGGCCGGCAGCGCGCCGAGCGGAAAGCCGATGGCCGTGCCGCGCAGCCAGGGTCTCCACGAGCGTGCCCAGTCGTCACGGGTCATCCACCGCGTGCGCTCGAGCGGCAGCACGGAATGGCCCTGCGGCGGGCCGGCCGCGAGCGCCAGCGCCTCGCCCACGGCGAAGAGCCCGATGGCGACGATCGTGGGGTCGAGGCCGTCGAGCAGATAGGGGACGCCGAGCGTGAGGCGCGCCTCGCCGCTCAGCCGGTCGATGCCCGCGAGCCCCAGCACGACGCCGGTAAAGAGACTGAGCAGGCCGGCGGTGCGCGAGTCGCCGAGCAGCGTGGAGGTGGCGATGAAGGCGAGCACGATGAGCCAGAAGTACTCGGCTGGGCCGAAGGCGAGCGCCACGCGCACCATGAGCGGCGCGCTCACGGTGAGCAGCAGTGTGCCGAGCGTGCCGGCGATGAAGCTGCCGATGGCGGCGGTGGCCAGCGCCGCACCGGCGCGGCCGCGGCGAGCCATCTGGTGGCCCTCGAGCGCGGTCACGATCGTGGAGCTCTCGCCCGGCGTGTTCAGCAGAATCGAGGTGGTCGAGCCGCCGTACATGCCGCCGTAGTAGATGCCCGCGAACATGATGAGCGAGGCGGTCGGGTCGAACTGGTAGGTGACCGGCAGGAGCAGGGCGACGGTGAGCGCGGGCCCGATGCCCGGCAGCACGCCGACCGCGGTGCCCAGGGTGACGCCGATCAACGCATAGAGCAGGTTGACCGGCTGCAGCGCCCCGGCGAGGCCGTGGGCGAGAAGGCCGAAGGTGTCCATTTCGCGTGCCTCAGAGGAAGAGATGCTCGAGCGGCCCGCCCGGCAGCGACAGGTTGAGAAGCCC
>JAEUQR010000147.1 GCA_016789705.1 Acidobacteriota bacterium
CTGTGCACGAGGGTGGGTTCGTAGTGATGTCCACCGCGGATGGTGACTGGGTGTTCCACGCGCCGGATGGCCGGCGGGTGCCGAACGTGCCGCCCGTTCCAGAACTCGCGGGTACGGGCTCAGTGCAGGCCGGCGACATCGCATGGGATGAGGGCCTTGCGATTCCCGTGTGGGACGGTTCGCCCTTCGACGTGGCCTGGGCGCTCGACGTGCTCTACGCGCCGTGACGTGACGCGAGGGTGAGTCCTGCGCGCTGGCGGGCCCGGGCTGCCGTCGCGATAGAAGAATCTGCGCGTGCGTTGGCGGATCGCGGTGGCAGAAGTGTCAAGACAGCCAACGTCGGCGCGCGCCAACCACGGAGATCAGCCCGGATCTGGTCTGTCGGGCGCGGCGCTGGGGCGTGGCATGCCCGGTGCAGTTGAGGTATCGACGGTGGCTGCGTGTCCGTGGACATGAAAAAGTGATGAAAGTAATCTGTAGGCATGTCGTCCACCATGGTGCAGGTTCGCAACGTGCCGCCTGAGTTTCATCGTCGTTTGAAGGCTCGCGCGGCCATGGAAGGCATGTCGATGTCCGACTATGTCCTGCGCGAAGTGGGGAAGGCGCTGGACCGGCCAACGCGCGCCGAGGTGCTCGCTCGGCTCCAGGCCCAACCTGTGCGTAAGCTCAGGCGAAGTGCGGCCGCGATCATCCGTGCCGAACGGGACAGCCGGTGATCGTGCTCGACGCCTCGGCCGTGGTGGAGCTCGTGCTTGCGACGTCCGCCGGCCGGACCGTTGCGATGCGAATCTCGAACCCGGCGCTGTCGCTGCACGCGCCGCACCTGTTGGATGTGGAAGTGGCGCAGGCACTGCGCCGCTGTGCGGCGAGTCGGCTCATCGACGAAGGCGTCGCCGCGCACGCTCTTGCAGCCCTGCACGACCTTGACCTCGAGCGCCACCCGCACGACGCGCTGCTCGAGCGCGTGTGGGCGCTTCGTTGCAATCTGACGGCGTACGATGCCGTGTACGTGGCGCTCGCTGAAGCGCTTGGCGCCGTGTTGCTCACCTGCGACGCACGGCTGGCCCGCGCCCCTGGGCTCGGCGCGAACGTCGAGCTCGTCACGCATCCCTGAACATCAGCTGCTCGTCGCGGGTGCGGCCTACGCGACCCTGCCCATCCTGGCAGGATCGCGCCGGCCACAGTTGCGCTCGCGGCTTACTGCGCGCGCGACGACGGGCTCGCGGTGAGCACCTTGCGGAACACCGCCACCGCCTGCTTCATCTCATCCATCGTGCCGAGCGTGATGCGCGTGTGCGACTTCTCGAAGGGCGGGAAGTCGCGGCCCACGCGCACCTTCTGCGCGGCGCAGGCATCGCGGAAGTCTTTCGCCGGGCGCTTGATGTCGATGAACACGCAGTTGGTGTTGGCGTTCGTGCCCTCGAAGCCCATGTCGCGGAAGGCCTGCAGCGTGAAGTCGCGGATGCGGGCGTTTTCGGCGCGTTCTTCCGCCATGTGCGCCGTGTCGCGGAGCGACGCCGTGCCGGCGGCGGCCGTGAGTGTGCCCAGGCTGCCAAGGCCCCAGGCGTTGCTCACCGCGCGCAGCGTCTCGGGCTGGCCCAGCGCGTAGCCCAGGCGCAGGCCGGCCATGCCGTGGGCCTTCGAGAAGGTGCGCGCCACGATCACCGACGGCAGTTCCTTCGCGAGCGCCGCCATGGTCTTCACGGCCGGGTCGTGCGCGTAGTCGATGTAGGCCTCGTCCACGAGGATCTTCGTGCCGGGCGATGAGGCCGCCAGGCCGCGGATGAACTTCTCGACCGTGGCCGCGCCGTGCGCCGTGCCCGTCGGGTTGTTGGGGTTGCAGAAGAACACGAGGCCGGCGCCCTGGGCGGCCGCGGCCATCGCGTCTACGTCGAGGCCGAGCGATTTGTCGACCGGCACGACCTTCACCGGCACGCCCATGCGGCGCGCCGTCTGCTCGCAGTTGGTGAAGGTGGGCGCGGCGGTCACGAGCGGCTTGTCCATCGCGCAGTAGGCGCGCGTGGTTGCGTCGAGGATCGGGCCCGAGCCGGTGGCGGCGATGACGTGCGTGCGCTCCACGCCGTAGATCGAGGCCACGGTGGTGTAGAACTCCATCACGTGGTCGGGGGCGTAGCCGCGGCCCATGCGGGCCGTGGTGGCGTTGCGGATGGCTTCGATGGCCGAGCGGCCCGGGCCGCGCGGGTTCTCGTTGGAATCGATGCGGATGAAGCCGCCGTCGTCGGGCGGCTGCATGGCCGCGAGCTCGAACGCCTGGGCCTCGTGGCCGCGGCCGGAGATGAAGTCGGCGGACAGCACGGCGCTGCCGGCGCCCACGGACTGAATGAACCTGCGTCGCGAGACGGACATGAGGCCTCCTGAGCCGGGTAGCGGAACCGTCGCAGTATACGCCCGCCGCGGCGTGCCGGCACCGGCGCCGTCCCCGGTTTCGCATATACATTGCTGAGGCTGACGACAGGCGCGACACATGGGCCGGCAGGTTGCGCGTCTCGACCCTGGCGGCCGATATGACGGCCCTACACTGCGACCCCGGGGCGTCGCACTGGCCATCGAGAAGGCGCGCAACGGCTCTTGACCCGCCAACCGTGACCTGTCCTGTCGCACTCACCGGCGACCATGGGGCATGCACATCCAGACCGACCGCGCGCTCATCCCCATCACGCCTTCGGTGCGTTACCTGCAGGTGCGCGTCAGCGCCCCGTCCGCGCCGGCCACCACTGACGACCCGCGTCCGCCCATCCACGTGGCCCTGGTGCTCGACCGCTCGGGCTCGATGGGTGGTTCCAAGTTCTCGATGGCCAGAACCGCCGTGCAGCACGCCATCCGCCTGCTCGCGCCCACGGACGCACTCGCCGTGGTCTGCTACGACGACCACGTAGACACACTGCTCGCGCGTGCGCCAGCCAGCGCCGAAGCCAAGGCACTGGCGCTCGACCGCCTGGCCGTCACGGACGCGCGCGGCGCCACGGACCTCGCCGGCGGCTGGCTCAAGGGCGCGGCGGAACTCGCCGAGGGCGCGCCCGAAGCCCGGCGGCGGGTGCTGCTGCTCACCGACGGGCTCGCCAATCGCGGCCTGATGGATCCGGCGGAACTCGACGCCGCCGCGCAGTCGTTGCGGGCGCAGGGCATCACCACGTCCACCTTCGGGCTGGGCGCGGACTTCGACGAGGCGCTGCTGTCGCGGCTGGCCACGGCCGGCGGCGGGCGGTTCTATTTCATCGAGCAGGCCAGCCAGATTCCAGACTTCTTCACGAGCGAACTCGGCGAAGCGCTGGAGGTCGTGGCCCGCGACGCCACGTTCGACATCACGTCGAAGGACGGCGTGCAGTGCACGCTCGTGAACGACCGGTCCGTGGAGGCGATTCCCGGCGGCATCCGCGTGCGTCTCGGCGATCTGGTGGCAGACCAGGAGGTCACCTTCGTGATCGCGGTGCGGATCATGAGTCCGCCGGCGCTCGGCGCGGGTGTGGAGGTCACGTGCCG
>JAEUQR010000154.1 GCA_016789705.1 Acidobacteriota bacterium
CGGCACGTATCACACGAACTACGACTCCCGCGCCTACGTCGAGCAGGTGGCCGACCCCGGCTTCACGCAAGGCGTGCTGATGTCGCAGGTGCTCGGCACGCTGGCGCTCCGGATGAGCGAAGCCGATGTGCTGCCGTTCCAATACTCCGACTATGCGTCGAAACTCCTCGACGCGGTCGATGCGATGGCTGGCTGGTCGCGTGAGGCGGGCATGCCAATCGATCCGGCGGTCCTCCGTGAGCGCGCGGAGCTGGTGCGCGTGACCGCGGCGGATCTCGAGCAGGCCGTGACGCAGGCGCTCGCGACCGGCGGCGTGCCGGCGCAGAACCGCGCCGCCCTGAACGACCGCCTCGCCCGGCTGGAGCAGGCGCTTGCCGACGACGACGGCGCCGCCGACACGACGTGGTACCGGCACGTGCTCTACGGCTGGAACATCTACTCGCTCTACGACGGGCAGCCGTTCCCTGGTCTTGCCGAGGCGCTCCGCGTGAAGGACGCGGCGCGCGTGGCGCACGAACTCGGCCGCATCCAGCGGGCGCTCGATCGGATGCATCAGGAACTGCTGGCGGCGCGGCGGCTCGTGCCCTGAGCCCGCGCCAGCGCGGCGGGTTTTGACGTTTGACGGCCGAGCGGCTACCGTACGCCGCGATGGCCCCGACGCCCAACCGCTGGCGCATTCCGATTGGCGCCGTCCTCGTGCACGTCTGCATCGGCTCCGTCTACGCGTGGAGCACGTTCAACCGGCCCATCCAGGCGCTCTTTCCAGACGCGCCGTGGTGGTTCAGCCCGCCTTACACCACGTTCACGACGGCACTCGCGCTGCTTGGCCTGAGCGCGGCGTTCGGCGGGCCATGGGTCGAGCGGCGCGGACCGCGTGTCGCAGCCACCGCGGCGGCGCTCTTCTTCGGCACGGGGCTCCTCGTCGGCGGCGCCGGTCTGGCCCTGCGCCAGAATCTGCTCGTGTTCCTCGGCCTCGGCATCACGTGCGGCATCGGCTGCGGTCTCGGCTACATCTCGCCCGTCAGCACGCTCGTGAAGTGGTTCCCCGATCGCCGTGGCATGGCGACGGGCATGGCGATCATGGGCTTCGGCGGCGGCGCGTTCGTGGCCGGCTACCTCAATGTGTTCTTCGTGAACCTGCTGGGCGTGGCGTCCACGGTCATGGCGCTCGGCGTCATCTACCTCGTGGTGATGCTGGCTGGCTCGCGGCTGATGGAATCACCGCCGGCCGGCTGGCTGCCGCCCGGCTGGGTGCCCGCCGAACACACCAACCCCATGATCGCGGCGCGCAGCGTGTCGCGCGATACCGCCATCCGCACACCACAGTTCTACCTGCTGTGGGGCATTCTCTTCATCAACGTCACGGCGGGCATCGGCATCCTCGCGCAGGCCTCGCCGATGATGCAGGACATGTTCGGCAGGACACCGCTCGAAGCCGGCGCCGTCGTGTCGCTCATCAGCCTCTTCAACGCCGGCGGGCGTTTTGCCTGGGCGTCGGCCTCCGACTACATCGGGCGGCGCAACACCTACGTCATCTTCTTCCTGACGCAGCTCGGGCTCTTTCTCGTCATTCCCGGGCTGGCCGCGGCGGGGCAGTGGTGGCTGTTCCAGGTCAGCCTGTTCCTGGTCTTCACGATGTACGGCGGCGGTTTTGCGACGATCCCGGCGTTCCTGGCCGACATCTTCGGCCCGCAGAACGTGGGCGCGATTCACGGCGCGGTGCTGACGGCGTGGTCGGCCGCCGCCATCGTGGGGCCGCTCATCATCACCGAACTCTCGAATCGCGCCCGTCAGGCGCTGGCGCCCGGCGCCGACAAGGTGGGCATCTACGACACGCCCTTGCAGGTGCTGGCGGGCCTGCTCGCCGTGGGCGCGGTGCTGACGCTGTTCGTACGGCCGCTGGGCGCGCAGCCGCCCGGTGAGGCCGGTCCCGATCCGCGCTGACGTCACGAGCGCGAGGGGCAGGGTGTCACGCTCCGGTGCCGGCCGGGACGTGTCGCCGGCCGGCCCGGTTGTCGTGTACCCTGACGGCCATGCTGAGAGCCACGTTCGCCGCTCTGGCCCTCGTGGCCCTCACGGCCGCCGTGCCCGCACTGCGTGCGCAGGCCCCCGCGCCGACCGCCGCACCCGCGCCGAACCCGGTCATCATGGGCCCCACCGGACCGAGCCCGTACGACATCGTGCGCGGCTGGCACAAGCCGTTCGCGGCCCCGGGTTTCGCCTTCGGCGGCAACTCGGGCGTGTTCGCCGAATCTCCTGACCGCATCCTCGTCGCCCAGCGCGGCGAGTTCCGCCTGCCGTCGCCGTTGCCGCCCGAGTATGCGGGCTTCGCCGGGTCGCTCAAGATGAACGTGCTCACGCTGGCCGACCGGCGTGTGTGGCAGAACTGCCTCTACACGCTCGACGCGAACGGCCAGGTGAAGGAACGCTGGACGCAGTGGGACCACCTGTGCGCCGGCTCCGACGGCCCCGGCCCGCACCGCCTGCGCATCAGCCCCTACGATCCGGCGAAGCGCGTCTGGGTGATCAACGAGACGTTCCACACGATCTACATCTTCTCGAACGACGGCAAGCAGTTGCTGAAGACGCTCGGTGAGAAGAACGTGCCCGGCGCCGACGCGAATCACTTCGCCAAACCGCAGGACGTGGCCTTCCTGCCCGATGGCCGCATTCTCATCGCCGACGGGCTCGACAACCACCGCATCATGATCTTCGACAAGGACCTCAACTACCTGTCGGAGTTCGGCGGCAAAGGCTCGGCGCCCGGCCAGTTCAACGGCGTGCACGCGGTGGCGGTGGGCCCGGGAGGGCGCATCTTCGCGCTCGATCGCAGCGGCGGCCGCGTCAACGTCTTCCGCACGACGGCCGATCCGAAGAAGGTCGAGGTCGAGGCGTCGTGGCCCGGCTTCAGACTGCCGCTGGATCTCATCGTCAACGACGACGCCGTGTGGATGACGGACCTGAGTCCGCTGCGCTTCATCAAGCTGAACTTCAAGGGTGAGCGCCTGTACACGTGGCTCGTGCCCGCCGATCTCCCGGACGGCTACCTCGAAGTGCATACCTTCACGGTGGACTCGGCCGGGAACCTCTACGGCGGCGACAATCAGTACGGCCGCACGCAGAAGTTCGTGCCGAAGCCCGGCGCCGATCCGGCCCTGCTCATCAAGGCGCCGTGGGTGGCGCGCTGATCCGTCGTCGCCCTGTGGAGGACTTCTCAGTGCTGCGGGTTGCGTAGTGCCTGCGGCGGATCCAGCCGCCACGTGAGGCGCGACACGAGCGGCAGCAGCACGAGTCCGGCCGCCGCGGCCACGGTGCGGAACGGGAAGCCTTCGGCGTAGGGCAGCAGCGCCGGCACACCGAGCAGCGGCTCGCCGCCGCCGAGGCGCAGGAGAGCCGACACCGTGAAGGCCACCATCGAACCCGTGCGGTTCGCCTTCGTGTCGAAGAGCGCCGCGACGAGCTGCGGGAAGAGCAGCACGAACACCAGGTCGCTCGTGAAGAACCACAGTGCCTGCACGCTCCGCACCTCGAGCGCGAGCACGGCAGCCAGGGCGCCGAAGAGCAGGATCGAGGCGCGGATGGCGCGCCGCATGCCGGCCACCGTGAGGCCGGGCCACACGAGCCGCTTCAGGCAGTTCCAGCTCAGCATCGACCCGGCCGAGAGGATCGACGAGCTGAAGCTCGAGGTGACGGCGCCGATGATCGCCGAGAGCCCCAGCAGCCCGATGGCGGGCGGCACCGCCGTGGCAAAGAGCAGGGGCATGGCGTCGGCGGGGGAGGCAGCGAGGCGGGCGCTGAGCGCGGCCGGCCAGGGGAACGCGAACGCGCCGATGCCCATGAGCAGCGGCGGCGCCGTGAGCGCGATCGTGAGCCCGCCGGCCAGCATCGACTGCCGCGCCGCATCGCGCGGCGTGCGGCACGAGAGCACGCGCTGGAAGTAGGCGTTCCACGGAATGCCGCCGAGCACCAGCATGATCGACGTGTCCCACCAGGTGAAGGCGGCGCCGTTGGCCCACAGCGCCGACGTGCCGCCGAGCGGCGGCACGATCCCGGCGGCCTCGGGACGCGCCGCCACGTAACTCGCCCACGCCGCTCCCAGTCCGCCGGTGGCGTCGAGCACGTACGGCAGGGCGGCGCCCAGGCCGAGCGCCACGAGCCCGAGTTGCACGATGTCGGTGTATGCCACCGACCACATGCCGCCGAGCACGGTATAGGCCGTGGTCACGACCGCGGACAGGAGGATGGCGGTCGTCATCGGCATGTCGAGCAGCACACCGAACGTCGCGCCGATGGCGACGAGCAGCTCCGCGCTCCAGAAGAGCTCCCCGGCAAGCGCCGGCAGGAAGAGCACCGCCGCCCAGCGGGCGCCGAAGCGCGCCTCGAGCGGGTCGATGAGCGTCGTGAAACCGTGCCGCCGCATGATGCCGGCGAAGAAGAGGCCGCCGAGGATGAGGCTCAGCCCGAAACACAGGCCGCCCTGGATGCCGAGCTGCAGTGACGACTTGTAGACGCCTTCGGTCGTGCCGAGCAGATAGCCGCCGTCGACCCATGTGGCGGTCATCGTCAGCGCGGCGATCCAGAGCGGCATGGCGCGTCCGGCCACGATGAGATCGGCCGCCGTGCCCTCGCGCACCTTGCGTGAGGCGCGCCAGCCGACGACGAGGAACGCGCCGTACATCGCGACGACGGCAAGGACGGCTGGGCGCATGTGGCGTGAGATTGTATGCTCTCGGCGGGCGGTGCACGCGAGCCGTCCGGAGGCACACGAGATGCGGCGAGCAGCGACAGGGATAGCGGGTCTGGTGGCGGTGGCCGCGGCGGTGGTGGCCCTCGAGGCACACCAGCCGGCCGCGCCGGGCGCGTCACCCGCGCAACACGTCGTGCTCGTCACCGTGGACGGCGCGCGCTGGCAGGACATCTTCGGCGGCATCGACCTCGACATCCTGAAGGCGACGAGCGGTGAGACGCCGGTCGAGCAGACCGACACCTACAAGCGCTTCTGGGCGCCCACACCCGCCGAGCGGCGTGCGAAGGTGATGCCCTTCCTGTGGAATCGCCTGGTGGCGCAGCAGGGATTCATCGCCGGCAACCGCACGATCGGCAGCCGCATGCAGGTCGCCAACACGCTGAAGTTCTCGTATCCCGGCTACAGTGAACTTCTGACGGGCGCACCGCACGACGACGTCATCACGAGCAACGACAACACACGCTACCCGTTCCTCACCGTGCTCGAGTGGCTGCGCGCGGATCTGCAACTGCCGCGCGAGGGCATCGCCGCCTTCGGTTCGTGGGAGACCTTCAACTACATCGCCGAACGTGAGGAAGGCGCCATCACGATCAACGCCGGCTACGAAGACTTCGACCATCCCGATCCCGAGATGAAGACGCTGAGCGCGCTGCAGCACCTGACGCCCAACGGCTTCCACGGTGCCCGCCACGACGTCTACACGTTCCGTTTCGGGCTGGCGCACCTGCAGACGGCGCGTCCGCGCGTGCTCTACCTCGCCTTCGACGAAACCGACGACTGGGCGCACCTGAAGCGCTACGACCTCGTGCTCGACACGCTGCACCGCACCGACCGTCAGCTCGAGCAACTGTGGACGTGGCTGCAGTCGGACCCGGAGTATCGCGGCACGACTACGCTCATCCTCACGGTAGACCACGGCCGCGGCCGCACGCCGGCCGACTGGACCGACCACGGCGCGAAGGTCGACGGCGCCGAAGAGACATGGCTCGGCTGCTTCGGGCCCGCGGTGACGGCGCGCGGGGAATCGCGCGACGCGACCGTGCTCGAACAGCGCCAGGTGGCCGGCACCATCGCCGCACTCCTCGGCCGCAACTTCCAGTCGGCGGTGCCCGGCGCCGCCGCGCCCATCGCCGCCTGCACCGGCGCGCGCTAAGCGCCGCCCGCGGCACCCGTCGCCCCTTCCGGCACGGTCCGGGCGCCGTGCTAGTGTGAGACCCGTATGCACACCGGCTCCTACGTCAACGGCACCTGGTATCACCCGAACTCGCGCGAGACCGCGCGCAACATCAATCCGGCCGACACCTCCGATGTGATCGCCGAGTTCCCGCTTGCCACCGCGGCCGACGTGCAGCGGGCCATCGATGCCGCGAAGGCGGCGTGGACCGGCTGGCGCAAGACGCCCGGGCCCGAACGCGGCCGCGTGCTGTGGCGCGCCGCTGACATCGCCCGCCGCCGCGCCGACGAGATCGCCGCCACGCTGACGCGCGAAGAAGGCAAGGTGCTGCGCGAGGCCAAGGGCGAGGTCATGAAGGGCATCTCGCTGCTCGAGTACTACGCCGGCGAGGGCTTCCGTATGCACGGTCGCACGCTGCCGTCGGAAACGCGCGACTGCTTCACCTACACGCTGCGCCAGCCGCTCGGCACCGTGGGCCTCATCGCGCCGTGGAACTTCCCGTGGGCGATTCCGGTGTGGAAGTCGGCGCCGGCGCTCGTCGCCGGCAACTGCGTGGTCTTCAAGCCGTCGGAGCTCGTGCCGGCCACCGCCGCCATTCTGACCGAAGTGTATGAAGAGGCCGGGCTGCCGCCTGGCGTCTTCAACATGGTGGTGGGCAGCGGCCCCGACGTGGGCGAAGCGATGGTGCATGCGCCGCAGCTGCGCGCCATCTCGTTCACCGGCTCGAACCGCGTCGGCGGTGAGCTCTACGTCAAGGCCGCGAAACGCGGCGCCAAGGTCACGTGCGAGATGGGCGGCAAGAACGCCGTCATCGTCATGCCCGATGCGGACCTCGACAAGGCCGCGGCGGCGATCCACGGTGGTGCGTTCGGGTCGACCGGGCAGCGCTGCACGGCCACCTCACGTGTCATCGCGCACCCCGACATCAAGCAGGCGCTCATCGACCGGCTGGTCGCCTCGGCCGAGAAGATCAAGGTGGGGCCGGGCCTCGACACGACGATGGACATGGGGCCGTCGATCGCCGACAGGCAGTGGCAGACCGTGATGGGCTACATCGAGGCCGGCCGGAAGGAAGGGGCGCGGCTGCTCACGGGCGGCCATCGGCCCGACCATTTGTCGCAGGGCTGGTTCATCGCGCCGACGATCTTCGACAACGTGACGCCCGGCATGAAGATCTTCCAGGAAGAGATCTTCGGGCCGGTGCTGTCGGTGGCCACGGCGACGAGCCTCGAAGACGCGCTCACGAAAGCCAACGGCGTCGAATACGGCCTCACCACCTCGATTTTCACGCAGGACATCAATACCGTGATGCGCTTCATCGAAGACGTCGAAGTGGGCATGGTGCACGTCAACGAGCCCACCGTGGGCGGCGAGGCGCAGCTGCCGTTCGGTGGCACCAAGTCCACCGGCGTTGGTGAACGCGAGATGGCCGAAGAGGGTTTGAACTTCTTCACGGAGATCAAGACGGTGTTCGTGAACTACGGCGGCGCCGCCGGCCCGTCACTGACCCGGTAGGTGGCCGTCCGGGCACGTTTTTCACGCGACGCGCGTCTTCAGAAGGGGGGAGAACGGCAGCCCCCCGCCCGAATCGACTAGAATCTACGGCTGAGCACCACGCATGAGACTCCTTCAGGCAGCCTCGACATCGATCGGTTCGAAGATCCTCATCGCCCTCACGGGACTGGCGCTGGGCATCTTCCTCATCGGTCACCTGGCCGGTAACCTTCTCTTTCTCGCCGGCCCCGACGCCTTCAACCAGTACGGCCACACCATGGTGAGCAACCCGCTCATCTACGTGGCCGAGGTGGGCCTCATCGCCGTCTTCCTGGTCCACCTGGGCAAGGCGCTGGCGGGTTTCCTGGCGAACAAGGCGGCGCGGCCGCAGCCCTACGCCGCGAAGAAGTGGGCGAAGACGAAGAATCCGGCCAGCCGGAAGTCGCTCGCCTCCACGACCATGATCGTGACCGGCACCATCACGCTGCTCTTCGTGGTGTCGCATCTGCTGACGTTCAAGTTCGGCACCTACTACGAGACGCCGGCCGGCATCCGCGACCTGTATCGCCTGCAGATCGAGGTCTTCAGCAACCCCGGCTACGTCGCCTTCTACCTGGTGGCGATGGCGGTCATCTTCTTCCACCTGTGGCACGGCCTCTCGAGCGCCGCGCAGTCGCTCGGCATCGATCACCCGAACTGGACGCCGCGCATCCTCGTGCTGGGTCGCGTGCTCACGGCCGCCATCGCGGGCGGGTTCTTCATCCTCCCGATTGCCACCTTCCTCATTTCGCGGGGCGCGCGATGACGCTCGATTCGAAGATTCCCAGCGGGCCGATCGCCGAGAAGTGGGACCGCCGCAAGTTCGAGAACAAGCTCGTCAACCCGGCCAACCGCCGCAAATACGACGTCATCGTCGTGGGCACCGGCCTGGCCGGCAGCTCGGCCGCCTCATCGCTTGGTGAGCTCGGCTACAAGGTGAAGCTGTTCGGCATCCACGACAGCCCGCGCCGCGCCCACAGCATCGCCGCGCAGGGCGGCATCAACGCCGCCAAGAACTACCGGAACGACGGCGACAGCATCTACCGGCTCTTCTACGACACGGTGAAGGGCGGCGACTACCGCGCCCGTGAAGCCAATGTCTTCCGCCTGGCGCAGATGTCGGTGAACATCATCGACCAGTGCGTGGCGCAGGGTGTGCCGTTCGCGCGTGAGTACGGCGGCCTGCTCGACAACCGCTCGTTCGGCGGCGCGCAGGTGTCGCGCACGTTCTATGCCCGCGGCCAGACGGGGCAGCAGCTGCTGCTCGGCGCCTACCAGTCGCTCATGCGGCAGGTGGATGCCGGCACGGTGGACCTCTACCAGCGCCGCGAGATGCTCGACCTCGTGATGGTGAACGGGCAGGCGCGCGGCATCATCACGCGCAACCTGGTCACTGGCGAACTCGAGTCGCACGCCGGTTCGGCCGTGCTGCTCTGCACGGGCGGTTACGGCACGGTCTTCTATCTCTCGACCAACGCCGTCAACTCCAACGTGACGGCGGCGTGGCGCGCACACAAGCGCGGCGCCTTCTTCGCCAACCCCTGCTTCACGCAGATCCACCCCACGTGCATCCCGGTGAGCGGCGACCATCAGTCGAAGCTCACGCTGATGTCCGAGAGCCTGCGCAACGACGGCCGCGTGTGGGTGCCGAAGAAGCAGGGCGACAAGCGTCCGCCCTCGCAGATTCCGGATGCCGAGCGCGACTACTACCTCGAGCGCCGCTATCCGAGTTTCGGCAACCTCGTGCCGCGTGACGTGGCGTCGCGCGCCGCCAAGGCCGTGTGCGACGAAGGCCGCGGCGCCGGCGACTCGGGCCTCTCGGTGTATCTCGACTTCGCCGACGCCATCAAGCGTCTGGGCGCCGAGACCATCAAGGGCCGCTACGGCAACCTGTTCGACATGTACAAGCGGATCACCGACGAGGATCCGTATCAGGTGCCGATGCGCATCTACCCCGCCGTCCACTACACGATGGGCGGCCTGTGGGTGGACTACGACCTGATGTCCACGCTGCCGGGCCTGTTCGTGCTCGGCGAAGCGAACTTCTCGGATCACGGCGCCAACCGCCTGGGCGCGAGCGCCCTCATGCAGGGCCTCGCCGACGGCTACTTCGTGGCGCCCTACACGGTGGCGAACTACCTGGGCGGCACGTCGCTTCCCGCCGTCTCGACCGACCACGACGCCTTCAAGGAAGCCCGCGCCGCCTCGCAGGAGCGCATCGACAAGGTGCTCGCCGTGAAGGGCAAGCGCACGATCCGCGACTTCCACCGCAACATCGGCCAGATCTGCTGGGATCACGTGGGCATGGCCCGGAACGAAGAAAGCCTCAAGGGCGCCATCCAGCAGATCCGCGCGCTGCGCGACGAGTTCTGGCAGAACGTCATCGTGCCGGGCGAGAAGAACAACTTGAACCCGGCGCTCGATTACGCCGGCCGCGTTGCCGACTACATGGAGTTCGCGGAGCTGCTGGCGCTCGATGCGCTCGAACGGCGCGAGTCGTGCGGCGGCCACTTCCGCGAAGAGTTCCAGACGCCCGACGGCGAGGCGCAGCGCAAGGACGACGAGTTCTCCTACGCCGCCGCCTGGGAATTCCAGGGCATCGGGAACCGGCCGAATCTCCACAAGGAAGCGCTCGAGTTCCACGAAGTGCATCCGTCGCAGCGCAGCTACAAGTAGGAATCCTCCAATGTCGATGACCGTCACGCTGAAGGTCTGGCGCCAGGCCAACTCCACCGCCCAGGGGCGCCTGGAAACCTACACCGCGAAGAATGTCCACCCCGACATGTCGTTCCTCGAGATGCTCGACGTGGTGAACGACGACCTCATTCGCGAGGGGAAAGACCCGATCGCGTTCGACTCCGACTGCCGCGAGGGCATCTGCGGCAGTTGCGGGCTGGTCATCGACGGCATTCCGCACGGCCCGGATCCCGGCGCCACGACGTGCCAGGTGCACATGCGCCGCTTCCGCAACGGCGACACGATCACGATCGAGCCGTTCCGCGCCAAGGCGTTTCCGGTGCTGAAGGACCTCGTGGTCGACCGAAGCGCCTTCGATCGCATCATCGCGGCCGGCGGCTACGTGTCGATGAACGCCGGCGGCGCGCCCGACGGCAACAGCATTCCGATTCCGAAGGACATCGCTGACCTCGCGATGGACAACGCGCAGTGCATCGGCTGCGGCGCGTGCGTGGCGGCCTGCAAGAACGCCGCGGCGCATCTCTTCACGTCCGCGAAGATCAGCCACCTGGGCATCCTGCCGCAGGGCGAGCCGGAGCGGCTGCGCCGCGCCGAGCGCATGGTGGCGCGTATGGACGCGGAAGGGTTCGGCAGCTGCTCGAACGAAGGGGAGTGCGAGGCGGTGTGCCCGAAGGGCATTCCGATCTCGAGCATCGCGCGGATGAATCGCGACTTCCTGAAGGCCGCGCTCAGCCGCTAGGTCGCACCGTCACGGCATCTACCGGCGCGTGGGCCCTCGGGCGCACGCGCCGGTGTCGTGTACGGCAGCCCGCGGTGTTCTCTTCGTCGCGCGAAGAGATTATCTCTGCATCCGCTGGCGTAAGGGCGCCGTCTCATCTGACAACAACAGATGAGGAGGCGAATCATGCAGAGCAGGCGACGATTCATCGCACTGAGCGCGGCCGCAGCCGCCGTTACCGCCAGCCCGTTGCACGGCATGGGCGAAGCCGTCGTGGCGGCGATGCCGAAGGACGAGCGCGACAAGCTGACGCCGGCGCAGGTCATCGACCTGATGAAGGCGGGCAACGAACGTTTCCGCAAGGGCCTGCGCGTCAATCGCGACTTCCTGCGCGAGCAGCGTGACCGCGCGACCGGGCAGTTTCCGGCGGCGGTGATTCTGAGCTGTATCGACTCGCGCGCCCCGGCCGAGATCGTGATGGACCTCGGCATCGGCGACGTCTTCAACGCGCGTGTCGCCGGCAACGTCGCCAATCCCGACCTGCTCGGCAGCCTCGAGTTCGCCTGCCAGGTGGCCGGAGCCAAGGTGGTGCTGGTGATGGGGCACACGGCGTGCGGCGCCATCAAGGGCGCCATCGACGGCGTGCAGCTCGGCAACCTCACCGGGCTGCTGGCGAAGATTGCGCCGTCCGTGCAGGCGACAGCCTTCACCGGCACGCGGTCGTCGTCGAATCCGGATTTCGTCGACGCCGTCGCCGCCACGCACGTGCGCCTCACGCTCGAAGCGATGCGCCGCGACAGCGCCATCCTGCGTGACCTCGAGGCGAAGGGCGCGATTGCGCTCGTGGGCGCGGTCTACGACATCGGCACGGCCGCGGTCACCTGGCTGCCGGCCAAATGAGCCGCCAGTCGGCAGCACGCGGGCGCCCGGACGTATGTTCCGGCCGCCCGCGAGCCATTGCGCGATAATGACGGCATGCCGCCCACACCGCAGCGCGTGCGTCCGAAGAGCGCCCCACGGTCTGCGGCGGCGTGCCTGGAGGAGGCGGAGCGGCTGTTCCGCGACTTCGCGCAGCTGACGCCGTTCCCGCCGCCGAAGCCGTTCGTGAAGTCGTTCGATTCGTTCGCCGACTACGAGACGTGGCGCCGTGGCCAACGCAACCCCTGGCTCCGATAACCGTGTTCTGCGGGTGTGCCGCCTGCTCAATGCCGAGCGGGCGCGCTACCTGGTGGTGGGTGGGGTCGCGGCCAACCTCCACGGGTCGGTGCGTGCCACGCGTGACGTCGACATCCTCGTCCCTCGAGATCCCGGGAACGCCGAAAAAGTACTGGCGGCTCTCCGCCAGCTACCGTGGGGCATCGCACGCGAAATCGATGCGGACGATCTGATCAGTAAGCCATTCACCATCGTGGGCGACGACCCACGGGTGGACGTGCTGACGCTCGCAGCCAAGGTGACCTTCGAGGCCGCCTGGCCGCGCCGACGGACTCGCATCATCACGGGCGTGCGCGTGCCGTATCTGGGCCTGGCCGACCTCATCCGGTCGAAAGAGACAGGTCGGGCATCGGACATTGCCGACCTGGAAGTACTCCGCTCGCTCAGGCCGAAGCGACGCTGACGCGCGGGTCGCCACGCCCACGTAGAATCGGCCGTATGCGACGCCTCCTGTCCGTCACTGTCGCTCTCAACGTGGCGCTGCTCGCCGGCCCGCGCGTTGCGGCCCAGTCAGCGCCGCCGGATGCGTTCGCCGGCGCCGCGGCGGCGATTCGTTCAGAGATGGCGAAGGCCGGCATCCCCGGCGCGGCCGTCGCCGTCGTGGTGGGTGACCGAGTCGTGTGGGCGCAGGGCTTCGGCTTGGCAAACGTCGAGACCGGGACACCGGTGACCGCCGACACCCTCTTTCAGATCGGCTCGGTGACGAAGAGCGTCACCGCGGCGGCCGTGCTCGCAGCCGCCCGGGACGGCGTCGTGGCGCTCGACCGCCCCGTATCCACCGACGTCAGCGGCCTCGTACCGTGCGTGGGGCAACCCACCCTGCGGCAATTGCTCTCGCACACGGCCGGGCTCATCGACGAACCCGCCGAGTTCGGCCCCCAGGGAGAAGACGGGCTGGCGGCGTATCCACGCACGTGGACGTCCGAGTACTGCCTGCTCGCGCCTGGCCGCGCGTTCTCGTATTCGAACTCCGGCTTCGCGCTCGCCGGGCTGGCGTTGCAGGAGGCCGCGAAGACACCGTTTGCGGACGCCGTCCGCACGCGCGTGCTGGCGCCGCTCGGCATGACGCGCACGACGTTCCGCCCGACCGAGGCGATGACGTGGCCACTCGCCGTTGGTCATCGTCGCGGGATGGACGGCACGTTCGAGGTCGTGCGTCCGCTCGCCAACGATGCGCGGCTCTGGCCGGCCGGCACGCTCTACTCCAGCGCGAACGAGATGGCGCGGTTCGTACTGGCGCTCATGAACGACGGGCGTGTCGAGGGGAGGCAAGTGCTGCCGGCGGGCGTGGCCGCCGCGATGAGCAGTACTGTGGCGCGAGTGCCGGCCACCGGCCAGGCCTACGGGCAGGGGCTGTTCCTCTCCGGCGACGACCTACGCGTGGGGCACGGCGGCGCTATGACCGGCTATGCGGCGGAGTTCGACATCGAAGATTGGCGCCGCATCCCGGGAGGCGGGATGCGCGGGCGAGAGCAGCCCATCGGCATAGTCGTGATGACCAACGCCGACGGCGCCAACCCACGCCCACTGTTGCGTGCCGCGCTTACCGGGACGCCGTACGAACTCATCACGATTGGCGACGGAGGTCCGCTGCCCGAGCGCGTGTTGACCGAGCGCGAGGCCGACCGCTTCGTGGGCCGCTACGCCAATCCCCGGCGTTTCACCGTGGAAGTCGTGCGTGAGGGCGCGTCGCTCGTGCTCAAGCGGTTCGGCCGCACCTTCCCGATGCGCGCGTTCCAGCCAGTCGACACGCGGCCGGGCATTCCACCCGACCAGTTCGTCGTCGACCTTCCGAACGGCGGCGCCGAGGCCATCACCTTCGGCATCGGGCCCGACGGCCGTGCCGACTACCTGCACATGAACGTCTGGGCGCTCGCGCGGGTCGCGTCCACGCCCTCGCCGCGCCGTCGCTGACGGCGGGTATCCTGTTGCGCATGTTCAACCGCCGTCATGCCGTGGCCGCGCTCTGCCTGCTCCTGAGCGCCGCCGGGCCCGTGGCCGCGCAGCCGGCCGCGCCATCTGCGTCATCCGTCGCGGCGTCGCTGTCGCGGCTCGTGACCGGACCCGAAGGCTACCGTGTGTTGCCCATCGGCCTCACCGCGGCGCATCGCGGCATCACGGCACTCGAGCCCTCGCTGCCCGTGCT
>JAEUQR010000178.1 GCA_016789705.1 Acidobacteriota bacterium
TCGTTGCGGAAGAGCCGATGCCGGGGCCCGCGATCGTAAGCGCCAAGCGTGCCGCTCTGCACGAGCAGCGCATCGAGGTCACCATCGCCGTCCATGTCGAAGAGCGCGGCGCCGCCGCCCATGATCTCCGGCAGCCGGTAGGTCGTGCCCTCATGTCCGGACCGGTGCACGAAGGAGAGACCGGAGGCGGCGGCCACGTCTTCGAACCAGGGCGCGTCGGCAGCGGGCGTGGCCGCGGCCGAGTCAGCGGCAGCCGGCGCGGCACCGGCCGCGTTCGGGTGCGCCGGCGTGGACGGTCCGCAGCCACTCGCGAGCAGCACGCCCACGAGGAGCGAGGCCAACGCGAGTACGCGCGCCGGCATCACGACCGCCCCTTTCCGCTGGCCTGGAGACGCTGCTCGACCTCCGCGAGACCCGCGTGCGCGGGCGCGACCTTGCGCGCCCGGGCCAGCCAGCGCGTGGCGTCGTCGAGCGCACCGGCCGCGAGCGCCGCCGAGGCTCCGCCCACGAGCGCGTCGCCGAGCAGCGGATCGCGGGCCAGCGCCGCGCGGTACGCCTCCAGCGCCTGCGCCGCCTTCCGGCGTTCGAGACGGATGCTGCCGATCCACGCGAGTGCCTTCGCGTCCTTCGGATTGGCGGCGGCCGCATCCCCCAGCCATCGCTCGGCGTCATCGAGCGCCCCGCGGCGCCACGCCACCACGCCGCGCAGCCGCGTGGCATCGGCGTCGCGCGGCCGGAGGTCGAGGGCGCGCGCGGCCAGGCGGTCCGCGTCGTCCCACGCGCGGTCGAAGAGATGCGCCGTCGCCAGGTTCATCGTGGCGTCGAAGTCGTCGGGAAACGCGCGCAGCACGCCGTCGAGCAGCGGCCGCGCGTCGGCGGTGCGCCCCGCGGTGGCATAGAGGCCGCCCAGATAGACCGTGAGTTCGCGATCGTCGGGACGCTCGGTCCGCAGCCGTTCCAGCAGCGCAATCGCCTCGGCGTGCTGCCCCTCGAGGCCGAGCGTCGTCGCCTCTTTCAGCATCGCCGCGAACCCGCGGCGATAGACGCCCACTTCGCTCGCCCAGGGGTCGAGCCACCGGGGTTCACCCGACGCGCCGGCCGCGGTCGCCTCGGCGGCGTCGCCGGCGCGGCCGAGCGCCCGATACGCCGTGCCGAGCACCTGGTAGGCGTAGCGGTCGTCGGGTGTGCGGTCGAGGAGCGCCTCGAGCGTGGCGGCCGCGTCCTGCGGCTTGCCCTGCGCCATCTGCACGCGCGCGAGCCCGGTGACGCCGGCCGAATCCACCGGCGCGAGGTTGACGGCCACGCGAAAGGCTGCCTCCGCTGCGACCATATCGCCGCGGTCGAACAGCACCTGTCCGCGCCGCCAGCGGGCGGGCACGTAGTCGGGCGAGTGCGCGATCGCCTCATCGTAGGCCGCGAGCGCGCCCGCCGTGTCGCCGTCGCGCGCGCGCAGGCGCGCCAGGTGATACCACCAGCGGCCGTGGGTCGCGGGCAGGGTCGTGGCCACCGCGTAGGTGTCCTTCGCCTGCGGCGTGAGGCCGTTGGCCTCGAGCGCCATGGCGAGACGGCCCCACTGGTCCGCGTCCGTCCGCGCCGCCGAGAGCGCCGTGAGCCGCTCGGTGAGCACGGCCGCGACGGCGGGCTCGAGCGTGCCGTAGCCCGCGAGCTCAGGCACGGCCGGTCCACGCTGACACGCGGCCAGGGTGAGCATGAACGCCGCGACGACCAGACGCGGCAGGCGGAAGGCGGAAGGCGGCACGGTGGCGGTTCAGGCTACACCAGACCGAAGGATCCGCTTGACTTACTCTATGTAAGATCGATAATCACAGCACTTTGACCACATCCACCCTGCCGCGCCTCTCTGCCACCGAGCAGCTCATCCTCGAGCTGCTGGTCGAACACGGCGAACTCTTCGGCCTGGCCATGGTGGAGGCGTCGAACGGGCGGCTCAAGCGCGGCACCGTCTACGTGACGCTTGGGCGGATGGAGGAGAAGGGCTACCTCGACTCGCGCCAGGAACCGCTGCCGCCGGGCGCCACCGGACTTCCCCGCCGTCTCTACAGCCCCACCGGCCACGCGCTGCAGGTGCTCGCCGCATGGCGCGCCGCGGCGCGTGTGATGGCAGGCCAGTTATCGACGACGGAGGCGTGATGCGGCCACTCCCAGCGCACGCGCTTCTGCGGTGGACCGCACGCACCTTCGGGGACGACGTGGCCACGCGGGTCTTCGAGCCGCTCGTCGCCGACTGGCAGCGCGATGTCACCGCGGCCGGATCGCGGCCCGGGCGGCTCGGGCGGCAGCTACGGGGAGCCGCTGCCCTCCTGCGTTGCCTCTGTGCCGTCGGTGTCCAGGCCGCACGTCCCGAGCCTGGCGACTGGCCGCGGCTCGCGCGGAGCGCCGTCACTGGTGCGGTGTTCATGCTGCTCGGGAACGCGCTGCTGCTCGCCCCGTTCGTCGGATGGTGGATGGACCGCGGCTGGACGTTCGCCCCGCTGGCGCTGGATCTGGTGCCCACGACCATGGCCTTCGCCTGGCCGTTCGCGCTGGTGCCAGCCGTCATCCGCCTGGCCGCTGCGGCCACGGATGGCCGCGCCGTATGGCGCGGCCGGCTCTACGCCGTCGGCGTCGCGATTGCCACTGTAACCGTCATGGCTGGCCTCCATACGTGGGCGGTGCCAGCCGCCAACCGCGACTTCCGGCAGCGGCTCACGCCCGCGCTGCCGTCAACGCCCCGCGCCATCAATCCACCGGCCCTGCGTCTTGCAGCCCTCGGCAGCATGGCGGCCACCTCACCCAACGAGACGCGGCGGCGAATCGCGACGACGTTCATCTGGCCGGCGGCGCTCGTGTGCCTCGGCTGGCGTGTCGGGCGCCATCGCCGGTCCGCACACGCAGGTGCGCTCGTGCTCTGGTGGATGCTGCCGTTCGCGATCGCTGTCGCGTTCCAACCCGTATCCACGCCCTTCAACGCCCTGCATCCGATGGGCGTGACCGAGACGCCGGAGTTCGTGGCTGCCGCTGTCTGGATAGCGATCGCGCTCGCGCTCCGCCCCGGCGGCGCGGCCTCACCTGTCGTTGCCCAGTGAACGTCGTGCCCACGCTGCCGTCCCGGCTTCTTCGACTCGCCCGCCGCCGGTTCGGACGTCACGCGGCGATGCGGGTGCGCGCTGTCGGCGCGTCCGACGACACAGCCGCGTACATACAACGAGCCGGCCCCTGGAGGCCGGCTCGCGTGAATCAATACTGACGACCGCGCCTACTTCTTCTTCGGGCGGTACACGTGCGTCGCCTGCCCGAAGAACACCTCGGCGGCTTCCATCACCGTTTCCGAGAGCGTCGGATGCGGGTGGATGGTGAGCTTCAGATCTTCGGCGGTGGCGCCCATCTCGATCGCGAGCACCCCTTCGGCGATGAGCTCGCCGGCGCCCGACCCCACCATGCCCACACCCAGGATGCGGCCGGTGTCCGGGTCGATGATGAGCTTCGTCATGCCGTCGGTGCGGTCGATGGCGATGGCGCGGCCCGAGGCCGGCCACGGGAAGCGCGTTACTTCCACCTTGCGGCCCGCCTTTTCGGCTTCCGCTTCGGTCAGGCCCGCCCAGGCAATTTCCGGATCCGTGAACACGACGGCCGGGATCGCCGCCGGTTCGAACACGGCCTTGTGGCCGGCAATCGCTTCAATCGCCACGCGCGCTTCGTGCGACGCCTTGTGCGCGAGCATCGGCTCGCCGGCCACGTCGCCGATCGCGAACATCGTCGGCTCGGCCGTGCGGCGCTGGCCGTCGGTTTCGATGAAGCCCTTGGCGTCGATCTTGACCTTCGTCTTTTCGAGGCCGTCGATCTTCGAGTTGGGCCGGCGGCCGATCGAGACGAGCACGTAGTCGTAGGTCTCGCTCGCCGGCGCGCCTTCGCCCTCGAACGTCACGGCGATGCCGCTCTTGGCGGCCACCATGCCGGTGACCTTGGTCGAGGTCATCACCTTGGCGAACGTCTTCTCGATGCGCTGCTGGAGCGGCTTCACCAGGTCGCGATCGGCGCCGGGCAGCAGCGTGGGCGTCATCTCGACCACCGACACCTTCGTGCCGAGCGCGGCGTAGACCGAGCCCAGTTCGAGGCCGATGTAGCCGCCGCCCACGACGAGCAGCGTCTTCGGAATCGCCGGCAGATCGAGCGCGCCGGTGGAATCGAGCAGCCGCGGGCTGTCCACACTCAGGCCCGGAATGCGCGTGGGGTGCGAGCCGGTGGCGAGCACGACGTAGTCGGCACTGACCTCCTGCACGCCGGTCGCCGTCTTCACCGACATCGAGTTCGGCCCGGTGAGCGAGGCCCGCCCCTGGATGTAATTGACTTTCCGGAGTTTGGCGATCTGCCCCGTGCCGCCGGTGAGTCTTTCGACCACGCCGTTCTTGTAGGCGCGCAGCTTGTCGAGGTCCACCTTCGGCGTGCCGAACTCCACACCCCAGTGGCTCGCGTGCTTCGACTCATCCACGAGCTTGGCCACGTGCAGCAGCGCCTTCGAGGGAATGCAGCCGCGGTAGAGGCACACGCCGCCGGGGTTCTTCTCCTCGTCGACGAGGGTGACCTGCATGCCGAGGTCGGCGGCATAGAACGCCGCGGCGTAGCCGCCCGGACCGGCACCTAAGACAATGACTGATGGCATCTGGTGATCTCGTGATCTGCTGATCGAATCTGGTGAGCTACCCACGCAGGGCGAGCGCGAAGGGATTCTCCAGCGCATCCACCACCCAGCGCAGGAAGCGGATCGCATCGGCGCCGTCGATGAGGCGGTGGTCGTAGCTGAGCGAGAGCGGCAGCATCTGCCGCGGCTCGAAGGCGGTGCCGTTCCACTTCGGCTCCATCGCGCCGCGCGAGATGCCGAGGATGGCCACTTCGGGCCAGTTGACGATCGGGGTGAACGCCGTGCCGCCGATGCCGCCGAGGTTCGAGATCGACATCGAGCCGCCCGACATGTCGTCGAGCGACAGCTTGCGGGCCTTCGCCTTGTCGGCGAGCTGCTGGATGTCGACCGAGATCTGCGTGAGGTTCTTCTGGTCGGCGTTCTTGACGACCGGCACGAGCAGGCCGTTCTCCGTGTCGACCGCGATGCCCACGTTCACGAACTTCTTGTAGACGATGGCCTCGCCGGCCGCGTCCACCGAGGCGTTGAACTGCGGGAACACCTTGAGCGCGCTCGCCACCACCTTGCAGGCGATGGCGGTGACGGTGAGGTTGCCGCCGGCCTTCTCCACCTCGGCGCGGTACTGCTTGCGCACCGCCTCGAGATTGGTGATGTCGGCCTTGTCGAACTGCGTGACGTGCGGAATCGTGTTCCAGGCGTGCGACAGGTGCTCGCTCGTCTTGCGGCGGATGCCGCTCATCGGCTTGCGCTCGACGGCGCCCCATTTCGAGAAGTCGGGCAGCGCGATCGACGCACCGGACACCGTGGCCACGGCGCGCTGACCGCCGCCGCCCAGGCTCGCCATCACGCTCTTGGTGAACGTCTTCACGTCCTCCTGGCTGATGCGGCCGCCCGGGCCGGTGCCGGTGACCTGGTGCAGGTCCACGCCGAGTTCGCGGGCGAGCCGGCGCACCGAGGGCGCGGCCGGCGCGGCCAGGCCCGTGGACGGCGCGGGCGCCGCCGGACGGCTGGCCTGGAACGCCAGTACCTTGTCGTGACGCTCGGCGGGCGCCGCCTCGGCCATCATCGGCCGGTCGATCGGGCCGTCGGCCTGCCCGGGCCCGTTCGCCGCCATCATCATCGGGCGATCGATCGGACCATCGGCCTGACCGGGACCGGAGTCGGCGGCGGCGATGCTCGCCTTCGCGGGAGCGGGAGCGGGAGCCGGCGACGGCGCGGCAGGCGCCGGCGCCGCGGCGCCAGCCGCCGCGGCCTCCAGCACGAGCACGACCTGGCCGGGCTTCACCTTGTCGCCAGGCTTGACCTTGATCTCGGCCACACGCCCGCCCACCGTGGACGGCACTTCGAGCGTGGCCTTGTCGGTCTCGAGCTCGAGCACGGCCTGATCGGCGGCCAGCGTGTCTCCCACCTTCACGAGCACGCGGAGCACGTCGCCCGCGGCCACACCATCACCCAGGTTGGGCAGCTTGAACTCAGTCACGGGCACTCCTGCTTACGAAATGGCGGGGTCGACCTTCTCGGGGTTGATGCCGAGATCCTTGATGGCCTTCTCGACCACCTTCGCGTCGATCTGCTTTTCCTGCATCAGCGCGTACAACGTGGCGAGCACGATGAAGCGGCTGTCGACTTCGAAGAAATCGCGCAGGGCCGCCCGGCTCTCGCTGCGGCCGAAGCCGTCGGTGCCGAGGCTGTGGAGCGGCCGCGGCAGCCAGCGATCGATCACGTCGGGCAGCACCTTGAGGTAGTCGGAGGCGGCCACGAAGACGCCCGGCGCGTCCTTCGTCACCTCGGTGACGTAGGGCACACGCGGCTTCGCCGTGGGATGCAGGCGGTTCCAGCGCTCGGCGGCATGGCCGTCCTTGTAGAGGTTGCCGTAGCTCGTGACGCTCCACACGTCGGCGCCGACGTTGTACTTCGTCTCGAGGATGTCCTGCGCCTTGAGCGCTTCGGTCAGGATGGTGCCGCTGCCGAAGAGCTGCGCGCGCAGCTTCGCCTTGGGCGTGCCGGTGGGCTTGATGACGTACATTCCCTTGAGGATGCCGTCCTTCGCGCCCTTGGGCATCGGCGGATGTGCGTACTGCTCGTTCATCACGGTGAGGTAGTAGAAGATCTGCTCCTCATCCTGATACATGCGCTTGATGCCGTCTTCGATGATGACGGCCAGCTCGTAGGCGAAGGTCGGGTCGTAGGAGACGCAGGTGGGCACGGGCAGCGACAGCACGTGGCTGTTGCCGTCTTCGTGCTGCAGGCCCTCGCCGTTGAGCGTCGTGCGGCCCGAGGTGCCGCCCACGACGAAGCCGCGCATCCGCATGTCGGCGCCGGCCCACACGAGGTCGCCCACGCGCTGGAGCCCGAACATCGAATAGAAGATGTAGAACGGAATCGTGTTGATGCCGTGCGTCGCGTAGGCAGTGCCGGCAGCGATGAACGACGACATCGACCCGGCCTCGTTGATGCCCTCTTCGAGGATCTGGCCGTCTTCCGCTTCCTTGTAGTAAAGCAGCGTGTCGCGGTCGACCGGCTCGTAGAGCTGCCCGGCGTGCGCGTAGATGCCCACCTGGCGGAAGAGCGCCTCCATGCCGAAGGTGCGCGCTTCGTCCGGCACGATCGGCACGATGAGCTTGCCGATGGCCTCATCGCGCAGCAGCTTCGAGAGCATGCGTACGAAGACCATCGTCGTAGAGGCGGCGCGGCCTTCGGTGCCGGTGCGGAATTCCTCGAACGTGTCGCCGAGGTTGGCCGTGATGGGCGTGGCCTTGACCTGGCGCTTCGGCACCGGGCCGAACATCGCCTTGCGCCGCTCGGCGATGTAGGTCGCCTCGACGCTGCCCTCCGCGGGCTTGTAGAACGGCGCCTTGGTCACGTCCTCGTCCGAGATCGGAATGCCGAACCGGGTGCGGAACGCGACGAGCTCGGCGTCGTTCAGCTTCTTCTGGTTGTGGGCGACGTTCTTGCTTTCGCCCGACTCACCGACGCCGTAGCCCTTGATGGTGCGGGCGAGGATGACGGTGGGCTGGCCTTTGGTCTCGACCGCGCGCTTGTAGGCGTTGTAGACCTTGACCGGATCGTGGCCGCCGAGCGTCAGCTTCTTGAGCTGTTCGTCCGAGAGGTGCTTGACCATCTCGAGCAGCTTCGGATGCGCGCCCCAGAAGTGCTCCCGCACATAGGCGCCGCCTTCGACCGCGTACTTCTGATACTGGCCGTCCACCACCTCGCCCATGCGCTTGGCGAGCAGGCCTTCGGTGTCGTTCTCGAGGAGCTGGTCCCACTCGGAGCCCCAGATCGCCTTGATGACGTTCCAGCCGGCGCCGCGGAAGGCCGCTTCGAGTTCCTGGATGATCTGACCGTTGCCGCGCACCGGGCCATCGAGGCGCTGCAGGTTGCAGTTGATGACGAAGATGAGGTTGTCGAGCTTCTCGCGCGAGGCCAGCGTGATGGCGCCGAGCGCCTCGGGCTCGTCGGTTTCGCCGTCGCCGAGGAACGCCCACACCTTGGCGTCGGTCACCGGCTTCAGGCCGCGGTCTTCCAGGTAGCGGTTGAAGCGCGCCTGGTAGATGGCCATGATCGGGCCAAGGCCCATCGACACGGTGGGCACTTCCCAGAAGTCGGGCATCAGCCACGGGTGCGGATAGCTCGAGAGGCCGCCCTTCACCGCGAGTTCGCGACGGAAGTTGCGGAGCTGGTCTTCCGAGAGGCGGCCCTCGAGGAACGCGCGGGCGTAGACGCCGGGCGACGCGTGGCCCTGGAAGAAGATGAAGTCGCCTTCGTGGCCATCGCGGCCGCGGAAGAAGTGATTGAAGGCCACCTCATAGAGGGTGGCCGCCGAGGCGTAGGTCGAGATGTGGCCGCCGATGCCGTCTTCCTCGCGGTTGGCGCGCACGACCATGGCCATGGCATTCCAGCGGACCAGGCTCTTGATGCGACGCTCGATCTCGCGGCTGCCCGGGTAGGGCACCTGCTCGTCGGCGTGGATGGTGTTGATATAGGGGGTGTTGGCCGTGAAAGGCAGCTTGACCCCGCTCTGCTGCGCGTAGCGCCCGAGCTCGCCGAGCAGGCGGCCGACCCGGGCGGGTCCGCCGTGCTGCAGGACGTAGTCGAGCGATTCGAGCCACTCGCGAGTTTCGAGGGCCTCGAGCTCGGCGGCATCCGACTGAGCGGTGTTTCTCATGTCTCCCATTACCCTTTCGTGCGCCTCCGCATCCCGTCAAAGCGTGCAGATTGCGGCACCACAATCGAACTATCTTACTGCCACGGGCCGGGCAGTCTCAAACCGGGCCGGCCCATCCATGAGCCTCGACGTGCCCCCGCGACCACCAGTGCAGGTTATCGGCCCGAAGGCCCTCCGGCTGGCCCGCCAGGCCATCGTCGGGTGCACCGACTGCCCCCGGCTGCGCACCTACTGCGCCGGCGTCGCCCGCACGAAGCGCGCGGCCTACCGGGACGACGCCTACTGGGGACGCCCGGTCCCCGGCTACGGCGATCCGGCGGCGCGGATCTTTGTCCTGGGGCTCGCGCCGGCGGCCCACGGCGCCAACCGCACCGGCCGGGTCTTCACGGGGGATGGACGCGGCGGCTCCGGCGACTTCCTGATGGGCGCCCTGCACCGGGCCGGGGTGTCGAACATCCCCACGTCGCAGGCGGCGGATGACGGACTGCGACTGCGCGGCGTGTTCGTGGGCGCGGCGGCCCGCTGCGCGCCGCCGGGGAACAAGCCCACGCCGGAGGAGGTCGCCGCCTGCCGCCGGCACCTCGCGGCGGAGGTGGCAGCGCTGCCGGACCTGCGCGTCGTGGTGGCGCTCGGGAAGATCGCGTGGGACGCCTGGCTCGCCTTCGTAGGCGAACACGCCCCGCTCCCCCGCCCGCGGCCGGTCTTCGGCCATGGGGCGGTCGCAGAGCTTGCCGCACCCGGCGCGCTCGGCCCGGAGCGCCTCACCCTGGTCGGCTGCTTCCATCCGTCGCGGCAGAACACCCACACGGGCCGCGTGACGCCGGCCATGTACGACGCGCTGTTCGCTCAGGCGTCGCGGCTGGCCGGCTGACGCGGCCCAACGGGGCTCGGGGCTCGGGACGGGATAGCGGGTCTCGGGTTGGCGGGATGTCGAAACGTGACTGTACGCAGAACGAGCGGCGCGAGTAACTCGCTCCGCTCGTCGTCTGCCCGGGCCCCGAGCCCCGGGACCCGCCGGGGCGCCGTTAGGCGCCCGGCTTGAACGTGTAGGTGCCGTCGGCCGCCTTGTCGCGGTACTTGCCGTGGCAGCCGGCGCAGGTCTTGCCGATTTCGCCCGCCGCGGCCTTCGCGGCATCACCGGTGGCACCGGCGGCAATGGCATCGGCCCCCTTCTTCGCGGCCTGCGCCATCTCGACGCCGTCGGCCTTGCCGTGGCTCTTGAAGAACGCTTCGGTCTCGCCCATTGCCTTCGACAGCGTTTCGGCCGCCGTCTTCGATTCGGCGGCCATGCCGCCTTCGACCGCCTTGCGCAGCGCGCCGAACGCCGGCCCCACGGCCTTCATCGCCTTGTCGATCGCCGCCGCGTCCTGCGCCTGTTCGGCACGGACACCCACGCCCGCCAGGGCCATCCCCAGGGCCAGACCACTCACCACCAGCACCATCCGCCGCATGCCTGCCTCCTCAACGACGCGCCACACGAGCCATGGCACCCGCTCGCCTGACTGGCCCGCCGTTCATGAAGCCCCGATCCTGCCTCAAACCGCCGAGCTGCGTAAAGGCGGCGTCAGACGTGCGCCCTGAGCGGCGGATGCATCCGCCGGCCGTGGGTGAGCGACATGAGCACCACGTCCGAGGTCACCGGCGCGCGGCGGAAGCTGTCGACGCCAATCGCCGAGGCGATGGCGTTCAGCACCGCACCGTACCCGGCCCCGACCGGCGGCTCGCCCACGCCCTTGGCGCCGGTGGGCGTCTCGGGATCCGGCGCGCCGAGCGCTTCGGCCCTGAGGTGCACGGGAATGTCCATGATCGTGAGCGGCTTGTTGTAGTGGAAGCGCCGCGCCAGCGACACGCCGTAGTGCGGGTCGTAGACGAGCTTCTGGAAGAGCGCATGCGCGATGCCCAGGCAGCAGCCGCCGTTCAACTGCGCGATGAGGCTCCGCGGGTTGACCACGGTGCCGACGTCGCCCACCGAGAGGAAGTCGATGAGCGCCACGACGCCCGTCTCGACGTCCACCTCCACTTCGGCGAAGCCGGCCACGAAGCCATAGGTGTCGCCATCGCGCGGATAGGTGTCTTTCGCGACGCCCATGAGGCCGAGGCCCACGAGGCCCGCCGCCGACGCCTTCGTGAACGCGTGGATCTCCGCCGGCAGCTCGTGGCCGTCGAACCGTCCGCCGAGCGCGAGCGCCCGCGAGGCCGCCTGCGCGTACGTGAGTCCGCGGCCCGGATTGCCCTTCCGGTACACCCGCTCGTTGCCGAGCTCGTAGTCGTCGGGTGCGCCGCCCAGGTCCTGCGCGGCCAGTTGCTGCAGCTTGCGCTTCAGGTCTTCGGCGCCGGCCATGTTGGCGCGCGTCATGGCGTGCGTGGTCTGGCTGCCGACCGACATACACGTCCACGGCAGGCCTTTGGACGTGTTGCCCCAGACCACGTCCACCTTGTCCCACGGCATGGCGAGGACGTCGGCCGCCACGCGCGCGAGGTCGATACAGGAATGGGTGCCCAGGTTGCCGACGCCGCTCTGCACCTGCAGCCGGCCGTCGGGCCGCAGGATCATCAGCCCGTCGAAGCCGACCGACCCGGCGCCGTGTGGCCCCACGGCTACGCCCACGCCGCGGACCTTCGAGCCGCGGCGCTGACCGGCGCGGGCGACGCGCGCCGGCCAGTCGAAGAGCCGGGCGCCGCGATCGAGCGATTCCTGCACGAAGGCGCCGGTGACGTAGCGGCGCGTGCCGTCGGGCCCGGCCGGTCCGTACGTGGCCTTGCCGGTGGGCGCGTTCAGACGGCGGATGGCGAGCTGATCCACGCCGAGCTGCGCCGCGGCCTTCGTGATGATGCCTTCGATGATGCCGTTGGCCTGCATCGGCCCGGGCGAGCGCTGCTGCGTGCGCGGCGGTGTGTTCGTGAGCACGTTCACGGCGCGCCAGCGCATGGCCGGCGCCTGGTAGACGAGCGAGGCGGCGAGGCCGGCGGAGCGGTGATCGCCCATCGTCCCGTAGGGGCCGTTGTCCTGCACGAGGAACAGATCGAGCGCGGTGATGCGGCCGTCTGTCGCGAACCCGATCTTCGCGCGGCCCGTCATGTTGGTGCGGGCGCGGCCGAAGTAACTCTCTTCCTCGCGGCTTACCCGCATCATCACCGGCGCGCCCACCTTCTTCGAGAGCACGCAGGGAATGGCCATGGAGACCGCGCCCGCGCCCTTGCTGCCGAAGCCGCCGCCCGTGAACTCCGAGATGAGGACGAGCTTCGCGGGGTCGATGCCCACCCAGCGCGCCACGCCGTCCACCGTGCGCACGACGCTCTGTGTCGAGCAGTGGAGGTAACACTTGTCGTTCTGCCAGTAGGCCATCGCGCTGCGGGTTTCGAGCGGATGGTGCCCGGTGGAGTTCACGACGAATGTCTCGTCGACCACGACGGCGGCGTTCGCGAAGCCGGCCTCGAGATCGCCGTAGCTCCACTCCTCCATCGCCGTGCCGAGCGGCAGCGCGCCCTCGGGCGCGGCGGCGAAGTCCTCCGCCGTCCACTTGAGGCGCGCGATCGGCGGACGCGCGGGCGGCTGCCCGGGCTGCGGCGGGGGCGCCAGGCCCCACACGTTGCCCTCGCTGCGGGCGTCGGGCCCGTCGGGACGCAGACTGTCGAGCGGGTCGGTCGTGAACGGCAGCGGCTCGATGTCGAGGTCGATGAGCTCGACGGCTTCGGCCGCGATGTCTTCACTGACCGCGGCGAGCGCAAGAATGGGCTCGCCCTGGTAGAGCGGTTCGTCGGTGAGCGCACGCTCGGCACCGCCCAGGTCCGGCAGGTCGCCCGCGCGGATGACGCCGCGCACACCGGGCAACGCGAGCGCCTTCTCGAGGCCGACGCGCCGCACCCGCCCATGCGGCACGGGGCTCAGGAGCAGCTTGCAGAAGAGCATCCCCTCGGCGCGGAAGTCTTCCGCGTAGCGGGCGCGGCCGGTGACTTTGGCCACGAGGTCAGGCGTCGTGTAGTTCGAACCGACAAGGCGTTCAGCCACGCGTGCCCTCCGGGAATGGTCGTGCGAGTGGACGGATTATAGGACCACTTCGGCCGTCCAGAGGCCGCCTCAGCCGGGACGTGCCATGCTGAAGCGGGACCGCATGAGCGCCACTGCCCTGCCTGCTGCCTGGAACCGCGAGTCGGCCATCGCCGCGCTCGCCGTGACGGGCATCGCCGCCCATGTCCTGCTGCGGGCGGCCGCGCTCGACGGCCTCGTCCGGGATCTGCCGCTCTTCGTCGTGCTGGCCGCCGGCGGCGCCCCCCTCGTGTGGGATCTCGCCCGGAAGGCCCTCGCCCGCCAGTTCGGCGCCGACCTGCTGGCCGGGATCTCGATCGTCACCTCGGTGCTGCTCGGGGAATACCTCGCCGGCGCCCTCGTGGTGCTGATGCTCTCGGGCGGCGAGGCGCTCGAACACTACGCGGTGGGCCGCGCGTCGTCGGTGCTGCAGGCGCTCGCGAAACGGATGCCGTCGGCGGCCCATCGACGCACCGATGGGCATGTCGAGGACATCGCGCTCGATGCCGTCCGCATCGACGACCGCATCGTGATCTTCCCGCACGAGATCTGCCCGGTGGACGGTGTGGTCGAAGACGGCCAGGGCGTGATGGACGAGTCGTACCTGACCGGTGAGCCGTTCCTGATGCCGAAGGCGCCCGGGTCGACGGTGTTCTCCGGGGCCATCAACGGCGAACATGCGCTCACGATTCGGGCCGTGCGTCTCGCGGTGGACTCGCGCTATGCGCGCATCATGCACGTGATGCGCGACTCCGAGCAGCGGCGTCCCGCGCTGCGCCGCCTCGGCGACACGCTCGGCGCGTGGTACACGCCGCTGGCCGTGGGCATCGCGCTCGCGGCGTGGGTGTGGACGGGCGATCCGGTGCGCTTCCTCGCCGTGCTCGTCGTGGCCACGCCGTGCCCGCTCCTCATCGCCATTCCGGTCGCGATCATCGGTTCGATCTCGCTGGCCGCCACGCGCAGCATCGTCATCCGCGATCCGGCGATCCTCGAAACCATCGACCGCTGTCGGACGATGGTGCTCGACAAGACCGGCACCCTCACGTTCGGCCAGCCGACGCTCACCGACCGTGTCACGGCGCCGGGCATGGACGACGGCGAGGTGCTGCGGCTGGCGGCGAGCCTCGAGCGCTATTCGAAACATCCGCTCGCCCGACCGATCCTCGATGCCGCCGCCCGCGAGCGCGCCGTGCTGGCCGATGCCACGGCGCTGCGCGAACCGCCCGGCCAGGGCCTCGAAGGCCTCGTCGAGGGCCGCACGGTGCGCATCCTGGGGCGTCGGCAGGCCGAAGCTGCCGGACTGGGCCCGGCGCTGCCGCCGATCGCCGCGGGCCTCGAGTGTGTCGTGCTCGTTGACGGCGGGCTCGCCGCGACCTACCGCTTCCGCGATGCGCCGCGGCCCGACAGCCGCGCCTTCATCGGCCATCTGGCGCCGCGGCATCACCTGACGCGCGTCATCATCGTCTCGGGCGATCGCGAATCCGAGGTGCGATACCTCGCCGACGAGGTCGGCATCAGCGAGATCCACGCGCAGTGCACGCCGGAAGAGAAGGTGACGCTCACGCGCGCGGAAGTGGCCAAGGCGCCCACGATCTTCATCGGCGACGGCATCAACGACGCGCCCGCGCTCGTGACCGCCACCGTCGGCCTCGCGTTCGGCCACCAGAGCGAGATCACGGCAGATGCCGCCGGCGCGGTCGTGATGGATACGTCGCTGCGCCGGGTGGACGAGCTGCTGCACATCGCCGGGCGGCTGCGCCGCATCGCGCTCCAGAGCGCCATCGGCGGCATGGCGGCGAGCGTCGTGGGCATGGGCCTCGCGGCGGCGGGCCTGCTGCCGCCGGTGAGCGGCGCCGTGGCGCAGGAGGTCATCGACCTCGTCGCGGTGCTGAACGCGCTGCGGGCGGCGCGCCCCGGCGGCGACCTCAGCGACTACGAGTAACCGGGGTCAGACCCCATTCACACGGACCGTCCCTCGACGAAGGCGTCACGGGCGGGCACGGCCCAGTCGGGGCGATCGGAAATCACGCCGTCGACGCCCATGGCCAGCAACCGCCGGACGTCCTCGGGCGCGTCGACGGTCCAGACCTGCACGGCCGCGCGCTCGCGGTGCGCGCGGCGCACGAAGGCTGGCGTGACGACGTGCAGACGTCCGGCGCGTTCGGGCACCTGGAACGCGCGATACGGCGGCGACATCGCCAACGGCCAGCGCACCCACGAGCGCGCGAGCGTCCACTGCGCTTCGCGCCGTGAGGCGCTCGTCGTCATCGCCGGCGCCACCGCCCGCAGGCGGTCGAGCACCGTCTGATGGAAGGAGCCCGCGCACACCCGCCCCGCCGCGCCCGCCCCACGCACCACGTCCGCCACCGCGTCCGCCAGCCGCGGATCGTCGTCCTTGAGTTCGACGATGACGCGCGCCCCCGGCAACCGCGCCAGCACCGCGGCCAGCGTGGGCAGCCCCTCCGGTGACGACACAGCCCACGAGGCATCGGGTGGCTGGAAGCGGCAAGTCGCGTCCACGGCCGCGAGGGCCGCTGACGTGTGCGCAGACACCAGCCCCGAGGCACCGGTCGTGCGGTCGAGCGTGGCGTCGTGGATCAGCACGGGCACGCCGTCGGCCGCCAGCCGCACGTCACACTCGAAGCCGTCGGCGCCGGCCGCCATGCCGCGCGTCAGCGCCAGCAAGGTGTTCTCGGGGCCGATCTTCGAGCCGCCGCGGTGCGCGAACACGAGCGGCCGCCGGCTCGCGAACACCGGCGGCGGCGAAAAACCCTGCGGAGGTGTCACGGCGTCATAATAGAACTTATGCCCGCATCGGCCCGTCCTGCCACTCTCGGCGCGCTCAAATCAGCCCTGGCCCGCGGCGACTATGCCCGGCGTTCGGTGCGCGACGAAGTGCGCGACAACCTCATCGTGAAACTGCGGCGCGGCGACCGCCTGTTCCCCGGCGTCGTCGGTTACGACGACACGGTCATCCCGCAGCTCGTGAACGCCATCCTGGCGAAACACCACTTCATCCTGCTCGGTCTGCGCGGCCAGGCCAAGACGCGCCTCATCCGCGCGCTCGTCGACCTGCTCGACGAGGCCATCCCGGTCGTGCCCGGCAGCGAGATCCACGACGATCCGCTGGCGCCGATCTCGGCGCACGGCCGCGCCATTGTGGCCGCCGAAGGTGACGACATGCCACTCGAGTGGCGGCCGCGCGAGGCGCGCTACGTCGAGAAGCTCGCCACGCCGGATACGACGATTGCCGACCTCATCGGCGATATCGATCCCATCAAGGCGGCGGCCTCGGGCCTGCAGCTCGGCTCGGAGCTGGCGATGCACTTCGGCCTGCTGCCGCGCGCCAACCGCGGCCTCTTCGCCATCAACGAACTGCCGGATCTGGCCGGCAAGGTGCAGGTGGGGCTCTTCAACATCCTTCAGGAGGGCGACGTCCAGATCAAAGGCTTCCCCGTCCGCCTGCCGCTCGACGTGATGCTCGTCTTCACCGCCAACCCCGAGGACTACACGGCGCGCGGCAAGATCATCACGCCGCTCAAGGACCGCATCGGCGCCGAGATCCGCACGCATTACCTGGAGTCGCGCGCGGATGCCGTGGCCGTCACGACACAGGAAGCCTGGGTGGAACGCGGCCTGCGGGTGGACGTGCCCGCCTACGTGCGCGAGGTCGTCGAAGAGGTCGCGTTCCAGGCCCGGGCCGACCGCCGCGTCGATCGCCGCTCGGGCGTGAGCCAGCGCCTGCCGATCAGCGTGCTCGAGACCGTCGTCTCGAACGCCGAACGGCGCGCGCTCGCGGCCGGTGAGAGCCTCGTCGTGCCGCGCGTGACCGACGCCTACACGGCGCTGCCCTCCATCACCGGCAAGATCGAACTCGAATACGAAGGCGAGCTCAAGGGGGCGCACGCCGTGGCGAAGGACCTCATCCGCAACGCCGTGGCACAGGTCTTCGACGGCTATTTCGTGGATGCCGATGTCTCGGCCACCGTCCACTGGTTCGAGAACGGCGGCTCGGTGCTGCTCGGCGATGGCCTGCCGGCCTCGGCCCTCGTGGTGGAAGCCTCGAAGGTGCCGGGCCTGATGGACCTGGCGTCCCGTGCGGCGCTGCCGCCGGGCGCGCCGGCGCCGCTCGTGGCTGCCGCGATCGATTTCGTCCTCGAAGGCCTGTACGCCCAGAAGCGCATCGGCCGCACCGAGGCGGGCGGCTATGTGGGCACCGAACCGCTCCGAAAGCCGCAGACCGTGCGTCAGGCGCCGGCGATTTCCCTGGACGACGACGAGCCGGGCGGCCCGCCGAAGAAGAAGCGCTACTACAACTAGCGGCCGGGGCGACGTCTCATGAAGTTCAAGTACGGCAAGTACGTGCCCAGTCTCGCCGACGAGGTCGACATGGAAGAACTCGTGTCGGCCCTCTCGGATCTGCTGCTCTCGAGCGGGTTCCAGTCGCCGTATGGGGATGGGTCGGTCGATGGGGACCGCACGATGCAGGCGCTGCACGACGCGATTCTCGACGCCCTGCTGAACGGCGGGCTCCTGCCCGACGACGTGCTCGAACAGCTCTTCGATGAACAGGCCGCGACCGCCAAGCAGCAGCTCGACGAACTCGTGCAGCAGATCATGGAGCGCATGCAGGAGGCGGGCTATATCACGCCCTCGCCGGAGCTCGACGCTGAACGTGAGCGTCGAGCGAAGGCGGACGGCGGTGGCGGCGACGGCGAGCCCGGCCAGGCGAAGTTCGAGGTGACCGACAAGGCGCTCGACTTCCTCGGCTACCGGGCGCTGCGCGATCTGCTGGGCTCGATCGGCCATGCCAGCGCCGGCCGCCACGACACCCGCGACATGGCCACGGGCGTGGATGCCAGCGGCGCGCCGAAACCTTACGAGTTCGGCGACACGCTCAACCTCGACGCCAGCGCCACGGTGCTGAACGCCGTGACGCGCGCGCACCGCTCGGGCACCGCCGGCCCGAAGGTCGAGATTGGCTACGAGGACCTGATGGTGGCGCAGGGCGAGTACCAGAGTTCGTGCGCCACCGTCATCATGCTCGACTGCTCGCACAGCATGATCCTCTACGGCGAGGACCGCTTCACCCCGGCCAAGCAGGTGGCGATGGCCCTCTCGCAGCTCATCCGCACGCAGTACCCGGGCGACACGCTGCATGTCGTGCTCTTCCACGACTCGGCCGAGGAGATTCCGCTGCGCGAACTCGGCCGCGTGCGCGTCGGCCCGTACTACACGAACACGCGTGAAGGCCTCAAGCTGGCGCGGCGCATCCTCGAGCGGCAGCGCAAGGACATGCGCCAGATCATCATGATCACCGACGGCAAACCGTCGGCCATCACGCAGCCCGACGGGCGCGTCTACAAGAACGCCTTCGGCCTCGATCCGATCGTCATCCGCGAGACCTTCAGCGAGGTCTCGGCGTGCGCGAAGGCCGGCATCCTCATCAACACCTTCATGCTGGCCCGCGACTACGATCTGGTCGCCTTCGTGCGCCGCGTCGCCTCGATGTGCCGCGGCAAGGCCTACTTCACGACGCCGCAGTCGCTCGGGCAGTACGTGCTCATGGACTACCTCGACAAGAAGACCCGGACGATCCACTAGGCCCGCGCCGCGATGCTGCCCCCGCTGCTGCCGCTCTTCCCGCTGCCGACGACGGTGCTGTTTCCCGGGGTGTTCCTGCCGCTGCACATCTTCGAGCCGCGCTACAAGCAGCTGGTGACGAAAGCCCTCGAGGGCGATCGCATCATCGGCATGACCCTGCTCGTGCCCGGCCACGAAGAGCGCTACGAGGGCCGGCCGCCGGTGTTCCCCATCGGCTGCGCGGGACTCATCACCCACGTCGAGCGGCAGAACGACGGCCGCTTCAATCTCATCCTGCGCGGCCTCGACAAATTCCGTATCACCGAGGAAGAGCCGCCCACCGACGGCGTGCTGTACCGCATCGCGCACGTGACGCCCGTCGAGGAAGAGGCCACGCCCGACATGCGGCCACAGCTCGCCGACGCCCGCCGCCGGCTCGAGACCCTGCTCGCGCCGTCACTCCAGGGCGAGGGCGCCAGCCGGCTGCCGCGCGACATGGCCGACCCGGATCTCGTCAATGCGCTGTCGCAGTATCTCGACCTCGAGCCGGTGGAGAAGCAGGCGCTCCTCGAGCGCGAGGGCGTGCTGGCGCGGTGCCAGACGCTCATCGAGCTCATCGAGATGAAGCTGCTCATGCAGCGCCAGCCCGACTCGGGGCTGCGGCACTAGGCTGGGGGCTGGGGGCTGGAGGCTGGGAATCACGCTACACTCGCCCGCATGTCACGCCCAACCCGCCGCGCCGTGCTGGCCGCCGGCGCGTCGTCCGCCGCTGCCCTGGCGGCCGGTGCCGTCACCGGCCGCGCGCAGACGTCGTCGCCGGCCTCCGCCGCGTCGCGCCTCCCGAACCTTCGCCGCTACCTGCACTACGACGTCTTCACCTCGGCGCCGCACACCGGCAACCAGCTGGCCGTCTTCATGGAACCGCAGGGCCTCACCCCCGACACGATGGCGGCATTGACGCGGGAGATGAACTACTCCGAGTGCACGTTCGTATTCCCGGCCGAGACCGCGGGCACCACCGTGCGCCTGCGCATCTTCGGCCGCGCCGGAGAGATGCCGTTTGCCGGCCACCCGGTCATCGGATCGACGTTTGCCCTGGCCGACGACGGCCGCATTCCCGCCGGCACGACCGATATCGTCTTCGGCCTCGGCATCGGGCCGACGCCGGTGGCCCTCGAGTGGGACGGTCCCCGCCTTCGCTTCGCGTGGATGACGCAGCAGCGTCCGGTGTTCGGCCCCACGCTCGCAACCAGCGCGCAACTGGCCGCCGCCATCGGCGTGACGCCGGATCAGATCGTGCCCCGCCTGCCGGTGCAGGAGGTGTCCTGCGGCTCGGCCTTCTTCTACGTGCCGCTGACGACGCGGGCGGCCGTGGACGCGGTGCAGATGAACGGCCGCGAACTCGACACCCTGTTCAAGGCCGCCGGCGTCACGAGACGCGGGCTCTTCGTGTTCACGACGGAAGGCGGGCCCGACGGCGCCACGGTGTACAGCCGCATGGTCGGCGCGACCGGCGCCGAAGACCCGGCCACGGGCTCGGCCAGTGGCCCGCTCGGCTGTTACCTCGTGCGCCACGGACTCGTGCCGGCGGCCGCGGCCGGCACGATCGTGAGCGCCCAGGGCGTGAAGATGGGCCGCCCGAGCCGCCTCCACATCCGTCTCGCCCTGAGCGGCGACGACATCACGCGCGTGCAGGTGGGCGGCACGAGCGTGCTCGTCGGCGACGGCCGCCTGCGGGCCTCGTGACATGATCGTCCGCCCCGGCGACGGCGTGCTGCATCTCATCACGCAGCCGAATCACGCGGCCCTGGCGCGACGGCTGATGGAGCTCTGGCCGTCGCTCGGCAAAGCGGAACGGCGGCGCGAGATCCTGACCGCCATCGAACATCACGATCGCGGCTGGGCGGCGCCCGACGCGGCGCCCACGGTGGATCCGTTCACCGGCACGATCCGCGACTTCATGCACGTGCCGGTCGACGTGCGGCAGGGCGTGTGGCCCGCGAGTGTCGCGGCGCTCGCGGTGGCGCCGTGGGCCGCGGCCCTGGTCGCGCATCACGCGGCGACAGTGTACGACCGTTTCCGTGACGACCCGACGTGGCAGGCGTTCTTCCCGGCGATGACGGCACTGCGCGACGAGCACCTGTCACGTGCCGGCGGCGACCTCAAGGCCCTCGTGCGCGACTACGTGTACGTGCGGCTCGGCGATCTGCTGTCGCTCGCCTTCTGCACGCGCGCCGCGGAGCCGCAGTCGCTCGGGCCGTGGACGATTCGTCTCGACGGCGCCCGGCTGCACGTGTCGCCGACGCCGTTCGTGATGGACGTGACCTTCGCGATCGAAGCGCGGGAGATTCCCGACGTGCCCTACCGGACGAACGCAGCACTCGCCGCGGCCATCGCCGCCGGCCGATCGCGCGCGCTCGAGGGCGTGGTCGCCGTCGATCCGGCGCACTGAGCCGTCAGCGCTGCCCGAGCCGTCCCGCGAGCGTCTTCGCGATCTGCTCGCCGTGGAAGCGGCCGTTCTCGATGAAGATCGTGCCGGTACGCACGCCGGCCAGCTGCCCGCCGGCGATGAAGAGACCGGGCACGTTCGTCTCGAAGCTCGCCGGGTCGTGCCGGGGGATGAGCGTCTCGGGATCGAGCTCCACGCCGGCGCCGCGGAGGAACGCCGGGTCGGCCCGATAGCCGGTGAGGAGCAGCACCGCATCCGCCGCGATTTCGTGCCGCGTGCCGGCGGTCTCGACCACCACGTGGGTGTCGGTGATGGCCGCGATCGTGGTGTTGAAGTGCGCGGCGACCGCGCCTTCCTTGATGCGGTTCTCCATGTCGGGGCGCACCCAGTACTTCACCGAGTCGCCGAGCGTCTCGCCGCGATGCACGAGCGTGACGTGGGCGCCGTTGCGATAGAGGTCGAGCGCGGCCTCGCAGGCGGAATTCTTGCCGCCCACGACGACCACCCGGCGGCGGTAATACGGATGCGGCTCGGAGTAGTAGTGCGACACGTGCGGCAGGTCTTCGCCCGGCACGCCGAGACGGTTCGGCCGGTCGTAGTAGCCCATCGCCAGCACCACCGCGCGCGCCTGCCGCACGCGCACCGCGCCGAGGCGCGTGCGCGTCGTCACGACGAACACCGCCGCCTCCTCATCCCCTTCCCGCTCCACCGCGGTGACCTGTTCGAAGAGCGAGACGTGGAGCTGGAAGGTGTCGGTGACCTTGCGGTAGTAGCGCAGCGCCTCTGCGCGCGTCGGCTTTTCGTATGGTGTGGTCAGCGGCACGCCGCCGATTTCGAGCAGCTCCGGCGTGGTGAAGAACACCATGTTGAGGGGAAAACGCGCGATGGCGTCGACGAGGGCGCCCTGTTCGAGGACGACGTAGTCGAGGCCGTGATGGCGGCAGGCGATCGCCGCCGCCAGGCCGGACGGACCGGCCCCCACGATGAGGACGTCACGGACGGACATGAGCCATCGATCATAGCGGAGGCTCCGGACGCGCGCATCGAGGCGCGCAGGCATACAATGGCCCGGCCAGCACCGGACCGCGCCCCCGGCGCCGGGCCCGGCCGTCCGTCGCGCGCCCGACCGGGACGGCACGCTCGAGGTCGCAGCCATGTTCCGAGTCCGCTCGTCGATCGTCCTCGTGGCCGTCGTCGCCGCCGCCCCGTCATTCATGGCAGCGCAGTCGTCTCCGGCCGCACAGGCGCAGACGCCAGCACCCGCAACGCCGGGCGATCAACCGCCGGTCTTCCGCGCCGGCGTCGAGGTGCTGCCGCTCGACGTCACGGTGCTCGATCGCGACGGCCGCCAGGTTGTGGACCTCACCGCCGCCGAGTTCATGGTCGAGGTGGACGGCAAGGCACGCCGGGTCGTCTCGGCCGAGTACATCAGGTTGACCGACGCCCTGGCCGCCGGCACCGCGCCGCGCGGTCCCGCACCGGTCGTCGCGCCGCCACCGCCGCCCGACTACGGCATCTCGACCAACGGCGGCGGCGGGCCGCAGGGCCGCGCCATCCTGCTGCTCGTGGACCAGGGCAACATCCGCTTCGGAGCGGCGCGTCCTGTGATGCAGAACGCGCTCAAGTTCCTCGACCGCCTGCAGCCGAACGATCGCGTGGGCCTCGTCGCCATTCCGGGGCCCGGCGAACTCGTGGACTTCACGACCGACCGCGGCAAACTCCGCGAGGCGATGCTGCGCGTGGCCGGACGCGTCACGCCGCAGCCGCGCCGCTTCAACATCAGCGTCACCGAAGCCTTCGCCATCTATCGCCGCAGCGACGCCACGCTCATCACGCAGGTCATCATGCGCGAATGTGCCGGGATCTTCGGCGCCGCCGACGCGGAACGCTGCGAACGTGACGTCGAGCAGGAGGCCAGCGAGATCATCGGCGACCAGCGGCAGCAGACGGATCGGTCCGTCGCCGGCATCCGCGCGGTGCTCCAGAGTCTGAGCGGGCTCGAGGGACAGAAGTCCGTCATCCTCATCTCGGAAGGGCTCGTGCTCGAGACGCTCGGCGGCGAACTCGACGACCTGGCGGCCATCGCGGCCGACGTGCGCGCCTCGCTCGACGTGATGCTGCTCGACGTGGCCCTCTTCGATGCGTCGCAGGCCCAGCGGCCGACGACCGCAGCCGACGATCGCCGGCTGCAGGAAGAAGGCCTGATGATGCTGGCGGGCATGGCCCGGGGCACCCTCCACCGCGTGGTGTCGAGCGCCGACACCGCCTTCCGCCGCGTCGAGCAGGCGCTCGGTGGCTACTACCTGCTCGGCGTCGAGCCCGGCACGAGCGACCGCGACGGCCGCCGCCACAAGATCGAGGTGAAGACGGCGCGCAAGGGCGTGACCCTGCAGGCGCGCCGCGCGTTCCTCTCACCCGAAGGACCGCCGGCCGCCTCCCCCGCCGACGCGCTCAAGCGCACGCTGCGGTCGCCCACGCCGGCCACCGCCCTGCCGATCCGCGCCTCGACGTGGACCTACAAGGAGCCTGGCTCGTCGCGCGTGCGTCTCGTGGTGGCCGCCGAGGTCGAGCGGGCCACCGACGATCCGCTGCAGTATGCCACCGGGCTCGTCATCGCCACCCGGGAGGGCCAAGTCGTGGCCGCGAGCGAAGACACCCGCGACCTCACCCCCATCACGGGCGACGAGACCCGCGCCACCTATGCCGGCGTCATCACCGTGGAACCGGGCACCTACCGCATGCGCGTGGCGCTCGCCGACAGTGAAAAGCGTGCCGGCAGCCTCGAACGCGAGGTGCAGGCGTGGCAGCTGAACGGCGATGCGCTGACGCTCGGCGATCTGCTCGTGGCCCCCGAGCCCCCTGCCGGCGGCGCCGTGGCGCCGCAGGTCGAGCCGCGCATCCACAACGGCACGCTCGTCGCCCTCGCCGAGGCCTATACGCCACCGACGGGTGTGAACTCCGAGGTCACGGCGCGTCTCGAGATCCTGCGCGATGAGTCGAGCCGGCCCATCGTCGCCTCGCCGCTCTCGGTCGTCGTGGGCACATCGCCCGAGGTGCGCGTGGCCCGGGGACGCATCAGCGTCAGCGCCGTGCCGCCTGGCGCCTACCTGGCGCGGGTGAGCTTCACGGAGGCGGGCGCGGCACGCGGCGCGCTCATCCGGCCGTTCCGCGTGCTGCCGCCGGCGGCCGCGGGCGGTGTCGCCCTGCCGGGTGCCGGCGCGCCCGCGGACCTCACCGCCGCCATCCTGGCGTCGCTGCCTGCCGCAACGAAGGACGACGTGCTCGACGCTGGCACCACGGCCGCGCTCTGGACCGCTGTGGAACAGGGCCGCACACCGCCCGTGCTCGCCGCGATCAAGACCGCACGTAGCGGCCAGATGACCGACGGCGCGCTCGAAGCGCTCGCCGCCGGAGATCAGGGCGTGGCGGCGTTCGTGCGCGGCATGGACCTGCTCGGCAAGTCACAGGTCGATCAGGCGGCCACGCAGTTCCAGACGGCGATGCGCATCCAGGGCGGCTTCAGCGCCGCGCGCGCCATGCTCGGTGTGTGCCTGCTCATGGCCAATCGCGAGAAAGAAGCGGCGGGGCTGCTGATGAGCGTGCCCCCCGGCACGGTGCCGGTGTTTGCACGGCTGGCCGGTGAAGCGTGGCTGAAGTCGGGACAACCCTCGGCCGCGGTGACGTCGCTCGAACAGCTCGCCGCCGCCAGGTCGGGCGACGCGCGCGCCACGCGCGATCTCGCGCTCGCCTATGCCCTCGCGGGTGATGCCGGCAAGGCGCTGCCGCTGCTCTCGACGCATCTTGCCGGACCCGGCGCCAAGGATGGACCGGCCATGGCTGCCGGCGTCTATGCCCTCTACCGGCGGCACGCCGCCGCGATGGACGTCTCCTCCATCACCGCCGACAGGGCCCAGGCGCGCGCCTGGGCCCGGGCCTACGCGGGCACGAAGGGTCCGCTTGCGCCCATCGTCGAGGCGTGGGCCGCGCATCTGGACGGACTCAAATAGCGGGGCCCGGGCCCCGGGTTCACGCGCGCGCCGCGCCCTGCATCAGCTCGAGCGACGCGATCGCAATCACCTTGGTCGCGGCGACGAGATCGGCGACGCCGCAGTACTCGTCGGGCTGGTGCGCGAGCACGAGTTCGCCAGGCCCGTAGGCGACACAGTGCGGCACGCCGGCGATCTTCGCGACGTGCTTGTGGTCGTAGGTGCCGGGGCTGGCGATGAGCGAGGCCTGCCGGCCGAGCACGCGCTGGATGGCGCCCGTGAGCGCCGGGATGATCGGTGAGTCGTCGGGCGTGCGGGTCGGGTGCACGATGAGGCGGTCGTGCACCTCGAACCGGATGTCGGGCACGAGCCGCCGCGCTTCATTCACGAGCGCGGCGATTTCGTCCTTCGTGAACTCGAGGCCTTCCTCGAGCAGGAACCGTCGGTCGAAGATGGCGCGGCAGTGATCGGCCACACACGGCGTCTGCACGCCGTCCACCGGCTGCCCGCCCTGGATGCCGTTGGTGTTGATGGTGGCGTGGCGCGCGCCCGGCGGCACGACCGGCACGTCGGTGCGACGGCCGGCGAGCTTCGGCTTGAGCTGCTCCTCGACCAGCGCCTGGAAGCGGCTCATCCCTTCGATCGCACTCGCGCCGAGGAACGGCATGCTGCCGTGGCCGATGCGGCCGTGCGCCTCGACCTCGAACCAGTAGACGCCGCGGTGCCCGATACACACGCGGTCGACGTCGAGCGGTTCGGGGATGATGACGAAGTCGGTCTTGTCCCTGGCGATCCACCGCGTGTCGGCGAGGTACTTCACGCCGGCCAGGCCGCCGCTCTCTTCGTCCACCGTGCCGCTTACCTCGATCGTGCCAGGCAGCTCGATGCCGGCGCGGCGCAGCACTTCCGCCGCGAAGAGTCCGGCGGCGATGCCGGCCTTCATGTCGCAGGCGCCTCGGCCGTAGACTTTCCCGTCGCGCACGAGACCGCCGAAGGGATCCACCGTCCAGCCCTCGCCCGCCGGCACGACGTCGAAGTGGCCGTTCAGATGGACGAGCGGATGCGCGTGGCGCCCCTGACGGCGGCCGATGACGTTCACGCGCGGATGTGCGGCGGTGTGATCCGGATGCCCGTCGGCGGCGACGTAGTGCACGTCGAAGTCGAAGCGCTTCAACGTGTCGCCGATGAAGCGCGCGCATGTCTCGTATTCCTCTCCGGGCGGATTCACGGTGGGAATACGGATGAGATCCGAGGTGAAGGCCACGATCTCGTCCGCGGTCGCATCGACCATGGCCGAGATCCGTTCGACGAGCGCGGGATCCAGAGGCACGACTCCCACATCTTGGATCAACAGGGCGCTTGGTTCACACCCGGCACATCCCGTAACATCTCGACCGCGGCCCTCGCGGGGCTGCCTCGAGGTCACACCCATGCCGAACGTCCGTCCCCGCCCCACCGCCGTGTCTCGCCTCGCGCTGCCCGCCGCGCTGTTGTTCGCGGCCTGCGCCGGCGCCGTCACGACACAGACACAGACCCCCGCGGCCCCGGGTCGCGATCCGCGCGGCATCACCGCGGTGGACGGTCTGAAGGTGGGCTCGATCACCCTGAGCGAACGTCCCACCGGCTGCACCGTCATCCTCGTCGACGGTGAGGGTGCCGTGGGCGGGGTGTCGCAACGCGGCGGCGCGCCCGGCACGCGCGAGACCGACCTGCTCGACCCGGGCAACATGGTGGACAAGGTCAATGCCGTCGTGCTCTCGGGCGGCAGCGCCTTCGGCCTCGACGCAGCGAGCGGCACGGTGCGCTGGCTCGAAGAACACGACATCGGCTGGGACGTGCGGATCGCAAGAGTGCCGATCGTGCCCTCGGCCATCCTGTTCGATCTGCCGGTGGGCGGTAATCCGAAGATCCGCCCCACTGCCGACTGCGGCTACAAGGCGGCCGCGGCGGCCACGAACGGCAAGGTCGACGAAGGCACCGTCGGCGCCGGCGCCGGCGCCACCGTGGGCAAGTCCGGCGGTGGCAACCGCGCGATGAAGGCCGGCCTCGGCAGCTATGCGATCCGCCTGCCGAACGGCCTCGTCGTGGGCGCCATCGTCGCGGTGAACGCCGTCGGCGACATCATCGACCCCGACACCGGCCGGATTGTGGCCGGCGTGCGCAACCCCGACGGCACCTTTGCCGACGCCCGCGTGCTGCTGCGCAGTGGCGGCCCCAGCCAGACGCCGCGGGCTGGCGAGAACACCACGATTGGGCTTGTCGCGACCAACGCGAAGCTGAGCAAGGCCGACGCACACCGCATGGCGCTCATGGCCGACGACGGCTTCGCCCGCGCCATCTTCCCCGCCCACACGATGGGCGACGGCGACACCGTGTTCTCGCTCGCCACCGGCACGTGGACCGGTCAGGCCAACATCACGCAGATCGGCGCCCTGGCGGCTGATGTGATGGCGAAGGCCATCGTGCGCGCGGCGACCGAAGCCACCGGCATCCCGAACATCCCGGCGGCCCGCGATCTGCCGAAGCGGTAGACCGGCGCCTCCCCTATCCGCGCGAGGAACAGCCCCGTGAAGGCAGACGTGTTTCGACTGGATGACAAAGTGGTGGCGGTCATCGGCGCCGGCAGCGGCATCGGCGCCGCGGTCGCGGAGTGTGTGGCCCTCCAGGGTGGCCACACCATCTGCTGCGACCTGAAGGCCGAGAGCGCCGAGGCCGCGGCACGCGCGTTGACCGCAGCGGGCCTCCGGGCCGAAGGTCTGGCCGTCGACATCAACGACGAGACGGGGGTGACCGCCGCCCTCACGGGGCTCGTCACCACCCACGGCCGTCTCGATGGCCTCGTCTGCACGCCGGCCATCAACGTGCGCAAGCCGATGCTGCAATACACCGGCGAGGAGTTCGACAGGGTCGTCGCCGTGAACCTGCGCGGCAACTTCAACGTGCTCACCGCCGCGGGCCGCCTCATGACGGCGCAGGGCTCGGGCAG
>JAEUQR010000104.1 GCA_016789705.1 Acidobacteriota bacterium
CCGGTTGCTGCCCGCGACGGCGTAGGCCTGACGGTGGCGCCCGGCGGTAGCGCCGCCGAAGGCGCTCGTCCACACCACGACTCGCCGACGCCACCAAGAACCGCGGGGCTTCGGCGGTTACTATTTCAGCAGCCTGCTAGAGGACGTCGAGTACCAGATCGTTCGCTCGATCGAGTCAGCTCCAGCGGCAGCATCGTGCGAGCTAACAGAAGTGACAACTGCGCTCGCCTGTGCTAACGGTGATCCCACGCTTGCTGTTCAGGCAAAGACAGGATTGGGGCGATTTTATCTCGATCTTGCGAAGGCGCCGTACAAGACGCTGTTCAATCCAACGACCACAGGAGCCCGAGCGTTCAATGCGGTTCTTCTCCAGCGCGAGATCGATGCGTGGATTGAGTCCAAGAAGATCTCGCTAGGCAAGAAGAAGAGCGGGCCTGAATGGGGCGTCCTGGTCCACGGCAACAGGCTCTTGGCAGCGTGTGTGTTCGCTAAGGTTGGAGCGAGCGCACTGAATACGACAATCGCCGCATTCCGGCCTGCACTCTCGGGAATGGCCGTCTCCGCCACCTGCGAACAGGTGTACGCCGCGATGGTGGCCAAGCTTAAGGTGTCGTTCCCTGGTAGATGGTTGGCCGTTCTTTTCAAGAACCCAACGCTAAGCAGGCAAGTATTCGATGCGGCGACGAAGTGAGGTGAACCTTGGAGTGGCTCACCAGAAGCCATCACGCTTCGCTGACAGCATCGCTGCGCAAGTCAACGAGTGCTGTGGCGCGGCCCTCGGGGTCGAGCGTTCGCTGTGCGTGCCAGTATCCGACGATCTAGCTGGCCAAACGTCCACGAGTCGATGGCGGTCGAGCCTGAGTGCAAGTGACGTCCACTCCGCTTGAGTCGCACTCGGCTTTGGAGCCCATGACGCTGCAGGTGTGACGGCGGAGGGCTGGCCCGTCTCCTGCGGCCGTCCGGAGCAGGCCGCGCACGCGTGAGACGTCAAACGCCGAGGCGGCGCCGAAGTCCGCGTGGGGTGTTCAGGCACAGCGGCGACGCAACGCGTCGCGCAGCACCGCCCGGGGCCCCGCGCTTCCGGCCGACACTCGCCCCCGCTGGCGTTTGACGGCCTGCGTAGGCCGGACGCGGGAGGCGGGTCAGCCCTCCGCCGTCACACCATCAGTGACGCCTCAGCGGTCAGCGACGACGAGCGTGCCCTTCATCGTGGCGCACAGCTCATCGTTCGACAGCGAGCAGTAGTAGGGGAAGCGGCCCACCTGGTCGGCGCGGAACGCGAACGTCACCGTTTCGCCGGCGCCGGCGCGCTTCATCAGTCGATAGGCGTCGATGGCGAAGCTGAACGGGCCGCCTTCACTCTTGAGCGTGATGGTGACGAGGTCGTTCTTCGAGACGTCGAGCCTGTCTGGCTCGAAGCGGCCATCACGCGCCACCACCGTGAAGGCGCGCTTGTTCGGCGCGGCATCCTGCGGCGCGGCGCCCTCGGCGAGCACCGCGGCGAGCATCAGGGCGAACACGGCGAACCACAGGCGGCGCATGAGTCGATTGTAGCGGCACTGGTGCCCTGGGGGCTGGCGACAGCGGACGTCGGGGCGGGGGAGTCCTGAACCAAAAGCAAAGGGCCGAGAGACACCGTCTCCCGGCCCTTCGTGTATTCACTGACGGGGGCGAGCCCCTCGTCCCTTAGTCGCGGCGCGGACCGCGGTCGCGGCGCGGGCCACGGGGACGGTCGCCCCCGCGGTCGCCGCCGCCACCGTTGTCGCCGGCCGGCGGTTCGCTGCCGGGCTCGGCCGCGGGCGGACCACCCTCGGAGGGCAGCAGCGCCTTGCGGCTCAAGCGGATCTTGCCGGTCGGGTCGATGTTGATGACCTTCACGAGGATCTGCTGGCCTTCCTTCAGCTCGTCGCGCACGTCCTTCACGCGGTGGTTCGCGATCTCGGAGACGTGCAGCAGGCCGTCGGTGCCGGCCATGATTTCGACGAACGCGCCGAAGTCGGTGATGCGCTGGACCTTGCCGAGGTAGGTCTTGTTGAGCTCCGGCGTGGCCGTGAGCTCCTGGATCATGCCGATGGCCTTGGCCGCGGCTGCCTCGTCGGCCGACGCCACGTTGACCTGGCCGTTGTCCTCGACGTCGATCTTCACGCCGGTCTTCTCGATGATGCTGCGGATCATCTTGCCGCCCGGCCCGATGACGTCGCGGATCTTGTCGACCGGAATCCTGATCGTGACGATGCGCGGCGCGTAGGCCGACATGTTCGACCGGGTCGCCGGCAGATGTTCCTGCATGATGCCGAGGATGTGCATCCGGCCGGCCTTCGCCTGCGTGAGCGCCGCGCGCATCACGTCGGCCGAGATGCCGGTGACCTTGATGTCCATCTGCAGGGCGGTGATGCCGTCCTTGGTGCCGGCGACCTTGAAGTCCATGTCGCCGTAGTGGTCTTCGGCGCCGGCGATGTCGCTCAACACCGCGTACTTGCCGGTGGCCTCGTCCATGATGAGGCCCATGGCCACACCGGCCACCGGCGCCTTGATCGGCACACCGGCGTCCATCATGGCGAGCGAACCGCCGCATACCGAGGCCATCGACGAGCTGCCGTTCGACTCGAGGATGTCCGACACGATGCGCACGGTGTAGGCGAAGTCGGCTTCGGCAGGCATCATCGGCGCGAGCGCGCGCTCGGCGAGGGCGCCGTGGCCGATTTCACGACGGCCGGGGCCGCGCATCGGCTTGGTCTCGCCGACCGAGAAGGGCGGGAAGTTGTAGTGGAGCATGAAGCGCTTCCACGTCTCGCCGTCCACCATCTCGATCTTCTGCTGGTCGTCAGCGGTGCCGAGCGTGGCGGTGACGAGGGCCTGGGTCTCACCACGCGTGAACACGGTCGAGCCGTGCACACGCGGCAGCACCTTGGTCTCGATGGTGATGGGGCGGATCTCGTCGAACTTGCGGCCGTCGAGGCGCACGCCGCGCTCGAGGATCTCGGTGCGCAGCACCTTCTCCTGCAGGTCGTGCAGCAGGCCCTTGGCTTCGCCCTTGCGGCTCAGCTGATCTTCGGGCAGGCCGGCGATCACGTCCTTCTCGACCTTCGCCACGGTGGCGTAGTTCTCGATCTTGCCCTTGATGCGCATGGCCGCAGTGAGCGGCGCGAGGGCCTTGGCTTCGATCGCCTGCTGGAACGCGGCGTCGACCTTGACCTCGGGCTTGGGCAGCTTCTTGCGGCCGGCTTCGGCCGCCAGCGCGTCGATGCCGGCGCAGATGTCCTTGATGGCGGCGTGCGCGGTCTCGAGCGCCTGGATGACTTCGTCTTCCGTCACCTCCTGGGCGCCGGCCTCGACCATCACGATGCCGTCCTTGCTACCGGCCACCGTCAAATCCAGGCGGCTCAGCTTGCGCTGCGGGTAGGTCGGGTTGACGATGAACTGGCCATCGACGAGACCCACGCGCACACCGGCGATCGTCTTCTCGAGGGGCATCTCCGAGAGGGCGAGGGCCGCCGAGGCACCGGTGATCGCGAGCACGTCCGAGTCGTGATCGGTGTCGGCCGAGAGGACGAACGCGATGACCTGTGTCTCGAAGCTCCAGCCGGCGGGGAAGAGCGGGCGGATCGGACGGTCGATCAGGCGGCTCGTGAGGGTTTCCTTCTCCGTCGCCTTGCCTTCGCGCTTGAAGAAGCCGCCGGGGATGCGGCCCGAGGCGTAGGTGTACTCACGGTAATCCACCGTGAGCGGAAGGAAGTCGATGCCCTCGCGGGCGCTTGAAGCGTGGCAGGCCGAGACGAGCACCATCGTGTCGCCCATGCGGACGACGACGGCGCCGTCGGCCTGCTTGGCCAGTCTGCCCGTCTCGATCGAGAGGGTGTGCTGACCGATCTGAATCTCGCGTTTGACCATTGGAAACCTCGATGCCGGGGTCACGTTCCCCGGGCTTGTCGGCGCGACGGCCCCGGGCCTCCGCATGGTGCGGAGCGCGGTGGCCGTCGCCGATAGTGCTGCGGTCTGTCCACGTCCGGAGGACCCGGACGCGCCTGGACGCGGCTACTTGCGGATGCCGAGCCGCTTGATGAGCTCGGCGTAGCGGTCGGTGTCCTTGCTCTTCAGGTAGTCGAGCAGGCGCCGGCGCTGACCAACGAGCTTCAGGAGGCCGCGGCGCGAGTGGTGATCCTTCGCGTGGCTCTTGAAGTGTTCGGTCAGATAGGTGATGCGTTCGCTGAGAATCGCCACCTGGACTTCGGGCGATCCGGTATCCGTGCCGTGCGTGCGGTACGAATCGATGAGAGCGGTCTTCTTGTCTTTCGTCAGTGCCACGTCTACTACCTCCACGTACGGCCCAGAACCCGGACTACCGGAGCTCCGCGCCGCCGTATGTCTGCGTTTTTCAGCGCAGGATGACCCTTCATCTTAGCCCAGGACGACGACGGGCTGCAAAAACCTTCGCGCGCTGCCGTCTCCGGGGCCAGCAGGCTCGGCCAGGGCGATGAGGTGCCCGGCCTCGTCGAGCAGGCGCACCGGGCCTGCCGCGAGGTCGCCCGTGATCGTCGCCTGCACACTTTGGCCATGGCGGACCTTCGCCACCGCCTCGGGTGGCAGGTGGGCCGCCGGCAGATCCGGCAGCATCCTGTCGATGGGCAGGAGCGCCGAGGTCAGGCCGCCGCGGGCGGCCGCCGCCAGTGTGGCCCACGACACGGCGTCGTCGAGGCCGAAAGCGCCGGCGCGTGTGCGGCGCAGGCCCGAGAGGTGCGCGCCCGTGCCGAGCGCCTCGCCGAGTTCGTGCGCCAGCGCGCGGACGTAGAAGCCGGCCGACACCGTCATCGACAGCGTCGCGACCCCGTCGTCCCAGGCGTCGAGGGTCAACGCGTGCACGGTCACCGGTACCGGCGCGAGCACGAGCGGCGCATCCCGCCGCGCCGCCTTGTGCGCCACTTCACCGCCCACCTTCTTGGCGGAATACGCCGGCGGCGTCTGCATCTGGGGCCCGGCCTTCGCGGCGACGAGCGCGGCCAGCGCGGCGCGTTCGGGGACGCGGCCCGTCTCCGTGGTGGTCTCGCCTTCGGCGTCGTACGTCGTCGTCGCACGGCCGAAGGTGACGTGCGCCACGTACGACTTCACGTCGTGGGTCATGAAGCGCGCAAGGCGCGTGGCGCGTCCGGCCACCAGCACGAGCACGCCGGTGGCCATCGGGTCGAGCGTGCCGGTGTGACCCACGCGCGACGTGCCGAGCGCGCGGCGTGCCACGGCGACGACATCGTGCGACGTCGGTCCCTGGCTCTTGTCGACGACCAGCACGCCGTCGGGCGGCGCGGTCACGGCTCGGCGCCGGCGTCGGCGACAGCCTGTTCGAGCGCGCGCATCACACGCGCCTGCAGGTCGGGCAGCGCGCCGCTGAGCGCGCACGCCGCCGCATTGCGATGCCCGCCGCCACCGTGCGCCGCGGCGATCCGGCCGATGTCGACCGCGCCCTTGGAGCGCATGCTCACGCGCCACTTCTCGGGCGTCTCGGCCTGCTTGAAGAACGCCACGGCCCGCACGTCCTTCACCGAGAGCGGGAAGTTGATGAGGCCTTCGGTGTCGTCGTAGCTGCCGTCAGCAGCCGCCGCCATCTCCGGGGTGATCGAGAGCAGGGCAATCTGTCCGGTGGCGTCGACGACCATGCCCGAGAGCACGCTGCCGAAGAGGCGCACGCGCGCCATGCGGTTGCTGTCGTAGTGGGTGCGCGCGATCCAGGCCGGCTGCGCCCCGGCTTCCACGCAGCGCGCCGCGATGTCGAACGTGCGCGGCGACATGTGCGAGAAGTGGAACGAGCCCGTGTCGGTAAGGATCGCGAGGTAGATGTGCGTGGCGACGTCGGCGGTGAATGGTGCGCCGAGCGCGGTCACGAGCGGATAGACCAGCTCGCCGCAGGCTGCCGCCGATTCGTCCACCCAGTCCACGGCGCCGTAGCGGGTGTTGCCGGGATGGTGGTCGATGTTGATGACCGGCGAGCGGTCGAGGCCGCTGACGCCGGTGCGGCTGAGATCGCCGCATTCCATGATGACGGCGGCATCGAACGTCTCGTCGACGTGGCCCGTGACCCACAGGCCGTCCACGGCGGGGAAGGGCTGCAGGTAGGCCGCCGGCACGTCGCACATCACCATCCGCGCGTCCTTGCCGAGCGCCCTGAGCGCCAGCACGAGCGCCATCCCGGAGCCGATGGCATCGCCGTCCGGCCGCTCGTGTGACGAGACGACGATGCGCGAGGCGCGCGTCAGGCGCGCGACGATGTCGCTGAAGGCCGGGTCAGGCGGTGGGGTCGGGGTCATGCGGCTCGGTGGCGGACGCGGGCGCGGTGGCGTCGCCGGCGGCGGGCGCGGGCGCCGTCTCCTGCAGGCGGGCCGCGTCGGCCTCGTGAATCTCGTGGAGCAGTTCTTCGACCCGCTGATGGGCGGCGAGGCCTTCGTCGTACTGGAAGTGCACTTCAGGCACTCGGCGCAGCGTGACGCGCGTGGCGAGCACGTGCCGCACGAAGGCGGCGGCGCGCTGCAGCGCCTTGGTCGTGCGCTTGCGCTCGGCGGCATCGCCGATGATCGTCCAGTACACGCGCGCGAGCGACAGGTCGGGCGTGACCTTGACGCGTGTCACCGTCACCAGGCCCACTCCGGGATCGGCGACCTCGGTGGCGAGGATCTGGCTGACCTCTTCGCGC
>JAEUQR010000027.1 GCA_016789705.1 Acidobacteriota bacterium
TCGAGCACGGCGCGGTCGAGCACGACGAAGCCGTCCTTGTCGGTGTGCAGCACGCCTTCCTTCTCCCATCGGCTCATGATCCGGATCGCGCTCTCGATCGTGGTGCCCGTGAGATCCGCCAGTTCCTGACGTGCCAGCGGCATCGGCACGAACGTGCCGCCGCGATCAGCGCGACCGATCTGGTGCGCCAGCTTCAGAAAGAGGCGGGCAAACCGAGCTTCGACCCTCGCCCCCGTCAGCTCGGCGAGGCGCCGCGTCAGTTCAGCCAGTCGAATCGTGAGCCCCGACAACAAGCCGCGGACGAGCGCAGGGTGGCGCTCGAGCAACTCGAAGAAGTCCCGCTTCTCGATGCGAAGACAGGTCACGTCGTCGAGCGCCAGTGCCGACGCCGGAAGGGGCGCGCTTTCGTAGACGGCGACAGCCGCCAGCGGATCGCCCGGCCCGAAAATTTCGAGAATGATCTCCTTGCCGGCTGGTGTCGACTTGTAGACCTTGACGCGGCCTTCGACGATGGCCAGGAACGCGTCAGCATTCTCTCCTTCGGAGAACACCGTAACGCCCCGCGCGTGGTGCACCACGCGCGACACTGCGCTGACGCGGGCACGGTCCTCCGACGTCAGGCGCCGAAACAGCGACATGCGCCGCAGCTGGTCGTCAGTCGGGAAACTCACGGTTGCGTTACTGGAGGGAGAGGCACTACAGCCTCTGGTCGAGTTCAATCGCGCGCGGAAACAGGACCTCGGCTTCGAAGTGCACATGGGCAGCGAGGTCAGCGTGGAACGCGGTCAGATCGTTCTGGACCGTGTGCCAGGCGTCGTCGGGTGGAGCCTGGCTGGGCTCGCCTCTCAGCGCCTCGACGGCGGCGAGCGCCGCGAGGAGCCGCTCGTGCTCTGCCTCCAATACGCGGATGGGATGCACGACCGTGGGGAACGCGAGGGCTGGACGGGCCCGTCCAGAACGCTCAGCATCGACCAGCGCGGTGACCGCCGGGAACAGAATGTTTTCCACCTTGGCAAGGTGGGCGAGCAGGCGCGTGGCGAGTTCGGAGAACGCAGCCTGCAGCCCTGTCGCTGGCCCCTCTGGCTCGCGAGCCGCCAGGGCTGCCAGCCGCGAGCGGATGCGCGGCACGGCCGCGTGCATGCTGGCGTGCGGCCCAGCGACGAGCTGGTCGCACAGCGCGTCCAGCGGAAGCCTGGCCGCGTCGACGCCGATGGCGAGCGGGTGCTCGGACATTACCGTGAGGGCCTCTCGGAGAGTCTACGGAGCACGGCTGCGGTTCCGTATGATCGCCGTCATGCGCGGGCGCCCTCCACCCGGAATCGACCGGTCCACCAGGTGCTGCTCAAGCGGCGACCAGCGGACGTTCGTGGCCTCGAAGCTGACCTGGCTCGGTGCGAGCAGCGCGACAGCGCCGACCTGTCCGCGAGCGTGCGACAAACGTCGCTGCCAAGGGTGTGACGGACGCGTCATACTGCGCCTGGAGACAGCAACATGTCCATTCGTTCAACGTTCAGCACAGGTCTGGCGACGGCCGTCATGTTGGCGCTCAGGGTGTATGCGACGTCGGCGTCGGGTGCGCAGTTGGACGCGCGCATCGCAACGCCTCGGAGCGTCGCCAAAGAGGACCCCATGAAAGTCCTGGCACTGCAGTCGTCCATCGAACCCGGCGCAGACAAGCAAGTGGTGTCGCTGTTCACCGGGCCGCGTCGCACGCTGGTGCAGATCACGCTGCGCAACGGAACCACATTGGCGGCGCACAAGGCGCCCGTGCCGATCACGATTCAGTGCGTGGTGGGCAGCGGCGCGCTCGCGCTCAAGGACGAGGGGACCAGCCTGTCACTCACGCCAGGCGTGCTCGTGACCCTCGAACCTGGCGTCGTCCATGAAATCGTGGCGTCGCCGTCCGTGTCCATCCTGTTGACCCAATTCACGGACAGGTGAGGCATGCCGGCAGCATCAGCCCACTGTCGTCGCCGTAGCTTCCATGGAGTGGCGAGCTGATGCCCTCCGTTCGGTGCGTGCCTCCAGGAGGCGCAGGCTAATCGCGACGCTGCAGCCGTGAGTACTGAAAGGACTGCGTGCTTCCCCAGGGTGTCGTATGCACATGCATCCGGGCGTCGCACAGTTCGAAGAGGGAGCCCAGCTCCGCCACCAACTGCTCTGGCGAGTAGCGCTGCACCGGGAGGCCGCTGCACGTCTCGGGGCCGTCCGGCGCGAAGGTCGCGACGATGGCCGCGCCGCCGGGCTTGAGCGTGTCGAGCAGGTGGCGCTTGTAGTGGGCGCGGTCCTCTGGCGTGGTGAGGAAGTGGAAAACGGCACGGTCGTGCCAGATATCCATCGGCTTCAGCGTCCAGTCGCCGGTCACGTCGGCCTCGATCCACACCGGTACGCCGGCGGTGGGGCCCATGCGCGTGCGCGCCCGTTCCAGAGCCGCCCCTGAGACGTCGAGCACGGCCAGGCAGTCGAGCCCGCGCGCCGCGAGGGCGTCCACCAGGTGCGAGTCGCCGCCGCCTACGTCGAGGACACACGAGTGCGCGGTCATGCCTGCCGCGTCGAGCATCTCGAGCGAAATCTCCGGCAGCGCTTCGAACCAGCTGACGTCACGTTCGCCCTTGGTGGTATAGACCTGATTCCAGTGTCGGTGACGTTCCACGCACGTCCTCCTGGCCCCTGATTAGAACACCGGCGGTGGTCACGCCGATCGTCGCGTTGACCCGTTCCGGCTTACTGCCGCGCAGCCGCTGCAACCTATTTCCCGCGCGCTCGAGCCACGGGCCGCCGGCGGCCCGCCGTCGCGGGCCGAGCACGGGTATTGGCGAGCGGCCGCGGACCAGTCTTACGCGCCGATCGTGCGAACGCCAGGTACATCGATTCGAAGATCGTCATCCCGCGCTCCAACAGGCGATCGTCGTCGGCAGTGGTCAACTGCAGCCCCTCGATCAGCGTGCCCACCGTGCCTGCGTCTGGCGCCCCGAAGCGGGCATCCTTCAAGTCGAGGTCATGCACGAGCTGAGCGAGACGCGCGACCGCAGGGTCGGTGATGTCGAATACGCGGCACAGCGTCTCGAAGGTGCAATCGTCACCCTGGTGACTGAACTCGACACTAAACATGTCGAACGGAATCGCGTCAGGGCTCGGGACGGCATCGCGATCGGCCGCGAACGCAAACCGGGCGTCAGCGTCGATGAAGCGTCGAATCAGCCACGCCGAGCCCATGCGGTCGACACCTGGCCGGGGCCGGGTCACCCACAGTCGGCCGTGGATACGTGTGCGGTCCACAGGGCCCACGTGCGACGGGGTATCCGTAGGGGGGTGGCTCCGGCTCCGCGCGTCGAGTTGTGCCACGAGGGCCACGACTCGATCACGGCCGGCGCTGCCGAAGAAGTCGATGTGCTCCAACGCGGCCAGGCGCTGCCTGAAGCCGTCGACCAGGCGGCCACCGGCGGGCCTCCGTGTTCCGCGGGGCCGGCGAACGGCGTCGAGTCGTGCCAGCACCTGCTCGACGTCACGCGCGAGGGCCATGTAGCCCTCCTGCCGCGAGCGCCGGAACTCCTCGACCAGCGCATCGGCCGACCAGGTGTCGAGCGTGTCGGCCGCGAACACCGTGGCATCGCCCCCGGCGCCTGTGATTTCCGCCTTCAGCCATTCGAAATCTTCGCGCGCGGCCGCCGAGTCTGGCAGCACGTAGACCGCCTGCTTCACCGGCACCGCCCCGAGCTGTTGAAGGCGGCGCCAGGTCCGCACCCGGAGGTTCGACGGTGTCGCGGGTAGCTGATGGACGAACAGGAGCCAGCGGTGCGCGGCGGGAGTCGCCGCGGGCGCGGGCGCGGCGGTGTCGAGTCGGTGCGGCTTGGGCATTGACTTGACGACGTAACAGTTGTTTCAGATTATAGAGATGTTGTTGCGAAGAGGCAATGTCTGGGAACTTGGAGGGGCAGAGTGTTGAGACGTGTATCCAGGAGCGCGGCGGTCGTCTTCGTCGTGTGTGCGTGGCTCACGAGCGGTGCCGCCGGTCCTGCGTTCGCGCAGGACGTGCCCGCCGAGTACCAGGCGGTCCTGAAGACCCTCGGCAAGAGCGGCGACTACAAAGAGTCCGTGCTCAAGGTCAACATCCCACGCACCGACGTCCGTGTGACGATCGGAGGGCGTCCCGCGCCGACGCCGTTCGGATTCGGTGGCTGGATTGCCCTGACTAAAGGTGACGGCGGGCATGACGTGATGATGGGCGACCTCGTGCTCACCGAAGATGAGGTGAATCCGGTCATGTCCGCAGTCCTGAGCAGCGGCCTTGACGTAACGGCCCTGCACAACCATTTCTTCTGGGATTCGCCGCGCATGTACTTCATGCACGTGCACGGCACCGGCACGGCCGCTGACCTCGCGACGCGCATCGCACCGGCGATCGCGCTCATCGACCAGGCGGTCAGGCGCGCGGCGCTGCCCGCGCCCGCCGCGCCGACGCCACCCGCCCTCGACCACGCGGCACTGGCCGCGATCATCGGGCATGCCGGTGAGCCGACGGGGCCAGTCTTCAAAATCACGATCGGCCGGCCCGACATCAACCTGCGGGAACACGGCGCCCTCATCAACGCGCGCATGGGTCTCAACACCTGGGCGGCGTTTGCCGGCTCAGACGCCGATGCCATGGTGGCGGGTGACGTGGCGATGCTCGATCACGAAGTGACGCCGGTGCTGAAGGCGCTGCGCGCTTCCGGGTTGAACGCCGTAGCCCTGCACCACCACATGACCGGCGTGTCGCCCTCGGTGATCTTCGTGCACTACTACGGGACGGGACAGGCGACCGGGTTGGCCAAGGGCGTGCGCGCGGCGCTGGACGTGCTCGGCAAGCGATAGGGGACGGGCCTCATGGTGTCGACACTTCTCACCGTCATGCTATCGCTGGCGGCCGGCGTGCTGCCTGCGGGTAACGCGCCATCCCCGCAGGTGGTGTTCGTGTGCGAACACGGCGCCGCCAAGAGCCTGATCGCCACGGCCTACTTCAACAAGCTGGCGGCCGAGCGTGGTCTCGCTGCACGCGCAACGTTTCGCGGCGTCGATCCCCAGGATGCCCTGTCCGTACGCGCAGTGGCCGGCTTGAAGGCGGATGGCTTCGACATTCCCGCCGAGCGTCCGACGGCCATCGCCGCGGCCGACGTCGGCGCGGCGACCCACATCTTCGCCATCGGGTGTGTGCTGCCGGCAGGCGCGGCACAGTCCGGGAAGGCGAGCTCGTGGAATGACGTTCCAGACGATCAGGGCTACGGGCCGATGCGGGACGCGATCGTGCGTCATGTCCGGGCGCTCGTCGACTCACTGCAGTGAAAGCCGCCGGGGTTCTTCCGTTCGCCGTCGTGGCGCTCTGTCAGGCCGCGGGGGCCTCCGCACAGTCCGCCCCGCCTCCGCAGCTTCGGGCCGGCACGCTCGAGGCCGCACACCGTCTTGACGGCCGGCTGGATGAGGCCGCGTGGACGTCGGCCGGCGTCATCGAGACGTTCACGCAGGCCGATCCCAGGGAAGGAGCGCCCGCCTCGGCTCGCACGACCGTGCGGGTGCTGGCGGGGCCGAAGGCGCTGGTCATCGGTCTCGACTGCGACCAGCCCTCAGGCGTAGGCATCGTCAGCTTCAACGTGCGGCGCGATGCCGGGCTCACCCAGGAAGATCACGTGCGGCTCGTGCTCGGCCCCTTCATGGACGGCCGCTCCGGCTACGTCTTCGCGGTCAATCCCAGCGGCGCGCGCTACGACGGCATCGTGAATCCCGGCGGCGAGAATGACAATGCCGAGTGGGACGGTATCTGGGATGCGGTGGCGATTCGGCGTGACGGGGGATGGAGCGCGGAGGTGTGGATTCCGTTCCTGACCCTGAGCTTCAAGGCAGGTCTCGACACCTGGCACTTCAACGTGCAACGGCGGATTCAGGGCCTGCTCGAGACCGACCGCTGGGCCTCGGCGGGGCGCCAGTACCAAGTCACGCAGACGAGCCGTGCCGGGCTGCTCACGAACCTTCCGGCGATCGACCTCGGCCAGGGCCTCAGCGTCAGACCGGCCGTCCGGGCTGGCACCGGTGTGCCGTCGCCAACGTCGGATGTCGACGCCGAGTTCCGCGGCAGTCTCGATGTCACCAAACGGCTCGGCGCCAACCTCCTGGCCTCGGCCACGGTGAACACCGACTTCGCCGAAACCGAAGTCGATACGCGGCGCACGAACCTGACGCGGTTCCCCGTGTTCTTCCCGGAGAAGCGCACCTTCTTTCTGGAGGGCGACGACATCTTCGCGTTCGGCCTGGGCCTCGACCAGGATGTGTTGCCGTATTTCAGCCGTCGTATCGGTCTGGTCGCCGGCACCGAAGTGCCCATTATGGCGGGAGGAAAGCTCAACGGACGAGTGGGGAACACCAACGTGGGCGGCCTCGTCGTGGGCACCAACGACCGCGCCGGTGTCGTCGATGACGAGTCGATGATGACCGTGGCCCGCGTGAAGCAGAATCTGTGGCGGGAGTCGTGGGTTGGAGCGATGGCCACGGTGGGCGACCCGCTCGGCGGCTCCGGGCGCTGGCTCATGGGTGGTGACTTCACGTACGCGACGTCGCGCCTCCGCGGTGACA
>JAEUQR010000039.1 GCA_016789705.1 Acidobacteriota bacterium
AGCGAAGGCTACGCCTCGACGCTCAAGACCGACTACCAGAGCACGCGCGCCGGCCTCAGCCGCTACGTGGCGCACGACCCGAAGGCGTGGAACCAGGAGTTCGAGACCTACACGCGCATCCGCTACTCGTGGACGCTCAGCGCCGACTGGCCCCGCCTCGCGATGGTGCAGGCGCTCATCGGCCAGATGCTCTACGCCGATCCGGTCGTGTATGACTGGGCGCACATCAAGGTGCCCACGCTCGCCTTTGGCGGCGCCGAAGACATGCTGCTCGGCCCGGCGAAGGCCTTCCAGGACCGCATGGCGTTCCTCGCCAAGGAAGTGCCGAACGGCAACGGCCGCCTGCACCTCATCCCGGGGCTCGGCCACGTGCCGCACCTCGAAGCGCCCGAGAAGGTGCTGCCGCCGCTCGTCGCGTTCCTGAAGGAACCGGTCGCGGCGAAGTAGTCAGCCGCGCTGGTCGTAGGCGATGCCGATGAAGTCTGGCACCGCGTCTGGCCGCAGGATGAGCCGCGTGAACATGAATCCGGGGCCGTAGCGCCCATCGGCGCTGCGGCCGACGACGAGTGGCAGGCGGTTGTGGATGTGCCAGTCGTACATCGCGTGGTTTGCCGGCAATCTCGCGCACCTCGCCGATGACGTTCGCGCATCTGACGCGGATCGGCCGGCAGGGGCTGTTCCCCCGCCACGCCGGTGTCGACAAAGGCGCTGCCGAAGACGCCGTTCGTGAGCATGGCTCGTCTCGAAATCATCGCGGTCCTCCTCGAAGCGCTGCCTGCCGGCGCACAGTCACTGCCCGTCTCCGGACACCGGCGCGGCCACCGCACCGCGTCCCGTTCGATGGCATCCCGGGATTTCGACGGATTCTGAGGGCGGATGGCCGGCCGCTGGCATTGGCCCGGAACTGGCAATACGGTCACTGGACAACACCCATGGACCACCTCACCCGCGACCTCAACACCGCGCTCCGTTCCCTGCGCCGCTCGCCCGGCTTTGCCGTCGTCGTCGTGCTCACCCTGGCCCTCGGCATCGGCGCCAACACCGCCATCTTCACGCTGCTCGATCAGGTGGTGCTGCGGCGCCTGCCCGTGCCAGCGGCGGAGGCGCTCGTGCAGCTCGACGGTCCGGGCGCTTTCAGCGGCCGCAGCGAACTCGGGCGGGCGTTCTCGTACCCGATGTTCCGCGACCTCTCGGCGGGCACCGGCGCGACCGCCACGCTGATGGCGCGTGCGCCGGCCAGCGTGGTGCTGCGCATCGATGGTGGCAGCGAGCGCGTGTCAGCCGAGATGCTGTCGGGCAACACGTTCGACACCCTGGGCGTGACGCCGGCCCTCGGCCGGTTCTTCACGCCCGCGGACGACACGCCGGGCGCGCCCCCGGTCGCCGTGCTCAGTGACGACGCGTGGCAGCGTTTCTTCGGCCGTGCCCCGAACGTCGTCGGCAGGAGCGTCGTCGTCAACGCCACGCCGATGACAGTCGCCGGCGTGGCGCCGCCGGGCTTCACCGGCATCGTCACCAACGAGTCCCCGGCACTCTTCGTGCCCATCACCGCCATGCCGGCCGTACGCCCGACGTGGTCGGGCCTCGACGACCGTCGTTTTCGCTGGCTCCACATCGTCGCGCGCCTGGCGCCGGGCGTCGACTCGACGCGGGCCAAGGCCGCGCTCGACGTGCGCTACCGCCAGGTGAATGACCATGAACTGACGGCCGTGCCGGCCTTTGCCGCGCTCTCCGACCAGTTCAAGACCAACTTCCGCAACAAGACGCTCGTGCTCACGGACGCGTCTCGTGGCATCTCCGAAATCCGCGGCGCGCTCGGCACGCCGGCGCTGCTGCTCATGGGCATGGTGGGACTGGTGCTGCTCATCGCCTGCGCGAACGTGGCCAACCTGCTGCTCGCGCGGGCTACCGGACGACAGCGCGAGATGAGCGTGCGCCTGGCCCTCGGCGCCACCCGCGGACGTCTCGTGCGCCAGACGCTGGTCGAGAGTCTGGTCGTCGCCGTCGCCGGTGGCGTGGTGGGCTCGGTGCTGGCCGTCTGGCTCGGTGATGTGCTCCTTGCCGTGCTGCCGCTCGAGATGTTCAACAGCACGCTGGCAACGACGCCAGACCTCCGGATCGCCGGGTTCACGGCGCTCGTCTCGCTGACCACGGTGCTGCTCTTCGGACTGGCGCCGGCCCTGCGCGGCTCGAACGTCGATGTGAACCGGGCCCTGAAGGAGGAAGCCGCGGCCGCCGGCGGCGGCGTACAGCACGCACGGCTTCGCAAGGGACTCGTGGTGGCGCAGGTGGCGCTCTCGACCCTGCTCGTCGCGAGCGCCGCCCTGTTCGCGCAGAGCCTGATGAACCTGCGGACGCTCGGCCCGGGCTTCGATACCGATCGCATCGTCTCCTTCGCGCTCGACGCGACCCTCTCCGGCCACACCCCCGAGGGTGCGCGCACGCTGTACCGCACGCTCGGTGAACGGCTGGCGGCACTCCCCGGCGTGCAGTCGTCGTCGTATGCCGCCGAGGCGGTGCTCATCGGCAACGTCGCGGCGCGCACGGTGCAGGTGCAGGGCTACGCGCCGCAGCAAGGCGAAGACATGAACCCCTGGACGAACGAGGTGGGACCGGACTACTTCCGGACGCTCGGTATCGCCCTCGTCGCCGGCCGGGGCTTCACCGCGCGCGACGTCGACGGGGCCCCCCGGGTCGCCGTCGTGAACGAGACGTTCGCGACGTACTTCTTCGGCAATGAGAGCCCGCTCGGCCGGCGTTTCGGGTTCCGCTCGGAAGCCGACCCGGGACGCTGGGAGATTGTCGGGGTGGTGAAAGACACGGCCTACTCGCAGGTGCGTCCCGGGGAGGGCGACGCCCTCGACGAGCTCGCGCCTGGACGCGACCTCGGCCCGTCGCGTCAGCCTCGCGTGGTCTACACGCCGTTCCTGCAGACCGGCGAAGTGGACGAGCTGACCTTCTACATGCGGGCCGAGGCCGGTGCGGCCGCCGGCCTGCCGGCACTCGCGCGCGCCGCGGTGCGTGAGGCGGATGGCGCCCTGCCTGTCTTCCGCCTCACCACGATGGAGGCCACGGTGAACGGCTCGCTCGCGATCGAGCGGCTGATGGCGCTCCTGTCGCTCCTCTTCGGCGTGCTCGCGACGACGCTTGCCGCCGTGGGGCTTTACGGCGTGATGAGTTACACCGTGGCGCGCCGCACCCGCGAGATCGGTGTCCGGATCGCCCTTGGCGCCGCCCGGCCCCAGGTGCTGCGCATGGTCCTCGGCGAGGTGGCGTGGCTCACCGTCAGCGGCATCCTCCTCGGACTCCCGGCCGCGTGGGCCGCCGGCCGGGCCGCCGAGTCGCAGCTCTTCGGGCTTACACCACTCGACCCGGTGTCGCTCGGTGGAGCGGCCACGCTGCTCGCCGCCGTTGGCCTCCTGGCAGGCTACCTGCCGGCGCGACGGGCCGCCGGCACCCCGCCGTCACTGGCCCTGCGCACTGAATAGCGGGGCCAGACCCCATTCTGGCTGGAGGCAGACTTCGGCGGGTCACCGTGGCAGCTCCCGCTACAATTCGGGCATGTCGAGGATCGCAGTTCTTGCCGCACTCGGGATCACGATGCTGACCGCGACGGGTGCGGGGGCACAGACGGCCACGCCCGGGCCGGGGATTCCGCTGGAGGTGGCCACGCGGCGTGCGGCCATCATCCGCGACCTCCGCTACGAGCTGTCGCTATCGGTCCCGCGCGACCAGAAGCAGCCGCTCACCGGCACCATGACGGCGCGCTTCCAACTGAGCGACGCCTCCCAACCACTGGTCTTCGACTTCGCGCCAGGCGCCGACAAGGTCGCGTCCGTCAGTGTGGGCGGGACGCCGGTGCGGCACACGTATGTCACCGACCACATCGTGGTGCCGGCGACCGCGCTCACGGTCGGCGTGAACGAGATTCGCATTGCGTTCACCGCCGGCGACGCCTCCCTCAACCGCAATCCCGACTTCCTCTACGCGCTCTTCGTGCCGGCGCGCGCGCACCTCGCCATTCCCGTCTTCGACCAGCCGGACCTCAAGGCGCGGTGGACGCTGACACTCACGTATCCGCCTGGATGGACTGCCGTGAGCAACGGCGCCGGCAGCGAAGAGATGGTGTGCCTACAGATCTCCGACCCGGGCCGCCCTGGCGATCCTGCGACGAGGTCCGCGTGCCCGTCGATGCGTACGTTCGCGGAGACGGAGCCGCTCTCCACGTATCTCTTCTCGTTCGTCGTCGGCGACTTCAAGGTCGAGACGGCCACGCGCAACGGCCGGACGTTCAACTTCTTCCATCGCGAGACGGATGCCGCAAAGGTGGCGCGCAACAAAGACGCGCTCTTCGACCTGCACGCCCGCGCGCTCGCCTTCATGGAGGAGTACACCGGTATCCCCTACGCCTTCGGCAAGTTCGACTTCGTGGCGATTCCGGCCTTTCAGTTCGGCGGCATGGAGCACGCCGGCAAGGTGCTCTACAACGCGTCGAGCCTGCTGCTCGACGAATCCGCCACGCAGAACCAGTTCCTGGGCCGCGCGTCTGTCATCTCGCACGAGACCGCGCACATGTGGTTCGGCGACCTTGTCACCATGCGCTGGTTCAACGACGTGTGGATGAAGGAAGTCTTCGCGAACTTCATGGCCGCGAAGATCGTGAACCCGTCGTTCCCCGAGGTGAACCACGACCTGCGCTTCCTGCTCGCGCACTACCCCGCCGCCTACGAGGTCGATCGCACGGCCGGCGCCAACCCGATCCGCCAGCCGCTCGACAACCTGAACGAAGCCGGGTCGCTGTACGGCGCCATCATCTACCAGAAGGCGCCGGTGATGATGCGGCACCTGGAGGCGCTCCTCGGCGCCGAGTCGTTCCGCGACGGCCTGCGCGAGTACCTGAACGCGCACAAGCTCGCCAACGCCACGTGGAGCGACCTCATCGAGGTGCTCGACCGCCGCACGCCCGTGGACCTCGCGGCCTGGAGCCGGGTGTGGGTCGAATCCGCCGGCCGGCCCGTCATCACGACCGAGCTCGACGTAAAGGACGGCCGCATCACGTCGCTCGCCTTCTCGCAGACGGATCCGCAGAACCGCGGCCTCGTCTGGCCGCAGCAGTTGCGGGTGACGCTGGCCCTGCCCGATGGCCCGCGCCCGATCGAGGTGGCATTGAACGGCGCGCGCACGGTCGTGACAGAGGCGGCGGGCTTGCCCGCGCCGTTGTACGTGCTGCCTAACGGCGGCGGCTGGGCCTACGGCGGCTTCGTGCTCGACCGCACGTCACGCGAGTACCTGGCCAGGAACGTCAGCGCGATCCCCGACGTGCTGACGCGCGGCGCTGTGTGGGTCACGCTGTGGGACACGCTGCTCGATCGCGGCGTGCCGGCCACGACCTTCGTGGACACGGCGCTCAAAGCGGTGGCCGTGGAGCCTGACGAGCAGAGCCGCGCGCGCGTGCTCGGCTACATGAGCAACGCCTGGTGGCGCTTCCTCACGCCCGCCGAACGCACGTCGCGCGTCGCGGCAGCCGAGGCCACGCTGCGCGCCGGGCTCGACCGCGCCACGACGGGCGGGCAGAAGTCCACGTGGTTCGGCGCCCTGCGGCGCATCAGCGCCACGCCCGATACGCTCGCCTGGCTCACGCGCGTGTGGGAGAAGACGGAGGCCGTGCCAGGTCTGACGCTCGCCGAAGCGGACTACTCCGGGCTGGCGATGGACCTGGCGGTGCGCGACGTGCCGCGCGCGGCCGAGATCCTCACCGCGCAGCTCGCCCGGATCGAGAACCCCGATCGGAAGGCGCGCTTCGCGTTCATCATGCCGGCGCTCTCGGGCGACGCCGCCGTGCGCGAGCGCTGGTTCCTGTCGCTCAAAGACGTGGCCAACCGCCGGCGCGAACCGTGGGTGCTCGACGGCCTCGACTACCTGCACCACCCGCTGCGCGCGGCGCAGTCGGCGAAGTACCTGCGGCCGAGCCTCGACCTGCTCTGGGAGATCCAGAAGACCGGCGACATCTTCTTCCCGAAGCGCTGGATGGATGCGACGCTCGGCGGCTACGCCAGCGGTGACGCCGCCGGCGACGTGCGCCGCTTCCTCGCCACGCTGCCCGCCGGCTACCCGGCGCGCCTGCGCAACATCATCCTGTCGTCGGCCGACGAACTCTTCCGCGCCGCCGGCCAGTAACGGGATCAGCCGAGGGTGAACCCCTCGCGCACAAACGGCGTGCGGCGGAGGCGGCGGCCAGTGGCCGCCGCGATCGCATTCGCCACGGCCGGCGCGATCACCGGCACCGCGATTTCGCCGAAGCCCGTCGGCCGTAGCGTGGACGGCACGACGTGCACGTCGATCGCACGCGGCGCCTCGCGGTGGCGGATGAGGCGATACCGATCGAAGTTGCCCTCGACGGCGCGGCCGCGGTCGATCGTGATGGACCCGAAGAAGGCGTGGCCGAGGCCGTCGATGATGCCGCCCTGGGCCTGCGCCTCGAGACCCGAGCGATTCACGACGAGGCCGCAGTCGAGGGCGCAGGTGACGCGGTGCACGGCCACCCTCCGCGGCGCGGTGCCGGCCGCCGCTTCCAGCGTCAGCTCCACCACCTGCGCGCAATACGAGCCGAACGTGTAGTGCGCGGCGAGTCCGCGCACGCGGCCCTCGGGCGGCCGCTGACCGAACCCGCCGCGTTCAGCCGCCAGGCGCAGCACCGCCGCCATGCGATCGGGACTGTACGGCGTCGGATCCTCGCCGGCGGCAGGAAGCGCACTGGTCGTGCCGTAAAGGTCGAGCCGCAGGTCCACCGGCGAACGGCCAGTGACCTGCGCGATCTCGTCGAGCAGGGTCTCGACCGCGAAGCCGTTGGCGACATGGGCCGGCGCCCGCCAGGCGCCGGTGGCGACACCGGTGCGCGGCTCGGAATACCGCAGGCGGACGTGCGGGATCTGCCACGGCACGAGATCCAGTTCCAGGTCGGGGCCGATGGCCGCCGAGACACCGGCCACGAGCCCGTACGTCTCGGTGCTCCACGGCGGCCCGTCGCCGCGGCGGTAGGCATTCCGCGAGATGTTCACGAGGTGGCAGTCCCACGCGGTGATGTGCCCGGCGGCATCGAGACCCACGCGCAGGCGCCTGGTGCCGGCCGGCCGGTAGTAGTCGTGGCGCAGGTCGTCTTCGCGGGTGCCCACCACCTGCACCGGCCCGCCCACCGCCATCGACAGGACGGCCGCCTCGGCGGCGCAGTCCGACAGCAGGCGGCGCCCGAAGCCGCCGCCGAGCCGGGTCGCCTGCACGTGCACGCGCTCGACCGGCAGACCGGTCACCGCCGCCACCACCCGGGCCCCCGACGTCTGCATCTGGAGCGGACCGGTAATGTAGCAGTGCCCGTCACGGACGTCCGCCGTGCAGTTGTGCGGCTCGAGCGTGGCGTGCGCGAGGAAGGGCGACTCGTAGTGCGCGTCGATGACCCGCGCGGCCGAGGCGAGCGCGGCCTCGACATCACCCACCGCGCGCACGGTCGTGCCCGGCGTGGCGGCGAGCGTCGCACACTGCGCCGCGATCGTCGCCGACGTCTCGCTGCCGAACGCACCCTCCTCCCACTGGACGCGCAGGGCGTCGCGTCCCTTGAAGGCCGCCCACGTCGAATCGGCGACGACGGCCACACCTGGTTGTAGGAACGTCGGGTTCTCGTGACCGGGGATGCGCACGACCTGCCGCACGCCGGGCACCTGCAAGGCCGCGGCGTCGTCCACCATCACAACGCGCCCGTTGAACACGGGACATTTGGCGATGGCCGCAAACCGCATCCCCGGCAGGCGCACGTCGATGCCGTAGAGCGGCCGGCCGTGCACGATGGCGCCCGTGTCCACGCCGGGCACGCGGGTGCCGAGCAGCGTGAACGACGACGGCGACTTCCAGATCGGGGCCGGCGGAATCGGCCGGCGCGAAGCCGGCATCACGAGCGCGCCGTAGTCGAGCACGCCCGCCGACGGCGGATGCAGCACTCGTCCGCGCTCGGTGCGCACGGCGTCTCGCGGCACTTGCCAGGTCTCGGCGGCCGCCCCCGCCAGCAGTTCGCGCATGGCGGCGCCGGCGTTGCGGTAGAGGTCCCATTCCTCGCGCATGCTGCCGCTGCCCCCGGACCCCTGTCCGCCGAACTTCGCCCGGTCAAGTTCGGCGTCGCGCACCTGGACGCGCGACCAGTCCGCGTCCATCTCTTCGGCAAGGATCATCGGCAGCGCCGTCTTCACGCCCTGTCCCATGTCCGGGTTCTTGGACCAGATGGTCACGGTGCCGTCGGCCGCGAGCCGCACGAACCCGTTCGGCTGCAGCGTCGCGGGCTGCGCGCCGAGCGGCGACGGGTCGTCCCACCCGAATGACAGCAGCAGCCCGCCGGTGGCCGTGACAGAGGCGTGGAGAAACGTTCGGCGCGAAAGACCGGCGCTCATCGCGGCACCCCGGCGCCCTGCGACGCGGCCAGAGTGGCGGCGCGCCGCACCGCCTCGCGGATGCGCATGTAGGTGCCGCAGCGGCACAGGTTGCCGTGCATGCCGGCGGCAATCTCCTCGTCGGTGGGCGACGGCGTGCGCGCCAGGAGCGCCGCGGCGGTCATGAGCTGCCCGGCCTGGCAGTAGCCGCACTGCGCCACATCCAGATCGGCCCACGCCTGCTGCACGGGGTGCGCCAGCCCCTCGATGGTCACGACGGCGCGGCCGTTCATCCGCCCGAGCGGCAGCGTGCACGCGCGCGTCGCCACGCCGTCCACGTGCACGGTGCAGGCCCCGCAGAAGCCGCCCCCGCAGCCGAACTTCGTGCCGACGAGGCCGAGTGTGTCGCGCAGCACCCACAGGAGCGGGGTGTCCGGGTCTACGTCCACCGTCTGCTGACGGCCATTCACCTGCAACACGGTCTCGGGCATCGGCGGCCTCCTCTTCGCCGCATCAGACGCCCGTGCACGACGACGGGCCGGTGAACTCGTCACGTTGCTGGGCCCACCGGTGGGACACGCGGCGTCTGGCCGCGCCGCGCCACCGATCCCCGTACATGCCACGGGCGGCGCCGAAGCGCCGCCCGTGGCATCCGTCACGAGTGTCTCGCGCTACTTGCGCGCGGCCGTCGCCCGGCCCTTGCCCTTGGTCACGAGCTTCTGCACGCGCCAGTTGATGAGTTCGCCCACCCAGATCTCGTCTTCCGACGGGCACGCGATGGCGTGGATCCAGCCGAACTCGCCGAGGTTGCGGCCGGGCTGCCCGTAGACGCCGAGCACCTTGCCTTCGAGCGACACCTTGTAGATGCGGCTCGGGTAGAGGTCGCCCACGAAGAGCACCGGATTCGGCCCCGGCGTCATGCAGAGCGCATCGGGTGCGCCGGGCGCCTGCGAGCCGGTCTTCGCATTGGGCGCTTCCGAACCGTACGTAATCTTGCCGCGGCTCGTGTCGACCGGCACGTCGATCGTGAACTCGCGGATGTACTTGCCCTCGGGCGTGAACACCTGGATGCGGCGGTTACCGCGATCGGCCACGTAGATTTCGTCGGCCGGCGAGACCGCAATGCCGTGCGGGGTGTCGAACTGGCCGGGGCCGTTGCCGAGCGAACCCCACGAGGCGATCCACTCACCGCGGGCGTTGACCTTGGCGACGCGCGAGTTCACGTAGCCGTCGCTGAAGTACGAGTTGCCCTTCGAGTCCCACGCGACGTCGGTCGGTTGGTTGAAGGCGTTGTCGCGGTGCACGGGCACCGGGTTGCGCGGGTTGTTGTTGGCCGGGAGCTCCACCGGCAGGCCGGCCCGCTTCAGCAGCACGCCGATCTGCGAGGCGAAGTCGGGCGGCACGTCGAGGTGCGACGACTCGCCCTTGCGGCCGAACACCCATTCCACGCGGCCCTGCGGGTTGAACTTGACGATCATGTTCGACCCTTTGTCC
>JAEUQR010000095.1 GCA_016789705.1 Acidobacteriota bacterium
TTTGCCCATGGGGTTGCCGTGCAGGATGGCAATGTGGTCTTTGCTGTCGCGGTTGTTCCAGAAGGCGGCCACCTGGAAGCGGCCGAAGCGGCTCGGCAGATCGGCAATCGCCACGATGCGCACGCAGATCTTGTGCGGTCCAAACCCCGGGCACTCGTGGTCGGCCTCTTCGGCCACGATGCGATCGATTTCCTCGGCGTTGATCGACACGGAAGAACTCCTCGAATGGCTCATGCCCGCGGGGGCTCGGAGCCGGTCAGGCGAGCCGCGAGCGCGACACCTGACAGATACGCGCCTTCGACCCCGCCCGTGGCATGCAGACCGTCTCCAGCCAGGCCGAGCACGGCGCCACCCTCGCAGTGTGCCACGAGGGGGCTCGCCAGTTCAGTGCCGATTGCGACACGGGCGTACCGCCAGCGGTGGGGCTGCCGCAGGTCGGGGGTGCGGACCCAGTCGCCGTGCAGGGTGGCGGCTTCGTCCAGCAACGCCTGCGCCCACTCCGCCTCCGGGGTGTCCACATGCCGCTGCGAGAAGCCCGGACGGCCCTGGATGACGAGCGTGAGGCGCGGCGTGCCGGGCCGCTTGCTCGAATCGTGCAGCACGGCGTGCACGGCGGTGCTCTGGGCCGGGTAGCTGGCCTCCCACGAGGGGGCCGGCGTGCCTTCGGGGTAGCGGGCGATCACGGTCAGGCAGGGCACGACGTGGATCAGGCGCAGCAGTGGCAGCAGGGGCGCGATGGCCGCCTCCGGCGGCGACAGCGTGCCAAGCAGGGTCAGCATCGAGGGCACCGGCAGGGCGAGGGCCACCGTGCGGGCCCGCAACTGGTCGCCGCCGGTGAGCGTGAGTGTCCAGACGCGATCGGATGCGAGGTGAGACGCCGGGCCGAGCGCCAGCGTTTCCACGCGCGCGCCGAGGCGCACGTCGAGGCCGGCGGCAAGGTGTTTGGCGAGCGCGTTCACGCCGGCGGCCGGTGCCAGCCGCGTGTCGAGCGGGTCGAACGCCTGCGGCTGGCACGGCACCCCCTCGCCGTCGCGGTGCCGCGGCCAGCGGCTGACGGCGCCCTGGTCGCGGGCGGCCGCCATGGCGGCCAGGAACGCGGGCGAGCGGCCGTGCAGGAACGAGAGGCCGTGGTCCACCGGCTGGCCGTCCACGCGGCGCGTGGCGCAGCGTCCGCCTACGCCGTTCGCTCGTTCGAGCACGACGGGGGCGCGTCCGCGGGCGGTGAGCTCGCGGGCCAGTGAGAGGCCGGCGATCCCGCCGCCCACGATGACGACGTCGTGAACCACCTTTGAAGGACGCGCGGCGGCCAGTGCGGGATTCGCGCGTCAGCGCGGCGTGCGCAGGCGCACCGGTCCGCGAATGGACGCGGGATCGACCACGCGGCCCTGCTGCGTGATCTCGAGGCGTCCGGCCGCGGCGAGGCGACGTGCGGCGGCGCGCGCGGGCTCCATCAGGGGCTGCCAGTCCGCGGGCGCGACCACGCGCGCGGCTTCAGACGGGCAGATGGAGGCCTCGCGCGGGCGGGCGTCTAGCAGCGCGAGGATCGCCTGTTCGAGCGCGGCGATGGGCGCTTCCGCGCCGCCGCGGCGGCAGGCGTCGCTGCAGTAGCGCACTGAGTCCCACGTGCGCGCCCAGGCCTTGCGCCATGTCATCGTGCGTCCGCAGCGGGCGCAGAGCTTCGTGGGCGTGGAGGGGCGGGCGGTGCGCGTCCTGGGGCTCGGCATTCGGCGTGTCTCGCCCTGCGTAGGACGCGCGCTGGCGCCGAAACGTGCCGCATCCCCCGCGTCCTCCTCGCGGTGGTCCTGCCGACTCGGATACTCTGCCGTCGTGATCAATCGACGCAACTTCCTTGGCGGGGCCGCCGGCGGTGCCGTAGCCGGTACGGCCGCCGGCTTTGTCTGGGCCCGACAGACACAGCCCGAGCCCCCGCCGCCGCAGCCCGCGCCCGCACCCCCGCCGCCACCGGCGTTGCCGGAGCACGCGCGCCTGAGCTTCTCGCAGCAGGGCGAAGACATCGTGCTCTACCACGTGCTGCACGAACTGCTGAAGATCGAGTCGCCCACCTACATGGATGTCGGCGCGGCCTTTCCCGTGAACGGCAACAACACCTATCTGCTCTACACGACCGGCGCGCGCGGCGTGCTGGTGGAGCCGAACCCCGCGCTGGCCGCGCAGCTTCGCAGCAAACGCCCCGGCGACATCGTGGTCGAAGCCGGCATCGGCGTGGCCGCGGCGACCGAGGCCGACTACTACCAGATCAAGGGCAACGCGATGCTCAACACGTTCTCGCCCGAGCAGGTTGCGGAGCTGCAGCGCGGCAAGACCGAGCGTGTCGTCGAGCGCGTGGTGAAGATACCGCTCCTCAACATCAACCGCGTGATCGAAGAGCACCTGGGACGCGCGCCCGACCTTATCTCAACTGACGTGGAGGGTCTGGACGAGGCCATCCTCCGCACGCTCGATCTGTCGCGGTTCCGCCCCGCGGCGATCTGCGCCGAAGCGGTGCCGACGATGAAGTCGGGACGGCTGTCCACGCTGACGCGGTACCTGGGGGCGAAGGGCTACATTCCGCGCGGCGGATCGGTCTACAACACCGTGTACGTGGACGTGCAACGGATGTCAGAGGCCTGAGGGCCGAGCGCCAGCCGCAGGATTGCCGGCCGGGGGGCTGTCCTTCGCCAAAACCTCGTAACCGTCGTTGGTGCACGGTCGGCCGCCACAGGTGAGGCACTGCGTCGCGTGTGGCGATAGTTGAGGCGGGTGTCCAAGCTACTCGTCGCCGTGGCGGCGAACGGAGGTACGGCGTGCTCTGGCGCACCGGGTCGAACGGCACTGCCCCGTGCGCCCGCGCGTTCACGTGCCTGGCGGCCTTCAGGCCGCGCGGCGTTCGTAGCGATGATGCAGCCCGCCAACGGCGGGCACGGCGACGACGCGTCCCGTCTCGACCGCCGCGATGGGGCGCGGCTCCGGCGCGTCCTTCGTGAGCGCCAGGTGCGTGCGAGAGTGGTGGTAGTAGTCGACGTAGGCGCTGAGCACTCGTCGTAGATGTCGCTCGTTCAGCACGATGACGTGGTCGAGACACCCGCGGCGCATCGAGCCGATCACCCGTTCCACGTACGGATTCTGCCACGGGGACCGCGGCGCGGTCCTCACATCTGTCAGTCCGAGCGCCGTGACCGAACGGCGGAACGCGTCATCGAAGATCGCGTCGCGATCGTGGAGGAGATAGCGAGGCGTCACCTCCCAGGGAAAGGCCTCGCGCAGTTGCTGGCGCGTCCACGCCGATGTCGGGTGCGCCGTCACGTTGACGTGGAGGATGCGCCGCCGCTCGTGGGCGAGCACCACGAGGACGAAGAGCACGCGACCGGTGAGGGTCGGCACGGTGAAGAAGTCGAGCGCGATGAGCGCGCTCGTGTGATTCTGCAGGAAGGTGCGCCAGGTCTGGGAGGGCGGCCGACGCCGGCGGGGCATCAGCCGCGACACCGTTCGCTCGGATACTGCGAGACCGAGCTTGGCCAGCTCGCCGTGGATGCGTGGCGCTCCCCACAGTGGGTTGGCGTCGGCCATCTCGTGGACGAGGCGGCGCAGTTCGCCGGTCACGCGGGGGCGGCCGCCGGTCGCGCGCGACCGCCAAGTCCAGTGCCAGGCGAACCCGCGGCGATGCCACGCGACAACCGTCGCGGGCCGCACGATCACCAACGCCGATCGCCAGTCTGTCCACGCGCGCCGTAGTCCGACCCAGAACAGCCGGTCGGACCACCGAAGCGCGGACCTGGGACGAGTGCGCCGGTACATGGCCAGCTGCTGCCGGAGGGCGAGGTTCTCGAGCGCGAGTACTCGGTGCCCGCCCGCGAGGACCGTCAGCAGGCGAAGGGCACGAAGGAGGCGGGCGAGCATGAAACAGGGTAACGCCCTCGGCTCGCCTCGAATCATGCGGCTTTGGGAGGAGTGCGAGGTTTTGGCGAACCGCAGGGCGTTCCACACTCCCACCCTCTGGCCGGACCGGACGACGGAGAGAGCACGTCCTTTGTCGGTGTGATCGCTCCTGCCTTCGACGATAGTCCACGATTCACGGCACCGTGACCGCCGCCTGCCGATTTCGCACCGGCGGCGCCATCGACTCGTCCCCGTAGTGCCATAGCCATACTCCAATCAGGGTGCGCGCCAGTGGCTGCGTTGCTGGATAGATCCACGGGTCGAGGTACGGCGGCAGGCCAGGCCCTCCACGAACGTCGATCAGAATGCTTGCGGTCAGCAGCGCGGCAGCGGCATAGAATCCGCTCAGTGCGCGGCTGAGGCCTGTGCTCTGCCTCATCGCCAATGCGTACAACACGTTGCCGACGAGGAAGGCGATCAGCAACAAGAAGTACATGGCATCCCACAGTCCGTCGTAGAACGAGACGCGGATCGCCATCGAGGCGCGTACCGCCTCGTCGCCGGCGAGGTACGCGGTGCGCCAGGGGTCGAACGCTGCGAGTGTGAGCGCCTGTTGTCCGGCCTCCGTGGCACCCCACACCAGGAAACACAGGAAGCCCGGCACCACGAGCCCAGCGGTCACTGACCGCAGGCGTGCTGCAACACCCAGCGCGGCCGCGACGGTGAAGAGTGGGTGCACCAGGTACGTCCACGAGCGCAGCACGTAGGCCGGTTCGTGGACACGCGCCATCCGCGCCTCGAAGCCCTGGTCGGGGGCAAACAGGCGAGGCAGGAAAATCAGCAGCAGCGTCGTGCCGGCGGAGACGACGGAACACACACCGGCGGTCTGGTAGAAGCGGCGCGAGAAGGTCATGGCGCGGTTACTCGAGGCGTGGACTGGTTGGCACAGGACGATCCGCGGTCAGGGCGCGGACCCGACGGTCCTCCAGAGGACCGCCGGATCCCACTCGCGCCCCGTCCGCGCCACTTCGCACGACACCCGCTCCTGTCCGACGCCGGCGCCGTCGAGCCACAGATGCCACGCTTCAGTCGTCGCGGCGCCTGCCCACGATCGTGACGGCGACGAAGGCAGCAATCCGACGAGCGCGAGCAACTGCCGAGTCCGCGGGTCGTGCGCGACGAGCGTCAACGTGTTATCACCTGCGGACAGGTGCCGCCGCAGGCCCGCCAGAACGCCGAGGCCGGCCGCATCGAGCTGACAGGCGCCGGCGAGTTCGAGGATGACGTCGTGCCCAGCAACGAGTGCGCGAATCCGGTCCCATTGCGCGGGCATCGCGCCGCGACCTCCAACCAGCCGGCCGGCGACCGTGATCCGTGCAGCTCCTCGCGGGTCGACACGAGCGCTCCATTCGTTGCCATTGAAGACGGTGGTTCGACCACCTGGGAGCGGTCGGCGGTGTGTGCTGTGTGCGTGCTCTCGCATGACGTTCCGCGCGCAATACGTCTAGCGCTGAGGCGATGGGAAGATGACGTCGAACTCAGTCGGCGAGGTCCCATGGAGCGGTAGCCACGCGTCGTCGCGGACGACGTGCGCGCCCCAGAACAGTGCGGGTACGCCTTGGCTCAGGAAGAAGGCCGCGGTCGACCCGAGGTCGGCTCGCCAGTGATCCGCCATGTGGACGTGGAGGTGGGGCTCGGACGAACTGCCAGAGTTGCCGACCTGGGCAAGAGGCTGGCCTCGTTCCACCCAGTCCCCGATCTGCACGCGGGCGCTGGCGCGCCGCAGATGCGCGTACACCGCGAAGGCTTTCTGGCCGTGCTGCACGACGACGTAGTTGCCCGCCGGGTGCTGCGTTGACGGCGCAGCCTCGCCAATCTCGTAGTCAGGGTCGTGTCTGACGACGTCGACGACGCGCCCCCGACCCATACTGCGGACCTCCTCGCCCCAGGCATAGAACGCCTCCTTGTCGGTCGCGCCCGCAGGGTGCGTCTGGAACTGTCCGTCAATCTGACGGAGATCCAAGGCAAACCGTTGGCTGATCGAGAGTCGGCCTCCCTGGACGATGGCGCCACCCATCCAGTGGGCGGGGCTCCCAGCGGTGGAGGTGGCGACCCACGGCTCGCTACCCGCAGCGGTGGGCCACAACAGAGGCGGACCGTCGTAGACGTCCAACGGCACGACCACTCGCTGGCTCGAGCCGTCGTCCGTCGTCATTGCCACCATGGCCCAGGCGGGACGAGTCGGCGACAGCGCGGCCACGAAGGCGGTCGCACGTTCGGTGGCCCCGAACACCGTCGTTCCGGCTGGCCGCCACGGTTCGGCCTCACCGTCGGCCGTGGCGATTCGCAGCAGACCGGCCAGGGCCGCGGGCGTGTCGTGCTGCTCCAGTGACAGGAGGCGCCCGAAGCCGTCGACCAGGGCGACCTCGATCTGCCGCACCTCGACAGCACGCGGCAGGTCGTGGCGTGCGATGACTTCGCCGATGACGCCCCACTGCCCACCCGGCTCTCGCGCGATGGGCCAGCGCTCCCGGACGGTGCTCAACCGCAGCGTGGTGCGCTCGAACCCTGCGGCCCGGACCGGGGCTGATCCGTGCGCGATCAACTGCAGGACGCCGATAGTGACGACGAGGGACAGTCGGACTCTGCTCATGGCTCTCTTCTCCTTCACTCGAGGCTGCCTTACTGTGGAAGCGCGGTGTAAGCGACGCCGCTGGTGAGTCCGCACGTGTGCGGCCGCGTGTTGCGGAAGCTCACGGGAACGGTGTTGTGACAGGCGTCGCTGTACGGCCCCTGGGGCCAGGGCCCTTCGCACGGCCGCTCGACGACATCGAAATGCAGGTGCGGGGACGTGCTGTTGCCGGAGTCCCCGCTTCGACCGATGCTCTGCCCTTGCGCGACCCGCTCGCCGACGGCGACGTCGGCGCCCGCCTGCGTCAAGTGGAAGTAGCGCGCGACAGTGCCGTCGTCGTGCGCGATGAACACGTGGTTCTCGTGCCCGAACGCGTGGTCGGCATCCGACCAGCGCTCGTCGACTTCCACGACGAGACCAGCGCGCGCGGCCACGACGAGGCTGCCGATCGGGCGCAGGAAATCGACGGCGTAGCCCTGAGGCGGACCGTGCTCGAACGTCCGGGACACCGTGGCCGCCTGCCCGACCGGGTAGGGGAGGATGTACGCCGACGATGTCTGGGCGGTGAAGCGGCCGCAGTCGAGTACGCTGCCTTGCGGGGCATCGGGCGCGGTTGGCGACGCGGCGTCGCAGCCGCTCATGGCGGCCGCGAGCAGCAGGAGAGAGCAGAGCAATCTGGTCACGTCGGCCACCCTCAGAAGCGGAGGCCTGCGAGAAGCGTGACTGTGCGGGTGCGCGTCGTATCGCCCGACGCGTCTGGAGTGACGTTACGAAGGCCATGCGAGTACAGGCCCTCGACGAAGACGGTGGACTTGCCCAGCGCGCGCTCGATACCGGCCCCGCCTGCGAGCGAGACATCGGTACGCCGGATGAGGTCCTGCGCGTCTTCCTCGGCATCAACCGCGCCCACGACAGTGCGGACGCGAGCTCGGATGCGGACGCCAAGCTCGGCCCCGCCCAGCGCGTACGGCCTGACCGTGCCCGGTCGAGCGGCCTTGAGCAGGAGCGGAATCGAGATGTAGTCGGCCGACACGTCCTGGTAGCCGCTGGTGCCCGCGATGGGCAGGCGAGCGCCGCGTCGGTTCCAGTAGGCGCGTCCGGCGAGCGACCAGACGCGGCCAAGGGGCACCTCGAGCGACAGGCCGCCGCCAACCCATTGCCTGCCCTTGACGCCATCGACCTCTGGAGCCAGCGACACGCTGGCGAAATTGGCGCTCCAGAACGCGCCGGGCGACACACGCCGCTCGGGGCTCCGGTCCTGGGCAGACACGGGAACCGCGGCGCAACACAAGAGCCCGACAACACAAACCATTGCGGATGATTTCAGCGACATATGGAGGCTCCTCCTGGGTGAAACGATTGCCAACCTGACCGGGCGCTCGCCGTCCAACCCATCGGTTGGACAGCCCATGGCGCCGGCTTACACTGGTGAACGCGACAGCACTGGGAGAAACCCGCAATCGCAAAGAAATCCGCGGAATCAGCGCCGCTCAGCGTCGGCCCCGAGTTGTTCCACGCGGTCTACGACGAGTTGCGATCGCTGGCGCGGCGCTTCCTCGCGCGGGAGCGCCGCAACCACACGCTGCAGCCCACCGCGCTCGTGCACGAAGCGTGGTTCAAGCTGCGGAAGGAGCGACGTGTGGACTGGAACGGCCGCACACATGTGCTCGCCATCGGGGCCCAGGCGATGCGTCGGCTGCTGGTGGACCATGGCCGGGGACGCAAGCGCGTCAAACGTGGCGGTGGCGGTGCGGCCACGACGCTGCACGACTGGCTCGACGCCGCGCATGATCAGCCCGTGTCCGTCGAAGATGCGATGATGCTGCACGACGCCCTGACTCGGCTGGCGGCCATCGACGAGCGCCAGGCCACGATCGTCGAGATGCGGTATTTCGCCGGCCTCACCGTCCCCGAAGTGGCGGAGGCCCTGGGTGTTTCGGTGCGCACGGTCGAAGGCGAATGGACGCACGCGCGCGCGTGGTTGCATCGCGCGCTGTCAGCACGAGTGCCATGACGGAGACGCTGCACGCGCGTGCCAAGGGGTTGTTCCTGGCCGCTCTTGAGCAGCCAGCCGCCGAGCGGTCTGCGTTCGTGGCGCGCGGTTGCGGCGCAGATGCGGCGCTCAAGGCTGAGGTTGAGTCACTGCTGGCGTGTCACGTCGAGCAGCATGCCCGGGCGGTGGGCGAAAGCGGGCTGCTGGTACCGCATCGGGCCCGAGACGTGCCCGAGCCGGAGGGGCTGGGCCGGGTCGGCCGCGTTGCGAGCCACGTTGTCTCGCGCGCGGCGCACCGCCTGGAGGTGGTCAGCCTGGTCACGTTCGTCGCCATTGTCGTGCTGTGGTTCGTTGTGAACGTGCTCCGCGGGCAGCTCGGCACCGAGCTGACATCGCTGTATCAATGGGGGCCGCCGGTCACGGCGCTCGTGGCCTCGGCCGCGATGCTGGCAGCCGCGCGGAGCCGGCGACTCCCTCCGTCGTCGCTCGTCCGGATCGGCCTCGTGTACGAAGTCGTCGTCAGCTTCGCTGTCACAGGTGGCGCGTACCTTGGCGCCTTCGAGGGACTGTCGGCGACCGACATCGTGCTGGATCGCGTCGGCCTGAGCTACGTCGCACCATGGACGCTGTTCTTCACCGTGCTGGTCCCGACGCCTCCGCGCGACGCGCTGGTGGCGCTGGTCGTCTCGGCCTCGGCCGTGCCCCTGGTGTATCTGGAGCAGGTGTGGGTCGGCAAGGCGCCCGCGCTCGACATATCGCAGTTCCTGCCCATCTTCGTGTGGCCGTATGCGGTGGGAACGGTGCTGGCCTACATCGCCGCCCGCGTGGTCCATCAACTGGGCGTGGAGGTCAGGCGTGCCCACGAGCTGGGCGGCTACCGACTCGAGGTCCGGCTCGGGCGAGGCGGGATGGGAGAGGTGTGGCGGGGCACGCATCGGCTGCTGGCACGGCCGGCCGCAATCAAGGTTATTCGCCGCGAGGCGCTCGCCGCAGACCCGGCGAGCGCCGAGTCGGCCATGGCTCGTTTCGAGCAGGAGGCCCAGGTGATTGCCAGCCTGCAATCACCGCACACGGTGGAGCTGTACGACTTCGGGCGGAGCGAGGACGGCGCACTGTATTACGCCATGGAACTGCTGGACGGATTGGACCTCGACCAGTGCGTGCGCCGTTTCGGTCCGATGCCGCCGGAGCGAGTGGTCTACCTGCTGCGACAAGCATGCGAATCGCTGGCCGAGGCCCATCAGCGAGGGCTGGTCCACCGCGACGTCAAGCCGTCGAACCTCTTCGTCTGCCGCCGTGGTCTCGAGTACGACGTCGTGAAGGTGCTGGATTTCGGCTTGGTCAAGCGAGCGGTCGCGCTGGACGGGGCGGCGCCGCCTTTGCTGGCAGCCGACGGCGCGGTGGCTGGCACGCCAGAGTTCATGGCGCCGGAGATGGTTGCAGAACCAGGCCACGTGGACAGCAGGGCGGATATCTACGCGATGGGGTGTGTGGCGTACTTCCTCCTGACCGGTGTGAGCCCCTTCGGAGAGCTCGCGCCAGCCGCTGCGATGCGGGCGCACCTCCACGAGCAGCCCCTGTCGCTGGGCGCCACGGCATCTGGCGTAGTCCCTCCGGGGCTTGACGTGCTGGTACTCGACTGCTTGGCCAAAGATCGAGCGAGGCGTCCACAGACCGCTGAGGTTCTGTCGCAGCGGCTTGCGACGGCGGTGAACGGAGCGACATGGACGGGGCAGGCCGCAAAGACCTGGTGGCTGCAGCATCGCATTGTGCCGGCCGAGTGACGGCGCCGCGTCAACTTGCGGCGCCGGACATCCTCAAGGCGCGGAAACCAGGTAGTGTCCCAGGACGTTGACGTTGGCCCCGAATTTCACGACGGTTGAAAAGTAGAGTAGGGTCGCGTCGAACGCCTCCACGGATGGGAGGGAGGCGCGATGAAGAAGTCCCGGTATTCCGAAGAGCAAGTCGCCTACACGCTGCGGCTCGCAGAGAGCGGTACCCCGGTCGCGGACGTCTGCCGGCAGATGGGTATTGCCGAGGCGACGTTCTACCTGTGGAAGAAGAAGTTCGGCGGCCTGGGTGTGTCTGAAGTGCGCGAGCTGCGGCAGATGCGCGAGGAGAATGCCCGCCTCAA
>JAEUQR010000115.1 GCA_016789705.1 Acidobacteriota bacterium
GGCGAAGACCGAAGCCTGCCCCTCGAAGCGGAAGATGCTGCCGTAGGCGTTCGGGATGCCGAGCAGCACGCACGCGTCGTTCACGAGATACCGCGTGGGGAAGTTGTCGGTGCCGTCGACGATGACGTCGTAGCCGCGGAACAGATCGAGCGCGTTGGCCGAGCTGAGCGCGACCTCGTGCGCGATGACGTTCACGTGCGGGTTCAGGTCCTTGAGCGTGTCGCGCGCCGAGGCGAGCTTCGACCGGCCCACATCCGACGTCCCGTGCAGAATCTGGCGCTGCAGGTTACTGACGTCCACCGTGTCAAAGTCCACGATGCCGATCGTGCCGACGCCGGCCGCGGCCAGATACATCGCCACGGGCGAGCCGAGGCCGCCGGCGCCGATGCAGAGCACCTTTGCAGCCTTGAGCCTCCGCTGTCCCTCCATGCCCACTTCCGAGAGGATGAGGTGGCGGCTGTAACGCTTCACTTCGTCGGGGGTGAGCGCCGGCAGAGCCGCGGTCGCCGGGCTCGACCCGCCCGCCACCGACGGGATGATGCTGAGCGTCTGGCCGTCCTTTACCGGCGTCTGCTCTTTCTGCAGATACCGGATGTCGTCGTCGCCCACGTAGATATTGACGAAGCTGCGCAGGCGGCCATCGGGCGCGTAGAGATGCTGCTTCAGGCCGGCGTAGCGGGTGGTCAGGTCCTGCAGCACCTCGCCCACGGTGACGCCGTTCGCCTGCACGACGTCGAGCTTCTCGGTGAACGGGCGCAGGGGCGTCGGGATGTGGATGGAGACAGGCATGTCGAAATCCTCGCGGCTGGGAAACCTGATTATGTCGCGGTCGCGGCGTCTGTCACCGGCCGTTCGTCGAAGGCGGTGCGATCGTCGCGGAGCATCCAGGCGGTGAGCGCCACGGCCTCCCCCGCCATGACCGACACGATCGGGTAGACGAAGGTGGGCCAGGCGTGGTCGAGGTCGTACTGCGACGGCACGGCCGGATGGTCGGGATGGGAATGATAGAAGCCGAGCAGCGACAGCCCGGCGGCGCCCGCCTGGCGTTCGGAGGCCAGGTAGTCCTTGTCGTCGATGCGGAAGCGCCGGCGCGGCCCCTCGGTCGTGACGTTCGGCAGCGGATGTGTGGCAAGAACACGGTCACCTTCACCAAGCAGCGCGCCGCAGCACTCATGCGGATAGGCGTCGCGGCCGTGCTGTTCGATGGCCGCCTTCACGCCCGGGCCGAGCACGAGCGGCGTCATCGGCCGCCCTCCCGCGTTTCGTCCCAGAAGTGCTCGGACAGATAACGGTCGCCGGCATCGCAGAGGATGCAGACCATCACGACGTGGTCGCGCGTCTGCCGCGCCTCGGCGGCACGCGCCACCGCGGCGGCCAGATTCGCGCCGCTCGACACGCCGACGAGCAGGCCTTCTTCGCGTGCGAGGCGTCGTGTCATCTCGTGCGCGTCTTCGGTCGAGACCTCCGCCGCGTAGTCAGCCAGCATCGGGTCGTAGATCCCCGGAACGATCGCCGACGCCATGTGCTTCAGGCCTTCGAGCCCGTGCAGCGGCGACTCGGGCTGCACCGAGATGAGCGTCACGCCCGGCACGTGGGCGCGCAGATAGCGCCCGGTGCCCATGAACGTGCCGCTCGTGCCGAGCGCGGCAACGAAATGGGTGATACGGCCCTCGGTGCCGGCGACGATCTCAGGACCGGTGGTCTCGAAATGCGCCCGCCAGTTCAAGTCGTTGTTGTACTGGTCCGGGTAGAAGTAGCGGTCCGGATCGTCGGCGTAGCGCTTCCGCGCCTCGACGATAGCGCCGTCCGACCCGTCCATCGGATCCGTGAAGACGAGTTCGGCGCCGTAGGCGGTGAGGATGCGCTTGCGTTCGGGGCTCGCGCTCGAGGGCAGGCAGAGCGTCACGGGGAAGCCGAGCGCCGCGCCAAGCATCGCGTAGGCGATGCCCGTGTTGCCGGACGTGGCGTCGAGCAGGCGCTTGCCGGGCCCGAGGGCGCCCGTGCGCAGCCCTTCGAGCACCATGTGGCGGGCGGCGCGGTCTTTCACCGAGCCACCGGGATTGCTCGCCTCGAGCTTGCCGTAGAGTTCGAGGCCCGGCACGTCGCGTTCGAGGCGCGAGAGGCGCACGAGCGGCGTCTGGCCGATCGCAGCCACGATCGAAGCACTCATGGGTGAAGGCATCAGCTTATGGCACGGCTGTCACGGCCCAGCCAGCGAAAGAATTGCTGGGTCGGATGCCGCGGGCACATCGTGCAAGAATTTCTGCGATGGCCCTGGACATCCGGCGGGCGCGGCGGCACTTTGCCGGGATCGATCCTGAGATGCACGCGCTCGTGCAACGTGTCGGCCCCTGCCGGCTCGATGCCCGCGTGGCCCCGGACGCCTTTCAGGCGCTGCTGCGCGCGATCGTCGCCCAGCAGGTGTCGGCCAAGGCCGCACGCACGGTCTACGCGCGGCTGTGCACTCTGTCACCGCATGGCGCCATCGATGCCCCGACGCTCCTGGCGCACGATCCCGACGCGCTGCACGCGACGGGCCTCGGCCCGGCCAAGACCCGTTACGTGCGCGACCTCGCGGCCCAGGTGGCCGACGGGCGGCTCGACCTTGCGGCACTTCCGGCCCTCGACGACGCCGCGGTCATCCGCGCGCTCACGGCCGTGCGGGGCATCGGCACGTGGACAGCGGAAGTGTTCCTGATCTTCCAGTTGCAGCGGCTGGACGTCTTCCCGGCTGCCGACCTGGCCCTGCTCACCGCGATCCAGCGGGTCTACCGCAAGCGGAGCCGCCCCACGCCGGCGCAGGCGCGCGCCTTCGCGGAACGCTGGCGGCCCTACCGGTCGATTGCCAGCTGGTATCTCTGGCGCAGCATCGAACCGTAGCCGCGGGTTGACCGAGGCGGCCGCGGCTACTTGAGCCGCGCGGTGAGCGTGACGGTGGCGCGGATCACCGTTTCGCCCGGCGCCACGGGCGGCGCCGCATCCCCCGCCATCGGCGCCGCGGCCATGCGCATCATCACCGGTTCGGGGCCGCCGCCGGAGAGCCCCGCCTCTTCGATGCGCACGATGCCGGCGATGGCAGACCCGGCGCCGGCCGCCACGGCGTCGGCCCGGGCGCGCGCATCGGCCACGGCGCGCGTGAGGGCGTCGCGTTCGAGCCTGGCGCGTTCCTTCAGATCGAAGCGCACGCCCTGCACCGAGGTGCCGCCAGCACCAATCGCCAGTTCCAGCAGTTCGCCGACGCGCGCGAGGTCGTCGACGCGCACCTCGATCGCGTGGCGGGCCATATAGCCGCGCGGCACCTGCTTGCCGTTCACCCAGTCGATGCGCGCCTGCACGTCGTAGGCGGTCGTGCGCATGGCGTCCTTCGCGACGCCGGCCGCCGCGAGCTTCTGCTGCACGGCGGTCATGGCCTTGGCGACCACGGCCTGCGCCTCTTTCGGCGTCGGCGCGGTGTGTTCGGTGCCAAGACCGACCCAGGCCAGGTCCGGCACGGCGCGCACTTCCCCGTCGCCGCGCACGACCACGGTGGGCGCCCCGGCCACGGCCGGCGCCTGCGCGGCCGCGACTGCGGGCGTGAGCACGACGACGAGGGCGAGCACGCTGAGACGCGTCATTGCAGGGCCTCCCCGTCCGCGATGTCTGCCGGGATGTCGGGCGCCTCGGTGTAGGCCACGCGGAAGCCGACGCTGTAGGCGTAGGAATCGGGGGGCACCTTGTGCCGGTAGGCGCAGCGCAGTTGCAGCACGTCGTGCGTCACCCAGGAGCCGCCGCGCAGCAGCCGCATCGTGCCGCTCACGGGACCGGCGGGATTGGTATCGCCGAGCGTGCGGTAGGCGTCGGGGGTATACCAGTCGGCCACCCATTCCCAGACGTTGCCGGTCATGTCGTGCAGGCCGAAGCCATTGGCCGGGAACGTGCCCACGGGGCGCGTGCCGCGCATCCGCTTGAGGCCGCTGTCGGGCAGGAAGTTCGAGCGCGACGGGTCGATGTCGTCGCCCCACGGATAGCGGCGGCCGTCGACACCGCCGCGGGCGGCGCGTTCCCATTCCGCTTCACTCGGCAGCCGCACCGCGCGGCCGAGCCGCGTGCCCAGCCACACGCAATAGGCGACGGCATCAGCATGGGTGACGAGCGTGACGGGATGCAGGCCGCGGTCGCGGGGCAGGTCGCCGCCGCGCCAGACGTAGGGCGAGGCCAGCTCACGGAAGGCCGCCTCGGCCGCCGGCGACACGAACGACGGCAGGTCGCGCACGTCGGGCGCGCGGTGCCCCGTGTTGCGCACGAACTCGGCGTACTGCGCGTTGGTGACCGGATGCATCCCGATGTGGAAGCGGTCGACCGTGACCGCGCGCACCGGCCGTTCGTCCTCTTCCCCATCGTCGGCGCCCATCATGAACTCGCCGGCGGGAATCTCGACGAACCGGGGCAGTAGTTCTTCGCGCATTGAAGAATGGCCGTCAGTATACTCGTCGGCCATGCGAATCGCGCCGTTCACGCTCGAACGGGTTCAATCGGAGTGGGAACACCGGGTCCGCTACAACCTGTCGGAAAGCGGCGTCCATCCGCTGAGCGTCCGCGGGCTCCTCGGCGACGGGCCGGCCCTCGAGGCCCTGGTCGACGCGCCGCTCATCTACACCCAGACCAACGGCACGCCGGGACTGCGCACGTCGATTGCGGCGCTCTACCCCGGGGCGGACGCCGACCACGTCCTCGTGACCAACGGCGGGTCGGAAGCCAACTTCGTCGTCACCTGGCGCATGGTCGAACCGGGCGACGAGGTGGTCGTGATGGTGCCGGCCTACATGCAGATGGCCGGGCTGGTGGAGGCTTTCGGCGGCCGCGTGCGTGCGTGGCCGATGGTGCGCACCGGCGGCGTCTGGCGGCCCGACCTCGACGGCCTCGCCGGGCTCGTCACCGCGAAGACCCGCGCCATCGTCCTCAACACGCCCAACAATCCGACCGGCGCGCGGCTCACCGCCGCAGACCTCGATGCCATCGCCGCCATCGCCGATCGCACGGGCGCCTGGATCGTCTCGGACGAGATCTACCGCGGCGCGGAGTTCGACGGCGTGGAGTCGCCGTCGATGTGGGGGCGCAGCGCCCGCGTCATCGTCACGAGCGGGCTCTCGAAGGCGTACGGCCTGCCGGGTCTGCGCGTGGGCTGGGCGGTGGGACCGCCGGGCGTCGCCGCCTCGCTCTGGGCGTACCACGACTACACGTCGATTGCCCCGGGCGCGCTGAGCGATCGGCTGGCCACGGTGGCGCTCGCGCCGGCCACACGCGCGCGGCTCCTCGACCGCACGCGCACCATCCTGCGCGAGAACGTGCCGCGCGTGGAAGCCTGGCTGCGCGACTGCGGCCATCCGTTCGAGTGGACCACGCCGGATGCCGGCGCGTTCCTCTACGCCCGCTACGGGCTGCCGATCGGCTCGACAGCGCTGACCGACCGGCTGCGCGAGGAAGAGAGTGTGCTCATCGTGCCGGGTGATGCCTTCGGCATGGACGGCTACCTGCGCTTCGGCGTCGGCGAACGCGCCGACTACGTGCTGGCCGGCCTCGATCGCCTCAAGGCGTTCCTGGATCGGACGGCGCCCGGCGCGCACTGAGCGCCTCGGCGAGCGCCTCGGGCCGGAACCCGATCACCAGCCGGCCATCAATCACGGTGAGCGGTACGGTGCGCATGCCGAGCGCGAGCAGGGCGTCGTAGGCGGCCAAGTCGGTTTCGACGTTGTGGGCGATGAAGTCCACGCCCGCCTGTGAAAGCCACGCTTTCACCTTCTCGCAGGCCATTCAGGCATCACCCGTGTAGACGACGACGCGCGCCGCGGCAGCCGGTTCGCTCATGCCTGCAACTTAGCAGACCACGGCCCCGGCGCGAGCGGATACCATGGACGCGACCTCGTTATGGGACCTCTGCACGGCACGACCGTCCTCGATTTCACCCGCGTGCTCTCCGGGCCGTACTGCACGATGGCCCTCGGCGATCTCGGCGCGCGCGTCATCAAACTCGAACATCCCGGCCGCGGCGACGACACGCGGCGCTGGGGGCCGCCGTTCCTCGGCGATGAGAGCGCCTACTTCCTGAGCGTCAACCGCAACAAGGAAAGTGTCGCCATCGACTTCAAGTCGCCCGGCGGCCGGGAGGTGGTCGAGCGCCTGCTGGCGACGGCCGATGTCGTGGTCGAGAACTTCCGCCCCGGCACACTCGACGCCCTCGGTCTCGATGCGGCGAGCGTCCGCGCGCGGTATCCGAAGATCGTCTATTGCTCGATCTCCGGCTACGGCCAGACCGGCCCGCGACGGGAAGAACCGGGCTACGACGCGGTGATGCAGGCTGAAGGCGGCCTCATGAGCATCACCGGCGCGGCGGACGGGCCGCCCTACCGGCTCGGCGTCGCCATCGTCGACATCGTGTCGGGAATGTTCGCGGCGCAGGGCGTGCTCGCCGCCCTCGTCGCCCGCGGCCGCACCGGTGAGGGGCAGGTGGTCGACATCGGCATGTTCGACGCCACCACGGCGCTCCTCACCTACCAGGCCGGCAACTACTTCACGACCGGCGAGTCTCCGGGTCGCCTCGGCAACCGCCATCCCACGATCGCGCCCTACGAGACGTTCGCGACCATGGATGGCGACCTGGCGCTCGCCGTCGGCAACGACGCCCTGTGGCAGACCTTCTGCCGGGTGGCGGAGCTGCCCGATCTGGCGGCCGACTCGCGCTTCGAGACCAACGCGCTGCGCCTGGCCAACTACGAGGCGCTCAAGCCCCGCCTCGATGCGGTGTTCGCCACCAGGCCGCGGGCGACGTGGGCCGCGCTCCTGCTCGAGGCCGGTGTGCCGTGCGGCGCGGTGCGCTCGGTGGACGAAGTGTTCCAGGACCCGCAGACCGCGGCGCGCGAGATGATGCTGTCGGTGCCGCACGCGACCCTCGGGTCGGTGCGTGTGACCGGCGTGCCGGTGAAGCTCTCGGGCACACCTGGCAGCGTCCGCACCGGCCCGCCCACCCTGGGCCAGCACACGGCCGCCGTGCTGACGGAACTCGGCTACGACGCCGCGGCCATCGACGCCCTCTACACGAGCGGCGCAGTAAGGTTATAGGACATGGATGTCGCCCAGCTGAGGAAGACCGTGCGCCAGGCGATCGAAGGCGCGAAGAAGGACGCCGTCGCGCGCCGCGCCCGCGCCGACGCCGCCACGCTCGCCTACGAACGTTTTCTCGAAGAACGGGCCACGCCGGTGTTCCGCTCGATGGCCAACGTGCTCAAGAGCGAGGGCCTGCTCTTCGACGTGATGACCCCGTCGGGGGGCGTGCGCCTCGTGCCGGAGCGGACGCGCGAAGACGGCATCGAGCTGACGCTCGACGGCACGTTCGACCCGCCGCGCGCGACGCTCACGACGGTGCGCAGCCGCGGCAGCCGCACCATGCGCGCCGAACGCGCGCTCAAGGACGGCGTGCCGATCGACACGCTGACGGACGACGACGTGGTGGCGGCGCTGCTCGACGAGCTGGCGCCGTGGCTTGAACGGTAAGGGACGGGTCGCCGGGCGCGACGGGTCCGGCTAGGCGAGGCGTTCGACGAACGACGTGTCGATGCCTTCGCGGCGCAGCAGCGCCAGCAGGCCGGCCTTGTCGTCGGCCTTGCGGTAGGCCTCGCGCACGTCCACCGCGCCGCTCTGCACGAAGGCGACGAGCGCGTCGTTGAGCGGCGCCATGCCGAGCTTGCGGCCGCTGTCGATGGCCCGCGGCAACTGCGCGATCTGGCCGTCGCTCACGAGCGCCGCGACGGCGTTCGTGTTGAGCACGAGTTCGCGCGCCGCCAGGCGGCCGCCGCCGGCCTTGCGCAGCAGCACCTGAGCGACGACGCCGCGGAGGTGCTCGGCGAGCGCGGCCCGCACGTTGCGGCGCTGATCCGACGGGCAGAGATCGACGAGGCGTTCGAGCGCCGCGGTGGCCGAGGCCGCCGTGACCGACGCGAACACGAGCAGGCCCGAGCCGGCCGCATCGAGCGCCACCTGCAGCACGTCGGGCGACCGCAGGTCTTCGATGACGAGCACGTCGGGGTTCTCGCGCAGCGCGGCGCGCGCCGCCGTGACGACTTCCGCGGCGCTCCCGCGCAGTTCACGCTGGCTGATGAGCGAGCCGCGGCTCTCGTGCACCAGGCGAATCTGGCCCTCGAGCGTGATGACGTAGTCGTTGCGCTGGCGGTTGATGAGGTCGACGAAGGCCGACACCAGCGTGGACTTGCCGCTCGCGCGCGGCCCGGTGACGATGACGAGGCCTTCCGGTTCGGTGGCGAGCGCCTGGATCTCGCGGACGAGGCCGAGCTGCTCGGCCGAGGTCGCGCGGGCCTGGATCATGCGCAGCAGCGCGCCGGGACCGCGGTAGTCGCGGAAGGTCGTGATACGGACGCGGCCGACGTCCTGCAGATCGCGGATCCACTCGGCGCTTTCCTTGTCGCGCGCCCCTTCGGGCGCCAGTTCCAGCACCGCCGCCTCGACGTCGCCGCTCGAGAGCGCGGCCTCGCCGTCGAGCAGGCGGATGTCGCCATCGACGCGCACGGCCGGCCGGGCCTGCGTGGTGAGGTAGAGGGCCGAGGCGCCGCGGGCCGCCGCCAGCCGCAGCAGCCGCTCGATGCCGCCCGTGCGCACGCTGCCGCGCGCGGCACCTGCGGAGCCGCGGGCGCCATCGCGCGTCAGCGACAGCACCACGGCGGGCAGCGAGTCGGGCGAGATCGACTCGCGTTCGATCGCGTCGAACTCCGTGGCCAGGCCCGGGAGGACGGGGTGGGCCTCGACGGCGCCGTAACGCGACGACTCGTGCGGATGCGAGTCGAAGCGCGGCGAGGACGGCGTGGACCAGGCCGCGGGCATCGGCGATTCGTAGCGGCCGGGCTGATCGTAGGGCGACGGCGCGGCGGCCACGGCCGGCAGGGGCGGCGCCGACGGCACGGCCACCGGCGCCGCGACGGACGCGGGCGCAGCAGCCACAGCCGGCTCGAACACCGGCATCGGCGCCGGAGGTGCGGGCTCGACCACCGGCGCGGCGGCGCGAACGGGTTCCGGAGCCGGCGGCGCCACGACAGGCGTCGCCGGGGAAACAGACGCGGCGGCCACGACGGGAGGCTCGGCCGAGGAAGGCGTCGGCGGGGGCGGGACGGCAGCCGCGATCGTCGCGGCCGCGTCGGCCACGGGCACGGCAGGCGGCGCCTCCGGTGCAGCGGCCACGGCGGGCATCGGCACCACCGGTGCGGGCGTGTCGATGCTCTCCACCACTTCCGGAGCCGGCTCCGGCACGGCCTCGATCGCGACCACGACCGGCTCGGCGGGGGGCGCGGCAGCGGGTGCCGGTTCGGTCGCCGCCACGTGCGCGGGGGCCACGGGCGTCGGTGCGGCCTCGCGTGCGGGCGCGGCCTCCAGGTCGAATTTGTAGAGGTCGTCGGCCGGCGCGTCGCCGGCGGCCGCGAGGGCGCGGGAGGCGGCGTCAATCTCGTCGGCGTCGTCGGCGAAGAGCTGCGCGGCCGCCATGTCGGCGTGCGACACGGTGTCGGTCATGGCCAGCGCCGGCGTGGGCCGCGCGGGCTCCGCGAGCGGCTCGGGCGGCGCCGCGGCTGTTGCCGTGGTGGCTGCCACCGCGACCGGCGCCGACACGGTCAGGGCGGGCGGCGCGGACGCGACGTGTTCGTCAGGGGTGTCGACAGCAACCGCCGGCGGCGCGGCGAGGGGTTCGGCGGCAGGCGCCGGGGGTTCGTGAGCGCGCACGGCCGGCACAGATTCCGGCGCGGCGACGGGCTCCGGCAGGGCGACAGATTCCGGGGCGGCCACGGATACCGGCGCGGAAACGGGCACCGGCGCCTCGGCGACCGGCTCGGGCACCTGAACGGGTTCCGGCGCGGCCACCGGCGCCACGCGGCGATGCCGACGCAGTTCGATCCAGATGTCGTCGCCGCCCCGCGCGGCGACGACCGTGAAGCGGTCGCCGGCGGCCGCGGCGCGATCGTCGAGTTCGTGTTCGACGGCGCCCATCTCGCGCAGCGAGCGCAGCGCGTCGGCCGTCAGCAGCTGGGCGAGCATGCCTTCCATCGCTCCGAGGCCGAGACCCTGGCGCGACAGCTCGACGGGGCCCGAGGCTGCCACAACGTAGGGCTTTTCGCCCACGTGGAGCACCAGCGCGTCACCGTCGCTGCGCACGACTGCGGTCAGAAGCGAATCTACGAGAGGCATCGAGTATCAGGCGGGACCTGAAGTGCGCGAGGTTGCACCGATTCTCGTGCGCCCCTGAGCGACTTCAGCCCTGCATGACATGTTTCGGACCGTCGCGACAGCAACGTTAGCGGTTCAGCCGCCGCCGGGCCGGCGGCCGACATGCATCGTCATCAGGCCCCCCAGCACGGGCACCGCCTGCACGTCGACGAGACCATGCGCACGCAGCCGCTCGGCCACACCGCGTGCGCCGGGATACCGGCGGATCGAGGCCGGAATATAGCGGTATGTGTCGGGATCGCCGTGCAGCAGCCAGCCGAGGGCGCCGCCGACCGCGGTGAGGTAGGCGAGATAGATCGCGCAGACGAGCGGCGACGACGGCCGGTTGAAGTCGAGCGAGAGCAGGCGGCCGCCCGGCGCGAGCACGCGCACGATCTCGTCGATCGCTGTCTCGAGATCGGGCACGTTGCGCAGGCCATAGCTGGTCGTCACGAGCGTGAAGGCCGCCGACGGACACGGCAGCGCCGCCATGTCGCCCACCGTCCACGTGACGCCGCCGGCCCGCGACGCGCGCGCCTTCCCCGCCGCGAGCTGCAGCATGCGGTGGGTCACGTCGAGGCCCACCACCCGCGCACCGCGCGCGGCGAGCGCGAAGGCGAGATCGCCGGTGCCCGACGCGAGATCGAGCGCACGTTCTCCCGGCACGACGGCGGCGCGCGTCACGAGGCGCGCCTTCCAGCGACCGTCCATCCCGTACGACAGGACGCGGGTGATGAGATCGTAGCGGTCGGCGATGGTGGCAAAGAGCGTGCGGACGTAGCGCGCCTTCGCGGCCGGCGACTCGAACGCGGTGTCGAGCGACACGCCGGGTGCTCCCGTCAGCCGGCCACCAGGCGCCAGCTCTGGGCCACGAGGAAACAGAGCAGGACGCCGAGCCCCACGGGCAGGAGTGCCGACAGCGCCGTCCACTTCACGCTGCCCGTCTCTTTCCAGATCGTGTAGATCGTCGTCGAACACGGGTTGTGAACGAGGCTGAAGAGCATCAGGCACACCGCCGTCATGAGCGTCCAGCCGCTGCCGCGCAGGAGCGCCCCGGTGTCGGTGGTCGAGTCGAGCTCGAACATCACGCCGGCGCCGGCGCCGAATCCGGTCGAGCCGCTCACGAGCACCGTCAGCATCAGGATCGTCGGCACCACGATCTCGTTGGCGGGAATGGCCACGATGTAGGCGAGCAGGATCACCCCCGAGAGGCCGATGAGGCCGCCGAAGGGCTGCAGCCACGTCACGATCTGCGCCGCCAGGCTGGCCTCGCCCCACGGGATGTTCGACACCAGCCAGATGACGGCGCCGGCCGGCAGCGCGAAGACCACCGCGCGCCACAGCACGTAGAGCGTGCGGTCGATGAGCGACGTGTAGAGCGTGGCGAGCACACGCGGCGGCCGGTACGGCGGCAGCTCCAGGCTGAAGGCCGAGACCTCGCCACGGAGCACCGTGCGCGACAGCAGCCACGAGGTGGCGAAGGTCAGCACGATGCCGAGCACGGCCACGGCGACGACGGCGAGCGCCGAGACGAGCCCGGCCAGGTGCGCCGGCGCCACGCTGCCCACGAAGATCGTGGCGACCAGGATCTGCGTGGGCCAGCGGCCGTTGCAGAGCGCGAAATTGTTCGTGATGATGGCGATGAGCCGCTCGCGCGGGCTCTCGATGATGCGCGCCGCCACGACGCCGGCGGCGTTGCAGCCCCAGCCCATCGCCATCGTGAGCGCCTGCTTGCCGTGCGCGCCCACGCGGCGGAACGTGCGGTCGAGGTTGAAGGCGACGCGCGGCAGGTAGCCGAAGTCCTCGAGCAGCGTGAACAGCGGGAAGAAGATGGCCATCGGCGGCAGCATCACCGCCACGACCCACGCCGTCGCCAGGTACATGCCGTCCACGAGCAGGCCGGCCGCCCACCACGGCAGCACCGCCGAGGCCGCACCTTTCAGGAGCGGATGCGCCCAGTCGATGAGCACCGCCGCCAGCATGCCGGAGGGCACGTTGGCGCCGGCAATCGTCAGCCAGAAGACCGCCGTGAGCATCGCGAGCATGAGCGGCACGCCCCACAGGCGGCTCGTCACCAGGCGGTCGATGGCGCGGTCCAGGTCGAAGCGCGCCGCCGTGCCCGGACGCGTCACCGCGCGATCGGCGATGCGCGCCGCTTCCGTGTAGATCGACTCCATGAGCGATTGATGGAAGTCGCCGCCCACCTGCCAGCGCAGTTCGGAGGCGAGGCCGACCAGCGCGTCCACCTGCGCGGGGGGCGGCGGCACGACCGGCGGGCGCGACTCCCCGGCCGCGGCCAGCTGCAGGTCGCCGAGTTCGCCGCGCCGGAGCGCCGTCTGAATCCGTTCGTCACCATCGAGCAGACGCAGCGCGACCCACGAGGCGTTCGGCAGGTCCGGCACGAGCGCGCGCACGCCATCGGCGAGCCGCGTGACGGCGCGCTGCAGCGCCGGCGACCGTTCGCCGATCTTGTGCGGGCCGCCGCTCACCTCGCCGCGCGCCACTTCCGCGATCGCCTGCATCAGCTCGGGCAGGCCCTCGCCGAAGCGGGCCGCGGCAGGCACGACGCGCACGCCGAGATCGCGGGCGAGCCGGCGGGCGTCCACCTCGATGCCGCGGCGCTTCGCTTCGTCCATCAGGTTCAGGCAGACCACGACGCGGTTCGTGATCTCGAGCACCTGCAGCACGATGTTGAGGTTGCGCTCGAGCACCGTGGCATCGACGACCACGACCGTCACGTCCGGCTGGCCGAAGAGGACGAAGTCGCGCGCCACCTCTTCGTCGAGACTCGACGAGAGCAGCGAGTAGGTGCCCGGCAGGTCCACGAGCTTGAAGCGCTTGTCACCGCTGGCAAACGCTCCTTCGGCGCGTGTCACCGTCTTGCCTGGCCAGTTGCCGGTGTGCTGTCTGAGGCCCGTGAGCGCATTGAACACGGTGCTCTTGCCGGTGTTGGGATTGCCGGCGAGCGCGACCACGTAGTCGTGGCCGGTCATGTCCACGCCGAGCTTCTGCAGGTTGCCGAGGTGGTGCGCCGGACAGGCGGCGCACGCCTCCGGCGAAGGGTGACTCATGCCGGGGACTCCTGGACCTTCTGCACGTAGATCTGCGCCGCCTGCTCGCTGCGCAGGGCGATGAGGGCGCCGCGTATGCGATAGGCCGTGGGATCGCCGGACGGCCCGCGCAGCTCGCTCGTGATGCGGGTGCCGGGCACGACGCCGAGATCGAGCAGGCGCCGCCGCTGGGCGCCGCGGCACGAGACGGCGAGCGCGACGACTTCCGCGCTCTCTCCGGGCGTCAGCACCGAGAGGCGCGTCATCTCGGCCGGTTCGGCCACCTCGTCGAGGGCCACCACGGTGACGTTGGCGGCGATGACCGGCGCGAGCACGACCTCCTCGGCTTCGGCCTGCACGCGCAGGCGATGCGGCGTGCGTTCGAGCAGCCGCACGCGCATGCCCGGCACGAGGCCCAGGGCGACGATCTGCGCGAAGACGGCTTCCGGCTCGTCTTCGATGTGCACGATCTCGGCCGCCATGTCGGCGGTGAGCTGGGTGAGCGGCATGCCCTGGTGCGGCGGCATCTCGCCGCTCGGCATGGGGATCGGGTCGCCGTGCGGATCGAAGCGCGGATGCCCGAGCGTGGCGGCGAGCGCGGCGGCCTGCTGTTCACTCGTGCCGTGCTCCCGGCGTTCGGCGTGCGCATGCCACTCGCGGGCATCGAGCCCGGTCTCGTCGGCGAGATACCGTTCCCACAGGCGGTGGATGCGGATGACGCGCAGCGCTTCGCGGCGGCCGTCGGGCGTGAGGTGAAGCGCGGCGTTGTCGTGATGCAGCAGGTCGAGCCGGCCCAGCCGATCGACCAGCTCGGCGGCGGCGCGGCCACCGAGTCCGAGCGCGCCGGCGAGACTGTCGAGCGTGGCCGGCCGCTCTCGGTACTCACCGTCCCAGATGTGCTTGAGCGCGTCTTCGACCTCGACCCGGTCGGAAGCCGCAAGTCCGCGGCGCCACCGCCAGGCCAGGCCCGTGGCGGGCCAGAAGAGCACGAGCAGCAGCGCCAGGAGCGCGAACACGACGGCGAGAGACGTGAGAGGGTCTGGCACGGCGATTTTGACTAATCAAAAATACAACCGGCCAGAGCCCTAAGTCAATATCGAGGCTCACGGTGGTCTGATACGATCCGGCCGTCGCATGCCGCCGTCGAGCACCGTCGAGAACTACCTGAAGGAGGTCTACCTGGGCGTCGGCCGCCTGCCCGCAGGCGCCACGCTGCTCCCCATGGGGCAGCTTGCCTCCGCCCTCGGCGTCGCGCCCGGCACCGCCACCACGATGGTGAAGGCGCTCGCCGAATCGGGCCTCGTGGACTACGAGCCGTACAACGGCGTGCGGCTCACCGCCGCCGGCACGCGTCTGGCCGCGACCGTGCTCCGCCGCCACCGCCTGGTGGAGCTCTTCCTGGTGCAGGTCATGGGCATGCGCTGGGACGAGGTGCACGACGACGCCGAGCACCTCGAGCACGTGGTCTCGGACCGGCTCATCGATCGCATCGACGAGATGCTCGGACATCCCGAAACCGATCCGCACGGCGATCCGATTCCCGGCAAGGAGGGCACGATCCGCGAGCGTCACTTCGAGACCCTGCTGACGTGTCCCGTGGGTACGCGCGTCGTCGTGGCCCGCGTGAGCGATCAGGACCCGGTGTTCCTGCGCTTCGTCGAGCGCCACGGGCTGAAACCCGGACAAGTGGTCTCGGTCGAGGCGCGCGATGAGGTCGCAGACGCGGTGCAGCTCCGCGGCGCCGACGAGACCCTCTTCACGCTCGGCGCCCGCGCCGCATCGAAGCTGCTAGTCGACGTGACGCCCGAGGCGGCGGCAGCCGCTACGCCCGCAGCCGGCCGAAGCGCAGCGCCTCGCCGATGACACGCGGCAGGTCCGGCGGCGCGGCCGCCACGTAGGGCGTCGCCAGCGCCTCGGCGGGGCCCGCCGCGCCGAACCCGTACGCCGCCAGTACAAACGCCGCACCGGCGCGCTCCGCCGTCTGTCGATCGATCGGCGAGTCGCCGACGAGCACGAGCGGTCCGCCGCCGGCGTGCACCTCGAGCGATCGCAGGCCGGCCGGATCGGGCTTGCGCGGCCAGGCGCCGTCGGCGCCGATCACCTCGAGGAAATAGCGGCCGAGACCGAGCGCCTCGATCAGGCGGCGCGCCGCGCCCTCAGGCTTGTTGGTCACGACGGCGAGCGGCAGCAGTGGATCCAGCGCGTCGAGCACGAGGCGGATCCCCGGGTAGAGCACGGTCGTCTCGAGCATCCGGGCGTCGTAGAGCTCGAGGAACCGCGACGTCGCGCCGGGAGTCTCGGGATCGAGCCCGGCGGCCGTGAGCGCCCGACGCACGAGCACCGACGCGCCCTCGCCCACCATCGCCACGACCTGGGCGCGTGTGAGCACCCGGCCGCCGAGTTCCACGGTGAGGGCGCTCGCCGCCGACGCGAGATCACCGGCCGAATCCACGAGAGTTCCGTCGAGGTCGAAGGCCACGAGGCCCGTCACTGCACTGATCATCGGGCCCGCCGCCGGAGAACGTCTCGCACCGCGCCTGGCGAAGATTGTATCCTTCCGCCTGCATGGAGTCCCGTCCGGCGTCCGTCGTGCTCGTGTCGAGCGGGCTCGACAGCGCCGTGCTGCTCGCGCACGAGGCGGCGCAGCACCACGTGCGGCCCATTTACGTGCGTTCGGGTCTGGCGTGGGAGGCCGCCGAGTTGCAGATGCTGTCGCGGCTCATCGCCTCGCCGGCCCTGGCAGGACTCAGGTCGCTCACCGTCGTCGACCTGCCGATGCGCGACGTCTATCCGGCGGACCACTGGGCCATCGCCGGCACGCCGCCCGCCTACGACACGCCCGACGCGGATGTGTATCTCCCCGGCCGCAACCTCGCGCTGCTCGCCAAGGCCGGACTCGTCGCGGCGCGCGACGGCGCGCGACGCATCGCACTCGGGGCGCTGGCCGGGAATCCGTTTCCGGATGCCACGCCGGCATTTTTCGCGGCGATGGGCGAGGCGCTCTCGCGCGGCCTCGCGCAGGCGCTGATGGTGGTGGCGCCGTTCGCGGCCCTGACCAAGGCGCAGGTCATCGAACTGGGCGCGAGGCTCGGCGTGCCCTTCGAACTGACGCTCTCGTGCATGCAGCCGGCCGGCGACCGGCACTGCGGGCTGTGCAGCAAATGCCGGGAGCGGCGCGACGCGTTCGCGGAGGCCGGCGTCTTCGATCCGACACCGTACGCGAACCCCTCGCCGCGGCCGCCGGTCTGATGGCGCCTACGGCTCGAAGCGGATCGTGCCGTCGCCCGTGCGCACGCGCAGCGTGTGCCCGCCCTGGCCGAGCGTGGCCTTGAGCGCACGGCGGTCGTCGCGCCGTTCGCCGTCACCGTCGGACGTCTCGGGCACGGTCAGTCCGGGATGACTCGACCGGATCGACCCATCGGAGGTCGCGGCATCCACGACCGCGTTCACGCCTTCCGGCAGGCGCACCTCCACGCTGCCGTCCTCCGTGTCGATGAGCCAGTCGCTCTCGATGGCGCTGCCCTTCTCGGCGGCCACCCGCACGGAGCCATCGCCCGTCTTGGCACGGAGCGCCGTGAAGGTGCCGTTCACGACCACGCTGCCATCCTGCGTCTCGACGTCCACCTTGCCCCCCGCTTCGCGCAGGCGGATCGACCCGTCGCCGGTCGTCGCGCGCACATCGCCCGACACGCGCAGCCCGACAAGCGACCCGTCGCCCGAGCGCATCGTCACGGTGCCGGAGACGTCCTCGACCGTGATCGACCCATCGCCGCTCCGGACGTCGAGCACGACCGACTTCGGCAGGGCCACGCGCAGCTTCGCGCCGGGCGAGTAGATGACGCCGATCTGGATGCCGTCGTGGCCGCTCTCGGCCGGCCCGCGCACGCGCAGCGTGACCGTGTCGCCGTCCTGCGACTGCTCGACGACTATCTGCTGAAGGACGGTGTCGTCCTGCGCCTGCTTTTCGACGATGACCTCGACCTCGGGGCGGTCCCAGGAGTGCACCTCGATCGAGCCGTCGAAGGTGTCGAGCGTGACTTTCGGGGCGCCGCCCACTTTGAACGTGTGAGTCTCGGACGCCGTGGCGCCCTCGGTGTTGACGTTCACCGTGCACCCGGTGAGCGCCAGGGCCATGAGGACCGCTCCCGTCGCGCCAACGCCGTTCAGCCGTGCTGTCATGACCGCACCTCGGCCGGAGAGACGGCCGTGCCGCCCCCGGAGTTCCATACACACCGTCCGGCGACCCAGGTCTGCCGCACGCGGAAGCCGGCATCGAGCACCACCAGGTCCGCCGGATGGCCGACGGCGAGGCGCCCGAGATCGGGACGGCCGGCCGCCGCGGCCGGCGTCGTGGCCGTCAGGTGCGCCGCATCCACGACCGACAGCCCCACGGCGGTCACGAGCAGCCGGAACGCCGCGTCCATGGTGACGATGCTGCCGGCGATGGTGCCATCGGGCAATTCGGCGCAGCGGGCCCCGGCACGGATGGTCTGGTCGCCGAGGCGCGCCGTGGCGCCCGGCGGCAGGCCGGCCACGGCCGCCGCGTCGGTAATCGCCGCCACACGGCCCCGGCCCTTGGCGCGGATGGCCATCTGCATCATCGCGGGGTGGACGTGATGACCGTCCGCCACGATCTCGCAGATGACGCCGTCCGCGGCCAATACGGCGCCCGCCAGGCCGGGCGCACGATGCGAAAGCGGCGGCATGCGGTTGAAGAGGTGGGTCGCATGACAGGCGCCGGCGGCAATGGCAGCCCGGGCCTGGTCGAAGGTCGCGGCCGAGTGCCCGAGCGACACGCGATGGCCACCCGCGGTCAGGCGCGCCACGAGGTCGAGGGCGCCCGGCAGTTCCGGCGCCAGCGTCACGATGCGCACGGCGCCGCTGTGGGTGTCGATGGTGGCGAGGATCGCCGCGCCGGTGAACACGCCGTCGCGCTCGAGCGGCTCGCCGGGCACCGGCGGCAGGCGCAGGCACCGTGCCGGCTGCGCGCCCTTGAAGTCGGCGCTGATGAAGTTGCTCTCGAGATGGGCGCCGAGCACACGCGCGCCCTGGGGCGCCGGATCGGCCGCCGCGACGCTCACCGCCGCGAGGAACGTCGCGAGGTCCGCCGGCGGGCACGCGACCGACGTGGGCAGGAAGCCGGTGACGCCGTAGCGCGGCAGCGCCGACGCCACGGCCGCCACTGCGCCCGCGGCCGCATCCGCCAGCACGTCCATCCCGCGCAGGCCGTGGATGTGCGTGTCGATGAAGCCCGGCACGATCCAGCCGCCGTCGCAGGCGACGTCGTCCGCGGACGCGCCGGTGTCAGGCGCGATCTCGGCGATCGTGCCATCGGTGATGACGAGGGCGGCGTCGCGGACGAGCCCCTCCGGGCTCACGACCGTGGCGCCGCGCAGTCGCACCATCCGGCTAGGCGTCTTCGGCGTCGCGCGGCTTCGAGGCTTCCGCCTTGAGCGCGGCCACGAGCGCGTCGCGCTTCTCGACGAGGCGCTTGAGCGGACGGCGGTTATTGGCGTGCCCGACGGCGTATTCCGCGAAGAGCGGGAACGCGATCGTCGAGTCGCAGTAGGTCACGCAGGTGTCGGGCAGCACGCCCGGGTTCACCTTGCCCCAGCTCACGGCTTCCGCCGGGGTGGCGCCCGACAGCCCGCCCCAGACCACCTGGTCGGTCGTGATCTGGATGAAGTAGTCGTTGCCACCCTTGGGGATGCCGTAGACCTCCCACAGCGTGGGCTGCCCCTGCAGGTAGAAGTTCTTCGGCGAGCCGCCGCCGAGAATGACGGCGCCGTTCTTCTGGCCGGCCAGGATGATGGCGCAGATCTCGTTGACGTCCTTGTTCGGGTCGATCATGAGCCGGCCGCCGTTCATCAGTTCGTGAAAGGCGATGTTCATGCCGATGGAGCTGTCGCCGGGCGACGACGTGTAGATCGGCACGCCGGCTCTGGCGGCGGCGGCGAGCACCGAGTATTGCTCGCAGCCCGGGTGCATCGTCAGCAGGTCGTGACCGAGGGCGTAGTGCAGTTCGGCCGTCGAGACCGGTCCGTCGATGCCGGAGCGCACGAGGAACTCGCGCACGTAGGTATCGGTGTCGAGCAGCACCTGCGCCGGGAAGAGCACGTCGTAGATGCGGATGACGCCCTCGTCGTAGAGCTCGCGGTCGTCGACGAACGGGGAGCCGCGGTGCAGCGTGAAGTTCAGCGCGTAGTGGAGGTCGTGATAGAGGTTGGCGCCGGTGCTGATGACGAAGTCGATGAGCCCGCGCTCCATCAGCTCGATCATGGCGCCGCCGAGGCCCGCCGGGGTCAGCGCGCCCGCCACCGTGAGGGCGATCGTGGTGTCGTGGTCGGGCGACAGCATCTTGTCGCAGTAGATCCGGCACGACTCACCCAGCCGGGCGGCGTTGAACGCCTGGAACCCCTCGTCGATGAGGGTGCGGATCTCGGCGCTCCCGCGCGGGCGGTAATAGCGGATGGGACGGCCCGCGAGATGGTTGCGTTTCTTAGGTGAGCCAGGAGCGCGATGGGGCACGAGCGTCGATCCTCCGGAAAAAAACGGCACGCGTAGAGTATCACCGGGGCGTGAAACCACACGGAACTGCATACGCCGGCACGAATCTCCTCCATAGGCTAACCCCGTCGGCCGACTGTCCGATAGAAGGACAGTAGGAGCCCGGAACCCACGTGGACGACATCACGTTTGCCGCCCGTCGAGCGAGCAGCTCGACTTCCCGTCCGGAATCGGACGCCGAGACGCGCTTTCGCGTCCTCGTGCAGTCTCCGCTGCGCGCCGGCATCCTGCGGTTCCTGAGCGCCAGACCCACCGAGCAGTTCGACGCCGAAGGCATCATGCAGGCGTTCGGCCGCATGCGGCTCGACGTCGAGAACTGCCTGAAGGAACTGGTCGATTCAGGCGTCGTGCGGCGCATCTCGGGCGACCCGCTCACCTACACGGCCGCGCGCGTCGACCCGTCCACGCCGATGGGCCAGCAGCTCGACAACTTCCTGGAGCGGCGCGCCGCGGTGGGCATCGAAGACACCTCGCCCTCGGTGCAGCGTTTTCGCGAGATGATCGGCCGCGACGAGAAGATGCTCGCCATCTTCGAGTGGATCCGCACCGCCGCGAAGTCCGACATCTCGGTGCTCATCCTCGGTCCGACCGGCGCCGGCAAGGAAGTCGTGGCCCGCATGATCCACGAGCTGTCGCGGCGCGGCCAGGAGAAGTTCCAGGCGGTCAACTGCGCGGCCCTGCCCGACACGCTCTTCGAATCGGAAATCTTCGGCTACGAGAAGGGCGCGTTCACGGGCGCGCACGACCGCAAGCCGGGCCGCCTGGAACTCGCCAACGGCGGCACGTTCTTCCTCGACGAGGTCGGCGACCTCTCGCTCGTCGCCCAGGCGAAGATCCTGCGCGTGCTCGAAGAACGGCGCTTCGAACGCCTGGGCGGCAGCAAGTCGATTCACGTCGACTTCCGCCTCATCTCGGCGACCAACCGGCCGCTCGACCAGTTCGTGCGCGAGAACCGTTTCCGCGAAGACCTCTTCTACCGCGTCAACGCCTTCTCGATCCGGCTGCCCTCGCTCAAGGAACGCGCCGTCGACATCCCGGTGCTGGCGCAGCGTTTCATCGCCCGCTACTGCGCCACCAACGGGCTGCCGCTCGACGCCAAGCGGCTGTCGCAGGAAGCGACCGACCGGCTGCTCAGCTATCACTGGCCGGGCAACATCCGCGAGCTCGAGAGCACCATCTCGCGGGCGTCGCTGTCGGCCCCCGGCGCGGTGATTCGCGGCGAGGACATCCAGTTCCTGCACGCGCCGCTCGCCGAGAGCCCGGCCACCTCGGGGCGCCTGCCGACCCTGCGCGACGCCGAACGCACGCACATCGCGATGGTGCT
>JAEUQR010000138.1 GCA_016789705.1 Acidobacteriota bacterium
CTGCTCGTGAGGCGGCGCACGAGCACGTCCGGACGCCCGTCGCCGGTCACGTCGACCTCGCGATGCGAAACCACGTTGGTGTTGTCGGCCAGGTGGTACCGCGTGACCGGCGTCAACGACTGCGCACTCGCAGCGGCCGCGCCAAGGACGAGTACCATCGCCAGCAGCTGCGGCCACACCTGACGCCGGCATGTGCCGGTGCCACCCGCGAGCAACAGGACCTGCCGCGGCCCGACGGCTCGATCGCCAGAATGGACGTCACTGCCCCCGAACGACGAGCCGGTTCGCCCGGCCCCACCCGACCACACATTCGTCGCCATAGTCCGTCTCGCTCCCTACCGGGCCAGCAGGTAGCTGGCCTTCACGGGCATAGGCGGATTCGGCGGGCGGAATTGGACATCACCGCCAGACGGCGGGCTATCTGCGGCGCTGGAGGGCCGGACCGCCAGGGTAGGCCGCTTCGAGGGTCAGCTTCGGCACCGCGTCCCAGACGGCGCGGAACTCGAGCGCGCCACGAATCGGGTCGAGGCCTGGCTCGAACACAAGCGTTGCCGCGCCCGGGTCGTGCTGCTCGATCGCGCGCAGCAGCCACATGACCGCCTCGGCCGGCCGGCGCAGCTGCGCGTATCCCGTGGCCACTGCGAAGGGCGTCTGCGCCCCGGCGCCAGACTCGAAGGCACGCAGCGCCGCCAGCGCCTCGGCCTCGCGCCCCGTGTTCGCCCAGACGAGGACGTCGGTCATCGGCGAGTTCGGCTGCTGAATCGACGCCTGCTTGAACGCCGCCACCTGCTCGAGCGCCTTCTCGATCTGCCCCAGCCCGAAGTAGATCGACGCGCGGCCCCAGAGCGTGGCCGGGTGCCGAGGCACCACCGCATCGACGGCCGCGTACTCCGCCATGGCTTCGTCGACCCGTCCCATGGCCGTCAGGATGCCGGCGAGTTTGAAGTGCAGCGCCAGGCTGAGCGGATCCCACTCGAGCGCGTGCCGGTAGAGCGACACGGCCTCCTCGAGATGGCCGGCGAGCGCCAACCCGCCGGCATACGCCTCGAGCGCGAGGCGCGGTGACGCCTGCACCGCGCGCACGTACTTGATGCGGGCGGCGGGCCAGTCGTAGCGGTACATGATGTCGACGCCGGCCAGGTTGGCGAGCGCCGTCGCGTTGCCCGGCTCGAGTTCCACGGCCCGCGTCATGGCGCGCTCCACCTCGCGCAGGTCGTCCGGCTGCGGGGCGCCGCTCGTGGCGATGAGATAGCTGCGCGCGTAGCCCCACGCCGAGTGACACCGTCCGAAGTCGGGCTCGACGCGGCGGCACTCGTCGAACGCCTCGACGGCGGCCTGTGCGCCGGTGACCGTGGTCTGCCGCATGAAGTGGCGGCCACGAGCGTAGGCGTCACGCGCCCGCGGATCGCGCGGGGTGGTCACGTCGGACCGCACCGGCGCGGTGTCGACACCAGCGCCGATGGCCTGGAGCACCGCCACGGCGGCCGACTGCGCCACGGTGAACACCGCGGTGCGCTCGGCCGTGAACCGTTCAGCCCAGACCTCCTGCGCGTCGGCGGCCCTGACGACCCGCAGCCGCACTTCCAGGCGATCGCCGGCGCGGGCAGTGTCGCCAAGCACCACATGGCGCACACCGAGCGCTGCGCCCACCGCCTTCACGTCTGGCGCCGACGACGCCAACGACAGCGTGGAGGTCCGGGCCGTGACCCGCACCGACGGCGCACGCGCCAACGCCTCGGCGAGATCGTCGGCCAGCACATCGACGAAGGGCGCGAGCGAGGGGTCGCCCGTGGCGTTGGTCATCGGCAGCACGGCGACGGTCACCGTTGGCGTCGCGAGCCCGACGCCCCCCGGCGGAGCCGTAGCGCTGGCCAGACGCGCGAGCGTGAGCCCCGCGAGCCCCAGCATGCCGGCGACGAGCATGACCCCGACCCTCGACCACCGCCGGACTCCGGGCGCGGCGGCGAACGTCGGCGGCACCGGACGGCGTGGACCCGCGCCAGCGTCCGGGCTGCCCGGCCGCGCCGCGCCGCCGAGGGCGGCCGCGAAGTCGGCAGCGCTGGCGAACCGCTCGTCAGGGGCGAAGGCGAGCGCGCGCGCCAGGACGTCGGTCATCACCCCGGCGAGCGTCGTCTGCAGCGCGTCCACACTGGTGCCGCGCGCCGCCGCGGCGCCAGCGGTCACGGCCGCAGCCGGAGGCGGAAGCGCCAGCGTCCCGCTCGCGCGCGCGAGGCCGTCGGCAATCGTCGGATCGGGCCCGAACGGCGACGCGCCAGCGAGCAGCTCGTAGGTGAGCACGCCGAGCGCATAGATGTCGCTCGCGACCGTCACGCGCTCGCCGCGCAGCTGCTCGGGGCTCGCATACCGCGGCGTGAGCATCCGGTCCTGCGTCGCGGTGGCTCCTTCGTTCGAGGCAAGCAGCCGGGCCGTGCCGAAGTCGAGCAGCTTCACAATCCGCTCGGCGTTCACGAGGATGTTGCCGGGCTTGACATCGCCATGCACGACCTGCCGCCGGTGGGCGTAGTCGACCGCGGCACACGCCTGCAGCACGAGGGCCACGCGGGCGCCGACGTCGAGGCGGTGGGCATCGGCGTGCTGGTCAATCGGCCGCCCGTCGATGAGCTCGGTGACCAGGAACGGCTCGCCGTCGCTCGAGATGCCGCCATCGATGAGCGTCGCCACGTGGTGGTGGCGCAGCGTGGCGAGCAGCTGACGCTCGCGTTCGAAGCGGCGGTAGAAGTCGGGCGCGCGGAAGTGCGGCGCCAGCACCTTGAGCGCCACCGTGTCGTTGAACTGCCCGTCGACGCGATGGGCCCGGTAGACCACGCTCATTCCGCCGCGTCCGAGATGCCCGACGGCGGCGTAGGGACCGAATCTCGCGGTTGGCAGCCGCAGGGCGTCGGCCTGCAGGTCGCGGTCCCAGGCCAGGCGCGCCGCGTCCGCTTCGAGCAGCGACCACACCTCGGCGCGGATCGATGTATCGCTCGTCTGCGCGTCGAGCCAGCGGGCAAGATCGGTATCGCCGGGCAGGTCGAGGGCCTGGAGGAACAGCGACTCGACGAGCGCGAAACGCGCCGCGTCTGGCCCGGGCTCGTGCGTGAGCGCCGTCACCCGCGCTCCGCGGCCGGCCGGCCGTCACGCAACCGGCGAAAGAGCCACGTCTTCGAGAATCCGAGGTCGCGGGCAACCGTCTTGGTCGAGACGCCGAGGAGTTCCGCCGTCTCTGCCTCGGTGCACCCGAGGATGAATCGGTACTCCA
>JAEUQR010000174.1 GCA_016789705.1 Acidobacteriota bacterium
CACCGCGGCGCCGCGCTTCCTTGCGGAACCGCGCCAGCACCTTGGCGTCGACGCGGATCGCGATCAGTTGGCGTGCGGTCTCCCCGAGCGGCGGTCGCCCCACCCGGCGCATGGCCCCCAGTTGGGCCGGCGACAACTCGGGGAGGTCGCTGAAGTCAATTCTTCCGGCGGTACGCCGCGCGCTCACGCCGGCTCGCGCGTCGCGCGCTGATGAGGCGGATCGTTTCGACATCGGCTCGTCTCCTGATCGTGTAGGCCACCATGAGCACGCGCCCGTCGGCGGCCGTCCCCAGGCGTAAGTGGCGCGGCTCTGTCTCGGAATGCCCCAGGTCCGGGCCATCCAGTGCGTTCGCATCGACGAAGATCGTCACGGCGTCGGCGAACGTGACACCGTGTTTCGCCGCGTTGGCCGCAGCTTTCCGGGCGTCCCACTCGAACCTCATTCAGTATATACGTAATACGGCGTTCTGATGGGCGACGGGAAGCCCCGGCGCAGTTCCTGCCGCCGGTGCCGAAGGCATGGACAGCGGCTGCGAAGGCAAGACCGTCACAGGGTCGGGCGGAACAGCGTGCGGATGTCGATGCCGCAGCCCGGCAGCAGCGGCGTGGTGAGCGTGCCGCCGTCCTCGGCGGTGAGTTCCTCAACCCGGGCCAGGCGTCCCTCAGCCGTGGGCCGGAAGACCTGCACCGTGTCGAGCTCCGGATCGACGAGCCAATACTCGCGAACGCCGACCTGCTCGAAGAGCCGCCGCTTGATCTGCGCGTCGCGCTTCCGCGTGCTCTTCGACATCACTTCCACTACCAGTGCGGGCGCGCCCTGGATGTTCTTCTCGGTCATGATGCCGGCCTGATCGTTGGCGATGAAGAGCAGGTCGGGTTCGACCACGTCGTAGTGCGAGAGCACCACATCGAGTGGCGCCAGGAACAGACGGCCGGCCTCGGGGTGCTGCTGCAGGTACACGTAGATCGCGCCGTGCAGCCGGCCGACGAGGTCCTGGTGGCGCAGCCGCGGTGACGGCGTCACGTAGTGCACCCCGTCGATGAGCTCGTGCCGCTTCCCGTCGTCTGGGAACAGCAGGAAGTCGTCGTACGTGAGCCGTGTGTCCACGGCTGGCGCCGCTGGCCGCATCCGATCCTCCCCGGGCATTTGGTGAGTGTAGCGCTGCCCAACGGACGATGGCGTAGCCAACGCCGTGCCGCGCGGAATTGGGCCTAGTTTCCGCCGGGAGTATGCGGGGGATTCAGAATCTTCGACGCGATGAGCTGCGCGTCGGCTCAGATTCTACGAAGACGCGTTGGGAGCGGGGTCGCCGGCGTTTCCGCGGAAACGTCGGCGAGTGCCCTTACTTGGCCAGTCTCTCGAGCGACCTGGCGTGGCGTTTGAAAACGCGGTCAGCCGCGGCGTCGAACTCGCGCGCGTCGGCGTCGCCCTCGACATTGACCTCGACTTCGGTGCCCGGTTCCCAGCCAACCTGCTTGAGGATGGGCTGGTCGAGGATGACACCCGAGGAATTGCCATGCCTGGTTACTTTTTTGAAGAGGGGCACGGTCCTACCTCCGTTTGAACTGTGACTCCTACCGACCTGCCGCGCTGTTCATCGAGCAGAACGCGCACCGGCGCTCACTGCCTCGTGCGCCGCCTCGAGGGCAGCCACCGCTTTTTCTTTCGACACCGACGGGAACGCGTCGAGGAACTCGTCCAAGCTGTGGCTGCGCTCGAGGTCGTCGATCAGACTCCGAAACGGCACACGGGTCCCGACGAACACGGGGGTGCCGCCAAGGATTTCTGGGTCGCTGTGCACGGCCGGAACGGTCGCTGGCATGGATGCGCCTCTGACGGCCATTCTAGCGCGTCGCGAGCGCTACAGGCTCTTCGCCAGCGCCAGCAGCTTCTTGACCTTCTCGTCGCTCGGGCTCTTCAGCTCCGACACGAGCAACTGAATCTCTGCCTGCCCCTTCGTGAGGAACGCAGAGGCCGTGCCGGTGCCGGTGGTCGTGTAGCCGGAGGGGCCCAGGTCTGGCTGCGCCTTGTAGCTCGGCATGGACGCCGCGGTTTCGGCGCGCGACTTCAGGTTCGCCTGCGCCTTGGCCTCGCTGGCCACGGTGTTCACGAACACCTGCACCGAGTGCGTGGGCTGCGTCTTGGCGAATTCGATCGTGCCCACGCCGGCTTCGTACTCGCAGCGCGAGTCCCATGCGTAGCCGCTCATCCGCGGGTCGAGCTTCGTCTTCAGCGTGAAGGTGATGCCGGGGTAGAGCGCCGACACTTCTTCCAGCGTGATGATGTCGCACGCCACCACGGGCGTGGCGGCCTTCACCGCCTCGAACTCCGGGTCTGTGGAGGGCGCGCTGGCCGGCGCCGAAGGGGCGGCGGACGACGCGGCGGGCGCCGCCTGTTCGGTGGCCGGGGCGCTGGAGCACGCGGTGAGGGTCAGGGGCAGGGCGACGGTGAGGACGGCGAGACGAAGCGATGCGGTCATGGGCGTAGGTTGGGACGCGAGCGGCGACGTTGCCGCGGGCGGCGATCATGATGACACGGCCAGACTCGGGGGCGGCGCTGCACCCCCGCACACGAGGCCCCGCCCGCTATGCCAACCGCTTACTCGACCTCAACGTCGCCAGCGTGATGAGCACGACGCCGCACGCGAGCAGGGCGGCCATCTGCGGCCAGAGCACGTCTACGCCTACGCCCTTCAGGAAGATGCCGCGCACGATCACCAGGAAGTAGCGCAGCGGAATGGCGTAGGTCACGTACTGGATCCACTCGGGCATGTTCTCGATCGGGAACGTGAAGCCCGAGAGGTAGATCATCGGCGTGAGGAAGAAGAACGTCGCCGTCATCGACGCCTGCTGCTGCGTCTGCGAAATGGTTGAGATGAAGAGGCCCAGGCCCAGCGTGCTCAGCAGATACATCCCGCTGCAGAAGAACAGCAGCAGGAAGCTGCCACGCAGCGGGATCTCGAACCAAAAGACGGCCACGAGCGTCACGAGCACCACGTCGAACATGCCGATGAGCGCGTAGGGCAGTAGCTTGCCCACAATCAGTTCCCAGCGGGCGAGCGGCGTCACGTTGAGCTGTTCGAGCGTGCCCACTTCGCGTTCGCGCACGATGGCCATGGCGCTCAGGTTCGTGGTCACCACGAGCAGCAAGAGCGCGATGATGCCCGGCACCATGAAGTCGCGGCTTTCGAGCCGCGCGTTGAACCACACGCGCACGTCGGCGTCAATGGGCGCAACTATCCGTCCGCCGGGCAGGCGTTCGGCCGTGCGTTCGGCGGAATAACTCGCCACCACGTTGCGCGCGTAGCCCAGAGCCACGCCGGTGGAGTTCGAATCCGTGCCGTCGGCAATCACCTGCACAGTGCTGGGGCGCCCGGCGGCCACGTTCGCGCCCAGGCCGGCCGGAATCGTGAGCGCCATCCAGGCCGTGCCGTGCGCCAGGTGATCTTCAATCGCGCCGTCGCCGCTCACGACGTCCACCACGTAGAAGTTCGACGAGGCTTCGAAGCGCTCGATGAGCTGACGGCTTACAGACGACCGGTCGCCGTCTACCACCAGCAGCGGGATGTCTTTGACGTCTGTCGTGGCGGCATAGCCCAGCACGAAGAGCTGGATGATCGGCGCCATGATGACGATGCCGAAGAGCCGCGGGTCTTGCCGCAGCTCGATGAGCTCTTTGGTGAGCAGGTGCCCTACGCGCTTGAGGCCGGCCATCATCGCGTCACCGCCATTCCCGCTTGAGGCGCAGAGCCGACAGGCCCAGCATTACTGACGCGAAGACCACCAGGGCCACGAGCTGCGTCCACACCACGTCGATGTTCGTGCCCTTGAGCACCACAGACCTGAGGGCCGCCACGAAGTAGCGCGCCGGCACGATGTGGGTGATGGCCTGCACGGCCGCCGGCATGCTCGTGATGGGAAAGATGAAGCCCGAGAGGATGAACGTGGGCAGGAAGCTCGAGAGCAGCGCGAGCTGGAACGCCACTTGCTGGGTGGACGCCACGGTGCTGATGAGCAGCCCCTGCCCCTGCGCGCCCACCAGGAACAGCGCGATCGTGAGGAACAGCAGCCACCACGGGCCGTTCTGCGGCAGGCCGAAGAGCGCCATGCTCACGAGCACGATGAGCACGGCCGACACGAACGCAATCACCGAATACGGAATGGTCTTGCCGATGACGAACGCCAGCGGACTCACCGGCGCCATGCGGATCTGCTCCATGGTGCCGCGTTCCTTCTCGCGCACGACCGCCAGCGAGGTGGAAATCACGGCCGTGATCATCGAGATGTAGGCGATGAGGCCGGGCACAAGGAAGAGCGCGCTGCGCAGTTGCGGGTTGTACCAGACGCGCGGTTCGAAGCTCACGAGCGCGCGCGGGGTGCCGCCGCCCCCGCCGCCGGCCGCCAGCGCCAGCATTTCCGCACCCGCTTCGGCCACGATTGCCCCGGCGTAACCCACTACGGCAGACGCCGTGTTGGCGTTGTCGCCATTCACCACCACCTGCACACGCACGGGCACGCGGTTCCGCAGGTCGCGTCCGTAACCGGCGGGAATCACGAGCGCCGCACGGGCGGCATTCGTGTCGATCAGCCAGTCGAGCTCGCGCTGGCTGTGTGCCGCGCCCGCATACGTGAAGTAGCCGGAGTTGGTGAAGGCGGCGACCAGCTCGCGGCTGGCGGTTGAGCCGTCCTGGTCTTCCACCGCCAGGTCGATGTTCCGGATGTCGAAGTTGAGCGCGTAGCCGTAGAGCAGCAGGAACAGCGCCGGCACGAACACCAGGATGAGCAGCGTGCGGCGATCGCGTTGAATCTGCCGCAGCTCCTTGCGCACCATGGCGCGGGCGGTGACCATCATGCCGCCTGCCCTCCGCCTTCGCGCTGCTCGCGGCGTTCGACTACGTCGAGGAACACGTCTTCGAGGGATGGTGTGACCGGCTGCACGGCCGTTACGGCCAGGCCTTGCGATTCGAGCGCGGCGCGCACCACGGCCGGGTCTACCCCGGCATGCCGCAGCACCGCGTGTACGGTCGTGCCGAAGATGCTGGTCTTCTCGATGTCTGGCAGGCGTTCGAGCGCGGCCATCGTTTCGACCGGACGCGGCGACTGGATTTCCAGGATCGGCCGGTCTGCGAACACACCCTTGAGCTCGCTGGCCGAGCCGAGCGCCACCATCTGGCCGCGGTGGATGATGGCGAGCCGGTGGCAGTGTTCCGCTTCGTCGAGGTAGTGCGTGGTGACGAGCACCGTCACGCCACGTTCGGCGAGCGCGCCGATGAGGTCCCAGAACTGGCGGCGGCTCACCGGGTCTACCCCGCCCGTGGGTTCGTCCAGGAACACGATGGGCGGTTCGTGCAGCACGGCGCAGCCAAGCGCCAGGCGCTGGCGCCAGCCGCCCGAGAGCGCCTTCGTCACCGTTTTCTCGCGGCCGCGCAGGCCGGCCATGTCGAGCACGAACTCGTGGCGTTCGGCGAAACGCGCACCGGCCAGGCCGTAGACGCCGCCGAAGAAGTGGATGTTCTGGTCTACGGTGAGCGCTTCGTAGAGCGAGAACTTCTGCGACATGTAGCCGATGGTGCGCTTCACGCCTTCAGGGTCTACACCCACGTCGATGCC
>JAEUQR010000127.1 GCA_016789705.1 Acidobacteriota bacterium
TGCTGCTGCCGCTCGGCACCTTCGACCTGCTGCGCACCGAGTCGTTCGCCGGTGACACGCGGCCGCTCGCCGCGCCCCACCCCTTTACGCGCTACCGCGTGGGGCGCCACGCGCCCGGTGTCACGCCGGCGGCGGCCTCCACGCGTCTGGCCGCGGCCGATGCCGCCCTGGCCGAGGCCCTTCCTGCGCAGTCCCGTCAGCGCGCGCTGTCGGCCGCGCCCTTGCCGCGGTTCGGCACGAGCACGAATCCGACGGACGAGCGTGTGCTGACCACCGTGGCCATCGTGTTCCTCGGCCTCACGAGCGCGGTGCTGCTCATCGTGTGTCTGAACCTCGCCTCGGTGCTCGTGGCCCGCGGCGAAGCGCGGCGGCGCGAGTTCGCCATCCGGCTGGCGCTTGGCGGCGGCCGCGCCCGCATCATCCGGCAGCTGCTCGTGGAAGCGTTCCTCGTCGGCAGCGCCGCCGCCGTCGTGGGCGGGCTCGTGGCCGTGCCCGCGATCGACGCCTTCTTCGGCACGCTGCTGGCGCGCCTGCCCATCGCCCTCGCCGTGGATGCCGGCACGTCGGGCGCGGCCACGGCCGCGGCCTTCGGCTTCGGTGTCGTGGCGGCGATGCTCTTCGCGCTCGGTCCGGCGCTCATCCATTCCCGCGATCGCCAGTTCGCCGATCTCAAACATCAGCTCGGCGACACCGCGCCGACGAAACGCCGCTGGCTGCGGTCGCCGCTCGTGGCCGCGCAGATCGCGTTGTCACTCGCGCTGCTCGTGGCGGCCGGCCTCTTCGTACGCCTGGCGCAGGACGGCACGGCGGTGGATACCGCGATGTCGTCCGAGTCCACCGTGATCGCGGATCTCGACGGCGCGCTGGCCGGCCTCGACGAAGCGCGGGCCCTGCCGCTCTACGCCGCCATCGAATCGGCGCTCGGGGCGCTGCCAGGGGTGGAGACGGCCGCCGTGGGCGTGACCGTGCCATTCGGTGGCGTGAACATCGGCCACGAAGTGCGGCGCGCGGGCACACGACCGGTACCCGGTGATCGGCCGGCCACAGCCGCCGACGGCCGCGCCTTCGAGGCCAAGTGGAACGCGGTCGGCGCAGGATATCCGCGCGCGATGGGGCTCACGCTGCGGCGTGGCCGCACGTTCACCGAGGCGGAAGCGCAGCGGCCCGGCGCGCCGCCGGTGGCGATCGTCGACGACATTCTGGCGCGTCAGCTCTGGCCCGACGGCGACGCGCTCGGGCAGTCGATTCACATCGGCGACGACGGGGCCGAGGGCGGCGCGGCCGCGCCGGTGGCCGCGCAGATCGTCGGCATCGTGTCGCCGCAGATCACGAACGTGTTCCCCACCGAGAACGAAGGCACGGTGCTCGTGCCGTTCGCGCAGGACTACCGCAGCGGCGTGCACTTCCACGTGCGCCCGCGCGCCGGCGCCGACGCGACGCTGTTGGCTGACGTGCGTCGTGTCATCCAGGCCACCGCGCCCGGCGTGCCCCTGTTCGGCGTGACCACCTTCGGCGCGCACCTCGCGTCGTCGATCGAGTACTGGGGCCTGCGCACGCTGGCCACGGCCATGACGGGCGTCGGTCTCTTCGCGGCGCTCATCGCCGTGGTTGGGGTGTACGGCGCCAAGTCGTACGCGGTGGCGCGGCGGTCGCGCGAAATCGGCGTGCGGCTGGCGGTGGGCGCGTCGCCGGCGCGGGTGCGGGCGCAGATTCTGGGCGAGGCCTTGTGGATTGGTGGCGTCGGCGTGACCGTGGGGGCGCTGCTCGGGCTCGGCGTGGGCCGCGCGCTCGACGCCGTGTTCGTGGACATGGTGCCCTTCGACGCTGTGGTGTTCACCGTGGCACCGCTCGCGCTTCTGGCCGCCTGTGCCGCCGCGGCGTGGCTGCCCGCCCGCCGGGCGTCACGCCTCGACCCAGCGCAGGTGCTCCGCTCGGAATAGGCGCTTGATCTTTCGCCTTTTGTTCGCATAGTCTTGCCGGCACCCGGTCTGGTGGCCTTTCGGCCGCCGCAACGATCTATTCCCTGGAGATTGCACTCATGACGCCCGACAACGCCAAGTTCCTCGCCGACCAGTTCACCCAGCTCATGCACGGCGAATTCGCCGCCACCCGCAAGGTGCTCGCCGCCGTGAAGGACGACACCCGCGATTACCGGCCTGACGAGAAGTCGCGCACGGCGTGGGAAGTGGCCACGCACATCGCCACCTCCGACATCTGGTTCCTCGACAGCATCCTGACCGGCCAGTTCGTATGGGATCCGGCCAAAGTGAAGGAGGTCGAAGGGCAGTTCTCGACGGTGGCCGAGATCGTCGCGTTCTATGAGAAGACCTTCCCCGAGAAGCTCAAGGCGGTCGGCGCGATGGCGCCTGAGACGCTGGCGAAGCCGATCTCGTTCTTCGGGATGATGGAGATGCCGGCCGCGTCGTTCCTCGGCATGGCCAACAACCACGGCATCCACCACCGCGGCCAGCTCGCGTCGTACCTCCGGGCGATGGGCTCGAAGGTGCCCGCCATCTACGGCGGCAGTGCCGACGAGCCGATGCAGGGCGCCTAGCCGGTTGTCCATGCCCTCGCCCCTTGCCGGCGCGTACTCGCGCCTCCGTGAGCAGGCGCCGTTCGTGCCCCTCGGCAACGAGGGAGGCGGCATACGGCGCGTGGGTCGAGGCCGGGCGCGCCTCGTGGTGCTGCCCGGTCTCATCGGCCCGGCCGATCCGCTTGCCGCGCTGGGCGAGGCGCTGGCAGACAGTCACGAGACGGCTTTCGTCACCTATCCACGCGCGGCGAATCTGGCTGCCCTCATCGACTGGCTCGAGGCGCTGCGCCGCGAACTCGGGGGCGCATCGGTGGCCGTGTACGGCGGGTCGTTCGGCGGTCTCGTCGCACAGGCCTGGCTGCGTACGTTCCCGGCCTCGATGACCGATCTCATCGTGTCGGGCGTCGGGCCGCCCGACCCGGCACGCGCCGCGAAGAACGCCCGTCTGCTGCCGTGGTTTGGCCGGCTGCCCATGTCCGCGTGGCGCCGGCTGCTCGGCCTGGCGGTGCGCCTCAGTACCGCCGGCACACCCGACCGGAACCTGTGGCGCGCTGCGTACGGCGCCGACATCGACACGCTGGCGTGGCCTGACCTCGCGGCGCGCTACCGCGTGAGCATCAACGTCGACCGCGCCGGGCCGCCCGCGGCCGAGGCGCTCGCCGCCTGGCCGGGGCGGATGCTCGTACTCGAAGGCGCGAAAGACCGCGTGGCCCGCGGGCCGCAGCGCGCGGCGCTGCGGGCGGTCTATCCCCGCGCGTCCTTCCACGTGTTCGACGGCGCCGGCCATGGCCTGGCGCTGGCGCAGCCCGATGCCTGGCTGCGGGTCGTCACGACCTTCCTCAACGGTGCGCCAGGGCGCTGAGGGTGCCGGCGCGTATCCGGCCGCGGTGGCTGGTCAGCGCGCCGCCGGACGAAAAAATGTCCGCGCTTGTCACTGGATGTACGGTAGTGTCCGCCCCTTGGGCGCTTTGGTTGCTCTTGCGGACCAGGCCTGACGAGCCGGGTCTCGCCGTACGCGAACGTCTGCTCACAGGAGGCACCCCATGCGGAGCGTTCACCCCTCACCACGCCGCGGATTTCTGGCACGCATGTTCGGCGCGGCCGCCGCATTGACCACGGCCGGTGTTGCCGTGCCGTCGCGCGCCGAGGCGCAGGCGGACACCGGCTGGATCACGGAGGTGCCCGGCAAGGCCCGGTGTTTCTTCGACTGCCCGCAGCACGCGAACGGCGTCGGGCTGTTGCACATCCTCAACTACCTCGGCGCCTATCCTGCGGGGCAGGCCGGCGTCGCCAGTTCGTTCTACGGCGTCGGGCCCGCCTCGTCGCTGGCGCTTGGGTTCTCAGACGCGATGTGGGCCAGATACGGCCTGGGTGAGCTGCTCGGACTGAAGGATGCCGCGGGCAAGCCGTACACGCGCAACGTGTTTGCGAGCCTCACGAAAGACGAGGCCCACATCGTGGCCGCGCGCATGGGCATTCCGGCCACCATCGCCATGCTCGGCCAGGCGGCGCCGGCGTTCTCCATTCCGAGCCTGCAGAAGATGGGCACGAAGTTCCTCATCTGCAACAACGCCCTGGGCTTGTGGACGCTCGAACTCGAGGCGCGCGGCAAGGGCGCCGCGGCAGCCATCGACAAGGACCTGCGCGCCAATGTCCTGCCCGGCGTCACGATCGTGCCGGCGATGGTGCAGGCGATCGAGCAGGCACACGCGGCCGGCTTCAGCTACAACCGGCAATAAGCGGTCGTCCCGGCCGCCTCACGTCACTACGGAGTGCCGCCACGCCCGGGCGTGGCGGCGCCGTCAGCGGCGCGCGGCGCGCGGCTGCCATGGCGCGTGCACCGTCGTGTCGGGGTGGTACTCGTGCCAGTCGAACCAGTAGTCCGAGAGGTGCGGCACGCGCGTGAGCTGCTGCCCGGCGAGCGGTCCCGACACGGCGCGTCCCGAGAAGTCGAACTCCGAGCCGGTCTCGGCATCGATGTAGCGCGCCGGTGTGGCGTCCACCTTCAGGGCGAGGTCGACGGTGCGGTCCGTGAGCCGCCGCGAAAAGACACGCACGGAATGCCGGTCGTCGGCATCCACGATGGCGATGGGCGCGCCGCCCGGATCATCCAGGATGACGCGCGACCCGGCCAGGGTCTCGCGCTTGTAGGCGCGGGAGGCGCCGCCCATCACCACGCCGATGACGAGCGTGCGCGGCGGCAGCGGGCCGTCGGCCCCGACCGGCGTCACCACGCGCGCCTTCGCCGTGCTGTCTTCCCAGGTGGCCGCGATCTGCGAGGCCTGTGCGTCGAGCCCGAGCACGCGTGTCCCGGGATGTTCGGCACGCCACAACCCGAAGGTCACTTCGTCGTGCAGCACCGGCGTGAGCGTGCGGCCGGTGAGTGGCCCTGAAATGGCGCGGCCCGTCACCGAGCGTCGCGTTCACCAGGTGGTGAAAGCCGATGCGCGCGCCGACGCCGACGATCCACGACGTGGCCGGTCGCCTCATCGCGTGCTGGCCGCCGGGCCGGCGCAGCGGACGCCCACCGTGGGCTGCGCCGTGTCCGGCGCCGTGAAGTTGCGGTAGTACACGGTGCCGAGTCGCGTCTCGGTATCCGCCCAACTGCCGCCGCGAATCACCTTGTAGCGGCCGCTCGCCGGGCCCGCCGGCTGATCGACCGGACTCTCGGCGTAGTAATGCAGGTCGTACCAGTCGGCCGTCCACTCCCACACGTTGCCCGAGACGTCGTAGAGGCCGAAGGCGTTCGGCGCAAACGAGCCCACCGGACGCGGGCCGGTGCTCGATCCGCTGTGCGCGCGCTTCGTGGCCGTGCCGTCGGGTGTCGAGTCCGTGTACTCGTTGCCCCACGGGTAGTCGAGGTCGGCGACACCGCCTCGGGCGGCGTATTCCCATTCGGCTTCAGTGGGCAGGCGGCCGCCGCGCGCCGCGCAGTACTTCACCGCGTCGTGCCATGTGACGTTGTACACGGGCAGCCGGCCCTTGCCGGCCGGTGGCGTTGGTCCGCCCCAGTGATACGGCGGCTCGACACCGGCTCCTTTCGTCGCCACGAAGGCGGCGTAATTGTCGTTCGTCACCTCATGGGCGTCGATCGCGAACGCCTTGAGGCGCACGCGATGCACGGGCCGGTCGTCCATGCGCTCCCGCACCTGCCAGCCGATCTCGTCCATGAGCCATAGGCGCGTGCGGCCCATCCAGAACTCACCGGCGGGGACGTTGACGCGCAGCTCGGGAGCTTCGAGCAGGTCCGCGGGCGACGGCGCCGGCGGCGTCGGCATGCCGTAGTCTGCGAGCGGTCGTTCTGGAGGGTCGCGTGGAATCAGGGGCCGATCTTGGCCGAGAGCGGGCGCAATGCCGGCTAGCGCAACGATCGCCGCGACGTTCATCACCCAAGGCCGCATGTCGCCGCGCCTGATCACGCGAAGAGATCGCCGATCTCGTCGGCTTCCATCATCGCCGCGCCGCCGAGGCTCACCGTGTCCACGTAGTGATACGCGCGGCCCGAGGGCGTGTTCTCGACCACCTTCGTCCAGTCGATGCCGAGCGCCGAGTAGATGGTGGCGACGGTGTTGTCCATGAAGGGCTGCGTCTTGTGCCGCCAGCCGGTGTCGACTACCGCGCTGCCGTCGGCGTTGGTGCTGCCCAGGATGCGTCCGCCGGCAATGCCGCCACCCACGTAGAGCCCGGTGTAGGCGCCCTTCCAGTGATCGCGGCCGTTGACCGGATTCATGCCCGGCGTTCTGCCGAACTCGCTCTGGCACACGATCATCGTCTCGTCGAGCAGCGTCTTGCCGGCGGTGCTGCCCGGCGCCTTCGACAGATCGTGGATGAGGCTCACGAGGCCTTTGTCGAGCCGCGTGCAGGTGCGGTAGTGATTCCACTCGGCCGTCTTGTCGAAGATGCCGGCGTGATGATCCCAGCGGTCGCCGTCGTAGATGTAGATCATCCGCGTGCCGGCCTGCTGCGCCAGCAGGTTGCGCGCGAGGATGCAGCCGAGGCCGAACTCGTCGTCGCCGTAGCGGCCGCGGTCGTCGGCCGAGGCCTGGAACACCGACGGCCACCGCGCATCGGTCAGAAGCCGGTGGGCGTCGTCGTAGAAGGTCTGGTAGTCGGCCGCCTTCTGGCCCATGGCCTGCCGCTGGCCTTCGTTGATTTTCGAGAGCGCCGTCAGCAGTTCCCACCGTTCCGACAGCACGGCGTTCGCGCCCGTCATGTCGCCGCCGAAGGCCGCGAAGACCGTGCTGGGGTCGAGGTCCAAGCCCGTCGTCCACGTGGGCAGAAAACCCGAGCCGATCGAGCCGGCACGCGCCTTCGTGAGGTTGGTGCTCACGTAGGGGGGGAAGGTGTCGCGCTCGCGGCGCTGCTTCGCCAGTTCGAAGGCCACGACGGAGCCGAACGCGGGAATCTCGCGCGCGATGGCCGGGTTGAGGGCGCGGCCCGCCTGCGTGTGGTACTGGCCGTTGAAGTGGATGAGCTCGGGCGCCTGCATGGAGCGCACGAGCCCCACGCGGTGCATTTCCTTCGAGAGCTGCGGGAAGAGCGTGCGCGAGAGATACAGGCCCTTCGACACTTCAGTGACGTCGAGGTCCGGCGGCGTCCAGCGCGTTTCCTTGAAGTCCCAGCAGTCCATCGGGCTGATGGCGCCGCCGAGTTCGATGAAGATGACGTTCTTCGCCGTGCCGCGCGGCGTGACCGCGGCGCCGCTCGCGCGGATGTCGAGCGGCCACACGAGGCCGTCCACCCAGGTGCCGGCAAGCGCCAGGCCGCCCCAGCGGAGGACGTCGCGGCGCGAAGGAACGAGGTCTGTCAGTCGGCGCATGGCGGGCCCCGGCATCAGCGGTTGACGAGGAACTCGGGACTGTTGACGAGCGCCCAGAGCAGGTCTTCGGTGCCGCGGCCGCGGTTGCCGGCGAGTGTGCGGCGGGCCACGGCGCGTTCGGCCGGTGACGGCGTGCGCGCACTCGTGCTCATGTAGAGCTCGTCGATGATTTCGTCATCCGTGCGTGTCGAGTTCACGAGCGTGGCCACCGTGCCCTGCGCGGACGCCAGCACGCGGTCGTTCACGACGTTCGACTTCATCATGA
>JAEUQR010000028.1 GCA_016789705.1 Acidobacteriota bacterium
GTATCGCTGTTCCACCATCCGCCGCGCCCGGCGCGTAACGGCGTGCCGCGTGGGCGCCTCGAGCGCCCGCCGCATCGCCTTGGCGGTGGCCATGTCGCCGCGGCCCGGCAGCGCCCAGCCCGTGCGCTCATCGACGAGGAAGTCTTCGATGCCGGCGACGACACGGGCCGCGACCGGCACGCCGAGCGCCATGGCCTCGAGCACCGCGAGCCCCTGGCCCTCGTCTGCTGACAGCGACACGAAGAGCGACCAGCGGCGCACGTATCTGGTGACATCGCGCACGCGTCCGGCGAGCGCCACGGATCCGCTCAGGCCCAGGCGCGCGATATCGGCGTCGAGCGCCCGCGCGTAGGCCTCATCGGCCACGGGGCCGACGAGCTCGAGGCGCGCGGCCGGCATGGCGCGTCGCAGCCTGGCGAAGGCCGCGACGAGGGCCCGCTGGTTCTTCCGCGGTTCGATGCGCCCGACGAAGCCGATGACGGGCGGGCCGTCCGGCCGCTCTGCCGCGCTACGGGCGGGCAGTGCCGTGAGATCGAGTCCCCACGGCAGGTACACGAGCCGGCGCGCCGGAACACCGCCGTCGCGCAGCAGACGGCTGTAGGCACGCGCCGAGCTGACGACCACGTCGGCCTGACGAAACGCCCACAGGTCCTGCGTATTCATCCAGCCCGGCCGGTCCGGGCCCCAGCTGTACATCTGGCCGACGATTGGCACCCGCAGACCGGCGATGTCGCGCGCCACGGCGGCCACCCCTGTCGGCACGCCGGCATGCGCGTGAATGGCGCGCGGCCTGACGGATGACAGAACTGCAGCCAGCGCAGCCGCGGAGGTCCACACCGTGCCGGCGTCGCGATGGAACGTATCGAGCGTGAGGTGGCGTACTGCGGCCCGCGCGAGCGTGCGGCGATACGACGGCCAGTCCGCGAGATCGCCCGCCGATCCGGAGGTCACGAGCACGACCGGTCGACGGCGCGCCTGCTCCAGGCAGAGCGCAGTGATGACGCGGCCGGCGCCGCTCCAGAGGAAGGGCGCAATGTGCAGGATGGGCGCAGACATCGTGACGACGGCCGATTATAGGTCCGCGCCGGCTGGCACGGGACTTTCAAGGAAATCCGCAGCGGGCCGATTGCCCCCCTGAGTCCCGGCCGTTCCCCCGGACCACCAGATACGACATGTTCGTCATTATCGGCACGCTCATCGTCATCGGCTCGGTGCTTGGCGGCTACGTCATGCACCACGGCAAGATCGCGCTGCTCAACCAGCCGAACGAGTTCCTCATCATCTTCGGGGCCGCCGTCGGCCAGCTCCTCATCGGCACGCCGCTGCCGACGGTGATGAAGCTGCTCAAGCAGATCGGCGACGTGATGAAGCCGGGCCTGGCCAAGGGCGACTACGCGGATCTGCTGGCGATGCTCTACCAGCTGTTCCGCCTGTCGCAGCAGACCGGCATCATGGCCCTCGAAGGCCACTTCGAGAATCCGAAGGAAAGCACGATCCTCTCGAAGTACCCGAAGTTCCTCGCGCGGCACGAGTCGCTCGACTTTCTGTCCGACTCGATCAAGGTCATCATCGTCGGCGGCATGGCGCCGCACGACCTCGATGCCCTGATGGACGAGGACCTCTACGTGCACCACCACGAAGCCAAGGCGCCGTCGGGCGCGCTCGCCAAGATGGCCGACGCGTTCCCCGGCCTCGGCATCGTCGCCGCCGTGCTCGGCGTCGTCATCACGATGCAGGCCATCGACGGCCCGCCGTCGGAAATCGGCGAAAAGGTCGGCGCCGCGCTGGTCGGCACGTTCCTCGGCATTCTGCTCTCGTATGGCATCTTCGGCCCGCTCGCCACCATCATCGAGACGCGCGTCGACGAAGAAGGCAACTACGAGAAGTGCATCAAGGCGGGCGTACTCGCGACCTTCAAGGGCCTGCCGCCGGCGATTGCCATCGAGTTCGCGCGCCGCGTGCTGCCGCATCAGGTGCGGCCGAGCTTCGAAGAGACGGAGAAGTTCTGCAAGGCCGCGGGCAAGCCCGAAGCGGTGGCGGCGTAAGCCATGAAGCCGACGCAGCCGGTCATCATCATCAAGAAGAACCGCGGCGGCCACGGTGGCCACCACGGCGGCGCCTGGAAGGTCGCCTACGCGGACTTCGTCACGGCCATGATGGCGTTCTTCCTCGTGATGTGGCTCGTCGGCGCGAGTCCCGACGTGAAGAAGTCGGTGGCCGGCTACTTCCGCGACCCGGGCGTCTTCGACTACGAGCGGTCGACCGGCATGATGGCCGGCGGCATCACCGGCATCGATGAAGGCCGCGCGCCGGAAACGGTGCAGCAGCCTGACGCCGCCGCGCTCACCGTCGAGCGCCAGAAGATGGAAGAGGCGGCCGCGCACATCCGCGACAGCCTCGCCGACACCGGCGGCCTCGAGCAGCTGCGCGACCAGATCGAGTTCTCGGTCACCGAGGAGGGCCTGCGCATCGAGCTGCTCGAGAAGGATGCGTCGAGCTTCTTCGACAGCGGCAGTGCCGTGTTGCGCGGCGAAAGCGTGCGGATTCTCAGCATCATCGGCCGCGAGCTGGGCCAGATGACGAACGACATCGTGGTCGAAGGCCACACCGACAGCCGGCCGTTCGGCGCCGGCCAGACGTACTCGAACTGGGAGCTCTCGGCCGACCGGGCCAACGCCGCCCGGCGGGTGATGGAGGCGGTGGGCCTCAATCCCGGCCAGGTGCAGGGCGTGCGCGGGTTCGCGGCGACGCAGCTGCGGCTGCCCGAGGCACCGATGGATCCCCGCAACCGCCGCATTTCCATCGTGGTGCGCAGCCAGTCGCGCGCCCGGCTCGAGGATTCGCTGCGCCGCGGCACCCCGCCGGCTGCGCCACCCACGCCGGCCGCCGCTCCGCCGGCGGCTGCTCCCGGGGCGGCCGCGTCGCCCGCGCATTGAAGCTTTCACCCCAGTAGCCGATTTGCCACTGGGGAACAACCGCCGGCCATGAGGCCGGCAACGGCGGGTCACCGCCGGATGACCGTTCCCGCGAGGTGCCGATGCTAGCCGCGCAAACCGCCGCCCCCGTGCCGTCCGCGACCGTCGTGCCGGGCTCCGAGTTCGCCGAGCCGGTGGCCGAGCTGGTCGTGTCTCCGGACGGGCGCATTCTCGAGTGCGGGCCCTCCGCGGCCCGCGTGCTCGGCCTGAGCGACCCGCGCGAAGCGACGGGCGTGCACCTGAGCCTCTTCTGCCGCGATGCCGACCGCCTGGCCGAAGCCCTCGGGGCGGCCGCCGTCACCGGCCGTCTCGAACGCTGGGACGCGGACCTCGTGCGGCTCGACGGCAAGGCGCTGCCGGCCGTGGTCGATCTGGTGGCGTCGTTCGACGCGCCCCGCACCCTCACATCCCTGCGCGTGGCGATCAAGCCCGTCACGGCGTGGCGCACGCCTGCACCGGGCCCGGTCGCCGTGCCGGCCAAACGCGACGAAGCCAGCCAGCTCTCGCACGAACTGAACAACCTGCTCGCCATCATCAGCGGCCACGCCGAGTGCCTGGTGGCGCCCGGCGCCAGCGCCGCCGATGCCGGCGCCGTCGAAGCCATCCGCCGCGCCGTGGCCGCTGCCGCGCAGGTGTCGGCCCGGGTGCGCGGTCTCAGCCAGCGCCGCGAACAGGCGGCGCGCGCCGTGGACATCGACGCGCTGCTGGCCGCCGTGCAGGACGATCTCCGCCGCACCTTCGGGCACCGCCTCGGCGTGGCCGTGCAGCCGGCGCCACATCCGTGGACGGTCTCGATCGATCGCGCCGTCGTGCACCACGCGCTGGCGGCGCTCGCCGCCGAAGCGCTCGAAGCGATGCCGCATGGCGGCACGCTGACCTTCCGCACCATGAACGTCGAGGTGGGCCCGCGGCGTCCGCACACGCCCGTCGGCGCCCGCCCCGGACGCTACGTGCGTGTCGAAGTGAGCTATCTCACCGCCGACGTGCCGGCGCCGCCCAATCAGCAGCGCCGCGACACCGACGAGGCCGGCGTGGCGGCCATCGAAGCCCTGCGTCGTGCCGGCGGCCGCGTGATGGTCGAGACCGACGGCGATCGCGTGGCCAGCGTCGTCCTGCTGCTGCCGTCGGACGGCGTCACGGTGCTGCGTCCGCGCAGCACCGACACGCCGCGCCAGTCGGGACAGACCGTGGTGCTCGTGGAGGGCGACCCGACGCACCGCCGCCTGCTGCAGGCCGTGCTGCGCGGACGGGGGCACGACGTCGAGACCGTGCAGACGGCCGAAGAGGCCGACCGCCTCACGGCCGAACAGCCGGGACTCGTGCTCGTGACCGACCGTCTGCCCGGGGCCTCGCTGGCCGAGGCCGCCGCCTGGGTGGCCGCGCGTCCGGCGCTGCGGCTGCTCGGGACCTCGGACGAGGTGGCGAGGGCACTCGCGCTCGTGAGCGAACCGCGGCAGGCGATCTCGATCTCGCGGCCGCTGGCCGCCGGCCAGATCACCGACGCGGTCAAGGCGCTCTTCGACGGGGAGGTCACGCTCGACGCTGCCGATGCCGGTGCGGACGTGCTGGCGCCGCTGTGGCTCAAGCGCGACGGCACGCAGCCGATTCACCCGCTGGAGGCGTCCTAACGCGTCTGGCCCCGCCGGGCAGCGCGCGAAGGTTTCATGGAGAACAACGCGGTCATCTCGCTCGACCTCAGGCGCCGTGGGCGCGAAGGCGATCATGCCGTCGTCATGCGCCTGCTGGACGAGGTGCTGGCGTGGGCGCGTGACTTCCTCTCGGCCGACGAGGACGCCGGCTGGCAGCCGCTGGCGCAGCGCTTCGAAGCGTGCCGTACGGCCGTCGCCGGCGGCGCGCCGTCGACCGAAGTGGAAGCGCTCGCCAGTGCGTGCCTGAGCGAAGGCCGCGATCTCATCCAGCAGCTCCAGCAGCTCCGCACGCAGCGCGTCGAGGAGTCGTTCGCCGTGGTCGAGGCGCTGCGCGACGTGATGGCCACCATGGGCGCCGAGATGAGCACCATGCACACGAGCCTCGCGCAGTCGACCGAACGCTTCGAGGCGATCGGGCAACTGAACGACGCGCGACAGATGAAGGTGCGGCTCATGGCCGAGGTGCTGACGCTGAAGCAGGTCGCTGCCAGGCGGCGCAAGGCGTGGGAAGAGACCGCGCGCTCGCTCACGCAGAAGGTGGCGGCGCTCGAGAAGGATCTGTCGGCGGTGAAGGGCGAGGCCTCCACCGACTCGCTGACCGGCGTGGCCAACCGCCGCGGTTTCGATGAGACGCTCGAGCGCTGGCTCGGGCCGTCGCGTTCGAGCTTCGTGCTGGCCGTGCTCGACATCGATGACTTCAAGGGCATCAACGACGCCTACGGCCACGCCGCCGGCGACGACGTGCTGCGCTACGTGGCGCGGTGCCTCACGCAGTCATTCCGCAGCGACGACCTGGTGGCGCGGCTCGGCGGCGACGAGTTCGCCGTGCTGGCGGCCGGTCTGACGTCACGGCAGGCGGAAAGCCGCCTCGCCGGCGTGATCGCGCGGATCGCCAGCGGCAAGCCGGGCGAGGAAGGGCGGCCGCCGCACGTGCCCACGATCAGCTGCGGCCTGTCGGAATGTGCCGCCGGCGACACCGCGGCCAGTCTCTACGAACGCGCGGATGACGCGCAATACGCGGCGAAGCGGCACGGCAAGAATCGCGTGGTCGCCAAGGACGCCCGTCTCCTGCGCGACCTCGCGAGGCATTGAGGCACGACATGCGCGAAATCGGGGCTCGCCGCGTTCTCATCGTCGACGATTCACCCGCGTTCACCGACGCCCTCACGCGCCTCCTGACCGCCGGGGGCTTCGTCGTCGACGTGCTGCACGACAGCGAAGGGGTGATTGGCGCCGTGGCGCAGTTCGCGCCCGATGTCGTGCTGCTCGACGTGGACCTGCCGGGCGCCAGCGGCTTCGAGGTGTGCCGCCGCCTGAAGCGCTTCGAAGCCACCCGTCTCATCCCCGTGGTGCTGCTGACCGGCCTCGTCGGCCGGGAACATCGCCTGGCCGGCATCGAAGCGGGGGCCGACGATTTCCTGACCAAGCCCTTCGATTCCTCGGAGCTCACCGCGCGTGTGCGGTCGCTCTCGCGGCTCAAGCGTTACACCGACGAACTCGAATCCGCCGAATCCGTCATCGTCAGCCTGGCGCTCACGGTGGAAGCGCGCGATGCCTATACGGAAGGCCACTGCGACCGGCTCTCGACGTACGCCGTGGCCCTCGGCCGCGCCATCGGACTCTCGGCCGACGACCTCTGGGCGCTGCGCAAGGGCGGCCTGCTGCACGACGTCGGCAAGGTGGGGATTCCCGACGCGATCCTGCTGAAGCAGGGCCGGCTGAACGCCGAGGAATACGAGATCGTGAAGTCGCACACCGTCATCGGCGAGCGCCTCTGTTCGGGGCTGCGATCGCTGGCGTCGGTGCGACCGATCATCCGTCAGCATCACGAGCGGCTGAATGGCAGCGGATACCCGGACGGCAAGAAGGGCAGTGAGGTGTCGCTGCTCGCGCAGATCATCGGCGTGGTCGACGCCTTCGACGCGATGACGACCGACCGCCCCTATCGCAAGTCGCTCGGCATCGCGCGCGCGTTCGAGGAGCTGCGGGGAGACGTGGCGAAAGGGGCGATGGACGCGACGCTGGTCGAGCGCTTCATCGATCTCGCGCCCGCGATCTTCGCGTCCACGCCGCCGAGTGCTGGGTGGGACGAGGCGCGCGTCGAGCGCACCGCGGACCTGTCGCCGGCGACGGCCTAGCGCTCGCCGCCGGGGCCGCGCGGCACGGCCATGCGATCGCCACCGCCGGAGAACCCGCCGGAGTAGCCCGAGCCGCTCACGCCGCCGCTCGTCGACGTGGTGCCCGACGACCCGCCGCCGGCGTTGTTCGTGCCGTTGCTGCCGCCGCCCTCCGGCATCGAGTACGCCGTGTCGACGGGGCGCACCTGCGTGTAGCCGCGGCCATTCACGACGCGGCCTTCCGGGATCGCCTGTGGCGGGGTGACGCCGCCGCCGGTCGCCGGCTGCGTGATGATCCAGTCAGGACCGAAGGCCCCCCAGTAGCCGTTGTAGTAGCCGGGATACGACACGTACATCCGCGGGTCGTAGCCGGCGCAGTTGCCCCAGTAGCTCGTCGCCGCCCAGCCGTAGCTCGAGTAGCAGTTGAAGAGGGCCGCCGGGCCGATGATCGGCGAGAAGAACGGATCCGCCATCGCGTTGATGCCGGGGCCGGGGCCGGCCCAGCCGCCGCCGGTGGCGCGTTCGATCTGGAACCGCGCCGGATAGGTGACGCCGACCATCAGGTCGATCACGCGATCACCCACACCCGCCTCGGCCATCGCCACGAGCGCCCGGGCGTTCAGCCGGAACGGCGCGGGCGCCTCGGCAATCGCCGCCTGCACGCCGTCGGCGGGCAGGGCGGAGCTCAGGTCGATGATGTCCTCGACGGTGAACTTCGCCATCGCTTCGGCCGACGGACCACGGGCGCCGGCCGGCCGCGCGAGCGACGTGCCGTCGGGCAGCGTCTGATTCGCGGCGCGCACGAGACGGCTCACGCGCACGCTCGTCTGGCCGTCGTGTTCGACCGTCTCGACGTCCACCCAGGCCGGACCGGCCACGAAGAACGAGGCGGTCGAGAGGGTGCGCGGCGCGCCGCCGTCGCAGGCGATCGTGGCCTTGCGGTAGAGGCGCAGGCCCCTGGCGGACCAGCGGGCGGATTCGGTGCCGCGGCAGCCGTCGGTGTCGACCGCGCGCGCGGTGCCATCGGCGATGCGCGTATCGTCGCTGACGCGCTGCCCGCCGACGATCGTGGTGACGGTGACACCGCTCGGGACCGGCGAGACGCAGACGCGGGCGCCGGTGCCGGCCGGGTCGTCCACGGCGCGCCAGCAGCCGAGGAAGGCCGACCAGCGGGTGTCGGTGGGTGCGGGCGCCTGGCCGAGGGCCGGAGCGGCGATGGCGAAGGCGAGCAGAGACGCGCCGAGGAATGTGCGAGTCATGGTCATGGCTCCCGGACCTAGAAGACCAGCTTCAGGCTGGCGCCGACACGCGCGCCGGCCAGATCGATCGGCTCGAAATCCACGAAGTCGGCGCTCAACTTCGCCGAACTCCAGGTGTAGCGGGCTTCGCCCATGAGATAGAGCTTGCGGAAGACGCGCAGGTCGGCGCCGGCCAGCGCGTGCACGCTCGGCGCCCAGCCTTCGGAGCGGAAGCTGTCGTTGAAGACGCGCAGCGTCTGGAAGTCCACGAAGCTGCCGTACTGCTCGAAGCGGTACTTCATCGCGCCCGCTCCGGCGCCGATGAACGGGGTGAGGGTGCGCGGGATCCAGGCGAAGCGGCTGATGCGGCGGCCCGAGGGCAGGAGCGACCAGCGCACGGTGGCGGCGATCTGATGATCCTGCCGCATCGTCGTCTGCGTGATGGGCAGGCCGGCGTTGTCGATGAAGTCGCGGTATTCCGACGCCGTCTGCGACTTCGCGTTCTCGTAGAGCACGCCCACTTCGAGCCGCGGCGAAATCATGACGCCGACGCGTCCACCGATGACCGGCGCGTTGAAGTTCTTCTTCTCGACCGTGAGCTGGTTGGTCACGAACTCGTAGAGGTCGCTGCCGGCGCTCGCGAAGAGAAACCCGCCGTCCACGGAGATGAACCCCTTGGGCCGGCCGAGCATGAAGTCTGACGGGGGAGGCGGCGACACCACCGGGGAGGACGGTGCCGTTTGGGCCGACGCGCCGGGGGCACTCGAGGCGAGGGCCGCGAACGCGAGCACCGCCGCGCGAAGGACGAGGACGAACCGGCCGTGGATCATGTGCGCCTCCCGACAGGTCAGGCTATCGCAAGTGCCACGTTAGCACGATGATCGGCGAGGAGCCTGGAATTCGCCGGGAGGGGGCGAACTGGAGCCGGCGACCAGACTTGAACTGGTGACCTGCTGATTACGAATCAGCTGCTCTACCAACTGAGCTACGCCGGCTCGGCGTGGGTCTGGCCGGTCGGGAACCCGATGGCCAAGACTCAGGATTCTACCACCCCCGGCACTGCCGGGGAAGCCGGAAACGCGGGCGGCCGGCTCAGGAGACCGGGACGGCCGTGTCGGAGCCGCGCCGGCGGCGTGTCGACCCCGGGGCGGTGCCGGCCCACCAGTCGGTGCCGGCCGCGGCGTCGAGTTCGAGCAGGCGGAGCAGGTCGTCGGCCGCCACGGCGCGTGAGAACAGGAAACCCTGGCCGAGCGGGCAGCGGAGCGTCTTGAGGGCCTGCAGCTCTGACGGCGTCTCGATGCCCTCGGCCACCACGTCGATGCCGAGGATGGCGGCCAGTTCGATGGCGTACTGCACGATGGCGGCGCTGCCGCCGTGCTGCGGATTGCCGCCGAGGTAGCTGCGATCGATCTTGATCGTGTGCACGCCGAGCGCGCGGATGTGCTCGGTGGCGGCGAGCCCGAGGCCGAAATCGTCGAGCGCCACCTTGAATTCCGCGTCGCGCAGCGCCTGCGAGATCTGCACGACGCGATCGAAGTTGGCCATCGCGTCGAGCTCGGCGATTTCGAGTTCGAGGTCGCCCGGCTCCACGCCGGCGTCGCGCACGGCGGTGATGAGGCGTCCCACGAGGTCGGGCGCGAGGACCTGGGAGCTCGAGAGGTTCACCGAGATACGCATTGCCTGGGCCGGCGCATGCACGGTGCGCCAGTGGGCCAGCGATCGGCAGGCGTCGGTGATCGTCTGCCAGCCGAACGGCACGAGCCGACCGGCCTGCTCGAGCAGCGGCACGAAGATGTTCGGCCGCAGCAGGCCGCGGACGGGATGCCGCCACCGCAGCAGCGCTTCGGCGCGCACGATGGACCCGTCGCCGAGGTGCACCGTGGGCTGGAACCACATCTCGAACTGCCCGTCGCGCATGGCTGTCTCGAGGTCCGAGGCGAACTCCATGAACTCCGACGGGGCGGCGCGGGCCGAATCGTCGAAGATCTGCGTTTCCGCCGGGCCGCGCGTCTTGGCGCGCACGAGCGCCGAGTAGGCGTCGCGCAGCAGGTCGTCCACCGAATCGTGGCCGGCACTGTTCATCGCGATGCCCACGCAGGCCGAGGCGAACAGGCGGTGGCCGGCAATCGGGAACGGGGCGGCGAGCGCGTCGTGGAGGCGCGCGGCCACGCGCTGCGCGTCGCGGACGTCGATGAGGTTCGAGATGACGAGCGCGCACTCATCACCGCCAAGCGGCGGCAGGGCGACGTCGCCGGCTCTGGCCTGCGTGTCGTGCACGCCGATGCGGGCCACGAGATCGCCCTCGCGCAGGCAGCGGGCCAGCCGACGCAGGGCTTCGCGCAGCAGCACGTCGCCGCCGTCGTGGCCGAGCATCGCGTTCATCTCGCCGAACCGATCGAGGTCCACGAGCAGCAGCGCGAACCGCGACGACGGGGTCTCGCGCGCCGCCGCCACCAGGCGGTCCACATGGGCACGCAGCGCGAAGAGGCCGGGCAGCCCGGCCAGGGTGTCGGTGCGGTTGCGCTCCTGCACGTCGGCCAGGGTGCCGGCCAGCCGCACGGCGCGTCCGTTGGTGTCGCGCACGGCCACCCCTTCGGCCACCACCCAGCGGAACGCGCCGGCGTGCGAGCGCAGGCGATGCTCACAGCGGAAGGCGGCCGCGCCACCGCTCAGGTGCCGGTCGAGCGCGTGCATGACCGAGGCGACATCGTCGGGGTGCACGCGGCCGAGCCAGGCGTGGAGCGATTCGGTGGTGTCGCCCTTGCCGTCGCCGAGCAGGGCATGCCACGCCGCGGAGTAGGCGACGCGGTCGGACGTGACCATCCATTCCCACGTTGCGCTCGACGGCGTGTCAGGCATCCCGGAAGGGGAAGGTGTGCCAGCCACAGGGTGGAGCGATGGTAGCCCCCCGGCGCCCCGAGGCCAAGAGGGAAGCGGCGCCGACGGCTACGACGGCAGCAGCTTCTCGACGCTCTCGACCAGGTGTTCGACGTCCACCGGCTTGGCTTCGAAGGCGTCGCACCCCACCCGCATGGCCAGATTGCGCGAGTCGGTCTGGGTGTTCTCCGAGAGCGCCACGACCAGGATGTTCCGCGTGACCGGATCGGCCTTGAGGCGCCGGGCAGATTCCCAGCCCTCGAGGGCCGGCGGATCCATATCCATCAGAATGACGTCCGGCTTGTCGGTCCGGACGCTCTCGAGCGCCTCGCGCCCGGAACGCGCCGAGCGCGCCCGGAAGCCCCGAGCGAGCAGTGTCCGCACCATGGCCTGGCGCAGCGCGTCCTGATCGTTGACGACGAGGACGCTCCGGCCGGCGGTGGTTGATGCCATTGGATTCATCCCTGTGCGAAGTGCCGGTATCAGGATCCGTGCCACCCGGCGGGCGCGCGCGAACGTGTGCAGCGCCGTGCAGGCCGCGCCCCGAAATTTTGCATGGCCGTCAAAAGTTGGTGGACGGCGACGAGAATTGTTGGCGGTGGGGCATTGGGCTACCATTCAGGGTTCCCGCCATGTCATCTGCCCGGACGCCAGATCCCCTCGTCGTGAAGGGGGCACGCACCCACAACCTCAAGAACATCGACGTGACGCTGCCGGCCAACCAGCTGGTGGTGCTCACGGGGGTCAGCGGATCGGGCAAGTCGTCGCTCGCCTTCGACACCATCTACGCGGAAGGGCAGCGCCGCTACGTCGAGTCGCTCTCGGCCTACGCCCGCCAGTTCCTCGAGCGGATGGAGAAGCCCGATGTCGACCGTATCGAGGGCATCGCGCCGGCGATTGCCATCCGCCAGAAGAACAGCGTGCGCAACCCGCGCTCCACCGTGGGCACGGTGACCGAAGTGCACGACTACATGCGCCTGCTGTTTGCGCGCGTCGGCCGCACCTACTGCACCAGCTGCGGCGTCGAGGTGGTGCGGGAAACGGCCGAAGTCGTGGCCGATCGCCTACTGGCGCTTCCGGCCGGCACGCGCCTGTTCGTGGGCTTCGACATGCCGGTCTTCGCCGAGAATCCGCCGCCGCACACGAAGGCCGACGATGACGGCGACGACGCGGCCGAGGCGGACGACCGGCCGGCTGAACCCGCCGCGACAGGCGCGCCGCTCCCGCCGGGCCGGTCCACCGTGGAATCACTGCGCCGCAGGGGCTTCGGACGCCTGCTCGTGGACGGCCGCGCCGTGGCGTTCGAAGACCTGACGCCTGCCGACATCGAGAAGAAGGCCAGCCTGGCCGTGGTGGTGGACCGGCTGCGCACGGGGCCTGACGAGCGCACACGCCTCACCGACTCGGTCGAAGTGGCCTACCAGCAGGGCGGCGGCGCCGCCTGGGCCCTGCAACTCGGCGAGGAGGGCGCGGCCGACACGCGCCACGTGTTCAGCGAGCGATTCGAGTGCCGCGCCTGCGGGCTGCCGTACGAAACGCCGCAGCCGCGGCTCTTCTCGTTCAACAACCCGTTCGGCGCCTGCCCGTCGTGCCACGGGTTCGGCAACATCATCGAACTGGACGTCGATCTCGTGGTGCCGGATCCGGCGAAGTCGATCGCACAGGGCGCCATCGAGCCGTGGACCAAGCCGCATTATCGCTCGCACCTGGCCGAGCTGAAGAAGGCGGCGAAGGGGCTCGACGTGCCGCTCGACGTGCCGTGGCGTGATCTGACGGACGCCCAGCGCAAGGTCGTCATCGACGGTGGTGGCGGCGACTGGACGGGCGTGCGCGGCTTCTTCGCCTGGCTCGAACGGAAGAAGTACAAGGTGCACGTCCGCGTGTTCCTGAGCCGTTATCGCGGCTACCAGACGTGCCCGGAGTGTGCTGGCACGCGGCTGCGCCGCGAGGCCCGCGCCGTGCGGGTGGGCGATCGCACGATCGACCAGGTATCGGCGCTCACGACGCGTGAGGCGCAGACGTTCTTCGACGGCCTGGCGCTCGGGCCTCAGGAGGCGGCGATTGCCGAGAAGGTGCTGGTCGAGATCCGCCGGCGCCTTGGCTTCCTGGCCGATGTCGGCCTCGACTACCTGACGCTCGACCGGCTGTCGTCCACGCTCTCGGGCGGGGAAGCGCAGCGCATCAGCCTCGCGACGTCGCTCGGCGCCTCGCTTGTCGGCACGCTCTACGTGCTCGACGAGCCGTCGATCGGCCTGCACCCGCGCGACAACCAGCGCCTCATCACCATTCTGCGCAAGCTGCGCGACCAGGGTAATTCGGTGCTCGTCGTCGAGCATGACGCCGACATGATCGCCGTGGCCGATCACGTCGTCGACATGGGGCTCGGCGCCGGGGAACATGGCGGCCGTGTCATCTTCAACGGTCCGCTGGCCGCGCTCGCGCAGGAACCGCGGTCGCTCACCGCGAAATACATGCGCGGCGAACTGCAGATCGCCGTGCCGGCGCATCGCCGCAAGGGCTCGCCGCAGCGGATCCGCCTCGTCGGCGCCCGCGAGCACAACCTGCAGAACGTCGACATCGAGTTTCCGCTGAATACGCTCACCTGTGTCACCGGTGTGAGCGGCTCCGGCAAGTCCACGCTCGTGCACGACGTGCTGTACGCCGGGCTGAAGCGCGCCAAAGGCGACTGGGACCGCAAGGTGGGCTTCCACCGCCGCCTCGAAGGCGCCGAGTTGCTGACCGATGTGGTGCTGGTGGATCAGGCGCCGATTGGCCGTACGCCGCGCAGCAACCCCGTCACCTACCTGAAGGCGTTCGATCCGATCCGCGAGCTGCTCGCCGCCACCAAGGACGCCCGCAGCCGCGGCCTGACGGCCAGTGCCTTCTCGTTCAACGTGCCTGGTGGCCGCTGCGAGGCGTGCCAGGGCGAGGGTGAGGTGAAGGTCGAAATGCAGTTCCTCGCCGACGTCTCGGTGCCGTGCGAGCAGTGCGACGGGCGGCGCTTCAAGCCGAGCGTGCTCGAGGTGAAGTACAAGGGCCGCAACGTCACGCAGATCCTCGACCTCACTGTGCGCGAGGCGCTGCAGTTCTTCAGCGGCTCGCCCAAGGTGCTGCGCCGCCTGCAGGTGCTCGACGAGATCGGGCTCGGCTACGTCCGACTCGGCCAGCCGGCCACGACGCTCTCGGGCGGTGAGGCCCAGCGCGTGAAGATTGCCTCGCACCTGGCCTCGGCCGGCGGCGAGCGCCTGCTCTACATCCTCGACGAGCCGACGACGGGCCTGCACTTCGATGACATCGCCAAGCTGCTCGCCGCCTTCCGGAAGCTGCTCGAGGCCGGCAGCACGCTCGTGGTCATCGAGCACAACCTCGACGTCATCAAGACCGCCGACTGGATCATCGATCTCGGGCCCGAGGGCGGGGCCGCCGGTGGCCAGGTGATGGCCATGGGCACGCCCGAACAGGTGGCCACGGTGCACGCCTCGCATACGGGGCGGTATCTCGCCCCGCTGCTGGTGGGCAGGGACGACGCGTGACTTTCCCGGGCGCCGCCGTGTCTCATGTGCAGGTTCTACAGGATGACGGTCCAGGTCTGCCCGCGCCCGCTCCGGCTCCTGCCACCAAGATGCTCCGGACGAGCTAGCCCGTGGTCAACGTCCCCCTGCCCACCGACGATCCCGACGCCGACCTCGTGGCGCGCGCCCGGCACGCGCCGGCGGGCGACACGCGCGCCTTCGACGAACTCATGGCGCGGCATCGCAGTCGCGTGGTCGCCAACTGCCGCTATCTCACCTCCGGCAACGAGGCCGAGGACCTCGCGCAGGAGGTGCTCGTGAAGGCCTACTTCGCACTGAAGAAGTACGAGAGCCGCGCCAAGTTCTCGACCTGGCTCTACCGCATCAAGGTCAATCACTGTCTCAACCATCGCCGGGCGGAGAAGCGGCACGACGGCGCCGTGCCGCTCGACGACGCCGCGCCCGACAGCACCGCGCTCACCGTACCGCCGGAGGCGGATGTGGCGCTCGACCGCGCCGCCGACGTCACCCGCGTGCGGGCGGCCGTGGCCAGCCTGTCGGAGACGCTGCGCCAGCCGCTCGTGATGCGCGAGCTCGACGAGATGAGCTACGACGAGATCGCGGCCGCGCTCGGCTTGTCGCTCTCGGCCGTGAAGATGCGCATCCTGCGCGCGCGGCAGGAACTGCGCGTGGCGCTCGGGGCCGCGCATGGCTGAGCCGCCGGTGCCGGACGAGCCGCGCGACGAGCCGCTCGGGCTCGCCGGCTTCCTCGACGAGGACGTCGAGTGGAACCGGCTGATGACACGTGTGCACCGATCGATCGCCCGGCGCGAGCTCTCGGGGCAGGCCGTGGAACTCGGCGCCCACGGCTTCACCGGCGTGGTGCTCGAATACCTGAAGGCGTTCTTCGAAATGTTCGGCGGACCGGGAGGCAGACGGCGTGGTGACTGAGCATCTCCAGACGGCGTGGAACGATCTCGTGGCTACGGTCACCGGCGTGCTGCCGCGCCTCGTGATGGGCGTGGTCATCGCGGTGGTGCTCGTGCTGACGGCGAAGTTCATCCGCCGCATGACAGCCATCGCCTGCCGCCGGGCGCAGGTGGACCGGCTGAGCGAGGCCCTGGGATTGAACGCACTCGTCTCGCGGCTCGGCGTGCGCCAGCCGGCCAGCGAGTGGCTGCCGTCACTCGTCTACACCGGCACGCTGCTGCTCTTCGCGCAGACCGGCGCCACGATGCTCGGGCTGGCGCCCATCGCCGATTCGATCCGCGCCTTCTTCTCGTACCTGCCGAACGTCGTCGCCGCCATCGCGGTGCTGCTCGCCGGGAGCGCCGCCGCGGACTTCGCCGGCAACGCCGTGCGCCGCGCCGCCGAAGACTCGGGTATCGATCTCGCGCCCACGCTCGGTAGCGTCTCGTCGGCGCTCATCCTGTTCGTCACCGGGATCATGGCGCTCTCGCAGTTGCGCATCGACACGGAGATGATCCGCATCGTGACCATCTGCGCGCTCGGCGGCATCGCCCTCGCCTTCGGGCTGTCGCTCGGCCTCGGCAGCCGCGAAGTCACGCGCAACATGATTGCCGGCTTCTACGCCCGCAAGGTGCTGCGGCCCGGCGACACGGTGACGGTGGGCGAGCGCACCGGCACGCTCGTGATGATCACGCCCACGCAGACCGTGATTGCGCTGCCCACGCGCGAGGAACTGGCGGTCTCGAACGGCGTGTTCCTCGAGAGTGGTCCCGGCGTCGCCTTCACTGCCGCCGACCGGTCGCACGAAGGATAGCGGGGCAGACGCCAGCCATGCCGAGGCGTGCCGGCCGCGTACTGCCCGCGAGCTTCTACGCGCGGCCGACGCTCGTCGTGGCGCGCGAACTCCTTGGCGCCCGGCTCGTGCACGAGACGGCCGACGGCATCGTGGCCGGGCGGATCGTGGAGGTCGAGGCCTACATCGGCGAGTCGGACCCGGGCTGTCACGCGGCCGCCGGGCCGACGCCGCGGAATCGCCCGCTCTACGAAGCCCCCGGCCACGCCTACGTGTATCTGAACTACGGCGTGCACTGCCTGCTGAACGCCGTGACCGAAGAGCAGGGCCGTCCGGCCGCGGTGCTGCTGCGCGCGGTCGAGCCCCTCGAGGGGCTCGCTCTCATGCGGGCCAGGCGCGTGCGCGGCACGCAGGCGCCGCTGGCGGACGCCGCGCTCTGCCGCGGCCCCGGCAATCTCTCGCGCGCGTTCGCCGTGTCCCTGTCGCACAACCGGTTGCCGCTCGCCGGCGCGCTGCGGATCGAAGCGGGGCAGGCGGTGACGGGCGCCGTGTGGTGGACACGCCGCATCGGTCTGTCGCGCGGCGGAGATCGCTTCTGGCGGCCGGTGGTGGCGGGCAGTGCGGCGGTGTCGGGCACGCGCCTGTGGAACGCCGATGCGCGCCCGCGGCCCTGGCCGGCACACACCATCGCGGATCGCGCCGGCGAGTGACGCCGCGCGCCTAGCGGCGCTGCGTGCGGGCCGCTTCTTCGCCCACGGGCACCTTGATCGTGCGCCGCGCCGACTCGCGCAGGATCTCGAGCGACGCCGTGCTGCCGATGGAGCTGTCGGCGATGGCGCGGAGGAACGCGGACGCATCGGCCACCGGCTTGCCGTTCAGGCTGAGGATGACGTCACCGGGCCGCACGCCGGCCTGATAGGCGGGGCCGCGCCACATCCGCATGACGACCAGGCCGTCGCTGCCCGCCGTGCCGAGTTCGTCGGCGAGCCGCGAGGTGAGCGGCGACATCTCGACGATGCCGATCCAGCCGCGCCGCACCTTGCCGTACTTCGTGAGGTCGTCGACGACGCGGCGGGCGAGGTTGCTCGGTACGGCGAAGCCGATGCCCTGGTAACCGCCGCTGCGCGAGAAGATCGCGGTGTTGATGCCGATGAGCTCGCCGCGCGCGTTCACGAGCGCGCCGCCCGAGTTGCCCGGGTTGATGGCGGCGTCCGTCTGAATGAAGTCTTCGTAGGCGGCGATGCCGACGTTGGCCCGGCCGAGCGCGCTCACGATGCCGAGGGTGACCGTCTGATTCAACTGGAAGGGGTTGCCGATGGCGAGCACCCACTCGGCCACCTTCAGCTTCGACGAGTCGCCCCACTTCATGGCGGGAAGGTTCTGCGCGTCCACCTTGAGCAGCGCCAGGTCGGTCGAGGGATCCACACCGATCACTTTGGCGCGCAGTTCGCGTTTGTCCACCAGGCCCACGGTGACTTCCACTTCGCCTTCACCTACCACGTGGCTGTTGGTCAGCACGTAGCCGTCGGCCGAGATCACGACGCCCGAGCCCAGGCTCGACTCGTAGCGGTTGCGCGACCCGAACATGTCGGGCTGGTCGCCGAAGAAGTACTGGAAGAAGGGATCGCTGCCGAACGGCGAGTTCGGCACGGCGACACGCTGCAGCGACGCGATGTTCGTGACGGCGGCCACGGTCTGCTCGGCCACGCGCGTGAAGTCGGGGCCTGGCGCGGGCGCGGCCGGCGCCTCGACGCGCGGTGCGCGTGGCGCGGCGGGGGCGGCCTGTTCGTCGGTCGTGGCGGCGGCGTCGGTCGTGCCGCGCATCCGGCCCGAGACGACGAGGCCGGCGGCCAGTCCGGCCAGGACGAGCGAGAGCGCGAGCGCGAAACGGCGCATGGAGAGAGCCCTAGCCGACGTCGACCTTGCGCGGCCCGTGTCCGGGCAGCTTCGGCACGACGACGGTGAGAACGCCGTCCTTCAGATCAGCGGCGATGCGGTCGGCGTCGATACCTGACGGCAGGCGGAAGGTGCGCGAGAACTCGCCGTGGCCGCGCTCCACCTGGTGATACTGCTCACAGGCGACACGGGCGTCGCGCCGGCCGTGCAGCGTGAGATGCCCGTCGTGCACCTCGACCCGCACCTGGGAGCGGGCGACCCCCGGCAGTTCCGCGGTCACGATGTAGGCGTCAGCGGTTTCGCAGAGGTCCGCGGCCGGCACCCAGCCCTGCGGCGCGGGCGCGGGCAGGCGCTCCATTTTCAGCTGAATGGCCAGCAGGTCACGAACCGGATCCCAGCGCGCGAATGCCACGGATCGGATGGTAGCACGGGCCCCGACCGGGCGTGTCGCCGGGGCCGGAACCCCGGGGGGCGTGGTAGCATCGATAGATCGAGGCCGCCCTCGACCACGACCCATGGCAAACACTCTCGCAGCGACGCGCCTCAAGCGGGGCATGATCATCATCCAGAACGGCGACCTGCTCCGGATCCTCGACCTGGAGCACAAGACGCCGGGCAACCTCCGCGGCTTCGTCCGCGTGAAGACGCGCAACCTGCGCAACAACTCGAGCTCCGAGCAGCGCCTGCGGTCGGAAGACGTCGTCGAGCGCGCCGTGCTCGACGAGAAGCAGATGCAGTACCTCTACAGTGACGCCGACGGGCATCACTTCATGGACACCGAGACCTACGAGCAGACCCGGCTCTCGGAAGAAGCGATGGGCGACTCGGCCGGCTACCTCAAACCCGAGATGACCATCAGCGTCGAGTTCTACGGCAGCGAGCCGGTGGGCATCGAACTGCCGCAGACGGTCGATCTCAAGGTCATCGAGACCGCTCCCGGCATCAAGGGCGCCACCGCCACCAACCAGCTCAAGCCGGCCAAGACCGAGACGGGGATGGTCGTGAACGTGCCGCCGTTCATCGGCGAAGGCGACGTCATCCGGGTCAACACCGAGACGGGCGAGTACCAGTCGCGGGCGTAGGCCCGCCAGGACCATAAGGGAAGTCGCCATGGACGTCGTCCGGGCCGCCAGCCAGGGCTGGATCGAAGTCATCGTCGGCAGCATGTTCAGCGGCAAGAGCGAAGAGCTCATCCGCCGCGTCCGCCGCGCGCAGATCGCGCGGCAGCGCGTGCAGATCTTCAAGCCGGCCGTGGACGTGCGGTATTCCGACGACCACATCGTCTCGCACAGCGAACTGCGGATCGAAGCCGAGCCGGCCGCGTCGGCGGCGGACCTGCTGGCGAAGGTGCGGCCCGATACCGAGGTCGTCGGCGTGGACGAAGGGCAGTTCTTCGACGCCGCGCTGCCGGCGGCGTGTGTCGAGCTGGCCGGGCGGGGCATGCGGGTGATCGTCGCCGGGCTCGATCAGGACTACCTCGGCCGGCCCTTCGAGCCGATGCCGCACCTGCTGGCGATCGCCGAGTTCATCACCAAGACGCGCGCCATCTGCATGGTGTGCGGCAATCCGGCGAATCACACGCAGCGCCTCGTGCACAACGCCGATCGTGTGCTGCTCGGGGCGCACGGCACCTACGAGGCGCGCTGCCGGCGTTGTTTCGATCCGACGCTGTCGCGCCAGGACGCCCCTATCCAGACGGCGAATTGACGCGCACCGGCGGCGCGGGCAGAATCGGCCTGTGACGCTCGTCGACCTGCTGCCGCAGGTCCTGTTCGTGCTCGGGCTCGGCTTCCTCGTCGCCAACGTTCGTGCGGCCGTCGACCTTGCACGCTGGGTGCGGCGCAAACCCGGGGCCCTCGCGGTGTGGCTGCCGCCGAAACCGCCCTTCTACGCCATGAGCCTCGCGATTGGCGGGGCGATGGGCTGTCTGCTGCTCTCGGCACTCTTCGTGCCGCGGCCGTTCCCCGCCGTCTTCGGCGAGCTGATGATGTTCATCTACTACGCCGCGATCGTGCCGGCCAGCGCACGCATCGCCCGCGGCCTCTACGCCGACGGCATCTGGGCCGACTCGGGCTTCATGCCGTACGAGCAGATCGGCGGCCTGCGCTGGCAGGAGGGCGAGTCGACGATCCTGGTCGTCGCCTCGCGTCTCCAGACCCTCGCCCGGCGCCTTCCGGTGCCCGGCCCCCGGCTGGGCGAGGTGCGGCGGCTGCTCCGCGAGAAGATTGCCGAACACGCCATCGACATCGAGTCGGGGCCCGGGCTGCATCTGGGCGGTCACGACGCCCGCAACGACGTCTAGGAACAGGGCACAGGGAGCAGGGACCACGGACCCTGGGATCTGCCCAGGCAGCAGCGTCCGGCCGTGGTGGTTCGTCCCAGGAATCAGCCCCGCCCGGCCCTGCACGCTAATGCAGGGCGCGGCCCCGACCGATAGTCCCGGTGCCGAAGCCTCCGTGCGGGAGGCGTCATGGAGGCTCCGATGGCCGCGCGCCCGACCTGGAAGGGTTTTCTCAAAGTCAGCCTGGTGACCATCCCGGTACGGGTCTATCCCGCCACCGAGTCGGCCGCGACGATCTCGTTCAACCAGCTCCACGAGGAGTGCCAGACGCGCATCCAGCAGAAGAAGTGGTGCCCGTCCTGCGAACGGGACGTCACGAGCGCCGAGATCGTCAAAGGATATGAGTTCGAGAAAGGCCGCTGGGTGGTGGTGGGCGACGACGACATCGCCAAGGTCAGGACCGAATCCACCAAGGTCATCAACCTGCTCCAGTTTGCGAGCGACGACGAGATCGACCCGATGTACGTGGACAAGGCCTACTACCTCGCCCCGGAAGGTCCGATGGCCGGGGATGCCTACGCGGTGATGCGCGACGGCATGAAGGGCAAGGCCGGCATCGGCAAGGTGGCCATTCATGGCCGCGAATACCTGGTGGCGGTGAAGCCGCACAAGCAGGGCCTCGTGATGTACACGCTGCACCACGCCGCCGAGATCCGCACCATCGACCAGATCGACGAACTGCGCGAGGTGCGCGGCAAGGTGTCGCCGGCCGAAGCCAAGCTCGCGCAGCAGGTGATTGCCAGCTACGAAGGGCCGCTCGACCTCAAGAGCTACACCGACGAGTACCAGGCCGGGCTGCGCGCCATCATCGACGCCAAGGTGGCCGGTGAGGAATTCGTGGCGCCGAAGGAAGACGCGGCGCCGAAGGTCATCGACCTGATGGAAGCGCTGCGCCGCAGCCTCGATCAGGTGAGCGCGGGCCGCAAGCCGGCCGCCAAGGTCAGCGACGCGAAGGCGGAGCCGGCAGCCAAGGCGCTCGGCCCGAAGGCCGTCGCGCGCAAGCGGAAGGCGTCGTAGCCGTGGGCGAACAGCGCAAGGTGGTGTGGGCCTGACGGCCCGCGGTCACCGCAGCAGCCAGCCGAGCAGCCCGAGGCCCGACGCGGTCGGGTCGCGCAGCCAGTCGGGCGGCGTCAGCCACACGAACGACAGAATCGCGATCACCCACACGTCGTAGTGCAGCGTGGCTCGATCGTCGCGCCAGAAGAAGTAGCGCGAGACGAGTCCGAAGACGCCGTCGGTGGCCGGCATCGGCAGCTTGTTGAGCGCCAGATACGTGTAGTGGATGCGGTTGGCTACCGTGACGATGGCCAGCGTGAGGATCACCCACAGCACGCCCGCCATGCGGTCGGTGAAGGCGCCGATCATGAAGAGCACGATGCGCTCGGGCCGCTCCATGAAGCCGACCTTGCACTTGTCGATGAGGCATTCCGCCCGGGCCCGGGCGTAGCTCGTCATGATCGAGAAGATGAGGGCGGCGGTGGCGACGAGCACGTAGCCCTCGCGGCCGAGCGACGAGTAGAGCCAGATGAGGCCGGTGAAGAGCGCCAGGTCCGAGAAGCGGTCGAGCGTCGAGTCCCAGAAGGCCCCGAACTCCGACTGCTTGCCGGTGATGTGGGCCACCTTGCCGTCGATGAAATCGAAGATGTTGGCGCAGATCATGATGACGCCGGCCAGCACGAAGCGGTCCACGGCCAGCGCCCAGGCGGCGGCGACGTTGATGATGACGCCGATGAGCGTGAGCACGTTCGGGTGAATTCCGAGCGCCACGCTCGTGTTGATGATGAGGCGCAGGGGGAACATGCACGCCGCACCGATGAATCCTGTGAAAGTCATTGGCTAGAATGAGAAGCGTAACGCATGGCCATTCAGGATCTCAAGGAACAGATCAGCCGGCTGCCGGAGCAGCCCGGCGTCTACCTGTATGGCAATGCCGCCGGCGAGACGATCTACGTGGGCAAGGCGCGGGCGCTGCGCGACCGGGTCCGGAGCTACCTGGCGGCCCGCGGCAGCAGCCCGAAGACCGACGCGCTGCTCGACGAGGTGGCCGCGCTCGAGGTCATCGTCACCGATTCGGTGGTCGAGGCGCTGGCCCTCGAGAACAACCTGATCAAACAGCGGGCGCCGCGCTACAACATCCTGCTGCGCGACGACAAGAGCTACCCGTACTTGAGGCTCACGCTCAGTGAGGCCTTTCCGCGGGTGCTCGTGGCGCGTCAGGTGGCCCGCGACGGCGACCTCTACGCCGGACCGTTCCTGCCGGCGTCGCTGGCCCGCCGCACGATCGGGCTCGGGCACAAGCTGTTCGGGCTGCGTTCGTGCAACGAGGTCATCACCGGCAAGCGCGCCCGGCCGTGCCTCGAATACGACATCAAGCGCTGCCTCGCGCCGTGCGTGGACACGGTGTGTTCGCCCGAGCGGTATCAGCGCGCCGTCGACGACATGCGGCTCCTGCTCGAGGGCCGCGTCGACGAACTGGCGGCCGATCTCGAGGCGCGCATGCGGGCGGCGGCAGGGGCCGAACGGTTCGAGGAAGCGGCGCAGCAGCGCGATGCGATGCGGGTCGTGCAGGCGGTGGGCGCCCGGCAGCAGAAGATGGCCACGCCGGCGCTGGGTGATCGCGACGTGTTCGGCGTGGCGGTGGGCCCGGCCGGCGCCGTGATTCAGGTGTTCCAGGTGCGGCGCGGGCGTGTCGTCGAACGTGTCACCCTGCAGGGCGTCGAAGGTGACGCGGCCGAGTCCGCCGGCGCGCTGGTGGCCGCGGCGCTGCAGCAGTTCTACGAAGAGCACGAGCCGCCGCGCGAGGTCGACCTGCCGGTCGATATCGACGATGCCGACATGACCGAGGCCTGGCTCTCGTCGCGCGCCGGGCGGCGGGTGAGCCTCCTCGTGCCGCAGCGTGGAGACCGCCGGCGCCTGGTGGACCTGGCGGTGCGTAATGCCGAAGTGGCCGTGCGCGGGGCGGCGGCGCCGGGCGGCGACGCCTTCGCGGCGCTGGACGGACTGCGGCAGGCGTTGAGCCTGGCGGGCCTGCCGCGCCGCATCGAGTGTTTCGACATCTCGACGCTCCAGGGCAGCGAGACCGTGGCCTCGCTCGTGGTCTGCGAAGACGGCCGGATGGCGAAGGGCGAGTACCGGAAGTTCCGCGTCAAGGGAGCAGGGAACGGGGCGTCGGAAACCGAAGGTTCGGGACGGTTCCTCAACGATTTCGCCGCCATGGCGCAGGTGGTGCACCGGCGCTTCTCGCGGCTGGTCGAGGCCGGGGGGCCGTTTCCGGACCTCCTCGTCATCGACGGCGGGCGTGGTCAGCTCGATGCCGCCTACGGCGCGCTCGAGCGGCTCGGTCTGGCGAATCTCGTCGCCGTCGGTCTGGCCAAGCGCGAGGAACTCGTCGTCACGCGCGACGCCGATACGCCAGTCGCCTTCGAGCGGACGAGCCCGGCCCTGCGCCTGCTGCAGCAGATTCGCGACGAGGCGCACCGCTTCGCCGTCACGTTCCACCGCACGGCGCGGTCGCAGCGCGACTTCGGCTCGGACCTCGACACGATTCCCGGCGTCGGCCCGCGCCGCCGCCGCCAGCTGCTGACACGGTTCGGGAGCCTGGCCGGTGTGCGGCGGGCGACCCGCGAAGACCTCGTGCCGGTCGTGGGGCAACGCTGCGCGGACGCGGTGCTGACCCACTTTGCGCGCGGCCTGCCGTCACACTGAACCGCCCCGTCGCGCCGGGTGCCTGTGGTACGCTTGAGCGCTTTGGCGGACCTCGATTTCCTGCAGATCGGTCTTCTGCTGGCCGTGCTGATTGCCTCCCTGACGTTCCACGAGGCGGCGCACGCCTGGGCCGCGGACCGTCTGGGCGACCCGACGGCCCGCCGGCTGGGCCGGCTGTCGCTCAATCCGCTCGTGCACATCGACCTCATCGGCACCGTGCTCTTCCCGCTCATCGCCGCCGCGACCGGCGTGCCGCTCATCGGCTGGGCCAAGCCGGTGCCGGTGGACGTGCGGAACCTCATGGCGCCCCGGCGCGACTTCGCGCTCGTGGCAGCGGCCGGGCCGGCCAGCAATCTCGTCCTCGCGGCCCTTGGCGCCGTCACGTTCGCCGCCGTTGCCGGCGACGAGTTCGGCCAGGTCGAATACACCGTGGCGTTCTTCGTCGTGATGAACGTCATGCTCGCAATCTTCAACCTCATCCCCGTGCCGCCGCTCGACGGCGGCAACATCCTGCTCGGCGTGTTGCCCCATTCGATGGTGGGCGTCGTCGAGCGCATCCGCCCCTACGGCATCGTGGTGCTGTACGGGCTCATGTTCTCCGGCCTCCTGTCGCGGGTCACCGCGCCGGTACAGCTCGGGATTCTGAGATGGCTGCTGTGACGACGAAGCGCGTAGTGTCGGGGATGCGCCCGACCGGACGACTGCACCTCGGGCACCTCGTGGGCGCCCTCGACAACTGGGTCGCGCTGCAGCGCGACTACGACTGCTACTACTTCATTGCCGACTGGCACGCGCTCACGAGCCATTACGCCGAGACGGCCGAGCTCGTCGAGAACGCGATGGACAACGTGGCCGACTGGATCGGCTGCGGCATCGACCCCGAGCGCAGCACGATCTTCGCGCAGTCGCTCGTGCCAGAACACGCCGAGCTCTACCTGCTCCTGCAGATGGTCACGCCGATCCCATGGCTCGAGCGGGTGCCCACCTACAAGGAACAGACCGAGCAGCTCGCCGATCGCGATCTGAGCAGCATCGGCTTCCTCGGCTATCCGCTGCTGCAGACGGCCGACGTCATCATCTACGACGCCAACATCGTGCCGGTGGGCGAGGACCAGGTGCCGCACCTCGAGCTCTCGCGCGAGGTGGTGCGCCGTTTCAACAACTTCTACGGCGAGGTGTTCGTCGAGCCGCAGTCGATGCTGACGCCGACGCCGCGCCTGCCCGGGCTCGACAACCGCAAGATGAGCAAGAGCTACGGCAACACGATCGACCTCTCGGACGACGCCGTCGCGGTCGTGAAGAAGGTCCGCCAGATGTACACGGACCCCAAGCGCGTGCGCGCTGACATCCCCGGCACCGTCGAAGGCAATCCGGTGTTCATCTACCACGATGCCTTCAACCCGGACGTTGCCGAGGTGGACGATCTCAAGGCCCGCTACCGCGCCGGCGCCGTCGGCGACGTGGAAGTGAAGACCAAACTGGCGGCCGCCGTGAACGCCCGCCTCGGGCCGATCCGCGAACGCCGCGCCGCCGCGCTGGCCCGTCCGGGCTACCTGCGCGAGGTCGTCATGGAAGGCTCGAAGAAGGCGCGCGCGCAGGCGATCGAGACGATGACCCGCGTGCGCGAGGCGGTGAAGCTTGTCTACTGACGGCCCGGCGCGCGACCCGAACTTCGAGTCGCAGCTGGAGTCGATCCCGCTGCATCTCGAGACGTTCGACGGGCCGCTCGACCTGCTGCTGCACCTCATCAAGAAGAACGAGGTGAACATCTACGACATCCCGATTGCGCTCATCACCGAGCAGTACCTGGCGTATCTCTCGCTGATGCAGGAGCTCAATCTCGATCTCGCGAGCGAATTCCTCGTGACCGCCGCCACGCTCATCCACATCAAGAGCCGGCAGCTCCTGCCGCGGCCCGAGGCCATCAGCGAAGACACCGGCGAAGAAATCGATCCGCGGGACGCGCTCGTGCAGCGCCTGCTGGATCACCAGCGCTTCAAGGCGGCCGCCGAGCTGCTGCACGAACGCGAGACGCTGCGCAACGCCCAGTGGACGCGGCCCGATGCCCGCGTCGAGGCGATCGCCGGCGAAGAGGTGGAGCCCGAGCTCGACGTCGATCTGTTCGGCCTGCTGGCCGCGTTCCGTCGTGTGCTCGAGCGGTCGAAGGCGCCGCCCGACGTGCCGCTGCCGCCGGAAGAGACGTCGATCGAGGGGCGCATCGAGCAGCTGCTCGAGCGGCTCTCCGAGAGCGAAGCGTGCGGCTTCGAGGACCTCTTCGACGACGTGGCGACCCGCGGCGATCTCATCGTCACGTTCCTCGCGCTGCTCGAGATGGTGCGCCTGAAGCTCGTGCGCGCTTTCCAGCAGGGCGGCGGCCCGATCCGCATCTACAAGCGCGCCCGGCCCACCGACGCGCCGCACCCGATTCACGATCCCGAAGACGAGTACAAGGCGCACCACCGCGATGGCGGCGATGTGCCGCCGCCCTCGGCCGATGCCCCGGCCGACGAGTCCGGGCCCGATAACGAGGCCGATGAGGCCGGCGCGGACGACCGCGACGGCGAGGACGACGAGTGATGAGCGACGAGATGCCCGACGACACCCGAGACGAGACCGCCGAGGCCGCGTGCGAGCCGGCCGCGCCCGAGGTCGTCGCGCCGGACGAGGTCACCCCCGACGCGGTCGCGCCCGCCGAGCCCGTGGCGGCAGATGCCGACGCGGCGTCCGAGCCCACGGCCGCGGTCGCGGCGGCGGAGGAGGGCGAGCCGGCGGCGCCGCGTCCCTCGATGGACGGCGGTCAGCTCGAGGCCATCCTGGAGGCGCTGGTGTTCGCCTCGCCCGAGCCGCTCACGCCGAAGATGCTCTTCCAGCTGCTCGCCGACGAGCCGAAGGAGGACGTGCAGGCGGCCCTCGATCGGCTGGTCGCGCGCTACGAGCATCCCGGCGGCCTTCACCTGGCGCAGGTGGCCGGCGGCTACCAGATCACGACGCGGCCGGAACTGCACGAATGGGTGCGGCGGCTCTTCCACGAGCGCAACACGCAGAAGCTGTCGGTGGCGGCGCTCGAGACCCTCTCGGTCATCGCCTACCGTCAGCCGGTGACGGCCGCCGAGGTGAACGAGATCCGCGCCGTCAACGCCTCGGGCGTGCTGTCGACGCTGCTCGAACGGCACCTCATCAAGATCGTCGGCCGCAAGAACGTCGTCGGCCGGCCGTTCCTCTACGGCACGACGAAGGAATTCCTGATCCGCTTCGGGCTGAAGGATCTGAACGACCTGCCCAACATGCAGGACATGGTGCAGGCGCTCGGCTTCGATCCGCCGGCCCTGCTCATGGAGCGGCCGGTGACTGACGAGATGCTGCCGCTCGAGGAAGGCGACATTCCCACGGCGTCGCCCGGCGCGGAAGAAGACTAGTCAGGACGCGGCGCCGCTGACGGCGCCGCTACTTCGACGATTTGCGCAGCGCCGCCACTTCCTCGGGGCGCAGGTCTCGCCACGCGCCGAGTGGCAGGCCGCGCAGCGTGAGCGAGCCGTAGCGCACGCGCTGGAGCTGGCGCACCGGGTGGCCCACGCGCGCGCACATCTCGCGCACCTGGCGGTTGCGACCTTCGTGCAGGGTGAGGATCAGCTTCGTGGTGGGCACCTTGCCGGTCTTCACCGTGGCGCCGCGCGTGACATCCGCTTCGGCGGTGCGGCGGTTGTCGAGGTACACGCCGCGCCGCAGTTCGTCGATCGCGGCATCGTCGGGAATGCCGACGACGATGGCTTCGTACACACGCGGCACCTCATGCCGCGGGTGGGTGAGGCGCGCCGCGAAGTCGCCGTCGCTCGTGAGCAGCAGCAGCCCTTCGGTGTCGTAGTCGAGGCGCCCCACCGGGTAGATGTACTCGCGCACGCCGCCGAGCAGATCCATCACCGTGCGGCGGCCTTCCGGATCCTGCCGCGTGGTCACGAAGCCACTCGGCTTGTTGAGCATGATGTAGCGCGGCCGGCCGGCCGGCTTCACGCGCCGGTCGTCGACGCGCACGTCATCGACGTCGGGCACCGCCTTGGCGCCGAGCGTATCCACCACCACGCCGTTGACGGTGACGCGGCCTTCGGCGATGAGCGACTCGGCCGTGCGGCGCGAGGCGACTCCGGCGGCTGAGAGCAGCTTCTGCAGGCGGATGGCGCCCGGACGGTCGTCGTCGGGCACCGGCACGCGCTTCTTCGGGGCCGGCCGTTCGCCGCGTTCAGGTCGCGCCGCCGCGGCGCCGCGCGGCGCCTGGGTGCGGGGCGGCGCGCTGCGCCGGCCCGCGGCGTGTCCCGCGCCGGACGCGCGAGGGCCTGACGGGCGAGAGTCCCCGGGACGCGGCGTGGACGGACGCGACTGCGGACGTCGTGACGGGGCAGCGGGGCGGCGTGATGGATTGCGAGGTGGCATGGTGGGCGGAGCGCCTGGGAAATCTGCGCTCCGCCTAGTATCGCATCAGCCCGCGCCAGAAGCGGGTGAGGTCCCACACGTCACCGATGGCGGCCGACTTGTCGACCTCGGCGTGGGTGATGAGGCCGCTCAGCAGTCCGGTGACACGCGTGCGGTCGCGCAGGTGCGTGGCGAGGAACAGCGTTTCGACCGGCGGGATGACCGTGTCTTCGCTGCCGTGCAGCAGGAAGACCGGGGCGGCGGGGGGCGGCACCAGCTCCGGCGACATCGCCCGGATCCCGGTGTCGGTGCCGAGCGCGTCGACGACGGGGAAGAGGCGAGGCCCGAGCTCGCCGACGGCGCGGTCGTTGACCCACGTCATGAAGGTGCGCGCGGGTTCGGGCAGCGTGGCGGCGATCTCGCGCGCCCGGGTGAACTCGGCGTTCGCCTGCGCCATGTCCACGAGGGTGAGCGACGACGCTGTCAGATAGACGAGGATGGCGTCGCGCAGCGGTTCCACCTGTTCGGCCGGCACGACGCGGTCGGCGAAGGTGAGCAGCACCACGGTGACGCCGTAGTCGTGCGGCGGCAGCAGGTGCATGCCGTTCGCGCCGGCGACGGCGCCGCGTGCGGTGATGTCCGCGGGCGGCGACGGCGTGCGGCCCGACGTCAGATACCGCATCACCCGTGTCAGGTCGCCGTGACCGCCGAACGACATCACGAACGCGACCTTGTCACGCAGCGCCTCGCGGCCGGCGGCGACGATCGAGAGTCCGCCCGAGAAGCTGATGCCCAGCATGCCGACGCGGCCGTCGGGCGCGAGCGCCGGCTGTGTCGTGATCCAGCGCGCCGCATCCTCGATGACGTCGGTGTTCGCGGGGGTGATCTGGAAACGCCGCAGGTCCGGCGGCGCCACCGTGACGACGGCGTAGCCCGTCTCCGCCAGATCCTCGGCCATGCCGACCAGCCGCGTCTCGTCGATGCCGTCCATGTGCACGCCGGGCACGAGCAGCACCGTGCGTGAGAAACGCGTGGGCCGATAGAGGCGGGCCGGGATCGCGCCGTGTCGCGTGGGAATCGGTGCCAGGGCCTCGCGTGTCGTGCTGAAAGCGCGCGCCGCGGCGAGGCGCCCGGGCACGCCGGCCGTCAGGCCGGCGGCCCGCACGATGAACGCGGCTGCGTCCACGTACGGCCGCACGCTCCAGGTGCCGGCGACGACGAGACCGACCACGAGCACGAGGCGCTGCACACGGAAATTCACCACGGAATGCGCATGTTACACTGCCCGATTGTGAAGCGTCTGGTGGTCGCCGTTGACGGACCGTCCGGTGCGGGCAAGGGCACCGTGGCCCGCGCCGTCGCCCGGGCGCTGGGATATCGCCACATCGACACCGGTGCGATGTATCGCGCCGTGGCGTGGCGCGCACGGCAGACGGGCGTCGCGCTCGAGGCCACAGGCGACGTGGCGATCGTGGCCGCCGGCGCCAGCTTCGAACTCGGCGACGGCGTCATCGCCATCGACGGACACGATGTGACGGCGGCCATCCGCACGCCCGACATGGACAAGGCGGCGGCGCTCGTCGCGCGCAACGCCGCGGTGCGTGACGTGCTCGTGACCCGTCAGCGCGCGCTTGGCGCCGGCGGCGGCGTGGTGATGGAAGGGCGGGACATCGGCACGGTGGTCTTCCCGGAGGCCGAACTCAAGATCTACCTCGATGCCTCGCCGGAAGAACGGGCGCGCCGGCGCGCCGCCGACCCGGCGCACGCGAGCAGCCGGACGAGCGACGTCGCGCACGTGGCGCAGGACCTCGCGGCGCGCGACAAGTCCGACTCCACCCGCAGCGTCGCACCGCTCGCGCAGGCGGCCGACGCCGTCTACATCGACACCACCGGCGTGCCGGTCGAGGCCGTGGTCGCCCGCGTGCTGGCACTCGTACACGAAAAAGCCGGCGCCGCGTAAGCGGTCGCCGGCTTCGAGTCCGTCCGGGCCCGGGGCCCGTTTCAGCGTTCGTCGAAATCGTCCGACGAGGCCGGGTCCAGTTCCCAGCGGTCGTGGTCGCGGGCCGCGATTTCGTCGCCGCCCTGAAGCTCCTCGTCGTCGTCGTACTCGACGCCCAGCGCTTTGCCGATTTCGTCCACCACGTCCTGGTCGGGCGTGGGGTTGTCGCCGCCCGGGGCCTCATCCCCCACGGTCTCGGCGGCCTCCCAGTTCGCGTCCACGTCACCGGCCGTGATCGCCGGTCCGGTGCCGGTGTACGAGGCGAGCCTGACCCGCAACTCGTCGGCGCCGCTGCTCGCGGCGCTGGCGTGCCGGTTGGAGACGAGGCTCGACGGCGCGGTGGGGGAGGATTCAGCGACCGTCCGGCGCTCGCGCTCGATGGCGGGCATGTGCCGGGCCGGGGCGGTCGTGCGGGCGGCCGCGGTCTTCCCGGCCGGCTTCGCTGCCACTGTGGCCTTCGATGCCGCCTTCGGGGCCGCCTTGGGAGTCGCTCTCCGGACCACCGCGGGCCTGGCGGCGGCCTTCCGGGCCGGCGCCTTCTTCGCGGCGACCTTCCGGACGAGCACCTTCTTCGGGGCGGCCTTTCTGGCCGCGGCGGTCTTCTTGGGGACCTTCGCTGCCGGCTTCTTTACCGCCTTCTTTACCGCCTTCTTTACCGCCTTCTTCGCGACCTTGCCCGCCGGCTTGCGGGCCGCCGCGGCGGCCTTCCGGGCAGGCGCTTTCCTGGCGGGCGCCTTCTTCGAGCGGGCAGCGGCCTTCACGGCGCGCTTCGGCGCCGGTGTGCGGGCGGCCGTCTTCTTCTTCGCGGCGGATTTCTTGGCCATGCATTCGTCCTCTCGGAAACCTTGACAGCCCAACTTAAGTAACGTAAATTCTGTTGGTTACGCCGACGGTGCCTTCGGGCCCATCGGCGGACAACCTGCGGGGCGCCGGCCCCCGCTCACCCAGTCCGGCAAATTCGTACGTCAGGAGGACGCGCACGTCAATGGCAACACACGAAGAGCAGGCACTGGAGCCCCAGGGCGCGTCGACCCCGGGAGCCTCACAGCCCGCGGGCCGGCACACCCTCAAAGCCACCCCGCAGATCACAGGTGGCTTCGACGAGGACATGGACCCGGCGGAATTTTCCCGCCTCTTGGACCTTTACGATAACAGCTTCCGCAACATCGCGGAAGGTGAGGTCGTCAAGGGCACCGTCCTCAAAGTGAACGAAAACGAAGTCGTCGTGGACGTCGGCTACAAGTCCGAAGGTGTCATCTCGGTCAACGAGTTCCTCGACGAAACCGGCGCCGTGATGGTGCAGCCGGGCGACGTCGTGGACGTGCTGCTCGAACGCACGGAAGACCGCGACGGTCACATCGTCCTCTCGCGCGAAAAAGCCGAGAAGATGAAGATCTGGGACGAAGTCGAGAAGGCCTTCGCGGATCGCAAGGTCGTCATCGGCCGTGTCATCGAACGCATCAAGGGCGGGCTCGCCGTCGACATCGGCGTCCGCGCGTTCCTCCCCGGCAGCCAGATCGACGTGCGCCCCGTGCGCAACCTCGACGCGCTGCGCGGGCAGGAGCTCCGCATGCGCGTCATCAAGGTCAACAAGAAGCGCGGCAACATCGTGCTCTCGCGCAAGGTGCTCCTCGAAGAGGAGAACGCCGAGAAGAAGAAGCACACGCTCGAGACGCTGGCCGAAGGCAAGGTGCTCACCGGTGTGGTCAAGAACATCACCGACTACGGCGCCTTCATCGACCTCGGCGGTATCGACGGCCTGCTGCACATCACCGACATGTCGTGGGGCCGCGTCGGCCATCCGTCGGAAGTGCTGAAGGTCAACGAGAACATCGAGGTCGTGGTGCTCAAGTACGACCAGGCGACCGAACGCGTCTCGCTCGGCCACAAGCAGCTCGTGGCTGACCCGTGGACGACCGTGATGGATCGCTACCCGGCCGGCGCCCGCGTCAGCGGCAAGGCCGTCAGCCTCACCGACTACGGCGCCTTCATCGAACTCGAGCCCGGCGTGGAAGGTCTCATCCACGTGAGCGAGATGTCGTGGAGCAAGCGCGTCAAGCATCCCTCGAAGATCCTCAACGTGGGCGACACGGTCGAGGCGATGGTGCTCGGTGTCGATCCGGCGGCGCGCCGGATCTCGCTCGGCCTCAAGCAGGTCGAGAGCAACCCGTGGCACGAGCTGGTCGAGAAGTACCCCGTCGGCACGAAGATCACCGGCAAGGTGCGCAACCTCACCGAGTTCGGCGCCTTCGTGGAAGTCGAGGACGACATCGACGGCCTCATCCACATCTCCGACATGTCGTGGAGCAAGCGCATCAAGCACCCGAGCGAAGTGCTCAAGAAGGGTGACACGGTCGAGGCGATGGTGCTCAGCATCGACGCCGAGAACCAGCGCCTGTCGCTCGGCCTGAAGCAGCTCGCCACCGACATCTGGGAAGATTTCTTCGCCCGCCACAAGGTGGGCCAGAACATCGAAGGCAAGGTCGTGCGCATGACCAACTTCGGCGCGTTCGTCGAGCTCGACGAAGGCATCGAAGGCCTCATCCACGTCTCGGAGTTCGACGACTCCCAGGGCGGCGAGAAGGTCGAACTTCAGGTAGGGACGTCCTACCAGATGAAGATCATCAAGCTCAGCCCGTCGGAGCGGAAGATCGGCCTCAGCATCCGCGCGCTGAAGTCGGACGAATACCGCACCGACTGGGAGAACTACTCGGCGTCACAGGGCGACGGCTCGGCGACGCTCGGGGATCACTTCAAGATCAAGTAACGACCTCCGGGGCCCGGGGCTCGGGTCCCGGGACCGAAGACAGACAGGAACGTGGGGTGCCGGCCGGCGTGGCCGGCATCCTTCGTCCCGGGACCCGGATCCCGGGACCCGAGCCCCGCCCTATGACCAAGGCCGAACTCGTCGAGGAAGTCTCGCGCGTCTCCGAGCTCACGAAGAAGCACTCGGAAGTCATCGTCGAGACGGTCTTCCAGAGCATCATCGACGCGCTGCACCGCGGCGAGAAGATCGAGTTGCGGGGCTTCGGCAGCTTCCGCCTGCGCAAGCGTGAGCCGCGCAAGGGCCGCAATCCCAAGACCGGTGACAAGGTCGACGTGCCGCCGAAGAGCGTGCCGTACTTCAAGCCCGGCAAGGAACTGAAGGACCTCATCAATCGCGAGGACGAGGACGCTGCCGCCGCCGCACCGGGGCCGTCCACGCCCTCGACCTTCTAAGAACGGACTCCGTGGAGCGGCTCTGGTCACCCTGGCGCCACGCCTACGTGACACGCGACGAGCGTGAGCCGGCCGGCTGCGTCTTCTGTCACATCGACAGCCCCGAGGCTCAGGCGCTCGTCCTGCACACCGGCGCGACGGCGTTCGTCATCCTGAATCTCTATCCGTACAACGGCGGCCATACGATGGTCGTGCCGCGGCGTCACGTGGCCACGCTCGCCGGGCTGCGCGACGAGGAACTCGTCGAGATCGCCCGCCTCACGCGCCTCACCGAGATGGCGCTCACCGAGGTCTACCATCCGCAGGGGATGAACATCGGCCTGAACCTCGGCCGTCCGGCCGGCGCCGGCATCGTCGATCACGTGCACGTGCATCTCGTGCCGCGCTGGAACGGCGACACCAACTTCATGCCCGTCGTCGGCCAGGTGCGCGTGCTGCCGGAGACGCTCGATACCACCGCCGCGAGACTGCGGCCGGTGCTGGCGCGTCTCATAGGCGAGGCAGGAGATTTCCACGGATGACGTTCGAACTCGACACTGACGCCGCCGCCCGCCAGGCCGCGGCCGATGCCGCGGCCCGCGCCGCCGCCGCACCGGCGGCCGCCGCCGATGCCGCCGCCGACGTGCCGCTTGACGTGCGCACCGCGATCAGGGCGATCGTGCCGGCCGCGCCCGCCGGCGCCTCGGTGGACTGGGTGGTGGCGCTCGAAACGCTGGCCGCCGTCTCGCCCGCGCTCGCGATCGTGGCCGCCGGCGAGGCCCTGGGCGGCGCGGCCGTGACGACCGTGGCGCAGTGGCCGGGCCTGCGCGGCGTGGACGTGGATGGCCTGCGTGCTTCCTTCGCCGCCGACCCCTCGTGGCATCTGGCCGTGACGGCCACGCTCGTCGGCGCCGGCCGCGGCGCGGTCGAGGCGGCGGTGGCCGCGCTCAAGGCGTCGCGTGCGGCGGGCGCGGCCGCGCAGGCCGGTCAGCCGCGCGTGGCGGATGCCGCCACCGCGGTTGATGCGTCGCGGCTGCTGTTGTGGGATGCGGCAGGTCAGGGCGTGGCGGGTGAGACCACCGGCGTGGCCCGCGGTCTGGCGCGCCTGCACGCGCTCGACGCGCTGACGGCGGCGCTCGCAGCGGCCGAGGCGGCGTGCGGCGCCGAGTCCTTCCGCCCTGGCATGCCGCTCGAGCGGCTGCGCCGCGATGCCACCACCGTGGCGCAGGTGCTTGGCGAGCGCATGGCAGCGGCCGAGGCCGTGGCCGTCGGCACGCTCCCGGCCTGACGGCGCGGGTCGGCTCAGCGCTGCACGCTGTAGCCGAGCTTGCCGATCTTCGCCTCGATGTCGCCTGCCGTCACGAGGGCCGGATCGAATGTGACGACCACCTGATTGTCGCGGTGCGAGGCGGTGACCTCGGCGATGCCGGTCATGGCGCCGACCGCGCGCTTCACCGCGTTTTCGCAGCCGCCGCAGGTCATGCCGTGGACCGGCAGGGTGAGTGTGGTGGACATGGGATGCCTCCTCGCCCGGCCGTCAGGCCAGACAGGCCTTGGCAATCGTCGAGAGCTGCATGTTCGACGTGCCTTCGTAGATCTGGCCGATCTTGGCGTCGCGATACAGTTTCTCGACCGGATATTCCTTCACGAAGCCGTTGCCGCCGAAGAGGTTGATGGCCTCCGACGTGACACGTTCCGCGACCTCGCTCGTGATGAGCTTGCAGATGGCCGCTTCGTGCAGGAACGGCTTGCCCTGGTCGCGCAGCCGCGCCGCGTTGTAGGTGAGCAGGCGCGCGATCTCGACATCCGCCGCCATGCGCGCGATCTGGAACTGCACGCCCTGGAACTCGGCGATGTGCTTGCCGAACTGCGCCCGTTCCTTCACGTACTTCACGGTGTGATCGAAGGCGCCCTGGGCGAGCCCGAGCATCTGCGCGCCGATGCCGACCCGGCCCTCGTTCAGCGTCTCGATGGCCACCTTGTAGCCCTTGCCGACCTCGCCGAGCACGTTGGCCTTCGGCACGCGGCAGTCTTCGAAGAGCAGTTCGCAGGTGCTGCTCGCGCGGATGCCGAGCTTGTCTTCCTTGCGGCCCACGGTGAAGCCGGGCGTGCCGCGTTCGACGACGAACGCGGTGATGCCCTTGTAGCCGGCGTCGGGATTCACGGTGGCGAAGGTGATGAAGAGGTCCGCCTCGTTGCCGTTCGTGATCCACAGCTTGCGGCCGGTGATCCGGTAGCTGTCGCCGTCCTCGACCGCGCGGGTCGTGAGCGCGAAGGCGTCGGAGCCCGAGCCGGCCTCCGAGAGACAGAAGGCGCCGATGGTGGTCTCGGCCAGCTTCGGCAGGTAGCGCTTCTTGAGGTCGGCCTTCGCCCAGCGCACGAACGAATTCACGACGAGCGTGTTCTGCACGTCCACGAGCACGCCGATCGCCGGGTCGACGCGTGACAGCGACTCGACGGCCAGCACCGAGTGGAACAGGGTGGCGCCGGCGCCGCCGTATTCCTCGGGGATCTCGATGCCCATGATGCCGAGTTCGAAGAGCTTCGGCAGCAGCGCCGGCGCCATCTTGGCGTGTTCATCCATCTCGCGCACGAGCGGCCGTACCTCACGGTGGGCGAACTCGTAGACGCTGTCGGCGAACAGGCGTTCGTCGTCGGAAAGCTGGGTGAGGGCGAGCGGCGGAGCGAACGTCGAGTCGGACACGGGCACCTGCGATTCGGGAGGGGAGGACACCCGCGCGGAGACTGGTCTCGGTGCGGGCCTCGACTCTGCGCTCGATGTTATCATCGTGTCAGCGCCCCAGCCAGTTCCCTCGAGGTGTGCCGCCCATGCGTTCGAGCAGCGTTCGACTCGTCCTCGCCACGGTCGGGGCCGTCTGCATGGCCGGCGCGGTCGCCGTCCTCGGGCAGGCCCCGGGACAGGCGCCGGCGTCGCCGCCGCCCGCGGCACCCGCCACGCCGCCCGCGCCAGGTCAGGCGCCGGCCGCCCCGGACGATCAGCCCGTGTTCCGGGCCGGGGTGAACTTCGTCCGGGTCGATGCCATCGTGACCGACAAGCAGGGCAACCCGGTCACCGACCTGACACAGGACGATTTCGAGGTCATCGAAGACGACAAGCGGCAGACGATCGATACGTTCCGCCTCGTGAAGATCGATACCCAGGCGGCGGTCGAGACGCCGGGCCGCCTGACGACGCGCCAGGACGAAGAGAACGCCGCCGCCGATGAAGACGCGCGCATCTTCGTCTTCTTCCTCGATGAGTATCACGTGCGGCTCGGCAACTCGATGGCCGCGCGGAAGCACCTCATCGACTTCGTGCAGACCCAGCTCGGGCCGAAGGATCTCGTGTCGGTGATGTATCCGCTCAGCCCGCTCGACAGCGTGATTCTGACGCGCGACCACCGGCAGCTCGTCAACGCCATCGACCGCTTCCAGGGCCGCAAGTTCGACTACACGCCGCGCAACGCGCTCGAAGACCGCTACGCGAATCAGCCGACCGAAGTGGTCGAACGCATCCGGCGGCAGGTGTCGCTGTCGGCCTTGACCGGGCTCTCGGTCAAGCTTGGCGCGCTGCGCGAGGGCCGCAAGGCGATCGTGCTCGTGAGCGAAGGCTACCTCGCGATGCTCCCGCCGCAGCTGCGCGGCGCGATGGCGACGATGCCGGGCCTCGGCAATCCGAACCGCAACAACCCGCTCGCCGGCGAGAACGACTTCCAGGAAGACCGCGCGCGGTTCACGGGCGAGCTCGACGTGCAGCGTGAGCTGCAGCGGGTGTTCGAGGAGGCGAACCGCAGCAACACCGCCATCTACGCGGTCGATCCGCGCGGCCTCTCGACCGGCGAGTTCGATATCCAGGACAACGTCGCGGGGCGCGCCAGTCAGGACGCCCTGCGGCAGACGCAGAACACCCTGCAGGTCCTGGCGGGTGAGACCGACGGCCGCGCGATTATCAACCGCAACGACCTCGCCGTCGGCATGAAGCAGATCGTGCGCGATTCGAGCGCCTACTATCTGATTGGCTACAACTCGACACAGTCGCGCAGCGACGGCAAGTTCCACCCGATCAAGGTGCGCGTCCGGCGTCCCGGTCTGCAGGTGCGCGCGCGGAAGGGCTACTGGGCGATGACGGCCGTGGAAACGGCGCGGGCGACCGCGCCGCCGAAGCCCGGGCCGCCGCCGGCGATCGCACGGTCCCTGGCCGGCATCACCGCAAGCGCTGACCGGCGGCTCATCCGCACGTGGGTGGGCACGGCGCCGGCCGATGGCGGCAGGACGCAGGTCACGGTGGTGTGGGAGGGCATTCCCCCGGCCCCCGGGGCCCAGCGAGCGCTCGTCGGCCGCGTCATGCTGACGGCCGCGGCGCCGTCCGGCGAGCAGTATTTCAAGGGGCAGGTGGGTGCCGACGCGCCGGCTGATGCGCCTGCGAGCGCGCGACGGGGCGCCGTCACCTTCGAGGTGCCGCCCGGCAAGGTCAGCCTGCGGATGTCGATCGAGGAGAAGCCCGACGAAGTGCTCGACACCGACGATCGCACGATCGAGGTGCCCGACTTCACCGAGCCGAAGGCGCGGCTCACGACGCCGCGCGTCTACGTCGCGCGCACGCCGCGCGAGTTCCAGACCATCAAGAACGACGCCGCGGCGGCGCCCACCGCCACGCGCGAGTTCCGTCGCACCGAGCGTTTGTTCCTGCGGCTCGACGCGGTGGCCCCCGGCGGCCAGGCCGGCGCGCTGGCCTACTCGGCCCGGCTGCTGAACCGGCAGGGCGATCGCATGGCCGACCTGCCGGTGACGCCGCCGGCCGTCGGCGGCGCGGCCACACTCGACGTGCCGCTTGCGAGCCTGCCGGCGGGCGAGTTCCTGATCGAGATTGCCGCCAGGGGGCCGGACGGCGCCGACGCCACGGAGCTCGTCGCGTTCAGGATGGTTGGCTAGAAGACCGGCGCCGGGCCCAGTGCTTGATCTCAGGAAAGACGAAGGGCCGGGGGATACCCCGGCCCTTCGCATCATCGGGGTGTGGGCATGCCCCAGCACCCAGAACCCAGCCTCCAGCCCCTAGGCATACATCCCGCGCATCCGCGTCACCGTCGCGACCCGGTTGATGGCCACGATGTAAGCCGCGGTGCGCATGTCCACGTTGTGCTTCTTCGCGGTCGCGAGCACGGCGTCGAAGGCCTCGACCATCTTCACTTCGAGGCGCTCGTTCACTTCCTTCTCCGACCAGAAGTAGCCGTGGCGGTCCTGCACCCACTCGAAGTACGAGGTGGTGACGCCGCCGGCGTTGGCGAGGATGTCGGGCACGACGAACACGCCGCGCTTGTGCAGGGCGTGGTGGGCGTCGGGCGTGGTCGGGCCGTTGGCGCCCTCGATGACCATCTTCGCCTTGATGGTGGCCTGGTTCTCGGCCGTGATCTGGTTCTCGAGCGCCGCCGGCACGAGCACGTCGACGTCGAGGGCGAAGAGCTGGTCGTTCGTGATTGGCTCGGAGCCGGGGAAGCCGGCCACCGTCTTGTGTTCGGCCGCCCACTTGAGCAGCGCCGGCATGTCGAGGCCCTTCGGGTTGTGCACGCCGCCCTTCCAGTCGGTGGCGGCCACGATCTTCGCGCCTTCGGCGTGCATCAGCTCGGCGCCGATCGAACCGACGTTCCCGAAGCCCTGCACGGCGACGGTCGAGCCCTTCAGCTCGAAGCCGAGGTGACGGGCCGACTCGCGCGCGATGATCATCACGCCGCGGCCGGTCGCTTCGCGCCGGCCGAGTGAGCCGCCCATCTCCACCGGCTTGCCGGTGACGACGGCGGTGGAGGTGTGGCCGACGTGCATGGAGTAGGTGTCCATGAACCACGCCATGACCTGCGCGTCGGTGTTGACGTCGGGCGCCGGCACGTCCTTCTCCGGGCCGATGGCGTCGATGATCTCGGCGGTGTAGCGGCGCGTCAGCGCTTCGAGCTCGCGCTTCGACATCGTGGTCGGGTCACAGATGATCCCGCCCTTGCCGCCGCCGAAGGGCACCTGGGCCACGGCGCACTTCCAGGTCATCCACGCGGCGAGCGCGGTGACTTCGTCGAGCGTGACGCCGGGATGGTAGCGGATGCCGCCCTTGGCCGGGCCGAGGGTGATGTTGTACTGGACGCGGTAACCGGTGAAGACTTCGATCTGGCCGTTGTCGCGCTGGATGGGGCACGAGACCACGATCTGCCGCTTGGGGTGGGTCAGGATCTGCCAGATCCCGGGGTCGAGGTCGAGAATGCGCGCCGCACCTTCGAACTCCTGGAGCATTGCGCTGAAGACGCTGCCATGTTTGGGCATGGGTTGGGTTCCTCTGGGTGCCCCGTCAGCCCACCTGGGCCGCACACGGGCGGGTCGAACAAACGATCAAAAGTAGCCCGTCTGTGACGTCGATGTCAATTTCACGTTCATTCCATGCGACGCGGTTATCGATTGCCGGGCGCCGATCGGCGCGGTCGGGCGCCGCGGCGCGCCCCCGTGCCTGCGTGGACGTTCGCAGACATCGTCCACCCATGAGCATCCTCTATACTGAAAACGATGGCCAGACCGGTGATTCCGACGACAGGCGAGAAGGCACGCTGGACACGCGAGGTGCTCGAACCCACCCTCCGCAAGTCGCCTGAACGCCCCGGCCCGTTCACCTCGATCTCGGGGCGGGCGATCGACCGCCTGTACACGGCCGAGGACGTGGCCGGCATCGACACCCTCCGGGATATCGGCCAACCCGGCGAGTTCCCCTACGTCCGCGGCATCCACCCCACGGGCTACCGCGGGAAGCTGTGGACGATGCGGCAGTTCGCCGGCTTCGGCACGCCGGAAGAGACGAACGCCCGCTACAAGGAGCTCATCGCCGCCGGCGGCACCGGCCTGAGCGTCGCCTTCGACCTGCCGACGCTGATGGGGCGCGACCCCGACCACCCGCTGTCGCTCGGCGAAGTCGGCAAGTGCGGTGTGAACATCACCTCGCTCGCCGACATGGAGCGGCTCTTCGACGGCATCTCGCTCGCCGACATCACGACGTCGATGACGATCAATTCGCCGGCGCCGATGATCTTCGCGATGTACCTCGTGGTGGCCGAGAAGCAGGGCGCCGACTGGAAGAAGATCTCGGGCACCATCCAGAACGACATCCTCAAGGAATTCATCGCCCAGAAGGAATACATCTTCCCGCCGCGGCCCTCGATGCGGCTCATCACCGACATCTTCGGCTTCTGCACCCGCGAGGTGCCGAGGTGGAACACGATCTCGGTGAGCGGTTACCACATCCGCGAAGCCGGTTCGACCTCCCTCCAGGAACTGGCGTTCACACTGCGCGACGGGCTGGAATACGTGCAGTACGGCGTCGATGCCGGCCTCGAGGTCGACGACTTCGTGCCGCGCATCTCGTTCTTCTTCAACTCGCACAGCGACTTCTTCGAGGAGATCGCCAAGTTCCGCGCCGCCAGGAAGCTGTGGGCGGAGGCGATGAAGACGCGCTTCGGCGCCACCGACCCGAAGTCGTGGCAGCTCCGCTTCCACACGCAGACGGCCGGCGTGTCGCTCACCGCGCAGCAGCCCTACAACAACGTCGTGCGCACGGCGCTGCAGGCGCTGGCGGCGGTGCTCGGCGGCACCAATTCGCTGCACACCAACTCGCTCGACGAGGCGCTGGCCCTGCCCACCAAGGAAGCCGTCACGATCGCGCTGCGCACCCAGCAGGTCATCGCCCACGAGAGTGGTGTGACGAATGTCGTCGATCCGCTCGGCGGCTCCTATTTCGTGGAGGCGCTGACGCGCGAGATGGAGCAGGGGACGCTGAAGTACTGGGACACCATCGACCGCATGGGCGGTATGGTCGAGGCAATCGAGCTCGGCTACCCGCAGAAGGAAATCGCCGAGGCGTCGTACCAGTTCCAGCAGGCCGTCGAACGCAAAGAGAAGATCATCGTCGGGGTGAACGACTTCATCCAGGAGAACGAGCCGCCGATCGAGATCCTCTACATCGACGACAAGGCCTCCGGGATCCAGCTGGCGCGCCTCGAGGCGCTCAAGGCCTCACGCGACAACGGCGCCGTGCGGCGCACGCTCGATGCGCTGAAGAAGACGGCGGCCGGCAGCGGCAACACGATGGAGCCGATGCTCGAGTGCGTGCGCGCCTATTGCACGGTGGGTGAGATGTGTGATGCCCTGCGCGACGTCTGGGGCGAGTGGGAAGAGACACCGATCATCTAGGGGCTGGGGATTCGGGGCTGGGGGCTGGGGCGGGTGCTCGGCCTGACGGCCTCGCGAAGGAACAGATGGATCGCAAGATTCGAGTGGTTATCGCCAAGCCGGGGCTGGACGGGCACGACCGCGGGGCGAAGGTGATCGCCCGCGCGCTGCGCGATGCCGGTATGGAGGTCATCTATACGGGCCTGCGGCAGACGCCCGAGATGATCGTGGGCGCGGCGCTGCAGGAAGACGCGGACGTGATCGGACTGTCGATTCTGTCAGGCGCCCACATGCACATCTGTCCGAAAATCGTGGAACTGCTGAAGGTGCAGGGACTCGACGACGTGCTCGTCGTGGTGGGCGGCATCATTCCCGATCAGGATCTCCCGAAACTGCATGCGATGGGCATCACCGGGGTCTTCATTCCCGGCACGCCGATGCAGCACATCGTGGACTTCATCGCCGCCAACGCCCGCGTCCGTTCCGACGCCTGACGGCCCGGAGCTTGCACCGGCGGGGGCCGGAGAGTGGTCCCCATGACGGTCGCGCCCCCTCGTGTCCTCCTGATCTCGGAAAGCCGCATCACGCGCCGCGTGGTCGAGATGACCTTCGCCGACCAGCAGGTCGAGCTGGTCACGGCCATGACGAGCCAGGAAGGCCTGGCGGCGTGCGACGACACGCCGGCCACGGTCGTGCTGGCCGATCTCGCCATGGACGCGCCGCCCGACGGCATCGGCGTGGCGCGCCACGTGCTCGCCCACGCCCACGCGGGCGGCCGTCACGTGACCGTGCTGCTCATGGCCGGTCAGCACGACGCCGTCGACGACGCCGAGATGGCGGCGGCCGGTGTGCGCGGCGTGCTCCGCAAGCCCCTCGACTCGCTCCAGCTCATCGAGGCCGTGCGCGGCGCCGTGCGCGCGAGCCGCGGACAGGCGCCATGGGCTCCGCCCGCGCCGCCCGAATCCGTGGCCCCGTCTGACAGCGTGGTCGACGTGCCCGAACCTGCGCCGGCATCCGCCGACGCGCTGCCCGAGGAGGCTCCCGCGATGACCATGGCCGACCCCACCGTGCCGCACCCGCTCGGCGACGAGGATCTGGAGCGTGTGGCCGCGCGCGTCGCCGCCATCTGGGGTGGTGACGAAGACCGCGAGCGCCGCCTGGCGTCACTGCTCGCCGATCGGGCCGAGCAGACCGCCGCCGCCACCGCCGCCGCCACCGCGGCCGCCGCCGCTGAACGTGTCGCCCCGGCGGCGACGAGCGAGGCGGCCGAGCGGCTCGTGCGCGAACTCGCCCCGGCTCTCGTAGCCGAAGTCGCGCGGCTGGTCGTGGCCGACGTCTCCGAGCGCCTCGTGCGCGAGGAGATCGCGCGCATGCGGTCGTTGTCGGCGAGCCGCTAGGGGCACCGCCCGGGGGTGTCCGGGGGCGTCGCCGCGGTTGCACGCGCCGGAGCGACTCGGTACGATGAGGGACTGTCCGCGGCTCCGTGGCCGCGCCCTTGTCCCATGCACACACCCCAGCCGCCCGCCGTCCCCGCATCGCCCGCGCTCGAAGGCCTCGAAGGCAAGTTCACCGAGCGCTGGGAGCGCGAGGGCACCTACCGGTTCGACCGTTCGCGGCCGCGGCCCGAGGTCTACGCCATCGACACGCCGCCGCCCACGGTGAGCGGTTCGCTGCACGTCGGCCACGTGTTCTCCTACACGCACACCGACATCGTCGCCCGCTTCAAGCGGATGCGCGGCATGGCGGTGTTCTATCCGATGGGCTGGGACGACAACGGACTGCCCACCGAGCGGCGCGTGCAGAACTACTTCGGCGTGCGCTGCGACCCGTCGCTGCCGTACGACCCGTCGTTCCAGCCGCCCGAGAAGCCCGAGAAGCAGCAGGTGCCGGTGTCGCGCCCGAACTTCATCGAGCTCTGCGTGAAGCTCACGGTGGAGGACGAAAAGGCGTTCGAGCACCTGTGGAAGTACCTGGGGCTCTCGATCGACTGGTCGATGACCTACGCCACCATTGCGCCGCCGGCGCAGAAGGTGTCGCAGCTCGCGTTCCTGCGCCTGCTGCGGCGTGACCAGGCCTACCAGCTCGAAGCGCCCACGCTCTGGGACGTCGACTTCAAGACGGCCGTGGCGCAGGCGGAACTCGAAGACCGCGAGATGCCCGGTGCCTACCACCGGCTGCGCTTCGCGCGCGCGGACGCGCCCGGCTCCCATGTCGAGATCGACACGACACGGCCGGAACTGCTGCCGGCCTGCGTTGCGCTCGTCGCGCATCCGGACGACGCGCGGTACCAGCCGCTCTTCGGCACCCACGTGCTGACGCCGCTCTTCGGCGCCCGCGTGCCGGTCGTCGCGCATCCGCTCGCCGATCCCGAAAAGGGCAGCGGCATCGCCATGATCTGCACCTTCGGCGACATCACCGACGTCACGTGGTGGCGCGAACTGAAGCTGCCGGTGCGGGCGGTCATCCAGCCGAACGGTACGCTCGGTCCGGTCACGTGGGGCAGCGCCGGCTGGGAATCGGCCGACGCGACGGCGGCGCAGACGGCCTACGACCAGCTGGCCGGGCTGTCGGCGAAGAAGGCGCAGGCGAAAATCGTCGAGCTCCTGACCGCGTCGGGCGATCTGCTCGGCGCGCCGAAGCCGATCACCCACCACGTGAAGTTCTTCGAGAAGGGCGACCGCCCGCTCGAAATCGTCACGAGCCGCCAGTGGTTCATCAAGACCATCGAACACAAAGAGGGGTTGCTGGCGCGCGGCCGCGAACTGCAGTGGCATCCGGAGTACATGCGCGCCCGCTTCGAGAACTGGGTGCACGGCCTGAACGGCGACTGGTGCGTGAGCCGGCAGCGCTTTTTCGGCGTGCCGTTCCCGGTGTGGTACGCCGTGCGCGAGGACGGCACGACCGACTACACGCGGCGGCTCCTGCCCGACGAATCGCGGCTGCCGATCGACCCGTCGACCGACGTGCCCGAGGGCTACACGGCGGCCGAGCGCGGTCAGCCCGGCGGATTCATCGGCGATCCGGACGTGATGGACACGTGGGCCACGTCGTCGGTCTCGCCGCAGCTCGTCACCGGCTGGGAACGCGACCCCGAGCTCTTCGCGAAGACGTTCCCGATGGACCTGCGCCCGCAGGCGCACGACATCATCCGCACGTGGCTGTTCTCGTCGGTGCTGCGCGCGCATCTCGAACACGACTCGCTGCCGTGGGCGCACGCGTCGATTTCCGGCTGGGTGCTCGACCCCGACCGCAAGAAGATGTCGAAGTCCAAGGGCAACGTCGTGACCCCGATGGGCATGCTGCAGGAATACGGCAGCGACGGCGTGCGCTACTGGGCGGCGCGCGGCGGCCCGGGTGTCGATACCGCGTTCGACGTCGGCCAGATGAAGATCGGCCGCCGGCTGGCCATGAAGCTGCTGAACGCGTCGAAATTCGTGCTCGGCCGCGAGGCGGAAGTCGGCCAGGTGACGGCGCCGCTCGACCGCGCGCTGCTCGCGGGTGTGGCCGATCTGGTGGCCGACGCGACGGCCGCGCTCGATGGCTACGAGTACACGCGGGCGCTCGATCGCGCCGAGTCGTTCTTCTGGTCGTTCTGCGACGACTACCTCGAACTCGTGAAGGCCCGCCGCTACGGCGACCACGGGCCCGAGGGTGCGCAGTCGGCCAACGCCGCGATGCGCGTGGCGCTGTCGGTGCTCACGCGCCTCTTCGCGCCGTACCTGCCGTTCGTGACCGACGAAGTGTGGTCGTGGTGGCAGTCCGGGTCGGTGCACACGGCGGCGTGGCCGACGGCCGACGAGGTCAACGCGCACCTCGCCGCGCCCGGCGACGCCACGACGCTCGCGGTGGCCGTGGAGGTCACGGCGGCCCTTCGCCGCGCCAAGTCGGAAGCGAAGGTGGGCATGAAGACCGCCATCGCGCGAGCCGTCGTGCGCGACACGGCCGACCGCCTGGCCGCGCTCGATGCCGTGCGCGGCGATGTGTGCGCCGCCGGCAACGTGCGCGAGCTCGTGCTCGAGCCCGCCGAGGCGTTCTCGACCGAGGTGACCTTCGAAGCGCCGGCGGGAGGGCCCGCCTGATGGCGCTCGCGCCGCTGCCGGTCGAGGCGTATCGCGACCTGGTCGCCAGGGCGCTGGCCGAGGACATCGGTCAGGGCGACGTGACGAGCCGCGTCGTCGTGGACGCCGACCTTGCGGCGCGGGGCGTGATCCTGGCCAAGGCGCCGCTCGTCGTCGCCGGGCTCGACGTGGCGTTCGAGGTCTTCCGGCAGTGCGATCCCGACGTGGTCATCGACGTGCGCTGGGGCGACGGCGCGCACTGCGAACGCGGCGAGGCGGTGGCCGTGGTCACCGGCCACGCGCGGGCGCTCCTCACGGCCGAGCGCACGGCCCTCAACCTGTTGCAGCGCCTGTCGGGGATCGCCACCCTCACGGCCGCCTACGTGCAGGCGGCGGCGGGACGGATCACGCTGCTCGACACGCGCAAGACCACGCCGACGTTCCGCGCGCTCGAGAAGTACGCCGTGCGCTGCGGTGGCGGCACGAATCACCGCTTCGGACTCGATGACGCGATCCTCATCAAGGACAACCACAAGCGGCTGGCCGGCGGCATCACGCCGGCAGTCACGCGCGCGTTGGCGGCGGCGACCGGCCTGCGCGTCGAGGTGGAAGTCGAGACACAGGCCGAACTCGACGAGGCGCTCGCGGCCGGCGCGACGGCGGTGCTGCTCGACAACTTCACGACCTACGACCTGCGGCGCGCGGTGGAGCGCGTGGCGGGACGGGCGCGCATCGAGGTATCCGGCGGCGTGACGCGCGAACGCATACCCGAGATTGCGTCGACCGGCGCCGATACCGTGTCGGTCGGCGCGCTGACACATTCCGCGCCGGCGGTAGACCTGAGCTTCGAGCTCGAGCCGGCGCCCCACTGACCGCCGTGGTGGAGTTCGCGCCTCTGCCGGCCGCGCTCGCCGACGCCGTGGCCGTGGCGCGTCCGCGCTTCGGCGCGCACGTCGCCGGCGTGTGGTACTCGCCGACGTTGCCGTCCACGATGGATACCGCGGCGGCCCTGGCCGATGCCGGCGGCGCGCACGGGCTCGTCGTCGTGGCCGGGCACCAGACCGCCGGGCGCGGGCGTCGCGGGCACACGTGGTCGTCGCCTCCGGGCGCGGGCCTGTATTTCTCGACCGTCGTGCGGCCGCCCGTCGCCCCGCATGTCGACGGCGTCCCGAGTCTGCTGGGGTTGCTGACGCTCGCCGCCGGTCTGGCCGTGGCGGAAGGGGTGGGGCACGCGACCGGCCTCGAAGCGTCGCTCAAATGGCCGAACGACCTCTTCTACGGCCACAAGCTGGCGGGCGTGCTGGCAGAAGGCCATCACATCGGCACGGCGGAGCAGCACGTGGCGGTGGGGGTCGGCATCAACCTTCTCGACGTGTCCTACGTGAGTGACCGGGAGCGGGCGACGTCCCTCGAGCGCGAACTCGGCCGCGTGCCCGACGCCGGCCTCGTGCTGGCCGAGGTACTGGCCGCATGGGCCGGCCGCTACCAGGATCTGCTCGACGGCCGGTATGCGCGTGTCGTCGACCGTTGGCGCATCAGGGCCACGGGCCTGGCCGGACGCCCGGTGACCTGGGTGGATGCGCGTGGTGAACACGAGGGCACGACCACCGGTGTCGACGCGGCTGGCGCGCTGCTCGTCGACACCGGTGTCGAGGTGGTGCGCATCACGTCAGGGGCGGTGCAGTGGCAATGAGCGCGCGGGAGCCGGCCGCGGCGATGACCACCGACGAGATGCACGCCTACTGTCGTGAGGTGGAGGCGTATCTCTGCCGCCGCAACGACGGGCACCTCATCCGCGTGGTCGGGCCGGCCTTCGAGCTCGTGAAGGGCTGGGCCGCGCAGGGCATCCCGCTCACGCTGGTGCGCGGCGCCATCGATCGTGTGGTCGAGCGTGCCGACAAACGGGCCGGACGGCGGCGGCCGGTGCGGATCGAGTTCTGCGACGACGAGGTGCTCGATGCGTTCGCGCGCTGGCGGCGGGCCGTCGGCGTCGCGCCGGTGGCATCGGCCGAGGCCGCCGGCGGGCCGAAACGTGGCTCGCTGCACGCGCACGTCGAGCGCGTGGTCGTGCAGCTGGCGGCGGCGCTCGGCAGCGACCGCGCCCCGGCCGCGCTGATTCCCGCCATCCAGACGGCGCTCTCCGCGCTCGATGGCGTGCAGGCCACGAGTGCGACGGCGCGGGGCGCCGCCCGCGAGGCGCTCATCGCATCGCTGGCGGACGTCGATCGCGCGCTCGTCGAGGCCGCCGCCGCGGCGCTGCCGGCGGCAACGCTCGCCGCGTTCACCGCCGAGGCCGCGGGTGAACTGGCCGCCTTTCGCAGCCGTCTGCCGGCGGCGCAGTGGGAGGCGGCCGTGATGGCCGCCCGCGGCCGTCTGATCCGGGCCGCCGCCGGCGTGCCCGTCGTGAGCTTCGACTGATGACACAGACCGGTGAACTTCTCACGCTTGCGATCGAACGGCCGGCGGTGGGTGGGCGGATGATTGCGCGCCATGGCGGCGCGGTCGTGCTCGTGGCCGGCGCCATTCCCGGCGAGCGGGTGACCGCGCGGGTCGAACGCGTCCAGCGGCGCACGGTCTTCGCGCGGACGGTCGAGGTGCTCGAGGCGTCGCCCGATCGGGTCGCCGCCGATGCCGGCCTGGCCTGCGGCGGCCACGTGTTCGCGCACATCGACGCACCGCGGCAGGCGGCGCTCAAAGCCGAGATGATCGCCGATGCGTTCCGGCGGCAGGGGCGGCTCGAGATCGAGGCCGTGCCCGTCTCGACCGGGCCCGCCGACGGTTATCGCACGCGCGCCCGCGTGCACGTGCGCCGCGGCCGCTGGGGGTTCTTCGAAGACGGGTCGCATGCACTCTGTGACATCACGGCCTCGCGCCAGTTGCGCCCGGAAAGCGCAGCCGTGCTCGATCGGCTCTGCGGCGCCGTGGCCGCCGATCCGAACGCCGCGGCCGAGGTGGAGTGGGCCGAGTCGGTGGATGGCACGCGGCGCGTGGCGCACGTGGCGCTGACGGCGGCCGGCGCCGCCCTGACGCTGGCGCCGGCTGACGGCCTCGACGGCGCGTCATGGAGCGACGTGCGCGGACGGATGCGGCAGGCCTGGGGCGAGCCCTTCGTCGTCGACACGCTCGGTGTGGCCGGCGGCGCGGCGGCCACGGTGGACGTGCGCCATCACGTGCGCGCGTTCTTCCAGGGCAACCGCTACCTGCTGCAGGCGCTCGTCGATGACGTCGTGGGCCGTGTGACCGCGCCCGTCGTGGCGGACCTCTACGCCGGCGTCGGGCTCTTCAGCCTCGTGCTGGCCGCGCAGGGCCGCGCCGTCGAAGCCGTCGAAGGTGACGACTGGGCGGCCGGCGACCTGCAGGCCAACGGCGGGCCGACCAGCCGTGTGCACGTGCACCATCGCGCCGTCGAGTCCTACGTGCAGCGCACACGACTCGACGCCTTCGGCGCGGTGGTGGTCGATCCGCCGCGTACGGGCCTCGCGCCGGAGGTGACGACGGCGCTCGTCGGCGCGCGTGTGCCGCGCGTCGTCTACGTGTCGTGCGACCCGGCCACGCTCGCGCGCGACGTCCGGCTCTTCGTGGACGGCGGCTATGCCGTGCGCGACATGCGGGCGTTCGACCTCTTCCCGCGCACCGCGCACGTCGAGACCGTGCTGACGCTGACGCGTTAGGACGGCCGCCGGCAGGCGTCCACGAAGCCCTCGAAGAGCGGCCGGAACTCGCCGGTGCGCCAGAAGTTCTCCGGATGCCACTGCACGCCGAGGCAGAAGGTGCCCGGGCGCTCCACCGCCTCGATGACGCCGTCCGGGGCGGTGGCCACCACTTCGAGGCCGGCGCCGAGGTGCTTCACGGCCTGATGGTGCCGGCTGTTCACCTGGCAGCTTTCACCGTCCACGAGTTTCTCGCGCATCAGCGTCGAGAAACGCGACCCCTGCGTGGTCCATACCTCGTGCGCCAGCGCGTAGCGCGGCTCGCGGATGTCGTGATGGGCGGCGCCATTCACCTCGGTGGGGATGTCCTGCACGAGGTCGCCGCCCAGGGCCACGTTCAGCACCTGCATGCCGCGGCAGATGGCGAACACCGGCTTGCCGGCATCGAGCACCGCGCGCACGAGGGCGATCTCGAAGGCATCGCGGCCCGGTTCGGCGGCGCTGTAGGTGCTGTGCGGAGCGGCGCCGTAGAGGGCCGGATCGACGTCGCCCCCGCCGGTGAGCAGCAGGCCATCGACCTCGGCCGCGACGGCGGCAGGCTGGTCGGCCAGGGTGAGCTCGCGCGGCGACGCGCCCGCGCGGCGCACCGACTCCAGATAGTCGGACATCTGCCGGCAGGGCGAAAGGGCGATGGTGGGCATGCGCCAGTGTCCTACATACGGGTCGGCACGTCGATGCCCATCGTGTGCAGGGCCGCGGCGAGCTGCTGGCGCACGTAGCCAAGCGCCGCCGCGCGCCACAGGCGCACGTCGTCGCGTTCCTCGGCCAGCACCGGCAGTGCGTGGTAGACGGCATTGAAGCCCTGCGCGAGGCCGAAGGCGTACTTGGCGAGGCCGGCGAACTCGAGCGTGCGCACGCACCCATCCACCACATCGTCGAGCTTCGCCGCGTCGAGCACGAGCGACCACAGGCGGTCGGCGGCGTCGTCACCGGCGAGCGCCGTGGGCGGATGCGCGGCCACGGCGCGGGCGATGGCGGCCTCGTCGAGCCCGTCGCGATCGCGCAGCTTCTGGAAGATGTTATTGGCGCGGACGACCGCATACTGGAGGTACGGGCCGCTCTCGCCTTCGAAGCTCAGGGCCTCGTCGATGTCGAACGCGATGACCTTGGTGCGCGAGAACTTCACCATGAAGTAGCGCACGGCGGCGACGCCGACCCGTTCGGCCGTCTGCCGGGCATCGGCGGCCGGCAGTTCGGGATTGCGGCGCACCACCTCGCCGAGTGCCTTGTCGATCATGCGGTCGAGCAGGTCGTCGGCCTTGACGCCCAGTCCCTTGCGGCCCGACACCTCGACGAACGGTTTGGCCGCTTCCTCCGAACCAGGCGGCGGCGCGAAGCCGAGCTCTCGCGCCGTCGCATGCGAGAGCGCCACCATCTCGTACGAGAAGTGCGTGTGCAGGCGCGCCGCCTCGGGATGGCCCGCCACCGCAAGCGCCTGCTTGAGCAGCTGCTGCAGGTACGCCTGCCGGACATCGATGACGTTGACCGTGGCGGTGGCCGCGCCGAACGACGGATGCGGCTCGACGGCCTCGTCGGTGCGGCTCGTCGTGGCCCACAGCGTCTCGCCGTCGAGGCGCGTGCCGAAGCGGCGGTACTTGAAGTCGCGGCCGAGCACGCCGAGCTTCCAGAACTGGTAGGCCATGTCCTTGCCGACGTAGGTGACCGTGCCGTTCGAGCGCACGATGACCTTCTCGCGCGGCTCCTCGCCGTCGGCCCCGTCGGCCGGCGCGGCGGGCTCGGCGCCCTCCGCGGGCACACCGCCGTCTTCGTCGATGGTCATCACCCAGCAGCCGGCCAGCTTGCCCTCGGTCTGCAGGAAGATGGCGCCCTTCTGCTTGAGCAGTTCGAAGGCCCGCGCCCAGAACTGCAGGCGCAGGATGTCGCCTTCCCAGGTGAGCAGCTCGTAGTCGATGCCGAGGCGTCCCATCGTGACGAGATGGGTGCGCACGATCCGCTCGGCGACGAACGCGCCGATGGCGGCCGACGGGTCGATGGCGTGTTCGATCTCGTGCAGCGTCTCGGCGCGCACGGCGAGCCGGGCCTTGTCCGCCTCGTACCACTCGGTGACGCGCGCGTAGAGATCCCAGCAGTAATAGTCGAACCGGGTCGAGTCGGCGATGGCGCGCACGCCCGCCAGATCGAGTCCCTCGAGATGGCGCAGCCCGACCACGACGTCGGCCACCTGTACGCCGGTGTCGTCGATGTAGTTCTGCACCTCGACGGGGGAGCCGCGGAACCGCAGCGCGCGCACCAGCGTGTCGCCCAGGCAGGCGTTGCGCAGGTGGCCGATGTGCGCCGCCTTGTTGGGGTTGATGGCCGTGTGTTCGACGATCGTCTTGCCGCCGCGGGGCCCGGCCGTGCCGCGGGCCGCGAGACGCGCCGTGAGGAAGGCGCCGCGATCGAGGAACACGTTCAGGTAGCCGTTCGGCGCCGCGGAGACCGACGTCACGCCCTCGATCGGGCCGAGTGCGGCCGCCAGATCCTGGGCGATGACGCGGGGCGCCTTGCGCAGTTCGCGCGCCAGCTCGAAGGCCACCGGCGAGCCGATGTCGCCGAAGGCGCGGGTCGGCGGCGTCTCGAGCGGAATTGCCGCGGCGTCGCGGTCGAGTGCGTACTGGGTGGCGAGGGCAGTGCGGATGGCGGAGCGCAGGCGGTCGTAGAGCGGCAGCATCATGGTGTGGACCGGACGATCCTAGCGGGAACGGCGTCCCGGCGGCTAGGTACCGCGCGCGGTGGCGGTTGGACAAGGCTTCGGCCGCTGGGGTACCCTCCACGGCGCCGCCGCATGTCCGGTCATTCTCACAGCGCCGCCTGGCGGATCGCCGCCTGGAGATCCTCGGGCGTGTTCACGTTGAGCAGCAGCCGTCCGTCGGGGTCGAACGGCGCCAGGTCGGCGTCGGTCATGGCGCCAACCGTCAGGTCCTCGAGCGCGTCGGTGACGCGCCAGTGCCCCCGATCGATGCGGTCCCTGAGCCGCGGCGCGACGTCCCGATGATAGACCCCACAGAGCGGCTGCCAGCGTCCCCCCGGTCGCGGCACGATGGCGTCGGCGTCTTTCCGGCGCGCGATGAGCTCGGCGAGAAACGGCGCGGTCAGGAACGGAAGGTCGCCGGCAATCGCCAGCACGTACGGTGTCGGCGACGTGGCCACCGCGGTGTACAGCGCGCCGAGCGCGCCGGCCGCGACGAGGTCGGGCACCACCTCGAAGGGCAGGCCAGCAAACGGCGCCGGATCCGGCGCGATGAGACGGGGCACCGATTCGAGCGCGGCCAGGGCCGCCACCTGGCGGGCCAGCATGGTGTCGCCCGGCGCGAGTTCGACGAGCGGCTTGGTGCGGCCGTCGAGCCGGCGGCCACGGCCTCCGGCCAGGATCGCGGCGGACCACGTGTGCATCAGGTCCGCTACGCTAGCAGAATCGTGGAGGCGCGGCGATGACCGACGACGGGATCGGCCGCCTGCTCGTGGCCAGCCTGCACCAGAGCATCGGCGAAGAGCTGCCGACGCGGCTCGACTACTACGAACACTGGCTGTCGCCGATGGGCCTGCGCGAAGGCCGTTCGGGCCTCGCGCCGCTCGGGGCGGTGTTGAGTTTCCTGCGCCAGGAGGGCGAGGGCGCCTACGGCGCCGTCATGACGACGGCGGGGCGTCTGTCCGCCGAATGGCACTTCGCCGAGGGCGGCATGGGCCGGCGGGTCGTGGCCTGGCAGCCAAGATGGTTGCGCCGGCGGTCGGCGTTGAAGGGCGCCGCCCGTCTGCTGCGCGCCGGCTATCAGCCGCTGGTCGTGGCGACGGCCGTCAGGCGCGGCCGGGGCACCCTCAGCATGACCGGGAGTGTGTTCTGCTCGCTGCGCGACACATGGCCGTGGCCGACCTGCGCCTATGCGGCCGCGGCCGTCACCCGGCATCTCGAGCTCCTCGGCTTCACGCCGGACGTCCGAATCGACACCTGCCGGGCCCAGGGCGGGCAGACCTGCACGTTGACGGTGCACTTCGACGGTCGGCCGGAGGGCGAGTCGGCATGACGGCGTGGCCGGTGCTTCTGGCGTGCCTGCTCGGTACCGCCATCGCCGCCCCGGCGATGGCGCAGTCGGACACCGTGCTCGTCGTGCCCTTCGAGCTCGAGCGGTTCGACCCGCGCGTCGGCTGGCTGGCCGAAGGCGTGGCGGTCGGGGTGACGCGGGCGCTCCAGATGCGCGGCGTCGAGGTGGTCGCGCGCGACGAGCGGCTGGCGGCGCTCGAGCGGCTGCAATTACCGCCGGCGGCCGCGCTCACGCGCGCCACGCTCATCAAGGTGGCCGAGCTCGTGGGAGCCTCGCGCATCGTCCTCGGTACGGTGCGCGAAGCCGAGGGCACGGTCACCATCGTGGCTCGGCGGCTCGACGTGGACGATGCGCGGCTCATCGAGTTACCCGTGGTCGCCGCACCGGCGCCCCGCCTGTTCGACGCTTTCACGCGCCTGGTCGAGCACCTCGATGCGCCGGCCCTGACCGCGGAGTCGCGCGCCGCGGCGGTTGCGCCGTCCGTCCCGGCCTTCGAACTCTACGTGCGTGGCCTCGTCGCCCCCTCGCCCGAACTGCAGGAGAAGTCGCTCGCGCAGGCGCTGGCGCTCGCGCCCGACTACGAGGAGGCCCGCAGGGCCCTCTGGGCGGCGCAGACAACGCGCGGCGCGCACGAGCTGGCGCTCGCCACCGCCGGCGGCGCCTCGGGCACGCGCGTCGCGGGGGCGGCCGGTCCCGAGTGGCGGCTGCGCGCGGCCTCCGCGCTCGTGCAGCTGCGCCGCTACGACGAAGCGTTCGCGCAACTGACCGCGCTCGCGGCCGTCAGCCGCGAACCCGCCGTGCCGGCGCTGCTCGGCGTCGTGCAGCTGCGCCGCGGCTCGACGCCGCAGACAGGGCGTGCCACCTACTATTTCAACCAGGCCGTCGAGCGCGATGCGGCGAGCGCCGATGCCTGCTTCAACCTCGGCTACGCGTACTGGCTCGACAAGGACGCCCTGGCCGCCGCCTACTGGCTGCGCGAGGCGGTCCGTCGCGATCCGACCGACGGCGATGCCCACTTCGTGCTCGCCGCGGCGCTCGGCGCGAGCGGCGCCGGTCCGGAATCGGAGCGCGAGCGCGAGCTGGCGCGGCGCCTGTCGGAGCGCTGGGAGAGTGCCGGCGCGGGCGATGCCGTGCCGCGCGGCCTCGAACGCCTGCCGGAGTTCTCGCGGCCGGCCGCACGTAGCCTCGAATCCACGCTGACGGCCGGCGTGCAGCGTGATCAACGGGCGCTTGCGGCGTTCCACCTCGACACCGCGAAGCGCGCCTTCGAGGCCGGACACGACCAGGAGGCGATCCGCGAGACGCAGCGCGCGCTGTACCTCACCCCGTACGACGTCGAGGGCCTGCGGCTGCTCGGTCGCGCCCAGGCGCGCAGCGGACTGCTGCAGGATGCGATTGGCGCGCTCAAGATCGCCATCTGGAGCCAGGAGTCGGCCGCGGCGCAGGTCGAACTCGGTGAGCTGCTGCTGCGGGCGCGCGATGCGGCCGGAGCGCTGGCGGCGGCCGAGCGCGCGCTCGTGCTCGAGCCCGGCCATGCCGGCGCCGCCGATCTCGCGGCGCGGGCCCGCGCCAGCCGCGGTGCCGCGTGATACGATCGCGGCTGTTCCTCGCGTGTCAGACATGACGACGTCCGACGACAGCGTTCGCGAAATCCAATTGAGCGGGAAGCAGCTCGTCTTCCTCTTCATGGCGGTCACGGTTGTGTCCGTCGTGATCTTCCTGTGCGGCGTGCTCGTCGGCCGTGGGGTGCAGGGCCGCGCGGCCACGGCCACCGCTGAGACCTCCACGGCGCCGATCGAAGAACCCGCCGATCCGACCGCCCCGGGCGCACCGGCACCCACGGCGCCGCCCACCGAGGCCACGGCGGTGCCCAATCTTGGGTTCCAGGGACGTCTCGAATCCGACGCGCCCGTGGCTGAGACGCTCGCGAAGCCGGGCGAGCCGGCGCCAGTGCCGGCACCGACGAAGACGGCGCCGCGAAACACTCCGGAAGCACAATCCGCGTCAGCGGCCCAGGCCGCGGCGCCGGCGCCCGCGGCGGCGCCGGCGACCGCCAAATCCGTGCCTCCCAACCCCGCCTTCGTCGAGCCTCGGGGCGACGGTTTCGCCATCCAGGTGGCCGCGCTCAGCGGCCGCGCCGAGGCCGAGGCCGTGGCCGCGCGCCTGAAGGCGAAGGGCTACGCGGCGTTCGTGCTCACGTCGTTGCCCGGCCAGCCCTCGGGATACAAGGTGCGCGTCGGCAAGTTCAAGGCCCGGGCCGAGGCGGAGAAGGTCGCCACCAGGCTCGAACGGGAAGAGCAGTTCAAGCCCTGGATTACCCGCTAGCCCTCCTCGCCGGTGCGCTGCTCGCGCTGTCGTTCCCGCGCTACGGCCACGCGGTGGTGGCGCTCGTCGCCATCGTGCCGCTCATCGTCGCGGTGGCCGGCTGGCGCGGCCGTCCCGGCGACTTCCGCGGCCAGCCGTTTCGCCGTGGCGCCGCGCTTGGCGCCGCCGCCGGACTCGTCCACTACCTCGGTACCATCTACTGGACCGGCGCGGTCGTCGAGACCTTCGGCGGCCTGCCCGGTATCGTCGCCTGGTTGTGCGCGGCGCTGCTGGCGCTCTACATGGCGGCCTACACGGCGCTCGCCTGCGGCCTGCTCGGCGCCACGGTACAACGGCTCGGCGCCCTCGGCCTCGTGATCACCCCGGTGGCGTGGGTGGCGGCCGAGTTCGCGCGCGGTCACGTGCTCGGCGGTTTCCCGTGGATTCCGCTCGGCAGCGCCGTCGTCACCCTCGTGCCCGTGGCGCAGCTGGCGAGTCTGGTCGGCGTCTACGGGCTGTCGTTCTTCCTCGTCACGCTCGGCACCCTCGTGGCGCTGGCGCTCGCCAGCGACGGGCGCACGCGGGTGAAGGCGGCCGCGGCAGCGGTGGTGCTGCTGCTCGCCGTGTCGGTCTGGGGCAGCCTCCGGGTGGCCGACGCGCGCCTGACGCAGGAAGGGACGCCGCTCACCGTGGGACTCATCCAGCCGAACATCTCGCAGGATGACAAGTGGAACCGCGCGATGGTGGGCGAGATCGGGCGCCGCTTCACGGCCCTCACGCGCCGTGCCGTGGCGGATGGCGCCGAGGCCATCGTGTGGCCCGAGTCGTCGACGCCGTATCTCTTCAACGAGGACCCGGTGCAGTCCGAGGCCGTGCGCGCGCTCGTGCGCGAATCGGGCGTGCCGCTGCTCTTCGGCACGGATGAAGTGGAGCGGGGCAGTCCTGACACGTACTACAACTCCGCCTTCATGCTCGATCCGACCGGCGCGGTGGCGGCCGTCTACCGTAAGATCCAGCTGGTGCCCTTCGGCGAGTTCGTGCCGCTCAAGCAGTTTTTGTTCTTCGTCGCGCCGCTCGTCGAGGCGGTGTCGGAGTTCACGCCCGGCGACCGCGTGACGATGCTGCCGATTGGCGGGCACATGGCGAGCACGGCCATCTGCTACGAGGTCGTGTATCCCCATCTCATCCGGCGCGGCGTGCTCGAAGGCGCCGAACTGCTGACGACGATCACCAACGATGCGTGGTACGGCGACTCCTCGGCGCCCTACCAGCATTTCGAACTCGCCTCGATGCGCGCCATCGAGCAGGGGCGGTATCTCGCGCGGGCCGCGAACACCGGCATTTCCGGCATCATCGACCCCTACGGCCGGCCGGTCGTGGCGACGCGCGTCTTCGAGGAAGCCGTCGTCACCGCCGAGATCCGCTTCCTGCAGTCGCGCACGCTGTATGCGACAATCGGAGACGCGGTGGCCATCGCCTCGCTCGTCGCGGCGCTCGCAACCGCGGCGTGGCTGGTGCTGACCCGCCCCGCGCGGTAGGCACGACAAGGAGCAGGGAACGTGGCGCAGGCACAGGACGAACTGGTTCGGCGGTCGGGAGATCTGCTCAAACGAGCTGGCGATCTCCGGAGCTATCTTTGACCGGGCTACCGGTACCGACGAACTCGCCACGCTCGAAGCCCGCATCTCCGCGCCCGACTTCTGGAAGGATCAGGCCGAGGCCCAGAAAGCCCTGCAGCGCCGCCGCCGTCTCAGTGAAGACGTCGAGCTGCGCGATTCGCTCGGACGCCGTATCGGCGACCTCGGCGTGCTGCTCGAGTGGGCGGCCGGCGGGGAGGACGTGGCCGCCGATCTCGAGCGCGGCCTGAACGAGCTCGAACACGAGATCGACACCGCCGAGACGAAAAAGATGCTCTCGGGCGAACACGACAACTCGGCCGCGATTGTCACGATCCATCCCGGCGCCGGCGGCGTCGACTCGCAGGACTGGGCGGAGATGCTGCTCCGCATGTATCTCAAGTGGGCCGAGAAACGCGGTCTGCGGCGTGAGGTCATCGACTACCAGGCCGGCGAAGAAGCCGGTCTCAAGAGTGTGACGCTGCTGCTCGAAGGCGACTACGCGTTCGGGCTGATGTCGGCCGAGGCCGGCGTGCATCGGCTCGTCCGCATCTCGCCGTTCGACCAGGCGGCCCGCCGGCACACCGCCTTCGCGTCGGTGTACGTGTGGCCGCAGATCGACGACGACATCGACATCGAGATCGCCGACAAGGACCTGCGCGTCGACACCTACCGGTCGAGCGGCGCTGGTGGCCAGCACGTCAACGTGACCGATTCGGCCATCCGCATCACGCACCTGCCGACCGGGATCGTGGTGTCGTGCCAGAACGAACGGTCGCAGCACAAGAACCGCGACGTCGCCATGAAAGTGTTGCGGGCGCGCCTCTACGACCTGCGCCTCAAGGAGCAGCAGGCGCGGCTCGAACAGATTGGCGGCGCCAAACGCGACAACGCGTTCGGCAGCCAGATCCGCAGCTACGTGCTGCAGCCCTACCAGATGATCAAGGACCACCGCACGAAGCTGCAGGTGGGTGACGTACATCGCGTGCTCGACGGCGAGCTGGACCCGTTCATCAAGGGCTATCTGATGGCGAAGGCCGCCGGCACGCTGGGGCAGGCGACGCCCGACGACGACGAGTAGCGGCTCTTCGAGTCGTCCTGTTCGAGGCGGAGAGAGCCCCGCGACCACGCCCGCGCACCAGCCGCCGTCAGCGGCTCGGCTGCGTGCCGGTGATGAAGGCTTCGGTGATGGCCTGCGGCGTGCCGGCGTCGACGGGCTGACCGGTGGCGCGATCGACCGGCACGAACACGATGTTGCCCGGCGCCTCGAACTGCGGCGGGTGCTCGCGGTCGCGGCCCTCGAGATACGCGCGCATGATGTCGATCCAGATCGGGAGCGCCGCCGTCGTGCCCGTTTCGCCGTTGCCGATCGGCTTCTTCTCGTCGTAGCCGAGCCACACGCCGAGCGTGATCTCGGGATCGAAGCCCATGAACCAGGCGTCGGTGTAGTCGTTGACGGTGCCTGTCTTGCCGGCGAGTGGCCAGTTGAGTGAGGCGGCCGAGGCCGCCGTGCCGCGCTGCACGACGCCGCGCAGCATGTTCGTCATCACGTAGGCGGTGTCGGCGCGGATCGCGTCACGGGCCACCGGCGTGTGCTCTTCGAGCGTGACGCCTTCGCGGTCGGTGACCGACAGGACCTGCGTGGGCTCGATCCGCACGCCGTGATTCGGGAACGCGCTGTAGGCGGACGCCAGGGCGAGGAGCGTCGATTCCCCGGCGCCGAGCGCCGACGACAGATACGGCGGCAGCTCACCGGGCAGGCCGAAGCGCGTGGCGTAGGGGGCGACCTGCGCCGGCCCGAGCATCTCCATCACCAGCACGGCCGGGATGTTCCGTGACCGCTCGAGCGCGGTCCGCAGGGTCAGCGGCCCTTCGAACTTGCCGTCGTAGTTCCGTGGCGTGTAGGGCGGCTGGCCCGCGCCGGCGTCGAAGGCGTGCGGTTCGTCGACGAGCACCGTGGCCGGCGTGAGTCCGCGGTCGATGGCGGCGGTATAGAGGATGGGCTTGAAGGTCGAGCCGATCTGGCGCAGGGCCTGCGTCGCGCGGTTGAACTTGCTGCGCTGGAAGTTGAAGCCGCCCACCATCGCGAGCACGTGGCCGGTGCGGTTCTCGAGGGCCACGACCGCACCTTCGAGCAGCGGCGTCTGCTCGAGCCGCACGGTGGCAGTGTTGGCCGTGGCGTCCACCGTGAGCAGCTCGACGTCCACGAGATCGCCGGCCGCGACCACCTGCGACGCGTGCGTGCGACGCGTCCACTGGAAGCTCTCTTTGGTGAGCTCCGCACGCAGCGGGCCGATGCGCAGCGTGGCGTGTCCGGGGGCGGTGCCTCCAGCGTCCACCCGCTCGACGATCGCCGGCACGATGTCGCCGGGCGCGAGCGCGCGGTTCCAGCGTTCGTGGCGATAGGTGCCGATGGCGTCGCCCGTGGCCACGGCCTTCGGATGCGCGCGGCGGAAGCCCGTGCGGCGCTTGTCCACCCGGCGCAGGCCGGTGTCGAGGGCGCGCGTCGCGATGCGCTGCAGGCGCGCGTCGAGCGGTGTCTTCACCGTCAATCCGCTCTCGTAGAGCTGCTGGGCGCCGTAGCGCGCTTCGAGGTGCTTGCGCACCTCCTCGAGGTAGTAGGGGGCGAACGACGATTCGCGCGCCGGATCACCGCGCGTGACGATGGGCCGCGCCTTCGCCGCCGTGGCCTCGGCCGCCGGGACGTAGCCCTCCGCCGCCATGCGGTCGAGGGTGTAATTGCGGCGGCGCAGCGCCGCGTTCATGTTGACATACGGACTCTGCCGCGCATTGCCCTGGAGGATGCCGGCGATCATCGCCGCTTCCTCGACGGCGAGATCCTGCACGGGTTTGCCGAAGTAGAGCTGGGCGGCGGCTTCGACGCCGTAGGCGCCGTGGCCGAAGTACATCTGGTTGCAGTAGAGCGTGAAGATCTCTTCTTTGGTGTAGCGCTTCTCGATCTGCACCGCGAGCAGCAGTTCCTTCACCTTGCGTTCCCAGGTCTTCTCGTCGGTCAGGAAGAGCTTGCGGGCGAGCTGCTGGGTGAGGGTGCTGGCGCCGCCGGCCTTGCGCATCTCGATCACGTTGGTGACGACGGCGCGGACGAGGCCGGTGACGCTGAAGCCGAAGTGCTCGAAGAAGCCGGAGTCTTCGGCCGAGAGCACGGCCTGGCGCATGACCGGCGGGATTTCGTCGTAGCGCAGCACGACGCGGCGTTCAGTGGCGAATTCGCCCACCACGCTCCCATCGCGGCCAACGACGCGGGTGATGGTGTCGGGTTGGTACTGGTCGAGGGCGGAAATCGCCGGCAGGTCGTCCGAATAGGCGAAGAGCACGCCGCTCGCGGTGCCGGCGAGCGCGGCACCGACGAAGAGCAGCGCGAGGCCGGCGTGTCGCGCGAACGTGGGCAGAGCAGACATGGCAGAGGCCGCGCGGGGCGGACGCCGCTATTGTGCCACCACGCCGCCGGGATGCGAACGCTGCCTCAGCGCCGCCGGCGTGGGCCGCCCTGGCCGCCTGAACTGTGGCCACCGGCGCCGTCACCGCCACGACGACCACGCGGCTCGGCGGCGGTACCGCCCGAGCTGCCTGCGCCGGCCGCCGACGCCCGTGCGCTCCTTCGGCTCGAGGCAGGTGCGGAGGGCGCGGGCGGTGTGGCCGCCGGGGCTTCGACGCGCGGCACGCGGACGGGAGCGCCGACGGGCGCCTGCTCGCGCGGCGCGGGTCGCGGCCGTGCGGGCGCGGGTAGGACAGATGTGCCCTCGGCCGGACCTGGTGCCCACCCGCGCTCGGGCGCGCCGGCGGCCGCCGCGGGATCGATCGGCGGGGCGTCCATCGGGCGCCGGCGTGGCGGCGCGTACGGCGCGGTCTCCTGGCGTGGCACCGCTGCCGGTGGCGCCGGGGGTTGATATGCAATGGGCGGCACGACGGTGCCGCGTGACGAGGGACGCGGCCCCGGCAGCGCGCGGCGGCCGGGCCGGGTGGCGAAGCGGTCGTCCGGGCCGGCGGGTCCGCGCGGGCCGATCATCTGCGAGACGAAGCCGCCGAGCACCGGACCCGGCAGGTACCGCGGATCGGTGAGATCACGATCGATCCAGCCGCGGCGGCCGAACACGTGACGCGGCAGGACCGACCACGTCGAGGCCAGGGGGCCGCCGGGGCCCAGGCGCGCGGCGACGGAGAAGTTCACGAGCGGCCGGCGGTCCCAGCCGAGCGGCGACCACGCGACGTGGTCGGCGGCGACCGCCCAGCCGACCCACGCCGGCCCCCACGCCCGGTGCGGAATCCAGTACCAGCCGCGCGCCGGGTGCTGTCCCCAGCGCCCATAGTGATGCACCGGCCACGCCCAGCGCTGCCTGTCGATCCAGGTCCAGCCGTACCGCGTGAAGCGCCACGTCCCCATCTGATACGGCCGCCACGCCGGGCCGGCCGCTGGGAACCACACCGGGCCGTAGGGGGCCACCGTGGACCACTGCCCGTTGGCGGCGAGCTCCGCCGCCCAGGGCTGCACCGGCGGCGGCAGCGCGGCATGCCGGGCGCTCACGGCCGCGTGCAGCCGCCGGTCCGACCATTCGGCGAAGGCATCGCGCGGCGTGCCGCGTTCCCAGCGCGGCCGTGGGTCGCGCGGGTCCACGCGCAGGATGTCGTCGGTGCCGATTGGCGTCTCGGTGTCTCCCGTGATGAGCGCGGCGTGACCGGCCACCACGGCGATGACGGTGTCGCCATCGAGGTCCGCCGCCGCGATGTCGTAGACGCCGGCGGCGGCGAGGCGCAGTGGCCCGGCCGGTGACGCGAGGACCAGCGCGTCGATGTCCGGGGGCGTGTGCACGCGCAGGCGTCCGCGCACGAGCCGCAGGCGCACGCCGGGATCGACACGCACATCGGACACGCGATCGATGTGCACCACGCTGCCATCGTCGAGGACGAGTTCGGCGCGGCCGTCGGTCGTGACGAGGCGATCGTCCTCTTCGAGCAGGTCTGGCGCCTGCGCCGGCTGCACGCCGTCGGGCCGCACGTGGTCGACGCGGCCGTCGATCCAGGCGAGACTGAGCGGGGCAGGAGCACCAGGGGCGTCCGTCTCCGGGCGGGCGCCGGGGAAGGGCGCGCCGGCGGACGGCTGGGCCGCGGCGGGTGCCGCCAGCGCCAGGAAGGCCACGAAGACGACGGAAGCGAAGCGGTGAGCGCGCACGGGCGACCTCCACCCGACGAAACGGCGGTGCACCTCGGAACGTCGGCTCCGGCCGGGCGCACGCTGGCTGGCCTGGCCAGTATAACAACGCGCCTCCGGCCGTGACGTTACGTGAAAAGTTGACAGTGCATGACTCAGATTCCATACTGAAGACGGTATGGACTTCTACGTCGTGCTGGGCGTGCGACGGGGGGCGAACGACGGCGACATCCGGCGCGCCTACAGACGTCTCGCCCGTCAATACCATCCCGACATCAATCCCGGGGATCGCGAAGCGGCCGCACGCTTCCGCGACATCGCCACCGCGTACGAAACGCTCGTCGATCCCGAACGCCGTCAGCGCTACGACGCCGGCGAACACACCGGCCCCGATGCGGCGGACGCGGGCTTTGCCGGCTTCGACTTCTCGCCGCAGGTGCACGCCGAGCCTTCGACCACCTTCGGCGACCTGTTCGCGAACGTGCTCGTCGGCGCGCCGGATCGCCGTCCGGCGCGCGGCGCCGACGTGCACGTGCAGGCCGCGGTGACGCTCGAGGACGTGGCGCGCGGCACGACGGCACGCGTGACCGTGGCGCGGCACGTGGCCTGCCGCGTCTGCGCCGGGGGCGGCGTGGCCCCTGGCGCGCGGGCCGCCTGCCTGGCCTGCGATGGCGGCGGCACCACCCGTGTCGTCCGCGGCCACATGGTCTTCACGCGGCCTTGCGACGGCTGTGATGGGACGGGCTACCGCGTGCGGCAGGCGTGCGTGGCCTGTCACGGCGCCGGCACCGAACCACGCAGCGACGTCCTGGACGTGCCGGTACCCCCGGGCGTCCTCGATGGCGCGGTCGTCTCCGTTGAGGGCATGGGCCATGGCGGCCGCTTCGGGGGGGCGCCCGGCGACGCCCGAGTCACGATCGCCGTACTGCCGCACCGGTTGTACCGCCGCGAGGGTGACGACCTCCACGTCGAAGTGCCGGTGGCGGTGCACGAAGCCGCGCTCGGCACACGGATCACGTTGCCGATGCTCGACGGCGCCCCGGTGCGCCTGAAGGTGCCGCCCGGCACGCAGTCCGGCCAGCGCTTCCGCCTGCGCGAGCGCGGCCTGCCGTCGGCGCGCGGTGGCGTGCCCGGCGATCTGCTGGCCGAGATCCGCGTGATGCTTCCGCGCGTGCTCGACGAACGCTCGAAGGAACTGCTGCGCGAGTTCGGACGGCTCCAGCCGGACAGCGTCCGCGATGCGCGGTTCCCGGTGCACGAGGAGCCCCACTGATGTCCAAGCGACCGAGCGGCAAGTCGTTCTACATGATCAGCGTCGTGTCGCAGAAGTACGACATCCACCCGCAGACGCTGCGCCTCTACGAACGCGAGGGCCTGCTGACGCCATCGCGCACCGAAGGCAACACGCGCCTCTATTCCGACGAGGATCTGGCGCAGCTCGAAACCATCCTCACACTCACGCGCGATCTCGGCGTGAACCTCGCCGGTGTCGAGATCATCCTCAACATGCGCCGCAAGATGGAGCGCATGCAGGGCGAGGTCAACGAGTTCATGGAATACGTGAAGCACGAACTCGCGCGCGGCATCGGCGACTGGGAACAGCGTCTCGGCACCGCGCTCGTCAAGTCGTCGCCGACGGATCTCGTCCGCCGTCCGCCGTCACCACCACCACCGGTGGAGGTCAGGCCGCCGTCGGCACGCAAGCCGAAATAGCCGCGTCGCGGACGGTATACAATCGACCCGCGATGGCGTGCGAGCGGTGTCACGACAGTTACTGGGTCAGCGAAGTCGTCGACGGCGTCGAACGCGTGCGGCGCTGCGACTGCTGGCGGCAGTCGATCGCCGGTCACCAGCTCACGCACTCGCGCATCCCGCGGCGGTATCAGCACTGCCAGCTCTCGAACTTCGAACAGACCGTCGATTCGCTGCGTGAGGCGCATCGCCGCGCCCGCGCGTTCGTCGATGCCTTTCCGGCGGTCGACAAGGGCCTGCTGCTGCGCGGCCGGCACGGCGTCGGCAAGACGCACCTCGCCGTGGCCATGCTGCGCGAGATCATCGCCACCAGGGGGGCGCGCGGCTATTTCTACGAAACACGCGAACTGCTGAAGCTCGTGCGCGATACCTTCGCGACGGCCGGCGAGTCCGAGATGGACGTGCTGCGCCCGGTGCTCGACGCGGACATCCTCGTGCTCGACGATCTCGGCGCCGAGAAGACGTCCGAGTGGGTGCAGGAAACGCTCGGCCTCGTCGTGAACACGCGCTACAGCGAGCGCCGGCCGACGATCTTCACGACCAACCTCGACGACAGCGCCGACACCACCAATCCCAACTCGATGTACGCGCAGCTCGGCGCCCGCACGCGCTCGCGGCTGTTCGAGATGTGCCACTGGGTGGACATGGAAGGCCCGGACGTGCGCGAAGTGGGCAGCCCGAATCCGACGCCGGCCGACATCGCGCGCTACAACCAGCAGTCGCCGCTCTCGGATCGCAACCGCAAGGCCGGCGGCATCCCCGATCGCGCCAAGGGCATGGCCCGGGCGTCACTGCGTCCGCGCGGCAACGCCGATGTCGCCTGGTCGGGCGGCAAGGGCGGATCGGGTTAACGCGCGACGCCCGTGGCCGGCCTCTACGTGCACGTGCCGTTCTGCGCGGCCATCTGCCACTACTGCAACTTCACGCGCGGCCTGCTCGACGAGGCGGTGAAGGCGCGCTACGTGCGCGCCGTCGTCACCGATATCACCCGGCAGGGAAGGGGCGCGCCCATCGAGTCGATCTTCTTCGGCGGGGGCACGCCGTCGCTGCTGTCGCCCGCTGAAGTCGGTGCGATCGTCGAGGCCGTGCGCGGCGCGTTCACCCTGGCGCCGGACGCGGAGATCACGCTCGAAGCCAATCCCGAGAGCGTCAGCGTGGCGCAGGCCGCCGGGTATCTCGATGCCGGGGTGAACCGCGTCAGTCTCGGCGTGCAGTCGTTCCGTGACGACGAACTGGCACGGCTCGGCCGCCTGCACTCCGCCGCAGGAGCGACCGCCGCCGTGCAGGCCCTGCGGGCGGCTGGTGTCACCAACCTCAGCCTCGACCTCATGTTGTGGCTGCCGGAGCAGACTCGCGCGCACCTCCGCGAGTCGATCGCGCGCCTCATCGACGCCGGGCCCGACCACGCCTCCGTGTACCTGCTCGAGGTCTATCCGAATTCGCCGCTCAAGGACACCATGGCCCGCGGCGGGTGGGTGGTCGCGTCCGACGACGAAGCGGCCGATATGTACCTCGACACGATGGAAACCCTCGAGGGAGCCGGGTACCGCCAGTACGAAATTTCGAACGTGGCGCAGCCGGGCCGCGAGAGCCGCCACAACCTGACCTACTGGCGCGATGGCGACTGGTACGCGTTCGGCGCCGGCGCGCACGGCGCCGTGGACGACACGCGCTGGCGTGTCGTGAGCGGCACGACCGACTACATCACGCGCGCTGAGGCCGGCGGGGACACGGCCGCCGAACGCTGGTCGCGCGATGCGGCCACACGCTGCGAAGAAGCGCTGTTCATGGGCCTGCGACTGAGCGAGGGGCTCGACCTTGCCCAGATCGCGACCCGCTATGGCGTGGATGTCTGGTCGCGATTCGGGCCCGCGCTGCAGCCTTTCGTCGAGGCCGGGCACCTCGTGCACGAACCAGGGCGCCGGATCTTCTTGACGCGGCCGGGGATGTTGGTGGCTAATGACGCCATGGCCGTGTTCCTCGAGGCGGGAATGCGGTAGAGTATCGGTCTTTCGCCGTAAGGAGGCTTGGCAATGCTTCGAGGTTTCGGTATGTCTCCGGCCGCGAGCCGGTCGTTCGTGATGGGTGTCGCGCTGTCGGCCGTGATGATCGCCGCGCCCGCGTTTGCGCAGGATGCCGCTCCGGCCGCTCCCGTGCTCGTCCTTGATGGGGATGCAGCCACGATCACCGTGCTCATCAAGCCCGACAAGACCGCCGAGTTCGAATCGGTGCTGGCCAAGGTCAAGGAAGCCCTGGGGAAGAGCGAGAAGGCCGAACGCAAGCAGCAGGCGGCCGGCTGGTCGGTGTTCAAGGCCAATCAGGCCGTGAACGGCAACACCGCCTACATCATGTTCATCAACCCGGTCGTGAAGGGGCAGGAGTACGACATCACCCGCCTCATCGCGGAAGTGTTCCCGGTTGAAGTGCAGGAGTTCTTCCAGAAGTACAAGGACTCGTTCGCGGGCCGCGGCATTACGCCGCTGACCAAGTTCATGACGATGGGGCAGTAGCCCCGTCGGGGTCCATCCGGGACCTCGCTCTGTGAAGACCCTCGCCATCTGGCTGCTGGCGCTCGTGCAGAGCGCCAGCAGCGCGTCTCAGACTCCCGCTCAGGTCCCCGCGGACACCCCCGCGGCGGCAGATCCCGCCCGCATCCTCTTCCCCGCCGGCGTGTCAGGGCTCGTGCTCGTGCTCGTCAAGGCGGATCGCACCGCCGACTACGAAGCCGTCATCAGCGCGCTCAAGACCGCTGTGGCCGCGGCCCCCGCGTCTGACCAGCACATCGCCGCCGGCTGGCAGGTGTTCAAGGCCCGGGAAGCGGATGCCAAGGGCAATGCCGTCTACGTGCACTGGCTGCCCACGCCGGTGGCCGACGCAGACTACCGGCCGTCCATCCTGCTCGACCGCCTGTCGGCCTCACTGCCCGAAGCCCTGCTCGTGAAGTATCGCGACGCCCTGGCCGCACCGCCCACCCGCCTCACGCTGGACGCCTTCGCCACGCTGGGCGCCACGCCGGTGCCGCCGCCGCGCTGATCCGGGATCAGAAACCGAGTGTGGCGCCGGCGTAGACACGGTGCCAGGTGGGATGCCGTGGCGCGCCGCGCAGCCGGAAGACCCGGTAGTCGAGGCGCAGCTTCAGCGGGCCGGCCAGCCGGATCTTGACGCCGCCGCCGAGGTTCGCCGCCGCGTTCGTTTCCTGGATCGCGCCCAGCCGCTCACGGTAGAGCCCGGCGCCGGCCGTGCCGTAGACCTGCATCCGCGATACCTCGAGCGGCGTCTGTACGAGTATGTTGGCCATGCCGGTCGTGAGCGCGGGTTCGCCGTCGGCGGTCACCTCGGCGATCTGCGCCGCCTCGGCCTCGAAGGCCACCACGATGAAGCCGGCACCGAGCGCCGCGCCGCGGCCCAGATGGAGGCCGGACGTGGGAGACACCCCGAGAAATGCCGTGACATCCGCACGCGCGGCAGCTGGTGCCGCGAGCACGCCGCACATCACGAAAAGCGCCGTTTGCAGGCGGGTCGACATCGGCAGGGCCTCCAGACCCCAATGATATGATCGAGCTTCGGAGTCACTCCCGATCTCGCCACCATCGCTTTCCGATCCGGACGTTCCCGTGCCCGACTTCGCCCTCACCGACGACCAGCGCCTGCTCGCCAGAAGTGTCCGTGCGTTCGCGGAGGCCGAGATGGCGCCGCACGTGCGCGCCTGGGACGATGCTCAGCACTTTCCGCACGAACTGCTGCCCAAGCTCGCGAACCTCGGCCTGATGGGCATTCAGATCCCCGAGGCGCTCGGCGGCGCCGGGATGTCGGCGGTGGACTACTGCCTGGCGCTCGAGGAACTGGCACGCGTCGATCCGTCGATCTCGCTCTCGGTCGCCGCGCACAACGGCCTCGGCCTCGCGCACCTGGCGATGTACGGGTCGGAGGCCCAGAAAGCGCGTTACGTGCCGGTGCTCGCCGCGGGCGACAAACTCGCCGCCTGGGGCCTGACCGAAGCCGGGTCGGGCAGCGATGCTGCCGCCATGCGCACGACGGCGCGGCGCGACGGCGACCACTGGGTGCTCGACGGCTCGAAGTGTTTCATCACCCACGGCGCCTCGGCCGACATCCTCGTCGTGATGGCGGTGACCGACCGCACGAAGGGTGCCAAGGGCATCTCGGCCTTCGTCATCGAGCGCGGCACGCCGGGGCTCGCGGCCGGCAAGAAGGAAGACAAGCTCGGCATGCGCGCGAGCGAAACCGTCGAGGTGCTGCTGCAGGGCTGCCGCATTCCCGCCGAGAACCTCATCGGCGAGGAAGGCCAGGGCTTCATCCAGACGCTGCAGGTGCTCGATGCCGGCCGCATCGGCATCGCCGCGCTGGCCGTCGGCCTGGCGCAGGGCGCCTACGAGTGCGCCCGCACGTACGCCTTCGAACGCAAGCAGTTCGGCGTCGCCATCGGCACGTTCCCGTCGATCCGCGAGAAGCTCGTGGCGCATGCGGCGAACGTGCAGGCGGCGCGTTTGCTCACGCTGCGGGCGGCATGGCTCAAGGACCAGGGCCGGCGCATGACACTCGAGTCGTCGATGGCGAAGCTGTACGCCAGCGAGATCGCCGTGCGCGCCTCGGAAGACGCCGTGCAGATCCACGGCGGCTACGGGTTCGTGAAGGATTACCCGGCCGAGAAGTTCTTCCGCGACGTCAAACTCACGACCATCGGCGAGGGCACGAGCGAGATCCAGCGGCTCGTCATCGCCCGCCAGTTGCTGGCCGCCTGACGTGACCGACCGGCCGCCGCTCAGTGCCCGTGTCCGCGCCGGCGATCCGCGGGCGATCGCCCGCGCCATGTCGCTCATCGAGGACGACGCCGCCGGTGCGCCCGCCCTCATCCGCGAACTCTTCCCGCACACCGGCAAGGCCTACGTGCTCGGCGTCACCGGGCCGCCCGGCGCCGGCAAGAGCACGCTCGTCGACAAGCTCGTCGCGGCGCTGCGCGCCGAGGGGGAAACGGTGGGCGTCATCGCCGTCGATCCCACGAGCCCCTTCACTGGCGGGTCGATCCTGGGCGATCGGCTGCGCATGCAGGCGCACATCGCCGACCCGGGCGTCTTCATCCGCAGCATGGCCACGCGCGGCCACCTCGGCGGTCTCGCGCCCACGACGTCCGACCTGGCCGTCGTGCTCGATGCGGCAGGGAAGTCGGTCGTGGTCGTCGAGACCGTGGGCGTGGGACAGGACGAAGTGGACATCGTGCGCACGGCCGATGTCTCGATCGTCGTGCTCGTGCCGGGCACCGGCGACGACGTGCAGGCCCTCAAGGCCGGCATCATGGAGATCGCCGACATCTACGTCGTGAACAAGGCGGACCGCGAGGGCGCCGACCGCATGGTTACGTCCATCGAGTCGAACCTGGCCCTGCAGGTCTTCGGCGAGGGCCAGTGGCGGCCGCCGATCGTGCGCACCGAGGCCACGTCCGGCAAGGG
>JAEUQR010000029.1 GCA_016789705.1 Acidobacteriota bacterium
ATATCCGGCCTGTCGTGAGGCCTCACAGCCTCTGGCCATCATGGGTCTCCGCGCACCGAGGGCCAATCGTTGAACAACGACCTCTAGGGTCAACGAGGTTATCGGCCTGGCTCGGCGCCGGTCCAACCGGTCACGCCATGATCATCGAGACTCGCTGAACATCTCGTCGGACAGGGACTCCTCCTCAGGCGGCCACGGGCGCCGCGGTGGGTGAATGAAAGTCGGTCTCGCGACACCACACGGCCCAGACGATCCGCGCGAGCTTGTTGGCCAGGGCAATCGCGGTCTTGTTGTGGCCGCGTCGGGCGGCCAGCGCCACGGCCCACTGCTGCAGGCGTGTCAGGCGGTGCGGCCGGTCGCGGGCGGTCCGCTGCGCGGCTAGCAACACCGCCCGCGCGCCGTGCGTGAGCAGGCAGCGCAGATAGCCGTCGCCGCGTTTACTGATGCGCCCGAGGTACCGCCGCAGGCCGGTGGTCGACTCGCGCGGCGTCAGGCCGAGCCAGCTGGCGAAGTCGCGGCCGCGCCGGAAGGCGTGGATGTGCGAGACCGCACCGACGAACGCGGTGGCGGTCACGACGCCGATCCCGGGGACCTGCTGAAGCCGCTGCGCGTCGGGATGCGTGCGGGCCACCCCCGCGAGCTGCCGGTCGAGGGTGGCCACGCGCCCTTCAAGATCACGCACCTCGTCCACGAGTGTGCGAATGAGCGTCTGCAGCAGTCCGGGCAGCGTGTCGCCCGCGGTGTCGAGCACGGCGATCACGCGTGCCAGGACCGTGCGCGCGCCGGTGGGCATCGGATGGCCCTGCTCGCGCAGCAGCCCGCGGAGCACGTTGATGCGGGCGGTCCGCGCCGCCTGCCACTGCGTTCGCGCGCGATGCAGCGCTTGGAGCGCCTGTTGGTCGACGGTCTTGACGGGCACCGCCTGAATGCCGGCGCACCGATGGGCCTCGAGCATGCCCTCGACGTCGGGGCGATCGGTCTTGTTGCGACGTACGTAGGGGCGCACGTACTGCACGGGCAAGAGGCGCACGTGCCGCCCGCGCGCCTGGCCGCGACGGCCCCAGTAGTGGGCCGTGCCGCAGGCTTCCATTACGACCGTGGTGCCCGCCGCCAAGCCATCGAGAAAGGTCTCGAACTGTCGTCGCGTGAGTCGCCGCCGATCCACGATGCGCGCCGCCCGATTGGCAACCGCCACCTCGAAGACATCCTTTGCGAGATCCACCGCCACCGTCGTAGCATCCATGTCGGCCTCCTCTTGGTGTGGTTGCGACCCACGATCGCGGCCATCATGCCGCGAAGAAACCGGGAGGAGTCCATACCATCAATGCAGCCGACGGCGGTCGGGCGCTGTGGCATCATGCGGGGCATCCGACCGCCGCGGCTGATGCGCGGTCGTTAGCCGGAGTCGACTACCGCCGTTGCTTCCAGTACCCGGGGCGTTGGCTCGCGTGTGCAAGGGCGACGATGACGAGGTCGTCGGTGCGCTCGCGGTAGATGAGCTTGTAGGGAAAGCCGTCGATCAGGTACTGGCGATGGGCGTGCGGCTCGTCAACCATCAACCCGATCTCGGGGTGCTCGCACACGACGCCGACCGCATGCACGACCGCGTCATAGAACTCGCCCCCGAGTCCCACGCGTTTCTCCTCGTACCATCGAACCGCTTCGTGGTGAACTCCTCCGACGCGGGCGGTGCGATGCGAACTGGCTTCACCGTCCGAGGGCGTCCTGCGCGACGCGACGCTTCACGTCATCCCACGACTCAAGAGGCATCGCACCAGACTCGATCGCGGCGATCCGGCGGCCGATCTCCACCTCCCACGCCCCCTGCGCGTCGCTATCGGCAGGGCCATCCAGGCTGGCCAGCAGCTCAGCCGCCAGTTCGGCCCGCGCGGATTCACTGAGGCGTAGAGCGTCGGCCAGCAGGGCGGAGGCGGCGTCGGTCATACCTGAATCCTACGCCCTGGCTCCCCGGCTAACAAGCGGCTGCACCCGACAGGGAGCCTCCCTCACTAAGGTAGACACTTCCACCTAACAGGCGGTGGTGTCGCATGCCCAGAGCGGCCCGCGGTAACTCCGGCGCTACAGCGCTGGGCCGCGCTCCCGACGCGCATCTCAGAGCGCGCACGGGGGGACGCCCTTCCGCTGATGCGGTGTCGTCTGGATATGGCGCAGTTATGCGCCCCTGACGCTAGGGCAGCGGACGCAGCCACTCAGCCACGACAGCGCTCACGTCCACGCCAGTCGCCGTCTGCAGCAGGCCGGGCAGTTCCTCGATCGTGAAGGCGCGGTGTTCGCGCGCCGTCCAGTCCACCAGCCAGCGCAGCGCGTCGCGCAGGCTCTTCGCGCCGCCGCTCTCGCGCTGGATGCGGTCGTCGATCGCGGCCGCCATCAGGCCGCCGCGTGAGAACACGAGGCGGCCCGTACGGAAGTCTTCCGCGTAGCGCGTCGAGGCCACGCGGCTCAGCTCCACGAGTGACAGGCGCTTCAGGAAATCCGGCGCGCTCGCGACGTTGGCGCGGAAGCGGCGGTCCAGCATCTCGGCGCGGAAGGCGGCCGGGTCGAGCGTGCCCGCCGCCACGGCCTGAATGGCCGCGTACTGCCCGAAGCCTTCGGCGAACCAGATCGAATCGAGCACCGGCGCCAGCTCCCACTGGAAGGGGAAGTACCCCGGGCCGTAGGCGCGCTTCGGCACCCACGCGTGCGCGATGTGGTGCGCGAAGTTGTAGAGCACGCGCGCGTCGTCGGCGGCGGTGGAGGCCGCGGTAATGCCGGCCGACGCCGCCAGATAGTAGGTGCTCGAGCCCAGGTGCTCCATGCTCATGCCGTACTCGTGCTCGGGCGAAATGGGCGCGAGCAGTTCCTGGTGCAGCGTGTAGTGCGGAAAGGGCGTGCTGCCGAACCACGTGGCCACCCGTTCGAAGGCCGTGCGCGCCAGGCGGCTCACGCGGTCCAGGTCCACGGGGCCTTCGGCGTAGTTCACGAGATAGACGGGCACGGGCGACGTCGTGAGGCGGCGCACCTCGGCCTTCGGTCCCATGATGATCTGCGCGTCCGCAAGCGCGTAGTAGTCAGCGGCCGACGCCTCGATAGGGCCCGGCGCGAACGGAAAGCGCGGCGCCAGCGTGACGAAGACGGGCCAGTCGGCGGGGGCGGCCACGCGTAGCCGCGCCGGCCGCGTCTCTGCGCCCTCGACGAATGCGAAGAGGGAATAGCCCAGCGCCCCGAGATAGCCGTCGCGCACGCGCGACTGGTCGGAGGCGGCCCTGACGGCGCGCTCGAGTGCCGCGAGGTCCACACGGTAGGTCACCCGCGTGGTGCCGGCGGTGAGCCGCCAGCGCGGCCCTTCTTCGCGGGTGGCGGCGCGGCCGGTGCCGGCCGCATCGTGCGCGGTGACGTCGCGCATGAAGGCGTCGTAGCGCTGTTCGCCGTAGCCCATCGGAATCGCGCGCGGCATGACCAGCGCCCGCGACTCGGCCAGCGGCGGCGTCCAGGCCAGCTCCACGCTCACGGCGGACTCGCCGGCCCGCGCGTAGGTGACGGCATAGCGGATGTCGGACGGTTGCGCCCGGGCGTCGGTCACGGCCAGCGCGACAAGGGCAGCGGCGAACATCACGACAGCGGCAGGGGAGCGCATGCGCGCGAGTCTACCAGCGCCGCGCCGCGGCGCCGCAGGGGCGGTGCGGAGGCAGGCCACTCCCGGAAGGGGCTCCGCTAAACTTGGGCCGGCTCCCGTGACACATCCGCGCACCTTCGCCGTGGCGCTCCTCGTGCCGCTCGTGGCCATCAGCGCCGCGGGTGCCGTCATCGGTGTGCAGCTCCTGACCTCGCTTGGCGTCACGCCGAACACCGCGCTCATCGGCGCGCTGCTCGCGATGCTGCTCGGCCGGCTGCCGGTCGCCGGCCTGCGCGTGTTCCGCTCGATGCACGCGCAGAATCTGGCGCAGAGCGCGATGTCGGCGGCGACCTTCGGCGCCGCCAACTCGCTGCTCCTGCCGATCGGCGTGCCGTGGCTGCTCGGCCGCGCGGATTTCGTGCTGCCGCTGCTCGCCGGCGTCGCCGCGGCGATGTTCCTCGATGCGTGGATGCTCTACCGCCTCTTCGGCAGCCGGATCTTCCCGGCCGAGGGCGCCTGGCCGCCGGGCCTTGCCGCCGCCGAAGCGATCCGCGCCGGTGACGCCGGCGGCCGTCACGCGGCCGTGCTCGTGGGCAGCCTGGCGGCCGGGGCGCTCGGCGCGTGGCTGTCGCTGCCGATGTCGGCCTTCGGCACCGCCTTCATCGGCAACGCCTGGGCGCTCTCGATGTTCGGCGTGGGGCTGCTCGCGAGCGGCTACAGCGCGGCCGTGGCCGGTGTGTCGCTGCAGGCGCTCTACGTGCCGCACGGCATGATGATCGGCGCCGGGCTCGTGGCGCTCGGACAGGTGGTGGCGCAGCTGCGCCAGACACCGGCGGGCGGGGCGCGGCCGGATGACGCCCGTCTCGCCGCGGATGTCCGCGTGGGCGCGACGCTGCGTGCGGGCGCGGCGGCGTATCTCGTCATCGCCGCCGGCATCGCGCTCGCCGGCGGGCTGCAGGCCTCGATGTCGCCCGGCGCCCTCGTGCTCTTCGTCGTCTACGCGGCGCTCGCCGCCTACGTGCACGAGCTGCTCGTCGGCCTCGCGGCGATGCACTCGGGGTGGTTCCCGGCCTTCGCCGTGGCGCTCATCACGCTCCTCATCGGCATGTCGCTCGGCTTTCCGCCGACGGCGCTCGCGCTGCTCACGGGCTTCTCGGTGGCCACCGGGCCGGCCTTCGCCGACATGGGCTACGACCTCAAGGCCGGCTTCGTGCTGCGCGGACGCGGCGCCGATGCCGCCTTCGAACTCGACGGCCGCCGCCAGCAGTTCCTGGCTGCGTCGGTGGCCTTCGCGACGGCGCTCGTCGTGGTGCTGCTCACGTGGCGCGGCTACTTCGCCGCCGGCCTCGTGCCGCCGGTCGCGAAGGTGTACGTGGCGACCATCGGGGCAGGCGTGGCACCCGGCGTGGCCGGTTCGCTGCTACTCTGGGCAGTACCGGGCGGGCTCCTCCAACTCTCCGGTGGTTCCCGGCGCCAGCTGGGCGTGCTGCTTTCGACTGGCCTGCTCATCGCCAACCCCACCGCGGGCTGGGGTGTGCTGGCCGGCATCGCGGTGCGCCTCGTCTGGGCGCGCGTGCTCGCGCGGCCGTCCGGGGCCCTGGAGGTCGTCGCCGCGGGGTTCATCGCCGGCGATGCCCTGTGGTCGTTCGGCGACGCGGTGATGAAGCCGCGTGCGCGTGGGGGCGCCTGATGAGTCTGAGTCACACCCTGGCTGTGTTCGAGGCCCTCGATTCGCCGCGGGCTTCGGGTGACACGGTGCGCCGTCTGCTCGACGGCGTGGACGGCGTCACGCTCGACGTGGAACGTGTGCAGGGCCCGAAGGGAGCCACCGACTTCGTGCGCGTGGTCGTGCCCGGTCACGCCGGCGTGCGTGCCGGCGGCGCGGCGCCCACGCTCGGCATCGTCGGCCGGCTGGGCGGCGTGGGCGCGCGACCCTCGCGCATCGGCCTCGTGTCAGACGCCGACGGCGCCGTCGCGGCCATCACCATCGCTCGAAAGCTCGCCTTCATGCGCCGTGAGGGCGACGTCCTCGCCGGCGACGTCGTCATCGCCACGCACATCTGTCCCGACGCCCCGACCAAGCCGCACCTGCCGGTGGACTTCATGGACTCGCCGGTGTCGATCGAGCAGATGAACCAGCGCGAGGTCACGCCCGAGATGGCGGCCGTGCTCTCGATCGACACGACCAAGGGCAACCGTGTGCTCAACACGCGCGGCTTCGCGATCTCGCCTACGGTGAAAGAGGGCTGGATCCTGAAGGTGGCGCCCGACCTGCTGCGGCTGGCGGAGGTGTCATCGGGACGCGCGCCGGTCACCTTCCCGATCACGATGCAGGACATCACGCCCTACGGCAACGGCGTGGATCACCTGAACAGCATCCTGCAGCCGGCCACGGCCACCGCGGCGCCGGTCGTAGGTGTGGCCATCTGTGCCGAAGCCGCCGTGCCGGGCTGCGCCACCGGTGCCAGCCACGAGGTGGATATCGCCGACGCCGTGCGTTTTGCGATCGAAGTGGCGAAGGAAGTGGGCACGGGCCTGTGCCGCTTCCACGATCAGACGGAGTTCGAGCGGCTCGTCGCGCTCTACGGCGACATGCGGCGTCTGCAGGGCACGGCGCGATGAGTGCGCCGAAGCTCGGCACGATTACGATCGGCCAGGCGCCGCGCGCCGATGTCACGCCCACGCTCGATCGGCACGTGCCCCCCGGTGTCGCGCGCCTGCACGTGGGCGTGCTCGACGGCTTGAGCGACGCCGCCATCGCGAGTCAGTTTGCGCCGCGGCCGCGCGAACAGAAGATGGTGACGCGCCTGCTCGATGGCCGCGCCGTGGAGGTGGATGCGCGCGCCGCCGAAGCCGGCGTACAGCGCAAGCTCCTCGACCTCGAGGACGCCGGCTGCACGGTGGTCGTCGTGCTCTGCACCGGGGTCTTCCGCGGCCTGCGCTCGCGACGGGCCTGGCTCATCGAACCAGACCGCATCCTGCCGGCGCTCGTCGGCGGCATGGTGGGGCCGCGCCGCGTCGGCATCCTCTCGCCGCTCGAGATGCCGCTCGACGCCGCCCGGCGCAAGTGGGCGGCGCTGCAGATTCCGCCGAGCGTCGCCGTGGCCTCGCCGTACGTGGCGGGTGACGAGGCCGTCGTCGCCGCCGCGCGCGAACTGCAGCGGGCCGGCGCCGATGCGCTGCTCATGGACTGCATCGGCTACACCGATCGGCACCGCGCCGCCGCGGCCCGCGCCACCGGCCTCACGGTGCTGCTCTCGAACGATCTCGTGGCGCGTGTCACCGGCGCGTGCCTCTACGAGGTGTCATGACCCTGCTGCTGCTCAGCAACTCGCGAAACCCCGGCGGCGACTATCTGGCGCATGCGCTCGACGCCTTCGTCACGCTGCTGGCCGGACGCACGGCCGCCTGGTTCGTGCCGTTTGCCGGCGTGACCGTGCCGTGGGACGGCTACACCGCGATGGTCGCCGCGGCGCTCGCGCCACTCGGCGTGACCGTGACGGGCGCGCACGTGCGCGCGACGCCCGCGGCGGGCGAGGCCATCCTCGTGGGCGGCGGCAACACCTTCCAGCTGCTGGCCGAGATGCGATCGCGCGGCCTGCTCGACGTGGTGCGGGCACGCGTCGCGGGCGGTGTGCCCTACGCGGGCTGGAGCGCCGGCGCGAATCTGGCCTGCCCGACGATCCGCACGACGAACGACATGCCGATCGTCGACCCGGGCGGCTTCGACGCGCTCGGCTTCGTCCCCTACCAGATCAATCCGCACTTCACGAACGTGATGCCGCCTGGGCATCAGGGCGAGACGCGCGAACAGCGTCTTACCGAGTTCGTCACCGCCAACCCGGCCGTGCCCGTGCTCGGTGTGCCCGAGGGCGACTGGATCCACGTGGCTGGCGGCGTGCACACGCTGCACGGGCCGAAGGACGCGGTGTGGATCCGGCACGGACAGCCACTGACGCCGCAGGCGCCGGGTCCGCTCGCGATCTGAGGGGCGCGCGGGGGCGTGTTAGAACGACCACTCCGTGCTGAGCATGAAGAACACCGGGCGGCCCTTGATGTTCGGCTTGCGTGCTCTCACGAAGGCCCCGTCGTGGAAATACACCGCGGCCGCGTCGACTTCGAGATGCGGGCGCCAGCGGTAGCGCAGCCGCACGTCGGTCTGCGTGCCAAGCTCCGTGCCGGAACGTCCCGTCGGATCGACCAACCCCGTGGACCGCCAGCGGTCCTTCGCCTGGGCGAGCCAGTTCCACCGGTGCTGCACGGACAGCTCGATGGGACGCACGGGTGTCGCGATGAGCCACAGGCCGGGCGACACGAGGTTCGAGCGGGCCACCAGCCCGAACATGCTGGTGGGGCCCAGCTCGAACCGCGAACGGCCGAAGAGCGTGTCGAAGCTGCCACTGCGCCTGTCGGTGGGGTCGGCGTCGCCCGACGCGTGGTCGTAGATGGCAATCAGGTGCGGCTGCCAGGGGACCTGCGGCCAGGCGTAGCCGAGCTGTGCGTGCTCGAACCAGGCCCGGTGATCGAGCGCGCCGATCGCGCCCCACTGCGCCACGGTTTCGTTCTCGAAGTCGACATGCCTGCCAGCCGCCGTGCCGAACACGCGCACACCGGCGGTGTCGATCCGCCGCCTGGTCGTCGCCGTGAAGGCTGCCCCATCGTCGAGGTGCAGGACATAGGTGTCGATGTTGACGCGTGGAACGCGACTCGTCGTGGCGTAGACGCCGCCGAAGCGTGCCTTGCTGAAACGGCTGTCGAACTTCAGCGAGGGATACGCGTAGATGGCCGGACGCCCGGCCATCGTCTGCACCGACCAGCCTTTGCCGGTCACGCCCAGCACGGCGCCGTCCTGCGCATTGGAGACGTTCCCGTAGGGGGGGCGGGCAATCAGCCGTCCGTTGCCATACTCCCGGCTGAACCGGCCGACCTCGAGCGTCACCGTGGCCGTCGACGCTCCGAGGTTCGGCCAGCGGACGCCGACCGAGAGCTGCGACATCTTGACGTGCGACGTCATCCGGTTGGTGATCGTCGACGCGCTGTCAGTCAGTGTCATGCGCGCATCCTGCGCTTCGGCCATCGCCACGACGTGTGGCCAGGTCGCGCGCGCGCGCAGGCGTGTGCGGAATCCGAGGACGTCGTCGCTGCCGGTTTCGGCCAGCCGGTACCGCCGCCCGATCGACTCGACACGGCTGCGCTGCTCGCCGTGCACTTCGAGCCACGCGGGCAGCACGCGTTTCGACGCCGCCACTGGCACGACCTGCGCGGAACGACCGGCGAGCCCGGCATCGGCCGTGGCAGAAGCCTGGACGGGGCCGCCCGAGGCCGCGGATGACCGCTGGTGCACGTTGCGCGCCAGTGTTTGCGCGGAGGCCGCGGCGTCGACCGTGAGGAGCAGCGCGACGGCGGGCAGCCCCCCTCGAAGCCGCCAACGATTGGCAATGACCAGCACGTGACTCTCTTTCGCAGTCGGAGCGGGAACGCGCGCAATTGTCCCCGATTCGACGATCCTTGGCAAAGCCCGTCCGAGCCGAGCCTGCCGACAGGTCCCACACCACGCGCGGGCTTGAAGTACATTTGGACATACTGATGCTTCGAGTCACGCGTCGTGGCGCCATGCTGAGCCTGGCGCTGCTGCTACTGCCGGCTGTCGATGGCCAGGCCCAGCAGAACCCCGATCGGCAGGTATGGATTCAGGGACTCGCGCTCGGCCAGCTCTCCGAGAACTGGCGCTCGCACATCGAGGTGCAGCCGCGCTGGTTCGACGACGGCTCCGAACTGGGCCTGACGATCGTGCGCTACGCGGTCGGCCGGCGCGTGACGCCGCGTGTTATCGCGTTTTTGGGCCATGCCTGGGTGCCACGCACGTTCGGCGAGGGCGTGCGCCACGAGCAGCGGATCTGGCAGCAGCTGTCGATCACCGGGCCGGCGCTCGGCGCCTGGTCGACGTCCGGCCGCCTGCGCGTGGAGCAGCGGTGGCTGGATCCGTGGGACGGCGTCTCGCACCGTGTCCGCATGATGGCGCGGACGCAGCGCCCCGTCGGCACGAAGCGCCAGTGGGGCCTGTGGGCCTACGACGAACTGATGGTGACGCTCGACGACACGCCGCGTGGGCCGCAGGACGGCTTCGACCGCAACCGCCTGGCGGGCGGGCTCTCCCGGCGGCTGTCGCCACGCGTCTCGTTCGATGCGGGCTACGTCTGGGAACGGGGCGTCTTCGGCACCGGCCGGCGCAACGACCACATCGGCCTGGGCGTCCTCTATCTCAACTGGCCGCGCCGGTAACCGGCCGCGGTTGATCCGTCCACCCGAAGTCGGGACAATGCCCCCGAGGAGACACCTACCGATGCCGCAGTCCGTCCGCACCGTTGCCTGTTCGCTCTGTGCCGCCGCCATCGTAGCGGCTGGCGCCGTCCATCTGGCCGCCCAGCCCGCCGCGCCCCAGGGGCCGCCGCGCGGGGCCTCGGCGCCGCCGGAGCACGCGAAGGTCACACCGATCAACCACCTGCCGAACCCCTACGAGACGGTGCGCAACTTCGGCACGCTGCCGGATGGCCGGAAGTGGGGCAGCGTGAGCGCGGTGGCGGTGGACATCGACGGCAAGCACATCTGGGCCGGCGATCGCTGTGGCGCCAATGTCTGCGCCGGCTCGGACGTCAACCCGATCGTGAAGCTCGATCCCACCGGCAAGGTCGTGGCGAGCTTCGGCGCCGGCCTCATCATGTGGCCGCACGGCATCGACGTCGACAAGCAGGGCAACGTGTGGGTCGTCGACGCGCGGTCGGCCACGCCGGCCGAGATCGCCAAGTTCCCGAACGCCGCCGGCAAGGGGCATACGGTGCTCAAGTTCAGCCCGCAGGGCAAGCTCCTGCTCACGCTCGGCACGCCGGGCACGGCCGGTGCGCCGCCCAAGGCGTTCACCGAGCCGAACGACGTGGCGATCGCGCCCGACGGCAGCATCTTCGTGGCCGAAGCGCACAACGATCAGTTCATGGACCAGAACGCGCCGCAGGGAGTGGGCCGCATTTCGAAGTTCAAGGCCGATGGCACGTTCATCAAGAGCTTCGGCAAGTACGGCTATGGCCCCGGCGAGTTCCGCGGCGCGCACGCGCTCGCCTTCGACTCGAAGGGCCGCCTCTTCGTGGCCGACCGCGGCAACCGCCGCATCCAGATCTTCGACCAGGAGGGCAAGCACCTCGACACGTGGTACCAGTTCAGCCGCATCAGCGGTCTGCACATCGCGGCCGATGACACGCTCTACGCCATCGATTCCGAGTCGGACGACAACTACAACCCCGGCTGGCGCAAGGGCCTGCGGGTGGGCAGCGCGCGCACCGGCGAGGTCTGGTACTTCGTGCCCGAACACGTCTCGAAGCAGGCGTCGGGCATGGGCGGCGTCGGGTCGATGGGCGAAGGCGTCACGGTGGACGCCGCCGGCAACGTCTACGCCGGCGAGGTGGGCCCGATCCAGGGGATGACGAAGTTCATCCCCCGCCTCAAGCGCTAGCCTGTCGGTTCGGCTGACATCGCGGGCCGCCCCGGCGGCCCGCGACCTCACTCTGCATGCAATCCGCACGCGGCCGGCCCGCTGTGGTCGCCCCCAGCCCTGCCGTGCGAACTCTCCCTTAGATCACGGCCAGCGATGCCGGTATTCTCCGCCGGTCGCGGGGAAATTCCCAGCGGCAGACCCGGCGTCGCGCCCGACCCGCATCGCGGCGTTTCGTCGCACCCTCTCGCCGCCGCTCAACGCTGAGGTCCAGGTGTTCGTCCCCTTGGTTGCGATGGCGGCATCGCACTTGCAGTCCGGTCGTCGGCAAGGCGCTTCCCGTCCGTCTGGGACACGCCGACCGGGTAGGAGCGGATTATGAGACGTTTTGGCAACTGGGCGGTCGTCGTAGCCACCCTCATGATGCTCGCCAGCGTCGGGATGAAGGCGCTGTCAGAACCATCCGCTGGCGCGGCTGTCGCCCCGGCGGTCAGGGCGGCCGCACCCGCGGCAGCTCCGGCACAGGCCCAGGCCCCGGCACAGGCGCCGGCGTCCGGGTACATCGGCGCGGAGACCTGTGTGGGCTGCCACACCGGCTACGACGCCACCGTGAACGCGACCAAGCACGGGTTCAAGGGCAACGCCCGGACCCCGATGGCGAATCAGGGCTGCGAGTCGTGCCACGGACCGGGCGAAGCGCACGCGAACGACCCCGAGAAGGTGAAGCCCATTCAGCTCGACAAGGTAGCGGCGAACGTCGCCAACGCCCAGTGCCAGACCTGCCACAACCGCGGCGAACACGCCCTCTGGGACGGCAGCCAGCACGAAAACCGCAACGTGAAGTGCGCCGACTGCCACAGCGTGCACTCGAGCCAGGGCCCCGTGCTGATGCGCGCCAAGACGCAGCAGCTCACCTGCGCGAAGTGCCACCAGGGCATCACCAACAAGCAGCAGCGCTTCAACCACATGCCCGTGCGTGAGGGGAAGATGGCCTGCTCGTCCTGTCACAACGTGCACGGCTCGGTGAACGTCAAGCTGCTGCGCGCCGGCACCACCGTGGACCAGAGCTGCACCAGCTGCCACACCGAGAAGCGCGGTCCGTTCCTCTGGGAACACGCGCCGGTGGTCGATTCCTGCACGACCTGCCACGACTCGCACGGCAGCAACAACGACCGCATGCTCGTGGCCAAGCTGCCGTTCCTCTGCCAGCGCTGTCACGTGACCTCGCGGCATCCTCCCACCGTCTACGAGGGATCCACGCTGATGACTTCGCAGAACGCCAACAAGATCTTCGGCAAGTCCTGCGCGAACTGCCACCAGCAGGTCCACGGGTCGAATCACCCGAACGGCAAGTTCTTCCTGCGGTGACCTGGGAGGCATGCGATGCGCACCATTCAATTCGTGACCGCTGCGGCGCTGCTCGTGGCCTCGATCGAGGCCCGGGCCCAGACGCCGCCCACCAAACCCGAACCGCCGGCCGTGCCGTCGCTCGGCGAGCTCGACCTCGGCTACCGGGGCGGCGACATCTCCGGCGACGAGGCGCGTTTCGAGCGCTACCGCGACCTGCGGGAAGGCGTGACGTCCTTCTTCCAGTTGAAGCGGCACGTCGAGAAGTACCGCTTCGAGGCAGCGGCGTCGAACGTCGGCTACCGCGATCAGCGCGTCGGCGCCGAGTACACCGACGGCAAGCTCACCGTGGGCGGGATCTTCGACTCGATCCCGATGAACTACCTCTACGACGCGCCGCTCATCTGGAAGAACGAGGGCGGCGGCCGCTTCTCGCTGCCGATCGCGCTCCGGCGCGCGGTGGAGGGCCCGACCAACACCGCGCTCGACGGCACGGCCGTGGGCGTGCCGTGTGCGCCCGGGCTTGGTCCGACCTGCAGCGCCGCCACGGCGGCGCTCGCGATCGCCAACCGCTCGATCTACAACACGATCATCAGCCCCGGCGACATCGCCGTGAAGCGTGAGATCTTCGGCGTGAAGGTCGGCTACGTGCCCACCGAGGCGCTGGGGATGACGGCGGACTTCTCCTCCACGGGACGCACGGGGTCGATGCCGTGGAACATGTCGTTCGCCTTCAACAACACCAACCAGCTCCCGGCGCCAATCGATCAGCGCAACAACGAGCTCAAGCTGGCCACCGAATGGGTGAACCGCAAGGGCATGATCCGGCTCGACTACTGGGGCAGCTACTTCTCGAACGAGATCCAGACGCTGACCTGGGACAACCCGATCCGCGCCACCGACTACAACACCGGCCTCGCCGTGCCCTTCGACGCCAGCGCCTACAGCAACGGCAACGGCGCCGCGTTCGGGCAGGCGGCGCTCTGGCCGAGCAACACGCTCAACTCGTTCGGCGCCACCGGCATGCTGAAGACGATTCCGAAGACCACCGTCAACGGCAACGTGCAGCTCACCTACATGCGGCAGAACGAGTCGCTGCTGCCGTGGTCGGTCAACTCGACCATCACGTCGCCGGCGACGCTGGCGCTCTATCCCGGACTGCGCGGGCTGCCGCGCACGTCGGCGGAAGCCGCGGTCAACAGCCTGAACGCGCTCGTCAACGTGAGCAGCCGGCCCACGCGGTACCTCACGCTGCAGGCGCGGTATCGCTACAACCAGCACGACAACAACACGCCGAGTTTCGATGGCACGACATTCGTGACCTTCGACGGCGCCGTGCGCACCTTCACGGATGACCCGCTCACGCACCACGTCGAAGGGTTCTCCGAGTACTTCCACATCACGCGGAAGAACTTCGATGCCAACGCCACGTTCCGCCTCGCCGACTACGGCTCGCTGCGCGTCGGTTACGCGAACGAACTCTTCGACCGTGAAGGCCGCGGCTTCAGCGAAGTCTCCGACAACCAGCTGCGACTGGCCTACGACGCGCAGCTCTTCGAACGGCTGAGCGTGCGCGCCTCGCTCGATACCTCGCGCCGGCGCGGCGACGGCTACATCCTGAGCGGCATCGACTACGAGACCGGCCCGGCCGGCACGCAGCCAGGGCTGCGCTACTTCGACGAGGCCGACCGCGACCGCACGAAGGGCGCCGTCATCCTCACCGCCAACCCCGTCGACACGGTGGGCGTGTTCGTGCAGTTCGCGACCACGCGCGACACGTTTCTCGGCGACGAGTCGATCCCGGCCGGCCGCGAGCAGTTCGGTCTGCTCAGCCAGGACTCGGATGCCGTCGTGGGCGGCATCGACTTCACGCCGAACGACATGGTGCACGTCGGCGCCAGCATCGGCCGCGACGAGTTCGCGGCGCTGCAGAAGTCGCGCAACGCCAACCCGCCGCCCGACCCGAGCTGGATCGACCCGGCCCGCAACTGGACGCTCGACAACAACGAGGTCGTGAAGACCTACATGGCCTACCTCGACCTGCTGGGGCTGGCCAATGCGAAGGCCGACATCCGCCTGAGCTACGAGTTCAACGACTCGAACAACGCCTTCACCTACGGCGGCCCGCGCATTCCGGTGCTGCAGGCGGCCGGCACGTTCGTGGCGCTGCCGAACGTGGTCAACGAGTGGAACCGCTTCACGGCGGACCTCAAGTACTACTTCACGCCGAAGGTCGGCGTGGGCGTGGGCTACTGGTTCGACAAGTTCGACGTGACCGACTGGAACACCGTCGATTCGAACGGGCCGGTGGGCTTCACCGCCGCCACCGGCACGCCGCGCATCGACTGGCTCGGCGGCCTGCTGACCGGCTACGGCAACCGCCCGTACGAAGGCAGCCGCGTGTTCGTCCGGCTGCTCTACCGGTTCTAGACCGCTGCACCCTGGGCTCGGGGGCGTCCCCGCCGTCGCCGCACCGGCGCCACCACGTGGCCGGACGGCGCGGGCGGCCGGCGCCCCCGCGCCACGTACGGGCGTGGCGGCGACCGGGCCGGTGGGCTACGATGCGGACATGAGCGAACGAGTCGTCGTCCACCTGCCGCCGATGCCCCAGCCGAAGGACTTCGGCCTGGATGCGA
>JAEUQR010000043.1 GCA_016789705.1 Acidobacteriota bacterium
CTCCTTGCGGAGTGATTGTTCCCATTCCTGAATCGCCTGCCATGCCTTGCGGACAACGTCAGATTCGGTCACCGATAGCACTTTTTGCCTGTACTCCGCGCTGTTGCGCATCTCCGTGATGGTCATCATCATCGGGGCAACTTCTCGCGGGATGGGTCCACCATCCTGCGAGAGCCGCTTGATGCGGCTCGCGATGCCCTCACCTTGACGGCCGCTGACGCCGTCGAACGAAACTACAAGGGCCGTCAGCTTGCGCCGTAGATCGCCAAGGTCATCGAGGGACAGTGGCCGGTCGTCGAACCTCGACTGGCCGACAGCGTGTGGCGCACTGCCGCTACGCAACGTAGCCCGCGGTGTGGGATCGGTGTGGCCAGTAGCCGCCAACGCTGCCAGTCGTCGATCACTGTACGAACACTCCGGATTTCTCGTGAGATGCTCAAAATGAGCCGCCATGCCATTGCTGGCCAAGCGATGTGCGCGCACTGGCCTGTGGCACTCGACACAACGCCCGTTCCGCTCATGGCGCTCAAGGGCTTCAGTGATGGAAATTCGCTTCCACTCTTTGCCGTCCAGCACTTCGCAGGAGGTCATCGTCGGTGCGTTCGCCATATGTGTGCCCTTCAGGCTTCTGGCTCTCGCCCCATCTTCCGGCGGCGAGGCGTCGCGGGTTCGCGGCTGACGACGAGCATCGGATAGCAGAACCGCATGCCTCTGAGCGTGCTCTAGGAGCAGAAGTCTAACGCGTAGCGCCAGCGGACCATTGCGAACCGCCACTACGAGCGCCACGTCCGTCCATTGAACCGCCCAAACTGATTGCGTGGCGAGGTGCGACATCAGTTCATGACACCGCCGTTCTAGGTCTCCGGCTCGCTTGGTCGCATCATTCTGCAAGTGCTGGTAAACGACAAACAGGCTGTCTTCGGAGGCCCGCGCCCATACGCTGCAGAGGTCTGCGTACATCAGGTACTTCTCTGCACCGTGTCGCTGCATGTAGAAGGGCGAGCCGGTCTGGAGACCGACGTCTGGATCGAAGAAAACCACTGCCTGCGCCAACCAGTCGGTCGGAACGCCCTCAAAGTATTCGACGCGGCTCGGGTTCTGGAAGTATTCCGAATCGCGATAGGGTAAGTACTTGACGCCGTGGAGGGGCATGAGCTCGCGGAGTCGCCGAATGTTCCGCTGTCCAGATACTGAAGCGTACCGGGAACGTCGGAGACCGAATTCGTTGAATCAGGCCACTGACGCTTGGGACGCTGGTCCTCAAGGTGACGCTCAAGCTCCTCAAAGCACCGATGCCGCCTTGTCCCGAGCTGCACGGCCACCTGGTCTAGGCGTCACGCACCCCGCCCGCTAGTTGAAGCGCAAACGTGGGGCCTGTCCGAGCGATACAATGTCGGGACCGCAGGCGACCTTCGTGAGGCCGCCAAGGCGAGTTGACGTGGCGACTGGGACAATTTCAAGGACAATCGGCCGAAACCGGCGGTCCGACCAAAAGTGCTGAAATCCGCAAGTCCTTGTGCGACAATAGTTAGCCAGTCGCGGTGAGGTGGCTGAGTGGCCTAAAGCGGCGGTTTGCTAAACCGTTGTAGGGGGTAAACCCCTACCCAGGGTTCGAATCCCTGCCTCACCGCCAGTTCAGCTTCGCTGACCTGGCCGCTCGGCCGGTCCTCAGGCTCGCCGCGACCGTCTGCGGCGCTCGCGAGCGGGCACGAATCCCTGCCTCACCGCCAGTCAAGTTGTTCTCGACATTGCCTTTAGCGTCGAGTGCTCTCCGTCTCCTTCAGATCGCCACAACTCCCAAGCGGCCGCGCCCGCAGACCCCGTCGCCGCTTCAGCTGGCATCAGTGCGCCGAGGGGCTAAACGCGTTCGCAGGTTGACCGTGCCGGCCTTCGGTATTACGGTAATACCATGGCGACGTTGACATTCAAGGTCACCGACGAGGAAGCGCGGCAGATCCGGGCGAAGGCGAGGAAAGAGCGCGTCACGGTGTCGGAGTACCTGCGGCGACGGGCGAGCATGTCGCTCGTGCCAGCCGGCAAGCCGGCGAAGGTGCGCTGTCCGCACACAGGGGCGATGATCTTCGCCGCGTCCGAACATGAGCCCCCGCTGACCACCGAGGCGGTGCGCGAACTGCTCGCGGACTTCCCATGAAGTTCCTGCTCGACGTCAACGTGCTCGTCGCGTGGGGCTGGTCTGATCACGTCGATCACGAGCGGACGGTCGCGTGGATCGGTGCTGCGATCAGGAAGAAGACCACCAAGCTGATGACCTCCGCCATACCGGAGCTTGGGTTCGTCCGCGTCTCGGTGCAGCGAACCGGCGGTCGCGTCACTGTCACGGAGGCAGGCGAGACGCTGGCCGGGATGGTAGCGGCGCTGGGCGCGCGGCACGTCCTGCTCGCGGACGACCAGGCGGCCCGCCGATTCCCCGCCTGGTGTTCTTCCGCCTCGCGAACCACGGATGCGCATCTGCTGGCACTGGCCGCGGCACATGGCGCGAAGCTGGCCACGCTCGATACCGGTATACCCGGGGCGTTTCTGATTCCCCCGCGGGACTGACCGCGCCGCAGCGTCCGGGCAGCGCATCATCCGCCCACGCACCATGCGTGTTACCATCCGCCGCCCGCCATCCCGGCGCGCACATCGCGGAGCCCCCCATGACCCCTTTCGAGACGATCAAGGCCGCCTACGCCGCCTTCGCCCGCAACGATCCCTCCGTGCTCTTCGGCGCCATGGACGCCGCGGTGATCTGGAATGAGGCGGAGGGCAATCCGCTCGCGGATCGCAACCCATACGTGGGCGCGCAGGCCATCGGCGAGGGCGTGTTCGGGCGGCTGCTCGCCGCCATCGACACCTTCACGGCCGTGCCGACGACGTTCATCGATGGCGGTGACCACGTGGTCGTGCTCGGCCGCTACGGCGGCACCATGAAGGCCAGCGGCGCTCCGCTCGACGCGCAGTTCTGCCACGTGTATCACTTTCGTGACGGCAAGGTCGCGACCTTCCAGCAGTACACCGACTCGGCGCAGTGGGCGCGGCTCATGCCGTAGCCGGGCGACCGTGGCGTGGCATCGAGCGGCTCAACGTCCGCTCAGCCACGCCTGCAGGCGCTGCCGCTGTGCGGGCGTCTGATCCGGCCGCCGCTCGATCGTCCAGGCGCCTGCCGCGCCGTCAGACGTTCCGAAGCGCAGCCCGTACCACTCCAGCAGGTCCGTGTAGTCGAGTTCGTCGGTGGACGACACCGCGCTCGTGAACCACGCGCGCAGGTCCATGCCGGCCACCTCCTCCGCCGTTTGCCGGAACTCGTCGCCGGTGAAGCCGCGCTCGCCGCTGTAGCGCGCGTAGGCGCGGCGCATGACGTCGTCGAAGCTCGCGCGTCCGTTCGTGGCGCGGCGAATCTTCGCATCGAGCAGCAGGCCCAGCACCTGTCCTTTGTTGTAGTAGCTCACCGTGTTCGCGCTCGGGTTCACGCCCGACAGGCTGTTCTGCCAGACCTCGAGCGACGACCGCTCCACCGATTGCAGCAGCCGCCCGGGCGAGGTCTGCAGGTTGCCGATGAGCGACGAGAGCGACGCGAGATACTCGTCCGCCGTCTGCAGGCCGGCACGTGTCATCAGCAGGCCGCTGTAGTACGACGTCACGCCTTCGGCAATCCACAGGTTGCCGGTGACCGGCGCCTTCTCGAAGTCGAACGGGCCCAGTTCCACGGGACGCAGCCGCTTCACGTTGAAGAGGTGCACGTACTCGTGCGCTTCGAGCCCCAGGCTGGGCCAGCGCGCATCGGGCGGCGCCGGTGTGCCGTCGGGCCGTGGTCGCGGACGCGCCACCACGGTCGAGAGGTTCGAATTGCGATGTTCGAGCCCGCCGCCGCCTGGCCTGAAGAGCAGCAGGAAGACGTACTTGTCGTAGGGCAGCACGCCCCAGAAGCGCCGGTTCTCTTCGACGAACACCTTCAGATCGCGTGTGGCGCGGGCGCCGTCCCAGCCGGTGCTGTCGCCGGCGCTCACGATGAAGTGCGGTGTGCCGGCCACGTCGAAGCGGCGGACGTCGAGTGTCCCGGCCACGATGGGCGAGTCCACGAGGGTCTCGTAGTCGGCGGCGCGGAAGTGATGCGGACGTCCCCCGGGCGCGTCGGCCAGGCCGGTTGCCGACGAGGTCCAGTCCGGCGGCAGCTCGAGGCGCACGTCATGCCGCCGGCGTACGTTGTCGGCGAGCGTGATGAACGTCGGCGCGCCGTTGAAGACGCCGTACTCCGCGTCCACCCAGTTGGTCGTGACGGTGCGCTCGTGGCAGAAGACCGTGTACGTGAGCGTGATCGTGCGGGCACCGCCGGTGGTCACGCGCCAGTGGTTGGCCGACGATTTCTCCGCGGTGAGCGCCCGGCCGTCGGGCGTCGAGGCGCGGATCGCGCGCACGTTCGCGGCGTAGTCTTCCACGCGGTAGTAACCCGGTGACCAGGTGGGCATCATCAGGTCGATCGACGCCTGGCCCCCGGTGGGGATCGTGGCTTCGACCACCGCTTCATGCGTGGCGGGCGCTGGCACGCGCACGACGTACGAGATCGGCGCGAGCGCCTGCGCGTGCGCCAGGGGCGCGAAGGTTGTGCTGGCCCACAGCGCCAGCACGGCTGCCACTCGACGAACGCTCACCTGCCGCATGTCGTGCTCCCGCCCGAAGGCTGATGCCAGCAGGGTATCGCACCAGAGGGCGGGGGAATGCGTTAGCATCGGCGCACCACTGCCGGCCAGGACGCCCCCGTACCTCACCATGGACACTCCCGATCTGCACTCCCGTATCGAACGCCGCCTGTGGCTGCTGCACCGCGCCGCCGATACGGCCGAGGCGCGCATGAGCGCCAAGTTCGGCCGGCGCGAGTTCCGCGTCTACGTCAACGGCGAGCTGTTGTGGTCTCGCAATTACGCGATCGACGAGACGGCGCGGTTCGATGCGGATGCGGCCGCGAAACACGACGAACTCCGGGCCCTGGGCTGGGAGCCGCCGGCGCCGTCACCCGAGGCCTAGCGCGGCGGATGCATCCGCGTAACCGCTTCCGCGACGGCTACGACTTCGCGCGCCTGACGGCGGCGCATCCGCCGCTGCAGTCCTTCGTCGTGACGAGCCCGCGCGGCGAGGCCACGATCGACTTCGCGGATCCGGCGGCCGTGCTGGCGCTCAACCAGGCGCTGCTCGCGGATGCCTACGGTGTGCAGTGGAGCCTGCCGGCCGGCGCGCTCTGTCCGCCCGTTCCCGGCCGCAGCGATTACGTGCACCACCTCGCGGACTTGCTCTCGGGCGGCGATGACGCGCACATCCCGCGCGGCCCGGACGTGGTCATTCTCGACATCGGCGCCGGCGCCAGCTGCATCTATCCGATCATCGGCGCGAGTGAATACGGCTGGCGGTTCGTGGCCACGAACATCGACCAGGCCGCGCATCGCTGGGCGCGGCAGGTCGTGCGCGTCAACCGGCCCATCGCGCAGCTGATCGAGGGCCGCCACCAGCCCGACCCGCGCGCCGTCTTCGCCCACGTCACGACCGCGGCTGACCGCTTCGCCGCCTGCATGTGCAACCCGCCGTTCCACGCGTCCGCTGAAGACGCCGCCTCGGGCTCCGCGCGCAAACGCCGCAATCTGAGGCTGGGGCCGGAGGCCGCGGCGCTCAACTTCGGTGGCACGGCCGGCGAGCTCTGGTGCGAGGGCGGGGAAGCCGGCTTCATCGAGCGGATGATCGCCGAGAGCGCCACGCGTCCGCAGCTCTGTTTCTGGTTCACGACGCTCGTCTCGAAGAGCGCGCACCTGCCGCGGTTGCGGCGGGCGCTGGCGCGTGTGGCCGCCACACACGTGCTCACCATCGACATGGCGCAGGGGCAGAAACGGAGCCGCATCCTGGCGTGGACGTTCATGCGGTCGTGAGCGCTCGATCGGGTGTACAGTGCCCGGCCATGCGATACCGCGCTCTCCTCGTCCTCGCCGGCGTGTGCTCGATTGGCGCGATCCTCTCTGCCCAGCGTCCGCAGATGACGCCCGAACAGCAGGCCGCGGCCGCCGCGCGCCGGCAGGCCGAGATGGCGGCGCCCCGGCCCATTCCCGCGTTCGACAGCGTGTGGATGGAGCAGCTCACGTGGATGGAGATCCGCGACGCCATCAGGGAGGGCACGACCACCGCGCTCATCCTCACCGGCGGCGTCGAATCGAACGGGCCGCACCTGGCCACCGGCAAACACAACTACGCGCTGGCGGTGATGGGTGAGGCGATCGCGCGCAAGCTCGGGAACACCCTCGTGGCGCCGATCGTGACGCTCGAACCCGGACGCCCCGACGGCGACCGCGTGGCGCCGGGCAGCGTGTTCCTGTCACCCGAAACCTACGAAGCCGTGCTCACCGACATGGCGCTCAGCCTCAAGAGCATGGGCTTCAAGGACGTGGTGCTCATGGGCGACAGCGGCGGCAACCAGACCGGCATGAAGAACACTGCCGCCAAGCTCAACGCGCGGTTTGGCGGCACGCCGGCCCGCTTCCACTTCATCCCCGAGTACTACGACTACCCGACGGTGCGGAAGTTCGTGCAGGCCGAGGGCATCACCGAGACGATGGAATTCGAGGCCAGCCAGGGTTCCGACGGCATCCACGAGGAATACGGCATCGACGCCATCATGATGTTGCACGATCCGCGCACGGTGCGCCTCGAAGAGCGCATCAGGACGAATCGCGCCACCATCAACGGCGCCAGCCTGCTGCCGGTGGAAAAGACGCTGGCGATGGGCCGCCGGATCGTGGAGCTCCGCGCCACCCAGACAGTGGCGGCCATTCGCAAGTCGCTCGCCGCGAAGTAGCAGGAGCGGCG
>JAEUQR010000055.1 GCA_016789705.1 Acidobacteriota bacterium
CGCGTGGAAGGGCGGCCTGCCGATCGACTACCGTCTCGGCGGCGCCGACGCCCGGCTGCACGTCCGCATCGACATGCAGACCGACGTGCAGCCGAACTACGTCGTCGAGGGCCGCATCACCGGCAGCGAACGGCCCGACGAATGGGTCGTGCTCGGCAACCACCACGACGCGTGGGTCTTCGGCGGAGTCGATCCGTCGAGCGGCACGGCCACGATGCTCGAGCTCACGAAGGCGCTCGGCGCGCTCGCGAAGAGCGGCGTGCGGCCGAAGCGCACCCTGGTCTTCGGCGCCTGGGACGGCGAAGAAGTCACGCTCACAGGCTCGACCGAGTGGGGGGAGCAGTTCCGCGACGAGCTGCGACAGAAGGCCGTGGCGTATCTGAACGTCGACTCGGCGGCGTCGGGACCGAACCTCGAGCTCTCCGCCGTGGGCACGCTCGCGCCGGCCATCGTCGACATCACCCGCGACCTCCCCTCGCCCGCCGGCGGCTCGCTCCACGACGCGTGGCGCAAGGCCGGCAGCGGCGGCGGCAGCATCACGTCGAGCGCCCGCAAGGACGGCGAGCTCGTGGTCACGCGGATCGGCAGCGGGTCGGACCACACGGTCTTCATCAACCACGTCGGCGTGCCGGTCGTGGACATGAGCTTCAACGGCCCGTACGGCGTCTATCACTCCGCCTACGACAGTCACCACTGGGTGGCGACGATCGGCGATCCGGGCTTCAGATATTCGCAGCTCATGGCCCGGCTCTGGGGCACGATGGCGCTGCGTTTCGCGAACGCGGAGCTGCTGCCCTTCGACGTGCCCACCTACGCCGGCGCCATCGATGGCTTCATCACGCAGCTGAAGACGATTCCGCAGGCCGAGGCGCGCCTTGATACGGCGCCGCTCGTGGCCGCCGTGGGCCGCCTGACCACGGCCGGCGCGACGCTCTCGTCGCGGATGACGGCGGCGCTCACCGCCGGACCGCCGCGCCGCGAGACCGCCGACGCGGTGAACCGCGAGCTGCTCGCCTTCGAACGCACCTGGCTGCACGAACCCGGCATCCCCGGCCGCGCCTGGTTCAAGCACCTGTTGTACGCGCCACGGTACACGTACGCCGCGATGAGCCTGCCCGGCGTGACCGAGGCCGCCGAAGCCGGCGACTGGGCGCGCGCGCAGGCGCAGCTCGCCCTGCTCGTGGCGAAAGCCGACGAGAACACCGCCCGGGTCCGCCGCGCCGCCGACCTGCTCGACGGCTCCCCGCGGAAGTGACAACCGGCGTAAGCTTTGCGGCATGGCGAACCCGAAGCTCGTTGGCCGCAACTACACCACGCCCGACCTCGTAGCCAAAGTCACGGGCAAGGCCCGCTACGCGGAAGACTTCCGCGTGGACGGCATGCTCTTCTGCAAGCTGCTGCTGAGCCCGATGCCGCACTGCCGCGTGCGCGCCATCGACACCACCGCCGCGCTGGCCCTGCCGGGCGTGAGGGCCGTGCTGACGGCCGACGACCTGCCGGCGGTAAAGGCGGCAGAGGGCGGCTTGCCACCGGAACGCGCACTCACGATGGAGCCGGTGTACCAGGGCGAGCCGATTCTCGCGATCGCCGCGGTGGACGAAGCCACGGCGGCCGCTGCCCTCGAACTGGTCGAGCTCGACCTCGAGCCCCTGCCATTCGTCGTCGATCCGCTGAGGAGCCTCAGGCCCGACGGCCCGAACGCACGGCTCGAAGGCAACGCCTTCGTCGATGGCAAGCTCACGACCGTGAAGTGGCCGGCCGACGTCTTCAGCACGACGCCCGACGGCACGCTGCCCACCGGATCGCACGGCACCACCTGGTCGTACGGCGACGTCGATGCCGGCTTCGCGCAGGCGGCGCTCGTGCTCGACGAGACCTTCCACACGCCGGCCACACACCACCAGCCCCTCGAGACCCGCTCGGCGATGGCGTGGTGGCGGAACGGCACGCTCTACCTGCACGGCTCCACCCAGAGTGTCGCGCAGACGGTGGGCCCGGTCGCCCGCTGGGTGGGCGTGCCCGAAGACAAGGTGGTCATCGTCAGCGAGTACACGGGCGGCGGCTTCGGCAGCAAGATCCCGGGCGCGCACTCGATGGCCATCCCGGCCCTGCTCGCGAAGAAGGCCAACGCGCCGGTGATGATGCGCATCACGCGCGAGGAAGAGCACTATATCGGCCGCACGCGGCCGAACCTGATCGGTCGCGTGAAAGCCGGCTTCGCGAAAGACGGCCGGCTCCTCGCCGTCGAGATGTTCATCGTGCAGGACAGCGGCCCGTACGAGGACCAGTACGACCTCGTCTCCGCGCCCGGCATCTGCTCGCTCGCGTACCAGCCGCTCGCCATGCGCTTCAGCGGGCTGTCGGTGCTGACCAACACGCCGCCCCGCACCTCGCAGCGCTCTCCCGGCGGCATGCAGCAGAATGCCATCATGGAGCCGATCCTCGCCAAGGCGGCGCGGCAGCTCGACATCGACAGCGTCGCGCTGCACCGCATCAACGCGCCGGCCGGCAAGGCGCACCTCGGCCCGGCCCGCGCCGACGGGACGCGCGGCTACGTCACGAGCGCGTTCGTGACCGAAGCCCTCGATCGCGGCGCCGCGCTCTTCAACTGGACCGAACGCAAGACGCGCAGCCGCGTGCGCCGCGGCGCCAAGGCGCGCGGCATCGGGGTGGCGGTGAGCCCGTTCATCGGCGGCTACTCGGTGAACTACGACGGGCTGCTCCTGCTCAAGCCGGATGGCAAGCTCTACGTGCAGTCAGGCGCCGGCAACCTCGGCACCCACTCGGTCATCGACACCGCGCGCGTCGCGGCCGACATCCTCGGCATGGCCTGGGAGGACGTGGTCGTGACCTGGGGCGACACGAGCAAACACGTGCCGTGGACGTGCACGTCCGATGGCAGCCAGACCATCCACGCGATGTCGCGCGCCAATCATGCGGCCGCGCATGATGCCGTGCGGAAGCTCCAGGAGATCGCCGCGCTCGAACTCGGCGGCACGCCCGAGAGTTACCGGGTGGTGGACGGCCGCGTCGTCGGCCCCGGCGGCCGCACGCTCTCGTTCGCGGACGCGGCGGCGAAGGCGATCGCCCGCGGCGGGCGCTTCGACGGCCACGAACTGCCGGGCGACATCCACGCGATGACGCGCGCGTCGGCCACGGCCCTGGCCGGCCAGGGCCTGATGGGTGTGGCGAAAGACACCTATCCGCACGACGGCGATACGCATTCGTACGTGGTGGGTTTCGCCGAGGTGGAAGTGGACGTCGAAACCGGCGCCGTCACCCTCGTCGAATACACGGCCGTGGCCGACGTCGGCACGGTGGTGAATCCGCGGAGCCTGGGCGGGCAGATCCTCGGCGGCAGTTGCCTCGGCATCGGCCACGCGCTCTGTCAGAAGTCGGTCTACGACCAGCAGTACGGCGTGGCGCTGGCGCGGCGCTTCCACCACACCAAGCCGCTCACCATCATGGACGTGCCGGCCGACGGCCTGCACCAGGCGGCGCTCGACCTGGCCGACCCCGACACGCCGGTGGGCGCGCGCGGCGTCGGCGAACCGCCCGTGGGCGCCGGCTTCGGCGCCGTGCTCGCCGCGATTGCCGACGCCGTGGGCGACGACGTGTTCCGGCGCGCGCCGGTCACCGCCGACCTCGTGCTCACGGCCCTCGAGGCCGGGCGCCGCACGCACGACGTGACGACGTCGCACATCTAGACCTGGCGGCAACGCCCCGCGCCCGGCGCCGCACCGCGCCGTCAGTCGCGGTGCCAGTAGACGCGCGCCAGCTTGTTCTCGTGCGAGAAGTCGAAACGCACGTCGCCGTCGTAGGCCTTCTCGAGCGCATGGCCGAGACGCTCGGCGAGATGCTCGGTGGTGGTGGTGACGACGAGCGGTCCTTCGGGGGTTGCCTCCCACGCGATGATCCGCGCGGTGGGGTTGTCGTCGAGGGCGCGCCGGGCTTCTCCCGTCACCAGGCGCTCGATCTCATCGCGGTGGGCCGTGACGAAGGCTCCGGTGAGATACAGGAACCCGCTGGCCGCGTGCGTCGCGACCCGCCGGCAGCCTGGACAGGTCGTGACCTCGGCCGGAGCGCCGGTCTCGGTGACGGGTAACGGACCAGGAGCCGCCGGCGCCCAGCGGCGGCCGCGGTACACGGCGCCGCAGGTGCCGCAGACGCGCGGCTCGCCTGGCGCGCGCGGGGGTCGATGGCGCCCGGCCTCGTGATCGACGCGATGAGTGAACGTGGCGTTGGTGTATGGCTTCTGGGAGCGCATGGCAACCTCTCCTCGGTCCAGACAGCAACGGCGATGCCAGACGACGACACGCCGCCGGCGGCGCCCAACCTGTCGGACGCCGCCAGTCGGCGCGGGAAACGCGGAATCGCGCGCGGAGCCTTACGCGCCGCCTGTGATCGGACAGCGGATCAGTCGTTGGCGCCCCGGCGCGTGCGCACCGCGCGCTCGGTCTTGGCCTTCGCCTTGAGTGCGCGGGCACGCGCCGTGGCGCGGCGACGCTGCTCGATGGTCTGCAGGCGCTTCCTGGCGGCGTCGAACGCGCCATGCACGACCACGCCGATGTCGGTGAAGGCGCCGTCGACCTCGTCCGCCTTGTGGCGCGCCGGCTTGTCATCGTCGGGCACGGGACCGCGGCCGGCCGGACCACGCTCGACCACGATGTCTTCACGACGCAGCATCGACAATTCGATGCGCACGCGGAACCGCTTACCGGTGGCATGATGACGCGCCGGCACTTCGACCAGCACCCGGCAGCGTGTGATCGAGGGAAACAGCGCCGCGAGTTCTTCGGCGCGGGCACGGATGTTGGCTTCGGCAGCGGCACTGCGCCGCACATGGAGGAACACGACGTCGACTGGCAGCATGGATGCCCCACTCCGGGTGGGCCGGCGCGCGCTGACACCCCGGTCCCCGCGCCGTACTGCCATATGTATCCAAAGTCGTGCCACCTGCGCCAGCGCCTTGATGTGCGGCCGCTGCAGCATGGCCGGCTCGGCCACACGCCGGGCCGGCGGGGAGAATTCCGTGCGTGACGGAAGAACCAGCACACGTCATGCCGCGCGCGACGATGGCCGGGCCGGGATACCGCCCGCAATCATGAATGCGCGAAGGCACGCCGTTTGCGGATACTGAGAGCAGCCGCGGCCGCGAGCCGCGTCGGAGGGCCTCATGACTGCGTCCCCACGTCCCGCGTTCGCCAGGGTGCTCTGTCCGACTGACTTCTCGGAGTTCTCGACCGCCGCCCTGTCGTATGCGGCGGCGCTCGCCGCCTCGTACGGTTCGGCGCTGCGGGTGCTCCATGTCCTGACGCCGTTCCCGATCGTCGCGCCGTTCGGCGACGTCCCCGGCAACGTGCAGCTCTACGAGTCGCAGCGTGTCATGGGCCAGCAGTCGCTCGACGCCGAAGCGGCGCGGGTGCGCCGGCCGGGTCTGACCGTCGACACCGAACTGCGTGACGGCAGCGCCGTGCACGAGACGCTCGACGCGGCACGCGGCTGGGGCGCCGACCTCATCGTGATCGGCACGCACGGCCGCGGCGGCATGGAGCGCGTGGTGCTCGGCTCGGTGGCCGAGAAGGTGCTCCGCAAGGCCCCGTGCGCGGTGCTCTCGGTGCCGCACGCGGCGCTCGCCCGCGCGCATGCCACCGAACGCATTACCCACGTGCTCTGCGCGACCGACGGCTCGGCGGCCTCGGCGCACGGCGTCGCCTATGCGGTCTCGCTCGCCGAGCGCACGGGCGCCAGGCTTACCCTGGTGTCGGTGGTGGAGTCGCTGCCCTACGGCAACGACTTCAGCTCGCCCGACTTCGCGGCCTTCCGCGCCGCCCGCGACGCCCACGCGCGCGAGGTGCTCGACACGGCCGTGCCGGCCGACGTGCGCGTCCACTGCAACGTCCACGACCGCCTCGTCTACGGGCATCCCGCGCAGCAGATCCTGGAAGTCGCGGCGCAGGAAGCGCCGGACCTCCTCGTGATGGGCGTGCAGGGGCGCGGCGCGCTCGACCTCGTGATGTTCGGCTCGACGGCGAATCATGTGGTGCGCCACGCGGCGTGCCCGGTGCTGACGGTGCGGCCGCCGGCCGCGGGAGCGTGACCATGTCCACGATCAGCCTGACGCGGATTCTCGTGCCGACGGATTTCAGCGACGCCTCGGCCGCGGCGCTCAAGTACGCGTTGCCGCTCGCCGACGTCTTCCACGCCGAGGTGCACGTGCTGCACGTGCTCGATGTGGCCGCGTCGCAGTACTTCGCCGCCGAGATGGCGATGGTGCCGACGCCGGCCCTCGAAGCGGAGGCCCACGCCCGCGCGGATGCCGAGCTCGCGTCGCTCCTCACGCGTGAAGAGGTGGCGCGGTATCGCGCCCGCCTCATCACCGTCCGGGGCGCCCCGTTTGCCGCCATCATCAGCTACGCCCGCGAGGCGGCCATCGACCTCATCGTGATGGGGACCCACGGCCGCGGTGCGATGGCCCATCTGCTCATCGGCAGCGTGGCCGAGAACGTCGTGCGCAAGGCGCCCTGCCCGGTGCTCACGATTCCGCTGCGCGGCCACGACTTCGTGCGCATCTGACGCGCGGGCGGCACCGGGCGCGGTGTATCATCCGCGGCGCCGTGAGACGCCTCCCGCTCGGGATCTCGTCGCTCGCGACTGTCGCTCTGGCGATGATGCCGGCGCTGTCGGCGGGACAGGACGCGAGGTCCGTCGTGTGTTCCGCCCTCGACCTGGCGCCGCGCGACCTGGCCGCCCGCGTCGACACGCTGGGCCTGTCGGGCCGCGCCGCCCTGCTCGACCTCGCCGACGGCCCGCCAGCGGAGGCGCGCTGTGGACTTGCCGGCCTTGCTGCCGTGCGCGACGCGCGCGTGGTGCCGCTGCTGACACGCGCCATCGCCGCCGCGCCCGCGGACGCCGAGGTCTGGCGCCTCGTGCGCTGGGCCGCCTTCGTCGCCGGTGGGCCCGAGGTTGCGCTCGCCGCGCCATTCCTTCCGCTCATCGCCGCGCTCGACGCGCCGGCGGCCCGCGCCGCGGCAGGTGATGACCGCCTGCGGCTGCTCGGCGAACTCGATCGCCCCGAGGCGCGAGACGCCCTCATTGCCGCGCTCGACGGGCCAGTCTCCGAGGGTGCCCTCGACGCGGCGATCCATGCGCTCGCCCGCCAGCGGGAGCCGCGTGTGCGCGCTCGCGTCACGGCGCTTGGCGCCGACATGGCGAACGGACTTGCGACCAACGCCACCTACGAACAGGCCCGCCGCCTCGGTGCCGTGGCGTTCTATCTGCTGGCCCTCGCCCCTGAGACGCAGCGCGAGGGGCTGGCGCATCTTGCCCGCCTCTCGCCACAGGATCAGGCCGACACCGTGGCCTGGGCGGCGCAGACGCTGTGTGAACACGGCGTACGGCATCCCGAGTCGCGCGCCGCCGCGCACGCGTTGCGGGCCACGCTCAACACCGCCGCCACGGCGGCGGGTGTGGCGTGGGATGGCCTCGTCCGCGGCACCTTCCCCTGTTCGATCCCCTAGTCCCGCGTTCTCCCAGCTCCCGGAGGTCTCACGATGGCGGCTCCCCTCATGACAGGCACTGGCATCGGCACTGCCCTGCAGGTGGCGATGGTGGTCATCGGGCATTTCCTGCCGGTGGATCAGCAGGCGTGGTGGTATCCGGCCGTGGGCACGCTGCTTGGCGGAGTCACCGGATGGCTGGCGGCGCCGGGCACCTCCGGCACGGGAGCCGCGGCCGGCCGGGGCGCGGCCGCCGGCGGCATCGCCGGCGTGCTCGGCAGCCTCGTCTCGACGGCGCTCGGCGACGCGCCGGTGTCGAACGCCGTCGTGGCCGGTGGCGCCACGGTGGTGAGCGGCGCCATCGGCGCGGCGCTCCGGGCGATGCGCGCGCGTTAGTACGCCACGGCGTAACAGTCGCGACGCGGATCGGCGCCGGCGAGCCGGCTCTTCGTCGCCGGGTCGATCATCACCGTGGTGGCGCAGCCCGACATGCCGAAGGCGCGCATACGGCTCACGTCGTGCCCGCGCGCCTTGAGTTCGTTGAAGACCGGGTCGGGAATCGTGGCTTCGAGATTCAGCTTGTTGAAGCCGGCTTCGTGCGGCCAGAACGAGCCGTGGAAGTGCAGCGTCTGGAACCGCGGCCACTCGAGCGCGCTGTGGAGGTTCGGGTACCACGCGTCGTGGAACTCGACGATGTTGAGGAAGGCCTGCAGAATCGTCTGGTCCTGGTTGTCGCCGCCGGGCGTGCCGAGGGCCATGAGCGGCTGGCCGTCCTTGACGACCAGGCTCGGCGTGAGCGTGTAGCGCGGCCGCGAGCGCGGGCGAATCTGCGCGGCGCGCGTCTTGTCGAGCCAGAACTGCTCGCCGCGCACGCTCATGCCGATGCCCGTGTCACCGAGGATCACGGCGCCCGTGATCCAGCCGCCGCTCGGCGTGGCGTCGAACACGTTGCCGGCCTTGTCGATGATGGCCATGTGCGTGGTGTCTTTCGACACGCCGGCGGAGTCGAGCCCGCGGGACAGCCTTTCTCTGGCCAGGGCCGCTGCCGCGGCCAGCGGCGCACCTGCCGATGTCGTCCCGTCGGCCACGTTGAACTTCGCGAAGGGCCACGTCTTCACCTTCGAGTCGTGCGGCAGCGGATCGCCGGCGATGAACGCCTTCGACGCCTGCCGGGGATTGATGAGCGCGGCGCGCTCCTTCGCGTAAGCCTTCGAGAGCAGGCCTTCACCGGGCACCTGCACGAACGCCGTATCCGCGTAGTAGGTGTCACGGTCGGCGTAGGCGAGCTTCATCGCCTCGGTCACCGTGTGCACATAGTCGGCGCTGTCGTGTTTCATCGCCGCCAGATCGAACTGCTCGAGGATGTTGAGCGTCTGCAGCAGCACGGGCCCCTGGCTCGTGAAGCCGTGCTTGTAGACGGTGTAACCGCGATAGGTCGTGGAGGCCGGCTCTTCGAGTCGCGCGGTGTACTCGGCGAAATCGCTCAGGTCGAAGGGCGCCTTGTGCGTCTGCAGGAACGCCACCATCGCCTTCGCGATGTCGCCCTTGTAGAAACGGTCGCGGGCGGCCACGATGCCGGCGGCGCGGCCTTTCGCCTTCGCCGCCCGCTCGGCCTCTACCATCCGCGTGAGCGTGCGCGCCAGGTCCGGCAGCTTGATCGTGTCGCCGGCCATATAGAACGAGCCGTCGGGTTTGAGCCAGGTGCGTTCGTTGCCCGGCCACGCCCGCATGAACTCGCGCTGGCGGCGAATCGTGTCCACGGTGCTCTGGCGGATCGGGAAGCCGTCGCGCGCGTATTCGATCGCGCGCGCCGCCACGGTCTCGAAACTGAGCGTGCCCCACTTCTCGAGCACCGTAAGCGCGGCGTGCAGCGTGCCCGGCACAACGGCCGGATCGAGGCCGGCGCCTTCCACCGTCTTGCCGCGCGAGAGGTACCAGTCCACGTCCACGGCCTTCGGCGCCCAGCCCTGGCCGTTGATGCTCGTCACCTTCTTCTCCCGCACGGGATAGACCAGCACCAGGCCCTCGCCGCCGAGGCTGTAGAGATCCTGTTCCACGACGCCGCCCACGAGCATCGACGCGGCGCCGGCATCGAAGGCGTTGCCGCCCTTGAGCAGCACCTCGAGCGCCGCGGACGTCACGAGCGGATGGCCCGTGGAGACGCCGCCGTTCGGCCCGGCCACCAGCGGCCGCAGCGCCGAGGGCGGCGCGGCTCCGCGCGTGGGCGGCTCGGGATCGGGCCCGCGCTGCTGGGCCGGCACGGTGACGGCCAGCACGCTGGCACAGAAGGCAGCGGCAAGGATGGGACGGGCGGCGCGCATGCGTAATCCTCCAGACAGCTGCGTGAGTGTAGCTCGTAGCCGTGTGGTACCGTGCCTCGTCCGGCCTGTCGCCGGCCCACCTGCCCGACCACGCCATGCCGCACACCGCCCGAGGCACCTTCACCGTCACCCTGCAGCCGCTGCCCTTCGAAGGACAGCCCGAAGGCTCGCCGCTCGGCCGCCGCTCGATCGACAAACAGATCACGGGCGATCTCGTGGCGACGACGCGCGGCCAGATGCTGAGCGCCGTCGGCACCGTGAAGGGCTCGGCAGGCTACGTCGCCATCGAACAGGTGGACGGCACGCTCGATGGCCGGGCCGGCACGTTCGTGCTGCAGCACACCGGCACCATGGATCGCGGCACGCCGTCACTGCGCGTGTCGGTCGTACCCGACTCGGGCACCGGTGCGCTGACGGGGCTCACGGGCGAGTTCGCGATCATCATCGCCGGCGGCGTGCACAGCTACGAGTTCGCCTACGAGCTGCCCTGAGCCCTGCCGTCAGGGCGTGCGCCGCGCCCATTCCGCCAGCAGCGCAAGGGCATTCGCTACGGGCACGCCGTGCAACTCACGCGCCTCAGGTGACGCCACCCGGCCGGATACGATCGGCAGCACCCACTCGCTCGACGTGAAGCCGTCACTCGAGAGCAGCGCCAGATACTCCCGCGCCGGCTGCACGTGCGCATGTGGCCACTCCAGCATCAGCCGGCGTGGTCCGGTTGACGCCGGGGCGCGCGCCGGGACCCGTCCCAGAACCTCCACGTCGTAACCACGCATCACGCGGCCCGGACAGGCGGGGTGCGGCGACACCATCACCGAGCCCCCGTCAGACGTGACCCGAAGATGCACGATGGCATCGACGAGGGGCGCCGCCTCCTTCGGTGACAGGGCGACGTGCTGCACCTCGGCCAGACAGCCGACGTCGAGCGACCAGTTGAGGAATGCACGCGGCGTCTCGGACGACACGGTAACGTCGCCGGCGGCCGTGATGAAGCCCGGCAGGCTCGCGGCCACACGGTAGGTGCCGGGTGGCACGACCGCGAACGAGAATCGGCCATCGCTGTCGGTCACGGCCTGCTGCGAGTGGCCGGCATTCGAGAGCGTCACACGGACGCCAGGGAGTTCCGCACGCGCGTCGTCGCGCATCCGCACGCGGCCGGAGACCTCGCCGGCCGGCGCTTGTGCGAAGACGACGGTGGCGATGCACACCAGGGTCGCGGCAACAATCGATCGCGTCATGCGCTGGCTGCGCGGCATCACACGACGCCGCGCGGTCACCATCTTATGAGACGCCGACCAGGAAAACCGACGCGCGTCTCACCGCGGCCGCCCCGCGGTCCCGGACCCTGTAGACTCTCCCTGAGCGCCGCCATGACACGACTGCTCCGCCCCCGACGTCTCTTCAGCCTCGGCGCGACTCTGGCTGCCGTCGTCGCCGGTTCGACGCTGGTCTCAGGCCAGCGCCCCACCCGCGATCCGCATCTGGCCTTCGAGGGCATCTGGAACTCCGCGACCGCCACACCCATCGAGCGCCCGGCGGCGCTCAAGGACAAGGCGGTGTTCACGGAAGCCGAGGCCGCGGAGTTCGAACGTCAGGCGGTGGCGCGCAACGAAGACCCGGCGCCGGGCGCGCCGCGCACCGGCACGGGCACCTACAACAGCTTCTATCGGGAGTACGGCACGCGCACGGTGAAGACGCGGCGCACGTCGATCGTGACCGACCCGCCCGATGGCCGCATCCCGGCGCTGACACCCGCCGCCGCGGAGGTGCGGCGCCGGCGCCTCGCGGCGATGCGCGCGCAGGAGAACCCGGAAGACCTCGGCCTGCAGGACCAGTGCGCGGCGTTCCTCACCGTGGGCCCGCCGATGTTGCCCTACACGTACAACAGCAACTACCAGATCGTCGTGACGAAGGATACGGTCGTCGTCCACGCCGAGATGATTCACGACGCCCGCGTCATCCCCACCGACGGCCGCCCGCACCTGCCGCCGCACGTCCGCCAGTGGATGGGCGACTCGGTAGGCCGGTGGGAGGGCAACACCCTCGTCGTGGATACGACGAACTTCGTCGACGGCGGCGGCTTCTACGGTGATGCCGGCGGCAACTTCGCCTTCGACGAGCACCTGCACGTGGTGGAGCGCTTCAGCCTGCTCGATGCCGACACCCTGCTCTACCAGTTCGAGATCGACGACCCGACGGCCTACGTCGCCCCATGGAAAGGGGAACTGACGATGACCCGGTCGAACGAGCGCATCTACGAGTTCGCCTGCCACGAAGCGAACTACTCGCTCGAGAACATGCTGCGCGGCACGCGCGCCACGGAACGCAAGCGCTGACCAAGCGTGAGCGCGCGGCGCGGAGGCGGAGATGGCCCGGGCCGGGCCCGTTCGGCGCAGACCGCGCAGGCCGCATGCGCTATCCTCGTGCCCGCATGCCACCGAGCGACCGCGCCCACCGCCTTCACCGCGACTCCATCATCATCGACCCGTGCGTGCAGTACCTGCTGCGGCGCACGGACCGCACGGACCGGTCGGGCCTCACCGCCGTGGCCCTCACGATCCCGATGCCGAACGAAGACGCCGCCGAGACGTATCCGCGCGTGCGCGACTTCCTGGACGTCATCCACGAGGAACCCACCTTCTGCCTCGGCGACTCGCCCGACGCCATCCGCCGGGCCAAGGCCGAGGGCAAACTCGCGCACATCCTGCTCTCGCAGGATGCCCACTTCCTTGGCGCCCACCCGAAGAACCTGCTGCTCTGGAAGCAGCTCGGCCTGCGCATCTGCCAGCTCACCTACAACGAGAGCAACCTGCTCGGCGACGGTTGCCTCGAGCGGCACGACGGCGGGCTCAGCCAGCTCGGCCGTGTGATCGTGCGCGAGATGGAGCGCTACGGCGTCACGATCGACCTGACGCACGCCGGCCGGCGCACCTTCCTCGAGGCCTGCGCGGCCGCCACCCGGCCGCTCATCGCCTCCCACTCGAATCCGAAGGCGGTCGCAGACAACCCGCGCAATATCGACGACGACCAGATCCGGGCCATCGCCGGGCTCGGCGGCGTCGTCTGCATTACGACCTGGGCGCCGCTCATCTGGGCCGGCACCCCGGGGATGCCGACGCTCGAGGACTGGTGGCGGTGCGTGGCGCACGCCGTAGACCTCGTGGGCATCGACCACGTCGGCGTCTCGACGGATTCGATGGGCACGATGGGCGCCTACCCGAAACACGCCCGGAACCCGGATGCCCTGCCCTACGGCTCGGTCACCGACCGGTTCGACGAGGTGGCCCGGCCCCCGGACAACAACAATCGGCAGCCGTCGGACTTCAACGGGATCGAGGACTTCCCCGCCCTCGTCGAATGTCTGTGCGCCCACGGCGTGTCGGACGACGACATCCAGAAGCTGCTCGGGGGGAATCTCATGCGCATATTCGATGCGACATGGAAACCCGGCTGGCTGGCCTAGCCGCCGAGGCACAAGATCGAACGTCCGTTCAACCACCCGGCCGGCCGGCGGCGAGACGCCGTGCCCGGAATCGGTGAAATCCTGTTACTATCTCGCGGGAAAGTTCGGCAATACCCTCTCTCGTACATAGCGAGGAACGCGATGTCAGACATGGACATGGGCCACACCGCACCAGAGACACCGCGCGGCGGGGCATCCCGGCGCGACTTCATCAAGGGCGTCATCGCGGCCGGCGCCGCGGTTTCGACGAGCGCGTATCTCTTCCGCACCTCGATTGCGGGGCAGCCCGCGACGGGCGCCGGGGAGCGCCTGATCTCGATCACCGTGAACGGCCAGGTTCGGCGTGTTGACGTGCTCAAGCAGGAAACGCTGGCCATGACGCTGCGCTACAAGCTGGGGCTCACCGGCACGAAGCTCGGCTGCGACCGCGCCGAGTGTGGCGCCTGCACGGTGCTCGTGGACGACGTGCCGCACTATGCGTGCTCGATGCTCACGCACACGCTGCGCAACCGCAAGGTGCAGACCATCGAGGGCCTCGCGGCGCCCGATGGGACGCTGCACCCCGTGCAGCAGGGTGTGGTCTCGGAGCAGGGTTTCCAGTGCGCGTTCTGCATGCCCGGTTTCGTCATGGCCACGGTCGGCTTCCTCAAGACGAATCCGAATCCGACGCGGCAGGAACTCGCCCACGGTGTGTCGGGCAACCTGTGCCGCTGCCAGGACTACGACAAGATTCTCACGGCGCTGATGAAGGGCGCAGAACTGTCGCGGGGGGCGTAACGTGGCGAACGACTACAAGTACATCGGCAAGAACTACACGACGCCGGATCTCGTGGCCAAGGTCACGGGCAAGGCGAAGTACGCCGAAGACTACCGCGCCGAGGGCATGCTGTTCGTCAAGCTGCTGCTCTCGCCGATGCCGCACGCGCGCGTGCGCAACGTCGACGCCTCGGCGGCGCTCGCCATGCCCGGCGTGAAGGGCATCCTGCGCGCCAGCGACTTCCCCGCGCCGCCGGCCCCGCCGACGCCGCCCGGCGGCCAGGCCCCGCCGCCGCCACCGCTGCCGCCCGAAACGGCGCTCACCGACGAGCCCGTGTACCAGGGCGAACCGATCCTCGCCGTCGCGGCGGTGGACGAGACGACGGCGGCCGAAGCCATCGAGCTCATCAAGGTCGACTACGAGCCGCTGCCGTTTGCCGTCGATCCGCTCGACAGCCTGCGTCCCGGCGGCGCCAACGCCCGCGCGCAGGGCAACGTCTACACCGGCGCCGGCCCCACGCTGAAGGTCGCCAACGTCAAGTGGACCGACGCCGACTTCGCCGAGGCGCGCGAAGGCCGCCTGCCCATGGGCGAGGCGCCTGATACGTTCGTGCTCGGCGACATCGAGGAAGGCTTCAAGAAAGCCGACCTCATCCTCGACGAAACGCTCTACTCGCAGTCCACCGGCCACCAGCCGCTCGAGACGCGCACGGCGATGGCCTACTGGCAGGGCGGCAAGCTGTTCCTGCACGGCTCCACCCAGAGCGTGGCGCAGACGGTGCCGAACATCGCCCGCATGGTGGGGCTCAAGGTCGACGAAGTCGTCCTCATCAGCGAATTCACCGGCGGCGGCTTCGGCAGCAAGATCCCGGGCAGCCACAGCATGGCGATCCCGGCGCTGATGTCGAAGAAGCTCAACGGCGTGCCGGTGATGATGCGCATCACCCGCGAAGAAGAGCACTACATCGGCCGCGCCCGCGCCGGCATCTTCGGCCGCGCGAAGGTCGGCTTCCGCAAGGACGGCCGTATCGTCGCGATGGACTTCTTCACCATCCAGGACAACGGCCCCTACAACCCGCAGGGCGACCACCGCTCGGCCGGGGCGATGGCGTCGCTGCAGTTCCAGCCCGAGACCTTCCGCTGGCGCGGTATCTCGGTGCTCACGAACACGCCGCCGCGCACGTCGCAGCGGTCACCGGGCGGCATGCAGATGAACGCCCTGCTCGACCCGATCATGGCGAAGGCCGCGCGCAAGCTTGGCGTCGACCACGTCGAGCTGCTCAAGGTCAACGCGCCCGCGGGCAAGGCGCCCTACGGCCCGATTGTGCCGGCCACCAAGAAGCAGGCCTACGTCACCCAGGCGAACGTCCGCGAGGCGCTCGAGCAGGGCAAGGCCCTCTTCGGCTGGGAAGAGAAGAAGGCGACGGCCGGCCAGAAGCGCGGCACGAAGGTGCGCGGCATCGGCGTCGCCGTGGGCCCCTACACCGCCGGCTCGATCGGTTTCGATGGCCTGGCCATCGTGCGGCCCGACGGCAAGGTGCAGGTGCAGACGGGCATCGGCAACCTCGGCACCGAGTCGGTGATCGACTGCCAGCGTGTCTACGCCGAAGTGCTCGACACGCCGTGGGAGAACTTCGAGGTGGTCTGGGGCAACACGGCCAAGGGCCTGCCCTGGACCTGTGTGTCGGCCGGCAGCCAGACCGTGCACGCCATGACGCGCGCCGCCCACGCCGCCGCCACCGACCTCAAGACCAAGATGCAGGAAGTGGCCGCCAAGATGCGCGGCGGCTCCCCTGCCAGCTACAAGGTCTCGAACGGCAAGGTCGGTCCGCTGACCTTCGCCGAGGTCGCGAAGAAGGCCATCGAGCTCGGCGGCAAGTACGACGGGCACGAAGGCCCCGAAGACATCAACGCGTTCACGAAGAGCGCGCTGAAAGTGGTGGCCGGCCAGGGCCTCATCGGCGTGGCCAAGGACAACTACAAGCGCGACGGCAACACGCACTCGTTCGTGGCGGGCTTCGCCGAAGTCGAGGTCGACACCGAAACCGGCGCCTGGCACATCGTCGATTACACGGCGGTGGCCGACGTGGGCACCGTGCTGCACCCGCGCAACCTCAACGGCCAGACCTTCGGCGGCTCGATGCTCGGCATCGGCCACGCGGTCTCGCAGCGCTGGGTCTACGACAAGCAGTATGGCGTCTGCCTGGCGCGCCGCTTCCACCACAACAAGCCGCCCTCCATCATGGAGATCCCGCACACGGTCAAGATCGCCGCGACCGACATCCCCGATCCCGAGACGCCGGTGGGCGCCCGCGGTATCGGTGAGCCGCCGGTCGGCGCCGGCTGTGGCGCCGTCGCCGCGGCCCTCGTAAACGCCCTCGGCGACGAGGCGTTCCGCCGCTACCCGATGACGCCAGACCTGCTGCTGACGTCGATCGACTCGAAGAGCCTTCAGCACGACGCGCTCACGGCGCACATTTAAGGGGAGCATCGAATCATGGCTGTGATTCACGACATGATGCCGGCGTTCGAGCTGTTCCAGCCGGCGAGTCTCGACGACGCGCTGGGCCTGCTCGATCGGCACGGCGCCGACGCCTGGGTGATGGCGGGAGGTCTCGACAGCTTCGACTGGCTGAAGGACCGCATCCGCAAGCCCGCGGTGGTCGTCGAACTCGGCGCAATCGAAGGGTTGCGCGGCGTCAAGGCCTCGGGCGACGGCATCGAGATCGGCGCGATGACGACCCTCACCGAAGTGGTCACGAACCCGCTCGTGCGCGAGAAGTTCGGTGTGCTCTTCCAGGGTGCCGAAGCGGCGGCCTCGCCGCAGATCCGCAACCAGGGCACCATCGGCGGCAACCTCTCGCAGGATGCGCGCTGCTGGTACTACCGCGCCGGCTGGTCGTGTTACCGGGCCGGCGGCAACGTCTGCTACGCGGACACGCCCACGGCGGTCAACCGCGAACACGCCATCTTCGGCGCCGACCGCTGCGTGGCGGTCAACCCGTCCGACACGGCGCCGGCCATGATCGCCCTCGACGCGAAGATGGTCATCCGCTCGTCGAAGGGCGAACGCATCGTCGATGCGCAGGACTACTTCGTCGGTCCCGGCACCGACATCACGCGGCTGACCACGCTGCAGCCCGGCGAACTGCTCACCGCCATCCGGATTCCGGGGACGTGGGCTGGCGCCGAGTTCTACACCGAGAAGGTCGCGGACCGGAAGGTGTGGGACTTCCCGCTCGTCAACATCGCCTCGGCGATGAAGGTCAACGGCTCCACCATCGAACGCGCGCGCATCGTCGTCAACGCGGTGGCCGCGCAGCCGATGCGCCTCGAAGCCGTCGAGCAGTTCGTCGCCGGCAAGCCACGGAACGAGGAAACCGCGAACGCCGCCGGCGAGCTGGCCGTGCGGGGCGCGGTGCCCCTCGCCCACAACGCCTACAAGATTCCGCTGATGCGCAACCTGGTCAAGCGCGCGATCCGCGGGGGGGACAACGGATGGGCATCGACTTCCTAACCAGGGGCATCACCCCGTGGGGTCAATCGGTCTTCACGCACATCTCGTGGGACCTGCTGTGGGTCTCGTTCTTCGCGGGCGTGGTGTTCCTCGCGGCACACTCCGTCTACATGCTGCTTTCGGCGCACTCCAAGCGCGCGTCGGCTGACGTCGACGCGCTCGAGGCGAAACTGAAGGGGCTGCCCGAGAAGATCCAGCGCCACAGTCTGCCCGCCCGCCTGTTCCACTGGATCATGGCGGCGGCGATGCTCACGCTGCTCTTCACGTCGTTCCTGCCCATCGTGGGCGTGAAGTTCGCCTGGGTGGAATGGCACTGGATGGCGGGCCTGGTGCTGGCCGCGTCGATCCTGTACCACATCATCCACGCCACGTTCTTCATGGACTTCTGGTCGATCTGGGTGGGTCCGAAGGACATCCCGGAACTGAAGTCGGAGATCATGCGCGAGCTCGGCGGCGACACCTCGGGCCCCAAGGCCGCGAAGTATCCGCTCGGCAACCGCCTGTATCACATGGCGATCGTCGTGACGGGCATCGGCGCCTCGGCCACCGGGCTCTTCATGATGAAGAAGGTGCAGACGCCGTTCTTCACGCGCGACCCGTACATTCTCGCCGACACCACGTGGAGCTGGATGTACGTGGCGCACGGCGCGGCCGGCGTCGCCCTCGTGGGTCTCACGATGGCGCACATCTACTTCGCCATCCGCCCCGAGAAACTCTGGCTGACCAAGTCGATGCTGTTCGGCTTCATCACGCGTCGCCAGTACCTCGAACACCACGACCCCACCCGCTGGCGCGTGCCGGGCTCCGAGCCCGTTGGCGGCCGGCCGTCGGAATAAGCCGTGACCACACGTGATGAGATGGCGGCCCGATGCAACAGCATCGAGGAGGCCTACGAGTTCATGCTCGCCTACGCGGCCCAGGGCCTGGCGAGCGATCAGGGGACGAACAGCGGCGCCCAGGTCCGGCAGTTCCTGACGGGCCTGGACACCGCCCTCGACGGGCTCGGTGACGTCTTCCGCGGCGTCGTCGCGGCCGACAGCCTGGCCCACGCCGATCTCTACCACGGCTTCATCGAGGTGCTCGACCGCGACGCCGCATCGGCGCGCGCGGCCGTGCGGCTCGTGCTCGCGCAGCCCGGCATCAGCTCTCAGATGGTCGACAACCTGAACGCGTCGATTCACCTGCGGGCGCTGCTGACCGACGTCTTCCTCGTGGACGAAGTACTCAAGACCCAGGTGCTGGCCGCCAAGGCCTAGCGCCCGGGGCGTCGCAGGCGCCCACGGACATCACGAGAAGGGCCCGGTGGTCATCCGCCGGGCCCTTTGTCGTTCCCGGCCCTACTTCCCCGGATCGAAGCGGAACACCAGATAGCTGATCGGTGCGTCGAGCGCGCTGAAGCTGTGCGGCGTGCCGGCCGGAATGATGATGACGTCACCCGGCCCCACGTGACGGCTGTCGCCGCCCTGCCGCTCGCCCGAGAGGCTCGGCCCGGCGCCCACGCGTGTGAGATCCGTGGGCTTGGCAGTGCCGCCGAGCGCCCCGCCGGTCACGATGGTGCCGCTCCCGTGCAGGATGTAGTAGGTCTCGGTCACCCGCTCGTGGATGAGCGCGCCGGCCTCCGCCTTGTCGCGATGCAGCATGGCCACGAGCGCCTTGCCGCCGTGCACATCAACGCTCTTGATGGGCTGGTCGACGGCGCTCTTCACGATGGCGGTCTCGAGGAGAGCGGCGATCTCGGCCGGCGAAATGTGGACGGCCGGTACAGGCGGCGTCTGGGCCGCGGCCGGCGCGGCCACGAGCGTCACGAGCGTCACGACGAACGAACGGGACAGGCTACGGATCACGGCGGCGACTCCCTGGGCGGCCGGAGGCGGCCGTCACCGGGCGCAGTCTAGCAGAGCCGCCGCCACGTCAGGCGCGCAGCACCTCGGTCATCGCCGCCACGCTCTGCGGACACATCTTCCCGCTGGCGGCGTCGTCGCCCAGCATCGCGACGACACGTTCGACCTCGAGGCCGGCGCGGTAAGGCCGGTCCGACCGCAGCGCGTCGGTCACGTCGGCTACCGCCAGCACGCGCGCCGACGGCGTGAGTGCCGCCCCCCGCAGCCCGAGGTGATAGCCGGTGCCGTTGAGGCGTTCGTGGTGGGCAGCGGCGTCCACGGCCAGCTCGCGGAAGATCGGCACGGCGTCGAGGATCTCGAGGGTGTGCCGCGTGTGTCCGCGCATCGCCTGCCATTCCTCGGCCGAGAGGGCCCCCGGCTTGTCGAGAATCGAGTTCGACACGCCGAGCTTGCCGATGTCATGCAGCAGCGCCGCCCGGCGCAGACGCACGAGGCGCGCGCCGGAGAAGCCGAGCCGGGCCGCGGCGGCCACCGCGTAGTCGGCCACGCGCCGTGAGTGATCGTGCGTGTACGGCGACTTCGCGTCGATGACGCCGGCAAACGCATCGACGATGCGGTCAAGGTGCGCCTCGGTCACGCGGAGCATCGCCGGCGCCGGCGCCACGTCGTGCAGCAGCTCGATCGAGGCAACGTCGCCAAGCGCGCGCCAGAGCGCCGCGTCGTCGAGCAGGGCCAGGGCCAGGCGCGAGAGTTCCGGCGAGAACCAGCGGCGGCGGCGACGCCGCACCACCGCACGCGCCGCCTCGACGCCGTGCTGCTGCCAGAAGATCTCGATGACCTGGGCGATGCCGATGATCTGCGCCGCGAGCGGAATGGCGTTTCCGCGCAGGCGGGCGGGCTGGCCGCCGCCATCCCAGTGTTCGTCCATCGCCCGGATGGCTTCGGCCGTCGTGCGCGAGAGCCCCAGGTCGAGGGCGATCGCGGCACCACGGTCGCAGCGGATCTGGAAGATCTCCTGCTCGGCGCGGGGGCCGAGCCATGCCAGATGGGCGAGCCGGCCGAGGCGCCGGCCGAGCGGCTCACCCCGGCCCACCCAGGCAAGGCTGTGGGCGATTTTCTCGGGCCAGCTCCGCCAGTCGGTCATCCAGACCGACCGCTTCACCTCGTGGTCGCGGCCGCCGGCCAGCTGATGCACGCGGGCCGCATTGCTCGAACACCCCACGTCCTTGAGCAGCAGCGCATGGAAGAGGTCGGCGAGGGCCGTCTCGTCGAGGCCACACGCCTGAGCGAGCCGCATGCCGATGACACACGAGCGCGCCGCGTGCCCGGTGGGGTGCCCTTCGGTGATGTCGAGGGCCCTCGACAACCCGGCGATGACGTCCATCACCGGGACGGCGGCTGCCGGCTCCGGCGGTCCGATGGGGCTGAGTCGCTCGGCCTGCACGTGTCCGGGCGGAGCAAGAGCGGTGCCTTGCGCGACAGTGCCGGCACCTGCCCGGGCCGGCGCGCCAGGCGGCCGTCCACGGCCGGGCTGCCGTGTCGCATTTCGGCGCGGCGTGTGTCGGCTTCTAGACCGTGGCGGTCTGCTCCACGACGAAGCAGTTGTTCTCGGTCTCCTGGATGATGACCTCGATGCGGTAGGCGATGCCCCGCCCCGGATACTGGCGGCCGATGAGCGCCACGACCCGTTCGAACACGTGGTGGGCCACGTTCTCGACGCTCGGCCCCTTCCCTTTCATGACCACCACGCCTTCCGGTTCGATGAGCGCCGGATCCATGAACGTCGCGTCGCTCTCGACCACGAGCATCTTGTGATCGAGATCCCGCATCACCTGCTTGATGTGCCCGAAGTCGATCGACATGTCGAGCGCGTCGCGCGGAAAGGCCTCGGTGGAGATGGCCACGGTGCCCCGCCAGGTGTGGCCGTGCACGAAGCGACATTTCCCCGGGTATCCGAGCTGGCGATGCCCGGTGTGGAACTTGGCGTGGACGATGATCTTTTCCATGGCGAAGGACGCTCGCAGTAGCTGCCGTCCGCGTCGTCCAGATGATTCTAGCCGCGACCGGCGCACCGCAGGGATCCGG
>JAEUQR010000188.1 GCA_016789705.1 Acidobacteriota bacterium
GGCGGCCTCACGCCGCCGCAATCTCGCCCTGAGCGGCGGTGTGCTGGCGCTGCTCGGCGTGGTGGTGGCGCTCATCAGCGTGTCGGCGCGCCGGGCGCAGGCGCTGGCCCGCCGGCAGATGGAATTCGTCGCCGCGGTATCACACGAACTGCGCACGCCGGTGGCCGTCATCAACTCCGCCGCCGGTAATCTGGCCGACGGCGTCGTCGGCGATCCGGCGCGCGTGAAGCGCTACGGCGCCACCATCCAGACCGAGGCACGGCGGCTCGGCGACACGGTCGAGCGCGTGCTGCAGCTGGCCGGCCTCGGCTCGGGACGTCCGCTGCCGATGACGCGCGTCGCCCCCGACACGCTCGTGCACGAGGCCGTGCGGCTCTCGGCCGCCGATGCCGCGGAAGCCGGCGTGCAGGTGCACGTCGAGGTGCCCGACACGCTGCCCGCCGTCATGGGAGACGCCGGCACGCTGCAGTCCGCCGTGCAGAACCTCGTCGGCAACGCCATCAAGTATGCGGGCGCGGATCGCTGGGTGCGCGTGGCCGTGACCACCCACGACATGCCCCGGCGAGAGGTGCGCATCGCCGTGGAAGACCACGGCCAGGGCCTCGACCCCGAAGAACAGCGCCTGGTCTTCGAGCCTTTCTTCCGCGGCAAGGTGGCCGTGGCGAATCAGATCAAGGGCAGCGGCCTCGGCCTGAGCCTGGTGCGGCGGATCAGTGACGCGCATGGCGGACGCGTGGACGTGGTCAGCGCGCCGGGCCACGGCAGCACCTTCACCATCTGCCTGCCGGCCGCACCGGACGCCCCGGCGGCGGCCAGCGTCCCTGCCGCCTCGGCCCACGCCGCGGCCACGGAAGCCTGAGTGGCCGAAGGACGCGTGCTGCTCGTGGAAGACGAGCCCGGCCTGCAGCTCACGCTGAGCGACCGGCTGGCGGGTGAAGGCTACGACGTCGAGACGGCCGGCGACGGCGAACTCGGTCTGGCGCGCGCGCTGACCGGCGCGTTCGATCTCATCGTGCTCGACGTGATGCTGCCGAAGCGCGACGGCTTCGACGTGTGCCGCGCGATGCGCCAGCGCGGTATGACCACGCCGATTCTGATGCTGACCGCGCGTGGGCAGGTCGTCGACCGCGTCGTCGGCCTGAAGCTCGGCGCCGACGACTACCTGGTGAAGCCTTTCGAGGCGATGGAACTGCTGGCCCGCATCGAGGCGCTGCTGCGCCGGGCCGGCAACGGTGCGGCGCCGCCTTCGGGCACCGCCGGCGCCACGCGCTTCGAATTCGATGACGTCACCGTCGACACGCGAAAGGCCGAAGTGGTGAAGGGCGGTGTCCCCGTGGAGCTCTCCGCCAAGGAGTTCCAGCTGCTGCGCTACTTCCTCGAACATCGCGGCGCGACCATCTCACGTGACGAGCTGCTGCAGGAGGTGTGGGGCTACGAACACACGCCCTCCACGCGCACCGTCGACGTGCATGTCGCCTGGCTGCGGCAGAAGCTCGAAGTGAACCCGAAGACGCCGCAGTTCATCCTGACCGTGCACGGCCTCGGCTACAAGTTCACCGGCTGACCCGGCTACGACGGCGGAAGGGCCGGCGGCTGCGGGCGGGCACGCGGTGCCATCGTCGCCGCGAGCGCCTTCCACTGTGGCTGGCGGCGCAGGTCATCGAACAACGGGTCGGTGGCCAGCACCGGTGGCAGGCCGCCGCGTGCGGCCATGCGCTCGAGGCGCGGCAGCGCCTCGGCGAACCGGCCGAGCGCCGCATCGGCCTGCGCGAGCGACGGTCCGGGGGCCGGTCGCACCGCTTCGAGCGCCGTCCGCCGCGCGGCCGCCTCGCCGCCACGGCCAGCGCGCGTGGCGGCCACGAGGCACGCCACCGCCAGGTCGGGGCCTGGTGCCGGCGCCGGCAGGCCGCAGTGCGTCAGTGCCGCGGGCGCCTTGCCGTCGAGCGTGAGCGCCTTCACGAGCACCGTGCGGGCCAGCGGCAGAGCGGGCGTGAGTTCCAGAGCCTTCTCCAGCGAATCGATGGCGGCGGCGTAGCGGCGTCCGGTGTAGAGCACCTGTCCCCGCGCCTGATGCATCGTGGCTTCGTGCGGATCGAGCGTGACGGCGATGTCGGCGTGTTCGAGCGCCTCGTCGATGCGGCCCTGCTCGCTCAGCAGCAACCCGAGCCACTCGTGGGCCACCGGATAGCTCGGGTTGATCTCGATGGCTCGCCTGAACTTCATCGCCGCGTCGTCGAGGTCACGGTCGCCGAAGAAGATGACGCCGCCAAGCGCGGTGTGCGCTTCAGCGAGCGACGGATTCAGGTCAAGGGCGCGGATGGCCGAGGCGCGCGCCTTGTCCATGTGCAGCCGCACCTGGTCGAGGCTCATGCCGGGCGATGCCTGCAGCGCGTAGGCATCGGCGAGCCCCACGTGTGCGAGCGCGAACAGCGGATCGCGGTCGACCGCCTGCTGAAAGTAGTCAAGGGCCGCCTTCATGCTGGCGGGAGTGCGCTCGAACCAGGCATGGCGGCCGCGCAGATAGAGATCGTAGGTCGCCGCCTCGACGACGTGGTCACTCACCGCCCCGGGCACCGGGCGGCGGCTCACGGTGCCACGGATCGCAGTGGCGATCGCCGTCGCCACTTCGTCCTGCAGCCGGATCACGTCCTTGAGCGTGCGGGTATAGCTCTGCGCCCAGAGGTGCTCGTCGGTTACGCCGTCGATGAGCTGCGCCGTGATCCGCACATCGTTGCCGGCCAGCAGCACCGACCCTTCCACCAGCAGATCCGCACCAAGCGCCTTCGCGATCTCGGGAATCGGCGGCGGCGACGTCTTGTAGCGCATCGTCGAGGTGCGCGAGATGACGCGCAGACCCTCCACCTGCGCCAGGCTGGCGGTGAGCGCTTCCGCCATGCCCTCGACGAAGTAGTCCTGCGCCGGACTACCCGAGAGATTGCCGAGCGGCAACACGGCGATCGTGGCCGGACCCGACCGTCGAGGCGCCCCGGAGGCCGTAGCCGGCGCACCGGGGGCGGCAACCGGCGGCGGCGTGGGCGCCGGCTGCTGGTACCTCTGCAGCACCATGATTCCAAGCACGACGCTCGCCACCGCGCCGACGATCTGCGCCACGATGCGGCCGGCAAACGAGATCCAGACGCCGCGGGCCTTCTCGGCCTGCTTGCGCTTTTTCTTGGCGTCGGTGGCCGGACGGTCCGTCGCGGTCGGGTCCAGGTCGGGCATGGAAGCTCTGTCGCGCTGGCCCGACCATTATGTCCGCAACTGTTATCCTGACGGCTCATGGCCCGCATCTGCGTGTTCTGCGCCTCCGCCCCCGGTCTCCGCCCGTCCTACGCCGAGGGCGCGCGCGCCCTGGCCGGCGCCATCGTGGCGGGCGGCCACAGCCTGGTCTACGGCGGCGGTAACGTGGGCCTCATGGGCGTCGTGGCCGATGCCGTGCTCGCCGCCGGCGGCGAGGTGGTGGGCGTGATTCCCCACACGCTCATGGCACGTGAGATCGGCCACACCGGTGTGACCCGCCTGCACGTCGTGGATTCGATGCACGAACGCAAGGCGCTCATGGCGGATCTCTCGGACGCCTTCGTGGCGCTGCCGGGTGGCGTGGGCACATTCGAGGAACTCTTCGAAGCGATCACCTGGACGCAGCTCGGGCTGCATCGCAAGCCGTGCGGCCTGCTGAACGTGGACGGCTTCTACGACGGCCTGCTCCGCTTCCTCGACCACGCCTGGGCGGAAGGCTTCATCAAGCCGGAGACACGCGCCATCGTGTCGGCGGGCACGGATGCGCGGGAGCTGCTGCAACGGCTGCTGACGACGCCCATGCCGGCCGTGCCGCAGTGGATCTCGCCGCGCGAGCGGTAGCCGCGCCTCAGGGGCGTTCGACGAGCGACACGGCGGCGTTCGCCACGAGGGCGAACCGGCCGCGTCCGCGCGGCACGATCTGCAGCGCCGGGCACTTCTGCTCGAGGCGCCGGCGCAGGAGCAGCAGGCGCGTCTCGAGGTTGTCCTTGTACTCGGGCAGCTGCAGCGTCTTGTCGAGACGCAGCTCGCGGTTCGTGAACTCAGCGCGGCCGTCGGCGGCGTGGATCGTGACGAGCTTCCAGAGGATGCGCGCCGGCAGGCCGCGGATCAGGTACTCGCCGTCCACCATCACGACGTCGTCGGCGCGGTAGTAGGCCAGTGCCAGCGTGGCCGTGGGCACCGCCAGGGCGGCCGGGCCTGGCGTCGGCGCGCTCGCGCGCGGGTCGGCTGCCTCACCCGCTTCCTGCAGCACCGCGTTCTGGATCGCCAGCGCGAGATAGGCGCCGAGCAGTTCGATCGTCTGCTTGTCGTCTTCGTGGAACCGGTAGGGTGTTTCACTCTCGATGACGAGCACGCCCACGAGTTCGCCCCGCACGAGCAGCGGCACGCCGAGCTGGCTGGCCGGATTCGCGAGCCCCGGCAGCGGAATGCGGCGCTCGGCCGGACACCAGCCGGCCTCTTCGGCGCGGAAGCGGGCCGCGTAGGCGTACAACATGCCCCGCATCAGGCCCGAGATGCGGATCGGCTTGCGGGCTTCGGCCACGAGGCCGGTGATGCCTTCGCCGAAGCGCGCCTCGGCGCCGGCCCCGTTCTCGGGATACCCGCGCGTCGCAATCGTGATGAGCGTGCGCGGCTGCTCGCCGGGCAGCAGGATCATCGAGTGGCTGAATCCGAAGACCTCGTCGAGCCCGGCGAGGATCGCGTCGATCAGCGGCTCGAGTCCGTCGGCCGCGTTGATGCGTTCGGTCAGGTGCTGCAGCGCGCGCATCGTGAACACCGCGTCGAGGGCGCGGCGATCGGAGACCGGCGGCGGCGCACCGGGCTGCTCGGGCACCTTGCCCACCGACAGCACTTCGTAGACGTCGGCGGCGAGCAGTCTGAAGATCCCCTTCATGCCGCAGTACGAGGCAATCGCCTCGATGCGCAGCGCCATGCGGTCGAAGAGTGGGCCCGACGTCTCGGACCGCTCGAGCCGCAGACGCAGTTCCCAGCCCTGCTGCGTGTCGGGATCGACCACCCGCACGAGCGCCTGTGGATTCTCTTCGACGTTGCGCCGGCTCTTGTTGAAGAACTGGAACGAGAGCGCAACGTGTGTCGCGTCCACGTACTCGACGTGGCTGAGGTAGGCCGAGTTCGGCGTGCCATCCGCGGCGCAGGTGTAGAGCGTGGCCGGAATGAGGCCCTGGAAACACGAGGTCAGCGTCTCGAGGCCGAGGCTCACGACAGTCGGGCTCCCGCGTCAGGCCCGGGCGTCTGGTTGAACAGTGCCGTGACGCGCAGGCGGATCGCCACGCACGGCCAGATCACCCACGTGCGCGTGGATTCGCCGGGCGTGCCGATCATCTCGAGTTGCTGCATGAAGCCGTTCCACTGCGAGTCGACGAGCGAGCGCTCGTCGTCGGTGGCCGGACGGTGCGACACGTACGTGCCCTTCACCTGGCAGGCGCGGTCGTCCATCGGACGCGCGAACACCACCGCGGCCTGCCCGTTGCCTGCGAGATCCGCGAGCACGGCATCGGCACCCACGGCCGGCGCGTAGATGACCACGTGTGTGCCGCCGGGCTCGACGAGCGCCGCCGGCGCGTAGGCGGCGTGCGGCGCGAGCGTGGCATCGCGCGTGCCGATGTTGATGGCAAGCCCCTGCTGGAGGAACAGGGCCAGTTCGGCGTCGATCATGCGGTCGACGGCGAGTATAGCCAACTTAGGAAGTTCTTAAGGTCGCTGTAGGAAGTGTTAGGGAGTCTGTAACGAAAGCTTAGTGAACCGCCGCCGAACTCCGGCGCGATGCTTCCGTCACACCACACGAACACGGAGGACATCGACATGACCCACAAGACCGCCACCGCCCTGCTCGCCCTGACGTGCGTGACCCTCACCACGCTCATCGCCACCGCCAGTGGCCCGGCGCAGCGCCCGGCCGCCACGACGCACCGCACGCCGGTCGCGCTCGGAAACTACCTCGTCAGCACGATGGGCTGCCACGACTGCCATACGCCGTGGAAACTCGGCGCGAAGGGCCCCGAGCCCGACATGACGCGCGCGCTCACCGGGCACCCCGAGGATCTGAAGATGCCACCGGCCCCGGCGCTGCCGGCCGGTCCCTGGATCGCCACCGTTGCCGCGACCAACACCGCGTGGGCGGGCCCGTGGGGCGTGAGCTTCACGGCCAACCTCACCCCCGACAAGGAGACGGGGCTCGGTGACTGGACGGAGGAGCAGTTCATCACCGCTCTGCGCACCGGAAAACACCAGGGCAAGGGCCGGCCGATCCTGCCGCCCATGCCGTATCCGGCGTACGCCAACCTCGTCGACGAGGAACTGAAGGCGATCTGGGCCTACCTGCAGTCGCTCGCGCCGGTGAAGAACCGCGTGCCGCAGCCGATCGACCCGCCCGAGGGGAGCCAGCGGTGACACGAAGGGTGACGCGCGCGCTGCTGGCACTGGCAGCGTGCGTCTGGGCAGGCGCGGTGGCGATGCGGGCGGGCAGCACGGCGGGCGACGCTGCGCCGCGGCTGTCGCCGCCGCCCGCGCGCCTCAGCCAGACCGGACTCTACGCCGACGCGGACAGCCTCGTCGTCGACGCCGGTAATCGTCCCTTCACGCCGCAGTATCCGCTGTGGAGCGACGGCGCCGCCAAGCGGCGGTGGGTGCGGTTGCCCGACGGCGCCGCCATCGATGCGCGCGATCCGGACCGCTGGGACTTTCCTGTCGGCACGACCTTCTGGAAGGAGTTCACGTTCGCCGGCCGCAGGGTCGAGACGCGGATGTTCCGCAAGGTGACACCCGACCGTTGGGACTTCGCCTCCTACGCCTGGCAGGACGACCAGCGTGATGCCACGCTCGTGCCGCGCGAAGGGCGGTCGCGCGTGGCCGAGGTGGCGCCCGGCAGGTGGCACGACATCCCGTCGCAGGACGAATGCCGTGCCTGCCACGACTCGGGCCGCACGGAGGTGCTCGGCTTCACGGCCCTGCAGCTGTCGGACGATCGGGATCCGCTGGCGCCGCATGCCGAGCCCCTCACGCCCGGCATGGTCACGTTCGCCGCGCTCGTCGCGGAACGCCGTCTGAGCGGCCTGTCGGCGCGCGAACGCGCCACGGTACCGCGTATCGAGGGCCGCACCCCCGTCGAACGTGCCGTGCTCGGGTATCTCTCGGCCAACTGCGGCAGCTGCCACAACCGTGACAGCGTGATCGCCTCGCTTGGTCTGTTCCTGAAGCACACACGGTCGGCGCGCGGCGCGTGCGCGGCCGATGCCCTCGCGACGACGATCGGACAACCCGGCCACTGGGCGGTACCCGACGCGCCTGACGGCACGTCGCGTGTGGTGGCACCGGGCGAGCCGGCCCGCAGCGCCCTGCTGCGACGGGCGCAGTCGCGGCGGCCGTCGAGTCAGATGCCGCCCATCGGCACGGTCGTGGCCGACCGCGAGGCGCTGGCGCTCGTCACCGCGTGGATCGAGGCACTCGGCGCGCAACCCGCCACGGCCTGCACACCAGGCAGCGCGACGACGGCGCGCTAACCGCCAGGCGGCGCGACGGCGCGCTAGCCGCCAGGCAGCGTCCAGAACGGGCCGCTGAGGCCCACTGCGGTGAAGATCGCCTGCGAGACCTCGCGCGATTTCGGCGCCCAGTCGGCCGACAGGCGATCCCGGTACCACCGGCGCGCGAGCGCCGCCATCTGCGGCACCGGCACGAGGCCATGGAGCCCGAGTCCGCGCGCCGCGGTCCACGCCGCGACGTCCTCTTCCGACCGGAAGAGCCGGATGGTCGATCAGGTGAAGCCGATGTCGTCCCACCAGCGCGGCGCCGGCACGCCCACGTGGACGACCGCGCCCGGCGACGCATAGGCCACGCCCCGGCGCACGCCGGCCGCGATCGGTGTGTCGGAGGCAGGGCACGGCGAGACGAACGAGACATCGGTGTCGAGGGCGGCGGCGATGCCGAAGGCGTCCCACACGCAGTTCGCCCAGACGGCGCGTCCGCCCACCATCACGTTGAACGGCGTCGGCACGGCCGAGAACGGCATCGCCATCCACACCTCACCGGTGTCGGGATGCGGCACGATCACGTGCGTGGCGGCGAGGGCCGCGTAACTGGCACTGACCTCGGCGTACTCGAGCCCGAGCGCGCGCATCACGCCGAGGCGTGTCGGGATGTGCCCGGCGATGAAGGTCTCGAGGATCTCGCGGCGAACCCGCAGGTCCGTTGCGCTGAGCGGCGCGGCCACGACGGCAGTCTAGCGGAGTTCGTCCGGCGGGGCCGTGACCCGATTCCCGGGGCAAAACCGCTTAGGAGGATGGGCCCTGCGATCCCGTCATGCCACTCGTCTTTCTGTTTCCCGGTCAGAGTTCCGCCCGCGCCGATGCCGTGACACGCGCGCGCCGCACCAGCCCGGCTGCCGAGGCACTCGCCGCGCGAGCCGCGTCGGTGCTCGGCGACGACGACACCCGCGCCTATCTCGGCGGCGACATCGCCCGCCTCGAGACGAACCGTGACGTGCAGATGGTGGTCTTTCTGGCCAGCCAGATGTACCTGCACGCACTGGCCGTGGAAGGCATGACCGCGGCGGCGTCGCTCGGCCTGAGCCTTGGTGAGTACAGCCATCTCGTGCACATCGGCGCACTGACATTCGAAGACGCCCTCAGGCTCGTCAGTGCGCGTGGCCACTGCTACGACCAGGCCCCGCCCGGCATCATGGTGACGGTGCTCGGGGCCGATCGCGATGCCGTGACGGCCGTGGTCGACGACGCCGCCGGGCGCGGCTGCGCCGTCGTGAGCAACTTCAATACGCCCACGCAGCACGTGCTCGCCGGTCAGGCCGACGCGGTCACGTGGGCGGCCGCGACCCTCGAAGAGCAGCACGGCGCGTTCACCACCGTGATCGAGGAGCGCGTGCCGATGCACTCGCCCCTCATGACGCCGGTGGCCGCGGCCTTCGCCGGGCACCTGCTGGCCGCGCCCTGGCAACGGCCGCAGGCGAGCTACCTGCCGAACGTCTCGGCGACGCCGCTGGGGGACCCGACGCCGGCCGACTTCGTCGCCGCCCTGAGCGCGCACGTCAGCGCGCCCGTGCTGTGGGACCGTTCGGTCGACCACATGGCGGCGGCGCATCCGGACGCGACGTTCGTCGAGGTGGGGCCGGGCGGTGTGCTGCACAACATGCTGGGCCGCAGCTGGAAGCCGCTGCGGCGCGCCCGCCTCGACGCGCCCGACACGCACGAACCCGCGGCACATTTCCTGGCCACGGTGGAGGCCCTGCATGCTGGCGCCTGACACCCTCACGAGCCTCGTGCGCCGGCTGAAGCGCGAGCCCCTCGTGCCCGGCGGTGCGCCCGTGAGTCACGGCCGGGCTGCCCTCGAACGCCTGCTGCCACACCGTGCGCCGATGCTGCTCGTGGACGGCGTGCACGCGGTGGACCTCGCGACCGGCGGCGTCCGCGGCCACCGGCGGCTCGGCGCTGACGACCTGGGCTTCGCGGGACACTTCCCCGGCCAGCCGATCTATCCCGGCGTGCTGACCATCGAGGCCATGGGCCAGCTCGGGCTGACGCTGCTGCACTTCGTGGGCCGCCAGACGGTGGACGTCGGCACCTCGGTGACACCGGCCGGCGTCCGCGCCATTCACATTCACCACGCGTCGTTCCTGGCCCCGTTCCAGCCGGGCGACCGGATGACGCTGCATGCCGCGGTCGTCGAGCACGGGTTCACACTCGTCGCCGCCGGCCAGGCCTGGCGCGGCGACACGCTCGCCGCCTTTGCTATTTCCGAGGTCTACATCGATGAGTAAACGCGTGGTCGTGACCGGCATGAGCGTGAACACCGCCCTCGGCGACACGCTCGACGGCTTTCGCGACGGCTTGATGGCCGGGCGTTCCGCCATCTCGCACTGGAAAGCGTTCCCGACGGATCGGGTCTACAGCAAGGTCGGCGGCGATCTGTCGCACTACGACGTCGACGCGAAATTGTCGTCGCTCGAGGGGCGCCTGCCCGCCGACGTCTTCAAGCGGCTCAAGAACCTCGTGAAGCGCGTGCCGTGGACCACGAAGCTCACGACGCTGCTCGCCGCCGACGGCTGGCTCGACGCCGGACTCTTCGGCGCCGACTACGACCCGCACGCCCAGGCGGTCGTGATTTCGGGCCACAACCTGAATGCGCTCTACCAGTACAACTCGCGGCAGCAGTTCGAAGAAGAACCCGACTTCATCGACGGGATGACGTCGCTCTACTCGCTCGACACCGATCACGCCGGCTGCGTCTCGGAAGTCCTGCAGACGCGCGGCCCCATCTACACGATGGGCGCGGCCTGCGCGAGCGGCAACGTGGCGCTGCGCTCGGCCATCGACGAGATCCGCTACCACGACGCGCAGACGGCGATGGTGGTCGGCGCGGTGCTCGAGTTCGCGCCGGTGGATGTGCACGCGATGGCCATCATGGGCGCCATCACGTTCCAGAGCTTCAACGACGAGCCGGCGCGGGCCAGCCGCCCCTACGACACGAAACGCGAAGGCTTCGTGCCGGCGCACGGCGGCGCCACGCTGGTGCTCGAGGAGTACGAGGCCGCCACACGACGCGGCGCCCGTATCTACGCTGAGGTGCTGGCCTGCGCCGCCAGTTCCGACGGCAATCACCTGCCGCAGCCCTCCGAGGACGGCCAGGCCCAGGCGATGAGCCGCGTGCTGCGCGATGCCGGCCTCGCGCCGTCGGACGTCGACTACATCAACGCCCACGCCACCTCGACGCCGCTCGGCGACCTCACGGAGCTGAAGTCGATCAGGCGGGTGTTCGGCGACCACGCCTACACGGTGTCGATCAACGCACCGAAGTCGATGCTCGGCCACTGCTGCTGGTCGGCGCCGACGGTCGAAACCGTGGCCGGTCTGCTGCAGATGCGGACCGGGCGGCTGCACCAGTCGATCAACATCGACGAGCTCGATCCGGCCGTCGACCTCGATGTGTGCCGCGACGGCCCGGTGGACCGTCGCGTGCGCGTGATGCTCAAGAACTCCTTCGGCTTCGGCGGCATCAACTGCGTCAGCCTCTGGCGGAACCATGAAGCCTGATCTCGCCCCGCGCCGTGTGATGTTCCTGACCGGCGGCTCGCGCGGCATCGGCGCCGGCGTCGTGACTGCCGCCGCCGGTGCGGGCTTCGACGTGGCGTTCACCTACCGCGAACGGCGGGAGGCCGCCGACGCGGTGATTGCCGCCACCGCCGCCGCGGCGCCCGAGGCCCGCTGCCGCGCCTATCAGCTCGACGTGCGCGATTCGGCGGCCGTCGACCAGGTGGGCGAGCAGGTGCTCGACGACTTCGACACCGTGCACGTGGCCGTGGCGAATGCCGCGGTGACGCGTGCCGGCCTTGCCATCTCGACGAGCGACGACGACTGGCGCGACGTGCTCGACACGAACCTGAACGGCGCCTTCTACGTGGCCCGCCAGTTCCTGCCGGCCTTTCTCGCCAACGGCTTCGGCCGCTTCATCTTCATGTCGTCGATCGCGGCGCAGGGAATGTCGGGCGATGTCGCCTACAGCGCCAGCAAGGCCGGCATGCTCGGCCTCTCGGCCGCGCTCGCCAAGGAATACGGCCGCAAGGGCATCACGAGCAACGCGCTGCTGCTCAGCCTGTTCGAAACGGAGATGACGCTCAAGGAACTCTCGACGCAGAACCGCGACTTCTACGCGAAGCACTGCCCCGCCGGCCGCGCCGGCCAGGTGAGCGAGGCGGCCGCGGCGGTGCTCTTCCTTGCGAGCGACGGCGCGTCGTTCGTGAACGGCCAGGCCCTCGGCGTGACCGGCGGCCTCGACTGGCTGCACTGACATGGCGTCCGGTCCTGCCCCCGCGCTTCCGCCACCGGCGGCTGACGCCATCGGCATCGACGCCATCGGCGTCTACCCGTGCGCGCTGACGCTCGACATCGGCGACCTCTGCGCCGCCCGCGGCCTCGACACCGCGAACGTGCGCGAGCGCCTCTTCTGCGACGAACGATCGGTGATGGGCCCGCAGGAAGACGTCGTGACGCTGGCGGTGAACGCGGCCAAGCCGATGCTCACCGCCGAGGATCTCGAGCGCGTGCGGCTCCTCATCGTGGCCACCGAGTCGGCGCCCGATCAGGAGAAACCCGTCAGCTCGTGGGTGCACCACTTCCTGGGCCTGCGGCCCGACTGCCGCAACTTCGAGGTGAAGCACGCGTGTTACGGGGCCACCGGCGCCATGCAGCTGGCGGCCGGATGGCTGGCCTCGGGCATCGACCCCGACGCGAAGGCGCTCGTCATCAACACCGATCACGCGCTCAGGCACGACGGCGGTCCGGAAGAAGCCGTGCTCGGCGCCGCCGGTGTGGCGCTGCTCCTCTCGCGCACGCCGCGCATCGCCGCCCTCGACCTCGGCTGGCACGGCGTCCACGCGCACGAAGTGGCCGACATCTTCCGTCCGGCGCCCGGCGTGGAAACCGGCGACGCGGACGAAAGCCTGCTGTCGTACCTGGACGGCGTGGAGTTCGCCTACGACGCCTACGTGCGCCGGGTGGGCCAGCCGGTGGACTTCGAGACGTTCTTCGCCGCGAACGTGTACCACGTGCCGTTCGGTGGTCTGTCGCAGCGCGCGCATCTGAAACTCGCCCGCCGGGAGCTCGGGCTCACGAAGGCCGGCGCCGAGGCCCACTGGGCGCGCCGGTCGAAGGCCTCGCTCACCTACAACCGGCGCACCGGCGGCATCTACGGCGGCGCCACGTTCCTGGCGCTGGCCGGCCTCGTGGAACACGGCGCGATCGGCGGCGGCGACCGCGTGGGGATCTACAGCTACGGGTCGGGCTCGTGCGCCGAGTTCTACAGCGTCACGCTGGCCGATGGCGCCCGCGACGTCGTGGCCGCGGCCGGCATCGGTTCACAGCTCGACCGGCGCCGCCGAATCTCGATGCGCGAATACGACGCCTGCGAACAGGCCGTGCAGGCGGCCACGTGCGCCCGCGACTACACACCGCCGGACGACCTCGTGCCCGGACTCCGCGCGTCGCACTACGACGGCCAGGGCAGGCTCGTGTTCCGCGGCGTGCGGAACTACTACCGGGAGTACGCATGGAGCTGACGACGGCTCGTGTGACACTGCCGGCCCGCCTCGACCCGCCGTCGGTCGTGGCGCTTGCCGCCGCGCTCGACGACGCGATGTCCTCGCCGGCGCGTGTCGTCGTGCTCACCGGCGCGAGCGCCGACGTGTTCTGCCACGGTCTCGCCATCGACGCGGCGGATGACGGCGGCGCAGCCACGGAGGCCTTCGCCGCGCTCTTCGCCCGCCTGCATGCCTCGCCGAAGCCCCTCCTCGCGGCGATCGACGGCGAAGCCATCGGCGGCGGGCTGGGCCTGGCGTGCGCGTGCGACTGGGTCGTGGCGAGCGAGCGGTCCACGTTCGCGCTGCCGGAACTGCTCTGGGGACTCGTGCCCGCCATCATCTGGCCGGTCGTCACCGATCGCATGGCCCCGCACGTGGCGCGGCAATGGACCATCGCGGCCCACTCGCGCGGCGCGGCCGAGGCCCGGGCCGCCGGTGTCGTCGATGACCTCGTGCACGGCACGTCGATCGACGCCGCCGTGGGACGCGCGGTCCGCATGTTGTGCCGCCTCGAACCCGAGGCCCTCTGCCGGCTGCGGGCGTGGGCGCGCGTGTCGCGCGCCATGCCGCTCGCCGACGCGACCGCAACCGGGGCCCGCATCACCGCCGCCATGATGACGACGCCGCGCGTGCAGGCACGCTGGCGCGCCTTCACCGACGGGGAGGCGCCATGGTGCGCGTAGTCGTCGACGACGGCGTGACCGAGGTGCGGCTCGACGACCCGGCCACCGGCAACGCACTCGGTGAAGTGATGGTGACGGCCATCGGCTCCGCCGTGCATGCCGCCGCGGCCTCGACCGACTGTCGCGTCGTGCTGCTCACGGGCACCGGCGACACGTTCTCCTCGGGCGCACCGGCGGCGCTCCTCGCGCAACTCGCGCAGGGCGAACGCCACCCGGCCGACATCCGCCTGCCGCGCGTGCTGCTCGACTGCCCGGTGCCGGTGATCGCGGCGATGGCCGGCCACGCCGTGGGCGGCGGCTTCGCGCTCGGGCTCGCCGCCGATCTCGTGTGCCTGGCGCGCGAGAGCCGCTACGGCTTCACCTTCATGAACATGGGCTTCACGCCCGGTATGGGCACGACCGCGCTCGCACGCCACGTGCTCACGCCCGCCGTGGCGCACGAACTGCTCTACTCAGGCGAACTCCGGCGCGGCGACGCCTTCAGCGCCGCCGGACTGAACGTGGTGGCCACGCGCGCGGAGGTCGTGCCGCGGGCCCGCGATCTCGCCCGCCGCATCGCCGAAAAGCCGCGTCGCGCCCTCGAAGCCCTGAAACGCACGCTGTCACTGCCGCGCCGTCAGGCCTTCGAGCAGGCGCTCACGCTGGAGTCCCTCATGCACCAGGTCACCCTGGGCGCCCCCGGCGCCGCCGACACGATTCGAGCCACCTATGTGGAATGACTATCGGGGCCGCGCCGTGCTCGTTACGGGCGGCACACGAGGCATCGGCCTCGCGACAGGCCTCGCCTTCGGCCGCCGCGGCGCCGACGTGACGCTCACCTACAAGTGGGGCGCGGAAGACGAGGACGCGATCCTCGCGGCCTTCGCCGCCGCCGGCGCGCCCGCGCCCGACCTCGTGCAGGCCGATGCCAGCCGCGACGACGACGTGCAGGCGCTGCTCACGCGCATCCGCGCCCGGCACGAGGCCCTCGACGTCTTCGTGTCGAACGTGGCCTTCGGCGTGCCCGTGGCCGGCCTCGACGCCTACACGAAGCGCGCGTTCCTGACCGGGCTCGAACACTCGGCCTGGCCGGTCGCCGCGCACATCATCGCGGCGCAGGCCGTCTTCGGGCGGGCGCCGCGCTACGTCATCGGCGTGTCGTCGGAAGGCGCCGACGCGATGCACGTCGGCTACGACCTCATCGGCGCCGCCAAGGCGTCGCTCGAGGCGCTCTGCCGCTACCTGCACTACCGCCTGCATCCGGCCGGCACCAACGTCAACGTCGTCCGCACGCGGTTCGTCGACACCGAGTCGCTCGCCGCCACGTTCGGCCCGGAGTTCGCCGCCTTCGTGCGCGAGCGCGAGCCCGACGTGCTGACGGCGCCCGAGACCGTGGCCGAGGCCATCTACGGCCTGTGCTCGGGCCCGATGGATGCCGTCGGCGGGCAGGTGCTCACCGTGGACGGCGGCGCCGGCCTCTTCGAGAACTTCTCCCGTCTGTTCCAGGAACGTCACCAACGCCCCATCCGCACCAAGGAGACCGCATGACCCGTGAAGACGTGCTCGCCGTCGTCGTGAAACATCTCGCCAATGCCGTGGACGGCCTCGACCCGGCCACCGTGGACCCGACACGCTCGCTCAAGGAATACGGCGCCAACAGCCTCGACATCGTCGAGGTGGTCTCGGGCGCGATGCGCGAGCTCAAGGTGAAGGTGCCGCGCGCCGAACTGAACAAGCTCACGAACATCGACGGACTCGTCTCGCTGCTGCACGACACGAAGTCGGGCGCGGGCGTCGGCGCGTGATGACGGCCCGCTCGTACGCCGGGAAGGTCGTGCTGGTGACGGGCGGCACGAAAGGGATCGGTCTTGCCACCGCGCAGGCCTTCGCGGCCGAAGGCGCCCAGACCGTACTGACGCACGCCTGGGGCAGCGCCGATGAGGCGGAGGTCACGGCGGCGATCGTCGCCGCTGGCGGCCCGCCGCCCTTCATCGCGCAGGCGGATGTGACGCGTCCCGGGGACACCGACGCGGTGCTGACGGAGGTGGCCGCGCGCTTCGGCGCCGTGCACGCCTTCATCAGCAACGCCTCGGTGGCGCTCGTCGTGAACGGCATGGACGACTACTCCGAGCGCGGGTTCATGAAGAGCCTCAAGGGATCGGCGTGGCCCACCTTCGCGTACCTCACGGCGATGCGGCGGCTGCTCGGCGCCTATCCGCGCTACTGCGTGGTGATGTCGTCGGACGGCCCGGACCGCTTCACGCCGGGCTACGACTTCGTCGCCGCCGGCAAAGCCGCGATGGAGGCGATGGTGAAGTACACCGCCTACCGGCTGCGGCACGAGGGCGTGCGCATCAACGTGCTGCGCTCGCGGGCCATCCGCACGGCGTCGTTCGAAGGCACCTTCGGCAACGAGTTCCACGGCTTCCTGCGCAGCTTCGTGGACGAGGAATGGTTCATGACGCCGGAGGAAGTGGGCAAGGCGGCGCTGGCGCTCTGCACCGGGCCGTTCGACGGCATGACCGGCCAGACGATCATGGCCGACCGCGGCAACACGTTCTTCGACGGCATCTCGTATCTCTACGAACGCCGCGAGGCGCTCGGCCTGTAACCCGGCACGGTCACGATGTCTTCCCACGAACCCTCCTCGTGGCTGGGCGGCGCCTGGGGCGCGGTCTTTGCCGCCTGCCTCGGCGCCGTCTACATCGGCCTGGCGCTCGGCGGCCAGGGCGACATGGTGCTGCTCGGCGTCACGGCGCTCGCCGGGCTGCTGCTCGTGGCCGCGGAACGTGTACGGCCGCGTGAGCGCGGCTGGCGTGAGGCCGACGGCCAATGGTGGCAGGACCTCGGCCACTTCGTGGCCAGCTTCGGCGTGGGCTCCTTCACCGGCGCGTGGCTGGCCGGCGCGGCGATGCCGGCGCCACTCGTCACGATCTGGCCCTCGGCGTGGCCGATGGCCGTCCAGGCGGTACTCGGCCTCGTCGTCGCCGAGTTCTTCGGCTACTGGCAGCACCGTGTGCTGCACACCGTGCCGTGGCTCTGGCCGCTGCACGCGCTGCACCACAGCACGTCGCGGATGACCTTCTTCAAGGCCACGCGCATCCACGCGCTCGACATCGGCAGCTTCACGTTCGTCTCGGTGGCGCCGCTGCTGGCGCTCGGCGCCTCGGCCGAGGTCGTGTTGTGGGTCACGGCCTTCGGCAACTTCGCCGCGCAGACCCAGCACACGAACATCGCCCTGCCCACACCGCCGTGGCTGAACGCCGTCGTCGGCACGCCCTCGGTGCACTGGCTGCATCACTCGCTCGACCTGCGCGAAGGGAACAGCAACTTCGGCATGAACCTGATGCTCTTCGACCACCTCTTCGGCACCTACATCCCGCCGTCACCGGAGCCGCCGGCCGCCTTCGGCATCCAACCCGACTTCGTCCCCCGCGGATTCCTCGGCCAGCTCTCGCTGCCGCTCGAATCGATCCGCCGCCTCGTTCGCCGGGAGCCCTGACCATGCCGTGGACCGCCTCGCAGTTCAGCCTCGCTGACTTCTACTTCTCCGACACCGACAGCCCGCTCGTGCCGCCGCCGGAGTATCTCGACTGGCGGCGTGATACGGCGTGGGCGACGTCGCTCTACGAGCCGGTGCTCTGCGACCCGGCGGCGCCGACGAACCACCTGCAGACCGCCACCGGCAGCCAGCGCGTCATCAACATGACCTCGTACGGCTACCTGGGGCTGGTGCGGCACCCGGACGTGCTCGCCGCCGCGCGCGAAGCGCTAGACACCTTCGGCACCGGCGCCTGCGGCTCGCCGATCCTCTCGGGCAAGAGCATCCTGCACCAGCGGCTCGAACAGCAGATGGCAGCGCTCACCGGGCGCGACGCCGTGCTCATCTTCAACAGCGGCTTCGGCGGCGCGCTCGGCTCGGCGGCCGGGCTCATGCGCAAGGGTGATGTCGCCATCGTCGATGCTCGCGCTCACATCTCGCTCGTCGACGGCATCAAGGTGGGCGGCGCCCGCACGGTGTTCTTCGACCACAACAGCGCCGCGTCACTCGACGAGGCGTTGACGAAGACGGCCGGCAGCCGCCGGCTCATCTTCGTGGACGGCCTCTATTCGATGGACGGCGACATGGCGGACCTGCCCCGCCTGCTCGACGTGGCCGAGGCGCACCGCGTCGGCATGTTCGTGGACGAAGCGCACTCCATCCTGTGTTGCGGGCCGACGGGTGGTGGCGTCATCGAACACTTCGGCGTGCGCGACCGCGTGGGCCTGCAGTACGGCACGTTCTCGAAAGGGTTCTCGGCGGTGGGCGGCTTCGCGGCCGCCTCGCGCGACGTCATCGAGTACCTGCGGTTCTACGCCAACCCGTACGGCTTCACGTGCGCGCTGCCCCCGGTGGTCGTCGCCGGCCTGAGCGCGGCGCTCGACGTGATGACGCGCGAGCCGGAACGCCGCGACGCCCTGTGGGACAACGCCGCATATTTCCGGCGCGAGTTGCAGGCGATGGGCGTGGATACGGGCACCTCCACGAGCTATATCGTGCCGATCGTGGTGGGTGACGACCGCACGCTGCTCTACGAGATGGGCCGCACGCTGCGCGATCACGGCCTCTTCGTGACGCCGGTCGACTACCCGACGGTGCCGCTCGACCAGGCCCGCTTCCGCGCCAGTGTCACCACGCTGCACACGCGCGCCGACCTCGACGCCGCGCTGCAGATTCTCGCCGACGTCTTCGTGCCCGTGATGCGCGCGAAGGGCCGGGTGCGGAGCCGGGCGTGACGTCGGCCACGCCCGGCCGGCCGCGCGGCACCGCCGCCACGATCTTCCTGCTCTGGTGCCTCGTGGCCGGTGTCGCGTTCTACTGGTACGCCGTGCTCACGGGACAGGGCGTCGAGGCCACGCCGTCGTACATGGACTTCTCACGCGCGTTCCCTCCGGCCGACGCCCTGATGGCCGCCAGTGCCACGGCGTGCGCCGAGCACCTCCGCCGCGGCCTGGCCGGCGCCGTGCTGTGGGCGCTCGTGACCGCCGGGGCGCTCGGCTTCGTCGGCGTCGTTGATGTGACCTACAACCTGCAGCACGACATCTACGGCCGCTGGTCCGCGGCGCTGGCCTGGGAGGTGTACGTGAACCTGTTCAGCCTCGTCTTCCCGGCCTGGCTGGCGCACTTCGCGTGGAGACATCGCCGAGCGTTCGGCGCCTGATGCCTCGTTGGAGGCCCCGCCCATGATCCAGCCTCGAATCGCCACGCCGAATGCAGCGATCGCCTCGCACTACGATGACCTGGCGCCCTTCTACCTGCGCATGTGGGGCGAACACATCCATCATGGCTACTGGCTGGACGGCGGCGAGTCGCACGTCGAGGCCGTGGAGCGCCTCGCGCAAGTCGTGGTCGACACGGCGAGACTACCGCGCGGCGGACGCGCGGTCGACATCGGCTGCGGCTTCGGCGGCACGGCCCGACGGATGGCCGGTCAACGCGAGGCGGAGGTGGTCGGCGTGACCATCTCGGCGGCCCAGGTCCGCGCGGCGCGCGAGCAGACGCCGGCGGAGCTCCGCATCGACTATCGTCTCGGCGACTGGCTCACGATCGATCTGCCTGCCGCCTCATTCGATGCCGCAGTCGCCATCGAAACGACCCAGCACATCGGCGATCTCGACGGGTTCATCGACAGGTGCCGGCGGGTGTTGCGGCCCGGCGGCCGCGTCATCATCAGCACCTTTCTGGCAACGTCACACCCGCGGCCGTGGCAGGAACGCCACCTCCTCGAGCCGATCTGTCGCGAAAGCTGCCTGCAGGCGATTCATACCGCGGAGGAACATCAGGCTGCACTTGGCGGGCACGGCTTCGACGACATCGAGGTGCGCGACATCACCCGGCATGTGACCCGCACGTGGACGCTCTCGATGCTGCGCTCGGCGCGGGCGACGGTGACCGACCGCGAGTTCCGCTCGAAACTGTTCGACCCGACCTTCACCAACCGTGCCTTCGCGTGGACGATGTTTCGCTTCGTGGCCGCCTACCGGACCGGCGCGCTGCGCTATGCCATCGTGTCTGCCACGAAGCGCTGACCGCATCGCCACCGCAGGTCCGGTGGGCAGCGCGCGTCAGCCGTTCACGAGCTTCATGCCCCCTTCCATGTAGCGCTCGCCGGCCACTTGCGGGGCCAGCGCCTCGAGCGCCGCCAGATCCTCGCGACTGAGCGTGATGGCCGTGGCGCCGGCGTTCTCCTCGATACGTTCGGCGCGCGTCGAGCCGGGGATCGACACGATGTCGCCGCCCTGCGCGAAGATCCACGCGAGCGCGAGCTGCGCCGGCGTGCAGCCTTTCGCCGCCGCCAGGCGCCGCACCTCGGCCACGACGTCGAGATTCTTCTGGAAGTTCTCGCCCTGGAAGCGCGGATTCGTGCGGCGCCAGTCGCCGGCCTCGAGGTCCTCGAGCGACCGATAACGGCCGGTCAGGAAGCCGCGGCCGAGCGGGCTGTAGGCCACGAAGCCGATGCCGAGATCGCGGCAGGTGGCGAGCAGTTCCCCTTCCGGCTCGCGGCTCCACAACGAGTACTCGGTCTGCAGCGCGGCGATCGGATGGACGGCGACGGCGCGGCGCAGCGTCTTCGGCGCCGCTTCCGAGAGCCCGAGATGGCGCACCTTGCCGGCCTGCACGAGGTCAGCCATCGCGCCCACGGTCTCTTCGATCGGCACCGCCGGGTCGACACGGTGCTGGTAGTAGAGGTCGATGGTCTCGACGCCAAGACGCGCGAGCGACGCATCGCACGCCTGCCGGACGTAGTCGGGGCGGCCGTTGATGCCGAGGGCGCGGCCGTCGGGCGCGCGCATGATGCCGAACTTGGTGGCCACGATCGCCTGATCGCGGCGGCTGGCCACGGCCTTCCCCACGAGCTGCTCGTTCGTGAACGGCCCGTAGATGTCGGACGTATCGAGGAGCGTGACGCCGAGATCGAGCGCGTGATGGATGGCCGCGATCGACCGCGCGTCATCGGCGGCGCCGTAGAAGTCTGACATGCCCATGCAGCCAAGGCCGAGGGCAGACACCGTAAGGCCGGAACGGCCAAGCGGACGGGACGGGACGCGGATGGGCATGCGTCACGATACC
>JAEUQR010000002.1 GCA_016789705.1 Acidobacteriota bacterium
GCGGCACTCTCGCCATCGACGACGAGAGCTCCGAAGTCCGCACGTTCGATCCGGCCGATTTGCCGTGGGACGAGATGGCGTTCCCGAGCACGAAGGATTCCCTGCGCGACTATCTCGACGGCCGCCGCGAGAGCCCGGCCGGGCCGCTCACTTCGGCCTGACGGCGAACGGGCCCACCTCGGGTCTGCCCTGCGTGTTGGCGAGCGGTCCGAGTTCGGCGGCGACGCCGCGGGCAATCGCCGCGGTTTCGCTGCCCGCCTGGAAACACGTGAAGTCCGGACGGTCGCGCCAGGCGAACGGTCCGCACAGCCGCACGCCGGCCGCGATCGCCGCGTCGTGCACGATGTTGATGACGCGTTCGTAGTCGGGCTGTCCCTGCCGGTAGCCGGTGAAGTTCGCCAGATCGCCGCTTGCGGCAAACACCGCCGTCACCCCCGGCACCTTCGCGATCGCCGCCGCGTTCTTCACGCCTTCGAGCGTCTCGATCATCAGGATGAGCACGAGGTTGTCGTTGGCGGTGGCGCGGTAGCCGCCGGGCACACCGCCGTACATCGCGGCATCGAACGCCTGGCCGCCGCCGTTGCTGCGCCGGCCGAGCGGCGGGAAGTAGGCCCAGTTCACGACCTCGCGGGCTTCCTCTTCGGTATCCACCGTGGGCACGACGAGCACGAGCGCGCCGGCATCGAGCGCGTGCTGGATCTCGCGCTCGTCGGTGTAAGCCACGCGCACGCCGGGCACCGCCTTCGCGTGCGGGCAGGTGCGCCACATGCGCGCGGCCGCCTGCCAGTCGCGCTGGTCGTGCTGCATCTCGGTCCAGATGAAGTCGTAGCCGGCGTTCGCCATCGCGCAGTAGACACTGGGATCGGTCGCCCCGAAGAGCGTGCCGCCGGTGACCTTGCCGCCGGCCAGCATCTTCAGCTTCACCGGATTCCACAACTTCGTGCCGGCGGGCGGATTGAAGGCCGTGCCGTACTTCCACGTGGCCGGATCGAAGGGCCCGCCGTTGGCGGCCCCGGCTGGAGCGACGTCGCGGGCGCGGCTGTCGGTGCCGGCAGGCGCCGCCAGCGGGAACTCGCTCGCCCCCGGGGCGGCGTTACCGGCGTAGGGATCGGCCGACGGCGCCGGCGCCTGGGGACGAGCCGGCGCCTGAGGCGCCGGGCTCTGGGCCTCGAGGGCCAGCGCCGAGAGCACGAGCACACCACAGAACGAGATCGCCGTCAGGATTCGCGTCATCGGGGCCTCCGCCGTCGTGGAGGCGGATGCTAACACGCTCCCGTCGCGGGCGCGGTCTAACGCCGGGCCACCGTGTCTTCGAGGGCGCGCACAATCCGCACGAGCCGCACGGGCCCTGGCGGCGTCAGCACTTCCCCGCGCAGGTTCTCGCGCGCGAGCTGACGCGGCACGAGGTCCACGGACGAGCCGAACCCGGGCACGTCCTTCACCGCGTCCACGACGATGAGCCGGCGGCCTTCCCGCTCCGCCCGTTCGAGCAGCGGCAGCAGGGCCGAGGCGGCCGGCGCGCCGGTGTACGTACCGGTGGGCTGGCCGCCGCGCATCACGATGAACCGCTCGCGAAAGAACTCGTCGAGCACGAGCCAGGCGTCGATGCGGTTCGCCACGAGCAGGCAGGCCAGTTCATCGGGCCCGGCGATGAGGTCGGTGGGCTCGACGAGCGGCGCCGCCGCGGATGTGGCGAGCGTGGGCCGCGCGCCCTCCCACGGCGGACCGGCGCTGCCGCCGCGCCACGACTCACCCGTCACGAGCAGCACCGCCACGACACCAGCCACCGCCACCAGACGCCGCGCTCCCACCGCTCGCGCTGCCGCGATGGCGCCGGCATCGACGGCAAGCGCCGTGAGCATGAAGGTCACCGGCAGCAGCAGGTAGCGCGCCGTGATGCCGGATTCGATGACGCCGAACCACAACACCCAGCCGATCCACAGCACGTGCAGGGCGCGTTCCACCGCGGTCCACGGTCCGCCGGCGCCGGCCGATCGCGCGAGCAGCGCCGCCAGCGTGAGCCCGGTCAGCAACGGGAACTCGCTGACGAGGTGCGCGAACATGTCGAGCGGATAGTCGAACGCGGATTCAGTGACCCGCGCCCACGCATCAGTCGGCGCGAAGCCCGCCGCCATCGCCGCCACCATCCAGAAAAGAAGCGCGCCGGCCAGCACCACGAGGCTCGTGCCCACGACCGCCTGGCGGATGCGCGGCGTGGCGAGCGGCAGCGCGGCCACGGCCACGACCGGCGCGAGGCCGAGTTGTCCGAGCATCGAGGCGATGCCGCCCACGAGCGCGGTGGCGCCCGACCACGGCTGCTGGCGTCCGCGCACGAAGGCCAAGGCGCTCACGACCACCACACCCGCAAGCGCCGCCACCGGCAGCAGGCGCGGCAGATCGAGCGGCGGGCGTTCGAACAGGTTGAGCACCTGCCACAGGAAGAAGCGCCGCACCATCACATCGCCGTTGGTCGGCGGCGCCAGCGCATGCACGGCGAAGAGGGCGAGCTGCCCGGCCACGAGGCCGGCGATGAGCCAGGCGCCGCGACGCAGCCACTCCACGCGGCGGCCGGGCGCGGCGAATACGAACGCCACGGCCGGCACGCCAGCGAGCGTGAAGGCGAGTTCGTGCGTCCAGCGGGCGCCGAACGCCACGAGCGCGAGTGCCACGGCGCCGCGGGTGCTGAGCGCCGGCCGCGCGAGCAGGGCAAGCGCGATGAGGTCGCAGAGCAGAAAGGGCGCGTAGAACCGCGCCGTCGACGCCGACACCCAGAACGGCACCGACGCCGCCACCGCCACCACCGCGAGACACGCCGTGGGCGGTGAAGCCAGCCGTGCCAGCTCGCGGTAGATCACCCACAAGGACAGGAGGGCCGAGAGCACGCTCACCGCGCGGAACACAGGCAACGTCTGCCCCGCCACGAGTCCGGCCAGCCACGCCGCATACGAGTAGCCGAGCCCGCGGTCGTAGAGCAGCCCGGAGGGCAGCAACGGCAGCCCGTGCGCCTCGATGCCGCGCACGGCAAAGAGCGTGAACTCCTCGTCAGGCGAGTAGCCGGCGCGCACCAGGTCGGGCCACGCGGCCAGCGTGGCCACCGCCAGCGCCAGCAGCACGGCGAGCGTCCAGCGGCGCTCGCGGCCATCCGGCCTGACGGAACCTGCCATCGTCGGAACCGCGAGCGGCTAGTCCGACAGGCCTTCGGCCTTGCGCTCCTCGAGCGTGATCGTACCGGCGGCGGCCTTGCGCGACGCGTCCAGCGACAGGATGTTCTTCGCCGGCGTGATGTGCTTCGCCACCACGGCCGACGTGCCGTCGATCTTCAGCTTGCCCATCAGGAACGCGAACTGATCCTCGAGGCTCTTGCCGATGGCCGCCCGCACACCCTCGGGCAGGTTCCACAGTTGCGGCTTGAAGGGCCCGATGGCCTTCTTGCGCGCCTTGTAGAGGAACTGTTCGTCGGTGTCGCTCGCCTTCTTCTCTTCCTTCGCGTTCTCGCGGATCCACGCGTACATCTCGGCCTTGAGCGCGGCCGGGAACTCCGGGTGGTCGTAGACCATGTTCTGGAAGTTGGTGGCGAGGTGGATCTCGCAGGCGCCCGAGCGCGGGAACGCTTCGAACGCCTCGGCATTGAGCGTGGACGCGCCGTGCTGCACGGCGCCGCCGAGGCCGTAGCTCGCGCGCGCCACCCGCGACAGCTCCTCGAGTGTGACGAGGTCGATCTTCACGTCCATCCGGACCTTGCCGTCGGGGCCCACGAAGCCGCCGTGCGCGGTGCCGGTCTGCACGCTGATCTTGCTGAGGCCCACGAGGCCGGCGCCCTTCGTCGCAAGCGCGGCGTTGAAGCCCTTCATGTAGGCGTGCAGCTCGTGCACGTCGGAGTTCTTGCCGCCCACTTCGCCGATCTCGCCGCCCACCGACACGGTGACGTCCTTCGGTTCGTTGCGACGGATGAAGGCGGCGAACTCGGCCGCCAGGTCGCAGTTGACCGCCTGCTGCTCTTCGAGCGTCGGCTTGTCGAGATCGACGAGCGTCGAGGTGTCGATGTCGATGTTGTAGAAGCCGGCCGCGATCTCTTCACGGATGAGGCCGCGCAGCGTCTCGAGTTCCTTGTCGCGGTCGGGCGACTGGTACTTCTTGAGCGCCACCTGCACGTGGTCGCCCTGCAGGAAGAGCGGCCCGCGGAAGCCCTCGCGCAGCGCCGCCGCGGCCATGACGGCGGCGTACTCGTGCGGCCGCTGCTCGGTGTAGCCGATTTCCGAGCGGGCGATCTCGAGGATGAACGCACCGGCATCGAGGCCCTTCGCGGCACGCATCACGGCGCGGGCCGTGTCGTAGGCCATCATGCGCACGTTGATCGCCGGCACGGTGAAGCCGCCGGCTTCGCCCTTGCCCATCGCGATGTAGAGATCGTGAATCGAGGCGAAACGGATGCCCTGATGCGCGGCCAGGTGCAGGATCGCCCAGCGGGCCGTGCCCTTCAGCTCGGGCGTCGCGCCGAAGACGGCGGTGTGCGCGAGGCGGTCCACGAGGCCCGTGGGCGGCGCGCCGGTGACCGTGATCCGGTCTGCGCTGATGGTGGCGATGCCGGCAAGGGCGGCGGTGAGGTCGGCGACGGAGGTGAACACCATGAATGCGCTCTTTCTGTGACTAACCAACGGGTAATTTTACCACCGGCCAGTCCACACGTTCGATGACCGGTTCGGCCGCGGCCGCTGCCACCATCTGCGCTATCGGAAGGTCCGCTTCCGCCCGTTCGATCTCCGCGAGTTTCGCCCGCGTCAAAGGATGCCGCGGCGTGAAAAGGGTGCAGCAGTCTTCGTCGGGCAGCACCGAAATCGGGAAGGTGCCCAGCCGGTGGGCGTCGGCCATGATCTCGCCCTTGTCCATCCCGACCAGCGGGCGGATCGTGAGGTGGCTCGTGGCCGAGCCGATGACCGACAGGTTGTCGAGTGTCTGCGACGCCACCTGGCCCACCGCGTCGCCCGTCACGAGCGCCCGGGCGTGCACCTTCGTGGCGAGCGCTTCGGCAATCCGCAGCATCAGCCGGCGGTAGACCACGACCCTCAGCGGCCCGGGCACGGTCACGGTCACCTGACGCTGCAGCTCGCCGAACGGGATGAGCATCAGGTGCGCGCCGAGCTGGCACGGCGCCAGCACACGCACGAGCTCGCGGGCCTTGTCGATCGAGGCGTGCGACGTGAACGGATGGCCGTGGAAGTGCACGAAGGTCGCGTGACAGCCGCGCCGCATCATGCGCCACGCCGCCACCGGGGAGTCGATGCCGCCTGACAGCAGCACGAGCACGCGGCCGCCGGTACCCGTGGGAAGTCCGCCGGCGCCGGGTTCCTTGCCGAAGTGGTAGTAGGCGGCCTTCGGCACGATCTCGACCCACACAGTGAAGGCCGGATTCGAGAGATCGACCTTCCAGCCGGTGGCCGCGCCCACGCGCGCGCCGATGTGACGCTCGAGGTCGGGCGACGCCACGGGAAACTGCTTGTGCGCCCGCCGCACTTCCACACGGAAGCTCGGCACCACGCGCTCGCGCGGCAGGTCGCCCATCACACCATCGGTAATCGCCTCAACCGTGGGCTCGACGCGATGCGCCACCGCGTAGTTGGCCAGGCCGAACACGGTGCGTATGCGCGCGCACACGGCGCCCACGTCCTGCCCGTCGCGCACCGGCACTTCGAGCCGGCCCATCGGCAGCCGCACATCGCCGACATCGAGGCCGGCGAGCGCGTCGCGCGTGTTGCGCGCCAGATGGCGTATGAACCACGGGCGGTTCTGCCCCTTGAGCGCGATCTCCTGATAGTGCGCCAGGATGACTCTCATGGCGTCCTGGGGGCTGGGGCCTGGGGGCTGGGGCATGCCAGGAGCTGCTGCACGGCGCGGGCGGCGCGGTGGCCGCTCACGACCGCACTTTCGACTGTGGCTGGAAGGCCGGTGTCGGTCCAGTCGCCGGCGAGCAGGAAGCCCGGGAGCGGCGTGACGGTGGCCGGACGCGTTGGCTCGCCAGCCGCCAGCGAGAACGTGGCGCGACGTTCACGCACGGCCGTCGCGCGCACGAGGCGCGCCCGTGCCGCCGCCGGCACGGCGCGCGTGAACTCGGCGAGCGCACGCTCGATGATGGCGTCGTTCTCGAGCCCGACGATCTCGTCGGCGCCGCTGCAGACGAGTGACAGGTGCGCTCCCTGCCCCGGCGCGACGAGCCGCTTGTCGAACACCCACTGGAAGGCGCGGCCCGGCAGGCCGATGAACGGCGCCTCGAGCACGGGGCGGTCGAACCAGAGGTTCACGGTGACGATGGGCGCGCTTCGCATCGCCGAGGCGCGGCTCACGATCGATGCAAGCGGCGCCGGCACGTCCGGGAAGAGCGCGGCCACGGCGTGCCACGGCACGCTCGACACCACCGCGCGCGCGTGAATGGCGCGTCCGCGCACCTCGACGCCGCTCACGCCGTGGGCGTCCACGGTGACGCGCGCCGCCGCGCCACGGAGCACCTCGCCGCCGCGTGCCTCCACGAACGCCACGGCGGGCTCCACGAGCACGTGCGACAGCGACTCGGCCGGGATGACGAGGGCCGCGTCGTCGGGCCCGGGGCCAAGCATCCGCCGCACGACTTCCACGAACGTCGTCGCCGTGGCCTGATCGATCGGCTGGTTGAGCGCGGCCACGGCCAACGGCTCCCAGAGCAGGTCGCAGAGGCGCGCCGGCTGCCCGTAGCGCGTGAGCCATTGACGCACGGTTTCATCCGCCGGAGGCGGTGGTGCCGCCGGCTCGAGGGCCCGGCCCAGACTCGCAACGGCGAGCCGTTCGCGCCACGAGAGCGCCTCCCAGGCCAGCACGCCTGCCGCGAGTTGCAGGGGCGAGGGGAGGGCCGGACAGCGCAGCTCGCTCTGCCGCCCGCTCATGTCGATCATCGGCACGGCCAGGCTCGACTGCACGCGCACCCTCTGCCGCGTGCCGATGCGGTCGAGATAGGCCAGCGTGTCGTGGTAACAGCCGAAGAGCACGTGCTGGCCGTTGTCGACCCAGTCGCCGGTGAGGCGGTCTTCGGTGGCGAACGTGCGGCCGCCGGCGATCGGCCGCGCTTCGATCACGGCCACGCGCGCCCCGGACTCGGCGAGTGCGGTCGCCGCGCTCAGCCCGGCGCAGCCGGCGCCGATGACGACGGCGTCGAACGTGCTCACGGCGTGCGCGCCGGGGCCAGCGCCTCGACGCCGGCCCGCATCATCGTGCGCAGCCACGTCGAGGCCGCGATCCATGCGCGTTCCGGCCGCGGCACGCGGATCACTTCGCGGAAGACGTCGTAGCCGCGCGCTTCGATGCGCGTCAGGATGCCGAAGTAGATCGCGCCCATGATCTCGGCGGCCACGAGATGGCGGGCCTCGCCAGGCGGCATGGCGGCGGCGGCCCGCTCGTAGAAGGCGCGCGCCCGGCCGAGCTGATGTTCGAGCAGCGCGCGGATGGCCGGCGTCACCGCGCCGGCGGCGAGATCCGCTTCGCTGCAGCCGAAGCGCCGCAGTTCGTCCTGCGGCAGGTAGACGCGGCCGTGGTCCAGGTCGGTCTTCACGTCGCGCACGATGTTCGTGAGCTGCAGCGCGAGGCCGAGGTTCATCGCGTAGTCGCGGCCACCGGGATGGCGGCAACCGAAGATGTTGAGGCAGATGAGCCCCACCGTGGAGGCGACGCGCCAGCAGTACTCGCGCAGGTCGTCGAAGGTCTCGTAGCGACGATGCCCGAGATCCATCTCCACGCCGTCGATGAGGTCGTCGAACGACCGCCGCGGCAGGTCGAACTGGCGCGCCACCGGCACGAGGGCCTGCCCCTGTGGCGACTGCGCCTCGCCACGCTCGAACACGCGCGCGATCTCGGCGCGCCAGAACCCGATCTGCCGGGCGGCCTGCGCCTCGTCCGCCGCTTCGTCCACGGCGTCGTCGATGGCGCGACAGGCATCCCACACCGTGACGATGGCGTCGCGCTGCGTATCGGGCAGCACGAGGAACGAGTAGTAGAAGGAGGTGTCGCGGCTCACGGCGAAAGCATCCTCCACGCTATCACCAGCCCGTCCCCCATGCCGAGCTTCGGCCGCGCCGCCACCGGATCGAAGCGCCCCTGTTCGAGCTTTTCGAGCACCCGCGTGCCACCGTGCCACGTGGCTTCGAGCTCGAGGCGCAGCCGGCCGCGTGTGTACTGGAGCAGGGGACGCCCCTGGTAGAACAGGGCGCGCGTGCGCGCGGCCGACGCCGCCAGCGCCTGCTGCCACTCACGCGGCGTCGTCGTCATGCCGGCCGAGAGCTGGTCGGGATGGGCGCCGCTCGCCCGCCACTGCTCCTCGGGCACGTAGAGCCGCCCGCGCCGCCAGTCCACGGCAAAGTCCTGCCAGAAGTTCGTGAGCTGCAGGGCCGTGCAGATGGCGTCTGACCAGGCATCGAGCCGGGCGTTGTCGTGGCCGAAGAGCCGCAGCACGAGGCGGCCCACCGGATTGGCCGAACGGCGACAGTAGTCGTCCACGTCGGCCCAGGTGGCATAGCGCGTCACGGTGATGTCCTGCCTGAACGCCGAGAGCAGCGCCTCGAAGAGGTCCACCGGCAGCTTGCAGGTGCGGATGGTGTGGCCGAGCGCGAGGAACACCGGATCGGCGGCGTCGGCGCCGGGGCCCACGGCCCGATGGAGACGCGCCAGCCAGTCGTCGAGCAGACGGAACCGTTCCGCGGTGTCGTAGCCGTCTTCGTCGGCGAAGTCGTCGGCACTGCGCGCGAAGGCGTACACCGCCGCCATGTGCGGACGAATCGACGACGGCACGAGCCACGACGCCACGGGGAAGTTCTCGTAGTGCGAGGACGCCTGCGCGAGGCAGTGCGCGTAGGCGGCGTCGAGGGCCGCGTCGCCCGTCACCAGATCTGCTCCGGCACACCGGCGCTCATGTTGGCCACCCGGGCCATCACGAAGAGCAGATCGGAGAGCCGGTTGAGATAGGTGAGCACCACCGCTTCGACGTCGCCGTCCACGATGCGCAGCGCTTCGGCCTCGGCTCGCCGGCACACCGTGCGGGCCACGTGCAGCGCGGCGCCAGCAGGGGCGCCGCCGGCCAGGATGAAGTGGCGAAGCGCCGGCAGGGACTCCTCGTGGGCGTCGATCCAGCCTTCGAGCCGCGTCACGTCGTCGTCGCCGATCGACGCTTTCTCGACGCGCGACGCGATCTTGTGGCGCGGATCGGCCAGGCGCGCTCCCACGGCGAAGAGGTCGCGCTGGATGTGCGTGATCTGCGCGGCGAGCACCGGCGGCAACCCGGCCGCGATTGCGGCGCCCAGGTGCGCGTTCAGTTCGTCCACCGCGCCGTAGGCCACGACGCGCGGGTGGGTCTTCGACACGCGCGTGCCGTCGAAGAGACTCGTGGTACCGTCGTCACCGGTCTTCGTGTAGATTTTCAGCGTCACTGACAGGATTATGGCCCGCCCGCGGGACACCCGCGCTCGAAAACCCGCACTCCCGCCCCCCGCCGACCGGACCCGCTTCAGGCGGGTGCTGCTCAAGTGGTACGACCAGCACGGCCGAGACCTGCCGTGGCGCACGACCGACGATCCGTATCACATCCTCGTGAGCGAAGTGATGCTGCAGCAGACGCAGGTAGACCGCGTGCTGCCGAAGTACCACGAGTGGCTCTCGAAATATCCCTCGCTCACGGCACTGTCCGAAGCACCCGAGACCGAGGTGTCTGCCACGTGGCGGCCGCTCGGCTACAACATCCGCCCGAAGCGCCTGCACTCGATCGCGCGCGAGGCGGTCACGAACTACGGCGGCGCGCTGCCCTCGGACCGCGAGACGCTGCTCTCGTTCAAGGGCATCGGCGAATACACCGTGGGCGCCATCCTGAGCTTCGCGTTCCGCAAGCGGGCGGCCATCCTGGACACGAACGTGGCGCGGGTGCTCTACCGGGTGTTCATCGGCAAGGGCGACCCGAAGGGGCACGCCATGATCCGCCACCTGTGGGCCGTGTCGGAAGTGCTCGTGCCGCGCGCCCGGGCCTTCGACTTCAACCAGGCGCTCATGGACTTCGGTGCCATGCAGTGCACGGCCCGCAAGCCGAAGTGCCTCGTCTGCCCGATGGCGAAGTTCTGCCGGTCGTTCCCGTGGACGGACGCGCCCGTGACACGGGCTGCGCGCGCCAGGTGAGCGGCGCTCCCGCCAGGGCTACGCGGACGGTCTTCCTGGCGCTTCCGTGAAGGCTGCGCGCGTCGTGGCCGGTTCGATGAGCGCCACGGCGAGCGCCGCGCCGATCGCGAACGCGAAGAACACCACGGCCCACTCGCGGCTCGTCTCCATGAGCGCCAGACCGGCCCACGTCCAGAGCAGCAGGATGGCCCAATCGGCAATCGCCACGAATCCGCGCGTCTTCGCGCGCTGCGCGGGCAGTTCGTGCGGCAGGACGGCCGCCGAGAAGCGCAGGTGCAGCCGCACGTTGGCGGCCACGATGGTGGCCGCGAGGCAGCCGAGGAACCACGGCAGGCCCGGCGGCACGTCGCGATGCACGAGCCACGCCGGCACGATCATCATCCAGTAGACGGCAGCCGCCGCGGCCTGGTGGAAACGCCACCACCACATGGCAGGACGGCGCCCCGTCTGTGGATCGAGCGGCACGGCATTCGCAGCCGGCGGCCGCACGGCCGACGGACGGGCCGCGGGCATCGGCATCACGTCCGCGGCGCCGCTGAGGCAGGTGCCGATCGCGGCCACGAGGTCGCTCGTAGTGGCGAAGCGGTCGTCACGGCGGTGCCGTGTGCAGCGGTTGACGATAGCGGCGATGTCGGCCGCCACGCGCGTGCCGTCGAGCGGCACCGGCAGGCCGTCTGACCGCATCACGAGCGCGATCGTACCGGCGAGCGTGCCGGCATCGAACGGGTTGCGGCCCGAGGCCATCTCCGCGAGCACCACACCGAGTGCGAATTGGTCGGTGCGCTCATCGATGTCCTGGCCCAGGAACTGCTCCGGCGCCATGTAGCCGGGCGTGCCGGCCACGAGCTCCTGCAGCGTGAGCCGCGAGGCAGAGGCCAGTCGCCGCGCGTCGCCTTCGAGCCGCGCCAGCCCGAAATCCAGCACCTTCACGCGTCCGTCGGCGAGCCGCAGCACGTTTTCGGGCTTCAGGTCGCGATGCACGATGCCGCGCGCATGTGCCGCCTCGAGCGCCGAGGCGAGCGCGTGCGCCACGGCCAGCGCCTCTTCACGCGCCATTGGCCCGCGGCCCAGCACCTCGCGCAGCGTCTCTCCCTCGAGCAGCTCGCTTGCGATGTAGGCGCGGCCGTCGATGTCATCGAGCGCGTAGATGGTGGCGATGTTCGGGTGCACGAGAGCCGCGGCGGCGCGCGCCTCCTGGCGCAGGCGCTGGTCTCCGGCGTCGTGGGTGGCGGACGACACGGCCTTGAGCGCGACACGCCGGTGCAGGCGCGTGTCTTCCGCCTCGAACACGATACCCATGCCGCCGCGGCCGATCTCACGCACGAGGCGATACGGCCCGATAGTCGCACCGGCGACGAGCGCGGTGTCGTCCGCGGGGTCAGCCTGTGTGTCGGCGGCTTCGGCCGGCGGGGTCTCGAGGAACGTGTCGTCGTCTTCGTGCACGGCGAGAAGGGCCGCCACTTCAGCGCGCACCTCCTCCGGCACCTCGGCCGCCGCGAGCCACGCGGCACGCGTGGCCGCGGGTTCCGCCAGCGCGCGTGCGAAGAGCTCGCCCACGGCCTGCCAGCGCTCGGGGGTCATCTCAGGCCGCGCCCGCCGCCAGCGCCTTCTTCAGAAAGGCCCGCGCCAGTGTCCAGTGCCGCTTGACGGTGGCGGGTGACGAATCCATCACCTCGGCGGTTTCCTCCACCGTGAGCCCGCCGAAGTAACGCAGCTCCACGATGCGCGCCTGCTGCCCGTCGAGGGCCGCCAGCTCCGTGAGCGCGCGGTCGAGCGCCACCAGATCCACGCCGGCATCGGGTGAGGGTGCCGGCAGCAGGCCTTCGTCGAGCGTGATGCGCTGACGCACGCCGCCGCGTTTGACCGCATTGCGGCGCCGCGCCCGATCCACGAGCACCTGCCGCATCGACACGGCTGCGATCGCAAGGAAATGCGTGCGCCCCGTCCACGGCTGGTCGCCGGGCTTCACGAGGCGCATGTAGGCTTCGTGCACGAGCGCCGTGGCCTGCAGCGTCTGGCCCGGTCGTTCTCGCCGCAGGTAACCGCCGGCCAGGCGCCGCAACTCGTCGTAGACGAGCGGCAGCAGGCGCGACGCCGCCTTGTCGTCGCCGGCGGCGGCCCGCGACAACAGCCGCGGCGCCTCACCCGTGGGCGCGGCGTCCGCCGCCGTGTCGCCTGCGCGCTTGCTCGAAGTCATCCGCCGATTCTAGTCGTGTCAGCGCTGACGGGGCTCCGCCACGTACAGATGCCGGCCCATGAGCACGGCCGACACACCAAGCGCCGCGAGCAGCCCGGCGATGGCGACCATCCCGGCCACGTCGAGCACGTACACAGCGCCCAGGCCCGGCAGCGTCGCCGCCGGCCACTGGATGAGCGCCAGCGCCAGCAGCGAGGTGCCGATGCGCAGCTCCGTGGGCCCGACACGCACGAACGACATGCGGAACTCGCCGCCGACGGCGGTTGAGAGGAACACCTCCGCGGACACGAGCAGATACGCCACGAGCACGCCGAGCGCCACGAGCGGCGTCATGAGCCCCGAGAGCGCCATGCCACCCATCAGCATCGTGGCGCCAACGACGTCGAGCACGTGGTCTACGTAGTAGCCGTAGCGCGGACGTTCCTGCCGGCGCACGCGCGCGAGCGTGCCGTCGAGGCTGTCGCCGAACCAGTTGAGGGCGAGGCCCGCCACGACACCCACGAGCGCCACGGGGAAGAGCCGCGCCAACGCGAACGACAGCGAGGCGATCGCCGTGCCCATCACCGCCAGCGCCGTCAGGTGGTCTGAGTGCATCCGCTCGGGCAGGCGGTGCGCCAGCCACAACAGCACCTGCCGCTCGACGTGCGCGAGAAGACTGCGATTGATCCGGACGTGTGTGGTTGCCGCGTGCGCCATGACCTGCTCCCCTGCCCCACGGCCCGGCGGACGTCGCCGGCGCGGTGTGTGGGCACTCAGCAGGGAATGCGCAGACCGGTGGAAAGTGAGCTCAGGCTAGGCCTCGTTGTAGGCCTTCTCGAGCCCGGCCACGTCGAGCTTCACCATCGTCATCATGGCCGCCATCACCGCCTGAACCTTCTTCGGGTCTCGGTCGCGGATGAGCTCCGTGAACCGTCGCGGCACGATCTGCCAGGAGAGGCCGAAAGGGTCCTTGATCCAGCCGCACGCCGTGGGCGTGGCGCCTGCCTGCACGAGCTTGTCCCAGTACTCGTCTACTTCCGCCTGATCGGCGCAGTCTACGTAGAGCGACACCCCTTCAGAGAAACTGAAGTGCGAGCCCCCGTTGTAGGCCATGAAGAGCTGCCCGCCGACGACGAACTCGGCAGAGCTGACGGGACCGTCGGTGCCCGTGCGGGCGACGCTGCGCACTTCGGAGTTCGGGAACGTCGAGGTGTAGAACGCGATCGCCGCTTCGAGCTGGTCGTTGAACATGAGGAACGGCGTGACTTTGTTCATGGACATGTCTCCCCGTGTGAGTGTACCGCCCATGACCATGCTGTCGCAGCGTGCCCGTCTCACCGAAGCGGGCCGACGGCCTGAGCCAACGCCCGCGCCACCACAGGGTACGCCGCAACCGCGGCGAGGGGAGGTCTCGAAGCCTGAGTAGGCCACGATCAGAGTGCCGCCGAGCAGGCCGAGCACGAAGAGCGCGGCGATCGAGATTCGGGCGGAACGATCCAGGGGTGGTGTATCCAGCATGCAGGAGTACGTCTCGGCCTCAGCCGCGCACCGGTAGCCCTTCCTCAGTCACGCCCTGAGCGGACTGGACATCGCGCTCGAGGAGGTCGATGACGGGACCTGGAACATCGTGTATTGCCGCGCGCTGCTCGGACACATCGACGAGTGCACTTCGCGGATTACTGGAACGAAGTCCGGCAAGTAAGGTGTAAGGAATGTCGCCGGATTTCTGTTAACGATCAGCCCGCCCGTTCAACACCCGGGTCGACCACAGGTCTTCGGCATTTGAGCCGTTGAGCTTAAGATCGCACCAGAGGCAATGCTTGGTGAAGCGATTGCCGTAACGGGGCCCTGTGTGGAACGCCTTGCGACAGCGCGGGTACGCTGTCGATGGTACGGGGTCAAGGAACATCAGTGCGATAGTGCTGACGAACGCGACCGGCACGATGACCGGCGCTACGAGTCTGAAAAGCGTCGCGGCCGCGGTTGGGCTGATCTGCGCGATTGCCAATACGGCGCCGCCCAACGCGAAGCTCGTCACCCACGGCACGTTGTAGCGGAGCCGCATTGACGCGAGCCCAGCACGCACGTCCTGATTCGATGAACTCACGACTTCGGCAATGCCGCGATGGCTGGGTTGTCGGCCTAACGACCGCGGCGTTCAGCCGCGAGCCGCGCGTAGCGATCGCTTCGTCTTGCCCAGCTGCTGGGCGCGGTCTCGCGTGCGCACTGACCGGCCGCCGCTGCCACGCATAGAATCCCGGACGCGTGACGCCGAACAGCCGGCACAGCCGCGCTACCTCGGAATTGTTCGCGTTCCTGGTCGATGAACGCGAGGATCGCGGCTTTCGTGCGGAGGTGAACCGGATGAGTTTGTTTAGCAGCGCGTGCTCCACCTGGAGCACGGCATGCGCCCGCTGCAGAGCCTGAAAGCGCTTCACATCGCTGGCCGCCGGCGCCTTCGTCACCGTGGCCGATAGCGGCGCCGCACCGCGCAGCGTCCCCTCGCGCGCCTGCTTCCGCCACCGCGAAAGCATGAAGGGATGGATCTCGAGGGCCTCGGGGACGGCCTGCACCTCGACGGCGGGCAACTGGCTGAGCTTCACCGCCTTGAGCTTGAACTCGAGGCTGTAGCGCTGGACCTTCCGTGGGCTCGCTCGGGGCATGGGACACCTCCGTCTGTTAGGTGGAAGTGTCCACTTTAGTGAGGGAGGCTCCCCGCCGGGTTCAGGCGCATGTTAGGCGGCGATCGCCGCACACCCCGTCTCGACAGCCAGGAGTTGCGTGCGCCCGCCTACGGCCGCACCCATTTGAGCGATACCAACACGCTCAGAGCAACAACGAGCACCACTACATACCCAACCACTCCTGCGCACCACGCCAACAGTGGCCGGGCCTGCACTCTGAAACGGCGGGCAACGGCCGACACTGCGACGGTAGGAACTGCGAAGAACCCAGGCCAATTGGCGAGGGCGGCCGGAAGGTCGACGTCGAGATTCGCCCACCAGACGACAAAAAGGAGGGGCGCCACTGCCAAAGCAGATGCCTTCGCCCGATACTGCCTGTTGGATGAGCCAGATCCGAGCACTGCAGACAGCGCTACGAGGATTGGCATGATGAGCCAAAGAACGACCGGGTCGCCTTCCATGCTCATGGAGTCCGCCTAACGACGCCAAATCAGCCGCCCGCCGGCACGCGACATGCGGCGCGTCGGCTGCATTTGGTTGTTAGACCGCCTGGTTTGCCCTTAGCAGGGCCTCAAGCCCGAGCACGTCGCCCAGTACCCAGAGTTTCGCGATGGCAGGCCCTTCGAGCTGGAACAGCGCCGCCCCAAGCCAATGCACTGGTTTGCCCGTCGGGGGGAACCCGCGAAACACGCCCACGTGCCGCCCCGAGAAGCGCATCTGCGCGAACGCTCGATGTTCTTCGGTCACGCATTCAAGAATCTCGCAGCGATAGTCAGCCAAGGCCGTGCGCACGGTCTGGACGTAGCCCAGAAAGGCGTCTCGGCCCTCAAGTTCGGCCCCCAACGACCCGCGGAACACGAAGTCGTCCGTCAGCAGGGCCCACGCTGCGTCAAGGTTTCCCGCGTTCCAGATTCGTTCGTAGAACGCTTCGACCTGAATAGGTGTACTCATGTCGGCTGTTCGTTGCTGTCGGCATAACGCCTGCGGTTCAGCCGCGGCGCGCACAGGATGTACCAGCGCGCCGTCGGCTGCAACCGCTTGTTAGCCGGCGGGTGTCGCGCTAGAGTGAGGACATGAAGGTCGCCATTGAACTGCCCTCTGGCCAAGCCGCGCAGCTTGAGGCCGAGGCCCAGCGGCTTGGCGTGTCGATCGAAGACCTTGCCCGCGCCGCGGTGACCGACCTGCTGGCTGCCCCGGATCAAGCGTTTCAGGCCGCTGCGAAGCGTGTGCTCGCCCAGAACCTCGAGCTCTACCGTCGCCTGGCGTAAATGCGATATCTCACGCTGGGCGAGGTGGTCGCGCTCCACCGCGCCCTGGTGGCCGCCAGCGGCGGCGCTGACGGGTTGCGGGATTTCGGCGCTCTCGAGTCTGCGCTCGCCCAACCCAAGGCCACCTTCGATGGCCGTGACCTGTACCCCACGGCCATCGAGAAGGCCAGTGCCCTCGCCTACAGCCTCACGATGAACCACCCGTTCGTCGATGGCAACAAGCGCATCGCCCATGCTTCGATGGCCGTGTTTCTGGAATTGAACGGGTTTGCGCTCTCGGCGACGGTCGACGAGCAAGAACAGCTCATGCTGAAGCTCGCCGCCGGCCAGGTATCGCGCGTTGAACTCTCGACCTGGCTTGAAAGCCACGTACGGGCTCGAGAATCGTCCGGCTAACG
>JAEUQR010000012.1 GCA_016789705.1 Acidobacteriota bacterium
CTGCGCATCGTGAACGCACTCTCGGACGAGGAACATCCCTGCCAGGCGCTGGCCGACATGCAGACGCTGCAGGAGCGCTGGGGTTCGGTGGAAGGCCGCACGATCGCCTTCGTGGGCGACGGCAACAACGTGGCTACGTCACTCGTGCACGCCGGCCTGATGCTCGGTGCGCACATGCGGATCGCGACACCGAAGGGGTACGGCCTGCCGCCGGAAGTGGCCGAGGTGGCCGCCCGCATCGCGGTGAAAGGCGCCGAGCTGACGCAGTACGAGGACCCGAAGGTCGCCGTGAAGGACGCCGACGCGATCTACACCGACGTCTGGACCTCGATGGGGCAGGAGGTCGAGTACGCCGAGCGCACGAAGACCTTCTCGCGCTACCAGGTGAACGACGCCATGATGGCGCGCGCCAGGGCCGACGCGCTCTTCATGCACTGCCTGCCGGCGCATCGCGGCCAGGAAGTGTCGGACGACGTGATGGAGTCGTCGGCCTCGGTCGCCTTCGACCAGGCCGAGAACCGGCTGCACGCGCAGAAGGCGATGCTCGTCGCGCTCTTCGCCGACGGGCGCTAGGCGAATTGTAACGGGGTCTGTCACGGTCACGACGTGTCACGAACCCGTGACCGTGACAGACCCCGTTACAATTCGTCCACCATGCGCATCGATCTGAACTCCGATCTGGGCGAGGCGTTCGGCGCCTGGCCGATGGGCCAGGACGGGCTGCTCATGCCGGTCATCTCGTCGGCCAACGTCGCCTGCGGGTTCCACGCCGGCGATCCGTGCACGATCCGCCACACCATCCGCCTCGCGCGGAAGCACGGCGTGGCCATCGGCGCCCACCCCGGCCTGCCGGACCTCATCGGCTTCGGCCGCCGCGAGATGCAGGTGACGCCGGCCGAGGTCGAAGACATGGTGCTCTACCAGGTGGGTGCGCTCGCGGCGATCGCGAGGAGCGAGGGTGTGCCGCTGCAGCACGTGAAGGCCCACGGCGCGCTCTACAACATGGCCTGCCGCGACGAGGCGCTCGCCGAGGCCATCGCCCGCGCCGTCGTCGCCTTCGATCCCACGCTCGTGCTCTTCGGCCTGCCGGGCTCGGCGCTCCTGCAGGCGGGCCTCGATGCCGGCCTGCCGGTGGCCGCCGAGGCCTTCGCCGACCGCGCCTACCGGCCCGACGGCTCGCTCGCGCCGCGTTCGCAGCCGGGCGCCGTCATCCATGACGTGGACGCGGTGGTGGCGCGCGCCGTGGCGATGGTGACCGAGCAGTCGGTCGCCGCCACCGACGGCACGACCATCCAGTTCGAGGCGGACACGCTCTGCCTGCACGGCGACACGCCGGGCGCCGCCGCGCTCGCCGTCGCCATCCGCCGCGGTCTCGAAGACGCCGGCGTCACCATCGCCCCGCTCGTCCGCCGCTGACAACCTCGTAAGTGCGGCGACGAACTCGTGCGCGGCCCGGCGCGCCGATTGAGGGGATTCGCTGGATTTCCAGCCGAAACGCCACGGCATGACCCCTGCAACATGGTTGGATGTCGCCAGTTCTGTTGTTTGCGGTTTGGTGCCGTGAACGCTGGGGGGAGCCAGGCTGGCGACACCTTCTTGCGAAAAAGGGCGGCCCGGGTATACCGGTGCCGCCCTTTTTCATTTGCTGATCGCGTGATCGGTCGACCGGGTGATCTCGGATCTGGTGATAGGAAGATCTACTGCCCGGCGCCTTCCGGATACTGCAGCGCCAGCCGGAGTTCCTTCGCCAGGCCGTCCACGCTCGCGCCCGAACGCTTCCACGCGCCGTCGGTCTCGAAGCGCAGCGCGCCGATGCGGCGGCCCCACGGCGCGATGGCGCGGCCGATGGCTCGGTAGTCGGTGCGTTCGGCGTGCTGTTCGTCCACCGCGCGCACGACATCGGGCGCCACGCGCACGAAGGCGCGCAGGGCCGTGGCCGAGCGGATGCTGTACTTGCGGCCGTGCCATGCGGTTTCGAACACCGTGGCCACCTGCTTCAGGTAGTTCACGAAGAAGGTCTTCGACTCGTCGCGGAACTGCGCCGCCTTCCGCGGACCGCCGAGCGCGTCTTCCCCGGCGAAGAGCCGCTTGAACTCCTGCGCCAGCGGCGCCTGCGCCACGCGGCCCTTGCCCACGCCGAGCAGCTTGATCTCGTTGTGGAGCGGCGAGTCTTCACGGTCGTTCAGCGCGCGCACGACGTCGTGCGCGGCGGCCAGGGCTTCGTCGCGATAGAGCTGGCGGCCCGAGAGCGTCACGAGGTGCGACGCGTTCAGGCGCGTGTGCTTGGCGTTGATCGTCACGAACATCTGCACGACGTGATCTTCCGGCAGACGGTCGAAGATGATCGCCGGCACGGTGAACGCCTCGTCCTGGAAGTTCTCGATGTCGGCGTGCAGCGCGAGCAGGCGGTGCTGACCGTCGATCGCGCGCAGAATCCCTTCGCGTTCCGGCACCTTCAGGCGGCCGAGCGAGCTACCGGCTTCCATCGCCTCGAACGACAGCTTCTCGTCGCACGAGATGATGACGGCGCCGGGAATCGACGGCAGGTCGCGCGCCTGGCGGCACTGTTCGTAGTACTGGACGAGCTCGTCGATCTTCTTGCGGATGATCTGCCGCTGGTAGGCCTTCTCGCTCGAGGCGATGCGGCGTTCGAGCAGATCCCACCGGATCTTCGTGGGCGCTTTCCTGCCGCCGCGCACGCCGCCGGCGCCCTGATCGCCGTAGCTGAGCACCTCGAAGCGCACCAGCTTGTCGATATCGCTGGCGGTGAGTGAGGCCTGGTAGAACTGCACTCCGAACTGCTGCATCCGAATCGCGGCGACGCTGATCATAGGGGTCCGTTGGACGGCCGGATTTTACTGGCGCGTCCGCGGGATACCAACGCTTTTTTTGGCGGACGGCGAGCCCGGGCGGCCCTGTGCCGCGCCGCGACGATCGCTGCAAGCGACTGAAGATCAGGCACTTGCCGTGTCGGTTCAGGGACGAGTGGTAGGGACGAGCGGCGGCGAGGACACGCAGAACCGTGCAGCCACGCCTGCCCCGTCACGCCCGGCCCGCCGTCAGGATCACATCGGGGTCGGCCACCGTCAGTCGCGTCACGGCCGATCCCTCGCGGCTGAAGGCGATCCGCACCGAGGGGACTCCCGACGGGTAGAACACCAGCCCGCCCGTGTGGAAGAGCAGGCTGCGGTTGCCGTCGGCCCGCTGGATGCCCAGGCGGTCGGTGCGGACGTCCACGTCGAAGCGGTCGCGCGGCCCGGGGCCGAAGGTGTAGCGGCCGACGACGGCGTCGCGGTCGGCGGCGGTAAGGTCAGCCGTCGGCGGGCGCGTATCGGCGCCCCCCACACCTTCGAGGTAGGCCACCACCGCGGCCGCGTCCTTCCCGCCCGCCTTCGCGTGGGCGAGCAGCGTGATGGCGTGCGGACCGAGCGTCTTCTGGCTGCCGGGCACCGTCTCGACCCACGCCCGCACGACCGCCAGCTGGCCGAGCATCGCCGCCGAAAAGAGCGTGGGCTGTGCGCCGTGCGAGAGCAGGAACTCGGCGATTTCGCGCCGCCCGGTGTGCGACGCCGCGCCGAGCGCCGTCTCCCAGTCGCCGTACCCCCAGTCGATGGCGGCACGGGCGAGCGCCGGCTGCCGCTCGACCAGCTCACGCACCCGCGTGATGTCCACGTGCGAGCGGCCCACGACTTCCTGCGCAAGGGCCGGGTCCTGGCGGGGGAACCACTCCCCCACGACCGATGCCGGCGTCTGGGTGCGGGCCACCGCCGCGGCCGGCAGCATCACGCCGAGCAGGCCGCCGAGGGGCAGAGCCTGCACGAAACGCCGGCGGCCGGTGAGGGACGGGCGAATGGAAACGGCTGAGATGTGTGTCATGGGGCGTATCCTGGCCGGGTGGGCGCGGCCGGCGCAAGCGCGGAGCCCGCGAGGGTTGCATGAGGCGCCAAGTCACTGCTCTCGAATGACTTGGCGATTCACATCAGGACGTGCCCGACGCCAGGACGAACCGCCTGACGGCGTGGACCGCTTCGCCCAGCACATCGGCCTCGAAGGCCGCCACGTCCCCCGGCGGACGCACGAACCGCTGCGCCGACAGGTGGACGCCGTCGCTCAGCCGGATGAAGTGGACGATGAACCTCAACCGCTCGTCCTGCCGCTGGAGCTGGCCGAGCACCACGTAGTCGGCGTCGACCGCGGCCGCCAGCGCCTTCAGGTTGCGGATGTTGCGGGGCTGGCGCAGCGCCGCGGCGTTGCCGACGACACCCACCCGCCCCGGCGCCAGGTTCGTGAGCTCGGTCACGACGAGGTCCGGCAGCCCGGCCACGAAGGCGTCGTGCGCCGCGTCGCCGGTTTCGTTGTCGAAGACCGAGACGGCCACGACCGCGGGCCGCGCAGTGGCGGCCGTGCGCCAGCCAAGGGCCGCGAGCCCGGCCGTGAGCAGCAGCGCGGCCGCGAGCATCCAGCGCCGAGCGCCGAACGGCGCCGGAGGTGATGCTGCGGGTGGCGAGGCAAACGCGGGGGCAGGCGACGACAGGGCGGGTGCCCCTGCGCGCCCGGCCGCCGCGTCGCGATCGCGCCCACGGGTCACGGGCGCCAGGAACCGGAAGCCCCGCTTCGGCAGCGTCTGCACGAAGCGCGGCTGCTCGGCGCTGTCGCCGAGCGCCGCGCGCACCTGGCCGATGCAGTAGGCCAGGCCGCGGTCGTAGTCCACATGCGTCTCGGCGCCCCAGATCGCCTGACGCATCTCCTCGCGCGACACGACGTCCCCCGCCGCCGCCAGCAGCCGCGCCAGTGCCCGCGCCGGCTGCGGCTCGAGCGCCACACGCCGGCCCTCGCGCGTCAGCTCGAGCGACGCCTCGTCGAACTGGAAGACGCCGAAAGACCAGGCCATGCGCCAGCCCCCAGTCCCTAGCCCCCAGCCCCCACCGAGGCTCCTCCCGTCACTTGATCACCAGGAGCCGGTAGTTGGCGGGATGGAGGAACTGGACGCCGTGTTCCATCAGGATGGCGTCGTCCTCGATCGGGATGCGCAGCTTCTTCCCGCCCCACTCGGCGATGGGCGAGTAGGCGAAGAACTCGAACGAGAACATGTGCTGCAGGTGCAGCGTGAACGTGCTCTGGAAGGGCTGCCACGTGGTCATCGACGGCCCGATGTCGTGGCCGGTGTTCCCCACCGGATGGAAGCCGTAGGTGATGTCGGTCTTGTCGTCGTTGTTCGGCGTGTTGAAGGCGATGACGCCGTAGCCGGCGGCCTTGAGCGCGGCATCCATCGCCGCCATCGTCTCTTTCGCCGTTCGGCCCGGCTTGATGGCCGGCTTGATGACGTCGCGCGCCGCCACCGCCTTGGTAAAGGCGTCGCGGATGCTCTTCGGCGGCTGCGTTTCGCCCGGCTTCAGCACGTAGGCCACGCGCTTCACGTCGGTGCCGAAGTTCATGAGCTGCACGCCCCAGTCGATCATGATGACGTCGCCGGGCTGCACGATGCGCGCGGTGGAGGTGGCGACGATGCCTTCGGGGCCGGTCACGTACACCGACGGCATGTCGAACTCCGAGCCGAGCCCCTTCTCGAGCAGGCGGTCCTGCAGCCACCACGCCACGTCTTCGAGCGTGGTCCTGCCGGGCGTGATGACCTCGTTCGAGAGCGCGCGTTCGGCCAGCCCCACGGCGATGCCGGCGGCTTCACCGAAAGCCACGATCTCGGAGGCCACACGCCGCGAGCGGAACTCCGACACGAGCTTCTCGGCGCTCACGAGACGCGAGGCATAGGGTTCGCCGAGCGTCTTCACGAGGTGATCGCGCATCGTCACGGTGAGGCCGTCAGCCGGGCCGATCTCCTGCGACATGTTGACGCCGATGCGTTTCGGATCGCGCTGGCGCACGAACTCCGGCAGCATCGAGGCCGCCGTCATGCCGTCGTAGGCGCCGGATTCGTTGATGAGATATCCGCTCGGCCCGAGCGCGATGCGCTCGACGCGATCGCCGCGCAGGAAGAACATGTAGTAGCCCATGCCGGTGACGTAGCCGCGGCCCAGGTCGTCCCACAGCGGATCGATGTGGTTCTCCTTCACCGCGACGAGCCACATGTCGATGTCGTTGTTCTTCATCGCCAGCGGCAGGATCTGCTCGAACTTGTCGAGGCGGATCTGGCGCTGCATCTCCCAGCGGCGCCGCGCCTCCTGGGCGCCGGCCTCGGTCACGATCGTCAGGCAGACGGCCGCCGCCGCCACGCACTTCCCCATCCACGTCATGCTACGGTCCTCCGAAGAATCGAGGCGCTCACTGTATCGCACTGGCTCGGCCGCGCCGGCCGCACCCGCCACGGCCGGGCTGGACGCCCGGCTAGAGCAGCTTCGCCACGAGTTGCCGGATCGGCTCGGGGCGTCCGGCCGGCGCCGCCACCCAGCGTCGCGCCCACGGCACGAGTCGAGCCATGCCCCAGGCGACGAGCAGCGTCGCCACGAGTGCGGCCTCGAACGGCAGGCGGTGTTTCAGCACGATCGCCGGACCGCCGTAGACGAGTTCGATGTGCACCCAGTAGACGAACAGCGATGCCGCCCCCAGCGTCGCGAGCGCGGCGCCGAGTGCGGCCGGCATCACGCGGCGCAGGCTCCAGCAGAGGGGCAGGCAGGCGACGACGATGCCGAGGCGGATCGCGAAGAACGTCGGCGACGCCCCCCAGAACGTCGATCGGCCGGGCGGGTAGATCGAGGGCTGCAGCGACGCCCAATAGGCCACGGCCGTGCCGGCCACGGCGAGCACCGCCAGCGTCGCCTGCAGGCGCCGCTCCGCGGCCTCGGTCGTCGTACGCGCCACCGGCACGCCCACGGCGAGACCCGCCGTGACGAAGGCCGCCCACGGCAGCAGGGTGAAGTTCGTGTGCCCAGGCGTGGGACGCAGATACCACTGCAGCGGCCCCGGCAGCAGATCGATCCACCCGGCCGTGCGCACGAGCGGCGCCACGAAGGCGAGTGCGGCGGTAGCGATGACGGCCGTCGACACGCGTCCGCGGTCGTCATCCACGAGGCAGAAGAGCACCGCGGCGAGCACGAGCGCGGGGCCCATCACATTCAGCACGTCGACCTTCAGCAGGTCGACGGGCCGCCCGAGCCCGAGGATGAAGGCCTGCAGGCGGAACGCGAACGCCAGGCCGAAGATGGTCACGCCGCGCCAGACGAGCGCGCGCCGCACCTCGGCCAACGCGCGGCCACGACGCCGCTGCGAGGCGCCCGAGAGCGCGGTGCCGAGGCCGGCGAGGAAGAGGAAGGCCGGCGCCGCCAGGCCGCCGACGAACGTCGACCAGTAGTAGCTCGACCGATCGCGGTCGGCCTCGCGTGTCCACGCGTCGACCACGTGGGCGAGCACCATGAACACGACGGCCAGGCCGCGCGTCCAGTCGAGCCAGTCGCGGCGCGCCGGCGCCGCCGCACCGCTCGTCAGGGCACGACCTCATACGACGTCTGGAACGCGATGTCCTGCCGCAGCGAGTGCCACACCGAACAGTACTTGTCGTGCGAGAGCTCGATGGCGCGCTCGATGGCGTGCGCCGGCGCGTTCGTGCCGACGCGGAAGTGCAGCGTGACGGCGGTGTAGCGGCTCGGCGGCTCGGGCGCACGTTCGGCCACGAGGTCGGTCACGAGGCTCGTGACCTCGTGCCGTCCCTTCTGCAGGATGTCCACGACGTCCACGGCCATGCAGCCGGCCAGGCCGAGGCCAAGCGCTTCGACGGGTGAGGGCCCGGCCTGCGACCGGCCGTCGATGACGAGTGGCACGCGGTCGGGCAACGCGGAGAAGCGGAGGTCGCCCTCCCAGGTGAGGGAGAGCCGGATCGGAGGTTTCGCCACGGCGCCGAGAGTACTACAGCCGCACGGGGTGACGCCGTACACTGGCGTGTGCGCGCCCTGACCGCGCTGGCGTTCGTGCTCGCCACCCTGCATCTCTTCGCGCGGCTCGATCGCGAGATGGTGGACGTCTGGGACGAGTCCATCTACGCGACGAGTGCGCTCGAGATGCGCGCCTCGCGCGTCTGGGCCGTCACGACGTTCCACGGCGCGCCGGACTACTTCAACTCCAAGCCGCCCCTCAACGTGTGGCTCATCGTGGGCGCCTTCAACCTGTTCGGCGTGGGACTCGTGCCCCTGCGTCTGCCGTCCGCCATCGCGGCATGGTTCACGATCCTCGTCGTGTTCCGGTGGACACGGCAGGTGCGCGGTCCGGCCGCCGCCGCGCTCGCCGCCCTCGTGCTCGCCACCACCTACCCGTTCCTCTACGTGCATGCTGGGCGCACCGCCAACACCGACGCGCCGCTCACGCTCGTGGTCACGCTGGTGTTCGTCACGCTCTGGCGGGCGCGGAAGGACGGCCGCACGGCGCTCTGGATCGGGCCGCTCGGCGCCGCCGCGCTGATGCTCAAGGGGCCGGGCGCACTCGGCTTCGTGGCGCCGATGCTGATGGCCGACGTGGCAGCCCGCTGGAGGTCAGGACCGATCGACCGGCCGGGGCTCCGGCGGGTCCTCACCGGCGGCGTGCTGGGCGCCCTCCCCATCGCGGCCTGGGCCATCGCGCGCTGGCGTGTCGATGGCTGGACGTTCCTCGGCCGCCTCGTGGCGCACGACATCGTGAGCCGCGCCTCGACCGGCATCGAGGGCCACGCCGAACCGCCGCACTACTACCTGCTCGTGCTGTTGCGCCACCACTACGACTGGCTGACCGTCACCGTCGTGGCGCTCGCCGTGATGCCGGTGGTGGCGCGGCGCGCCTGGGCCTGGCTGGCCCGTGACGGCGACCGCCATGCCCGGCTGCTCGTGGCGGGCTGGCTCGCCGGCGCCGTCCTCGTGCCCACACTCGTCTCCACCAGGCTCGCGTGGTATCTCACGCCGTTCTATCCGGGCGCCGCGGTGCTCACGGCGCTCGCCGTGCACGAGGCGTGGCGCGCGTCGCGGGCGGCCGGGCGCCGGGCCCGCGCGTCGGCGCTCGTCGCCCTCACCGTGGCCGCGGTGCTCGTCGTGGAAGGCCGGCTCGTCTACCGCTCTACCGTGATGCTCGACCTCGACCGTTCCGCGCAGGGCCTGCTCATCGCGCACGCGGAAGCGGTACGTGGGGTCCGGGTGTTCGCCACGAGTTGTCCGTATCCGGAAGCGTTTCTCGCCCGGGCGGCCGGCGGCGCCTGCGTGGAGGCGGCGGATGCCGGGGCGGCACGACAGGCCGCCGCGGCGGGCGACCTGTGGCTCGATGCCGCCATCGCCGACGTGCCGGGCCTGGTCCTGCTCGGGCGCAACCGGCGGGCGTCACTGTATCGCGTGCCCTGATCGGCCGGCCCACGGCCGTGCCGGTTGTCATATTCAGTACTCCGTTATATCGTAGTCCGGCATGTCATCGCCGTCTGCCGCCGACATCCTGCGTGAAGCCAAGAAAGGCAGCGCCGAACTCGTGATCCTGGCGCTGCTCGAAACGACGCCGCGCCACGGCTACGAACTGGCCGCCCGCATCGAAGAAGACTCCGACGGCGCGCTCAGCTACAACTTCGCGTCGCTCTACGCCACGCTCTACAAGCTCGAAGAACGCGGCCTCGTGCAGGGCCGATGGGTGGAACGCGCCGGGCAGCGCCGCCGTCGTTACTACCGCCTGACCGCGGCCGGCGCGTCGCTGCTGGGCCGCCAGCGCGAGGAATGGAAACAGTTCGTGCAGGCGCTCGGCCGCATCGCGGGAATCCGCTTCGCCTGATCGGGAGGGACGCCATGAACGAGTGGCAGCAGCGGGTACGGCGGCACATCGAGGCGCACGGCCTCACGCTGCCGCCGGCCGTCGTGGATGAACTGGCGGCCCATCTCGAAGACGCGTGGGAGGCGCGGCGCTCCGCGGACGGCGATGACGCCGACACGTTCGCCGCGGCCGCCCTCGCGCGCGCCGACATCCCGGCGCTGTCGGTGCGCCGCGCGCCCCCGCCGCCGGCGCCGGAGCCCGTCGCCGGCGCGATGTGGCGCGGAGTTGGCGGCGAGCTGCGGCACACGCTGCGGCAGCTGCGCCGCGCGCCCGTCTTCACCGCCGCCGTCATAGCGGTGCTCGCCCTCGGCATCGGCGCCACCACCGCCGCCTTCGCGATCGTGCATGCCGCGCTCCTCGCGCCGCTGCCGTATGCCGACGCCGACCGCCTGGTGCTGGTGTGGGAACACAACCTGACCCGGAATCGCCCGCGCAACGTCATCAATCCGGGCAACTACTTCGCGTGGTCGGAGCGCAGCACCTCGTTCGACCGCACCGGCCTCTTCACGCCCACGGTCGGGAATCTCGCAAGCGACGGCGCGGCGCCGGAAGAAGTTCGCGGGCTCGCCGTGCAGCCGCAGGTGCTTGCGATGATCGGCGCGACGCCGCTTGCCGGCCGCCTCTTCACCGAAGCCGACGGCGCTCCGTCGGCGCCACCCGTCCTCCTCATCAGCGACGGCCTGTGGCAGCGCCGTTTCGGCGGGGCCGCCGACGTCGTCGGGCGCGCCGTGCTGCTGAACGGCGAGCCGGCAACCGTCGTAGGCGTGCTGCCGACGGCGATCGACGTCGCCGGCTTCCGCGGCGAGTTCTGGCGGGCCGCCGCCCTGCCGGCCGAGGCGCGCCAGAGTTTCCGGGGCCGCAGCCTGATGGCGATGGCGCGGCTGAAGAAGGGTGTCACGCCCGCCGCCGCCCAGCAGGAGTTGGGCGCGATCTTCCAGGGCCTCGTGGCCGAACATCCCGAGTTCAACACCGGCTGGACGCTCAACGTCGTGCCGGTGCACGAGCAACTTCGCAGCGAGACGCGGCCGGCGCTCTGGACGCTCTTCGGCGCGGTGGTGGCCGTGCTGCTCATCGCCTGCGCGAACGTGGCGGCGCTGCTGCTCGTCCGGGCGGCCGGACGACGCCACGAACTGGCGGTGAAAGTGTCGCTCGGCGCGCGGCCCGTGCACCTGGCGCGCCAGTGCGTCCTCGAGACCGCCGTGCTCGTCGGCGCCGGCGGCGCTGGAGGCGCGCTGCTCGCCGCCGCACTGCTGCGCCTCGTCGCCGCTACGGCCCGCGAGGCCGGCGTGCCCATCACCACTGAGGCGCGCCTCGATGGCACCGCCCTGCTCTTCGCCGCGGCCATCACGGCGGTCACGATGCTCGTCTGCGGCCTCGGACCGGCCCTGGCCGCGCGATCGACACCGGTGGCCGGCACGCTGCGCGAAGGCGGCCGCGGCCAGACCGGCGGCGGGCGGCGGTGGCGCGGCTGGCTCGTCGCCGGCGAGGTCGCCGCCGCGATGCTCATCCTGTCGGGCGCGGCGCTCCTCGGCCGCAGTTATCTCGCCCTGCAGCAGGTCGCGCCCGGCTTCAATCCGCAACAGGTGCTGACCGCGCGCGTTTCTCGCATGGGGCCCTCCGCGCAGGCCACGGCCGTGGCGTTCACGACCGACGTGCTGACGCGCCTGCGGGCGTTGCCCGGGGTGGCGGCGGCCGCCGGCACGTCGTTCCTGCCGCTCGATGGCAACCCGGGCATCGGCTCGTCGTTCCTGCTCGCCGATCGGCCCGTGCCGCCGGCCGGCGAACGTCCCACGGCCGACTATCGGCCGGTGACGCCGGGGTACTTCGCGGCACTCCAGATTCCGCTGCACGCCGGGCGTGACTTCAGCGATGCCGACGTGGCCGACCGGCCGCGCGTCGCCATCGTGAACGAGGCGTTCGTGCGGCAGTTGTCGCCGGACGTCTCGCCGATCGGCCGCCGCCTGGCCGACTCGCTCGGCAGCGAGCAGGAGATCGTGGGTGTGGTGGGCGACGTGACGCTGGCCAGCCTCGGCGCTGAGGCGCGGCCGGCGATCTACCTGCCGTACGCCCAGCAGACCATCGGCACGATGACCTTCGTCGTGCGCACGACCGGCGATCCGGCGGCCCTCGGGCCGGCGCTCGCCGCGGCGGTGCGCGCCGTCGATCCGCGGCAGCCCGTGTCGGACATCCGCCCGCTCGACCGCGTGGTGGCGCGATCACTGACACGCCCACGGGTGGCCTCGGCCGCCCTCGGCCTGTTTGCCGCCTCGGCGCTGCTCCTCGCGGCCATCGGCGTCTACGGCGTGGTCGCTTACGGCGTGGCGCAGCGACGCGCCGAATTCGGCGTGCGCCTGGCGCTCGGCGCCGAGCCCGGCGACGTGACGCGCCTGGTGCTGCGGCAGAGCATGACGGTGGTCGTGGCCGGCGTCGCCATCGGCGCGGCGCTGTCGGTACCGCTCGCCTCGACGCTCCGCGCGCTGCTCTACGGCGTGGCCCCGGGCGATCCGGCTACACTCGTCGGCGTCGGCGCGCTCATCGCCGGCGCCGGCTGGCTGGCGACGTACCTGCCGGCCCGGCGCGGCACACGTGTCGACCCGGTGGAGACGCTGCGCGCCGGCTGACGGCCCGGCGCTCAGCCGGCGTGCACGACGGTGCGGCGGCTGCGGTGCCCGGCCACCAGATCCGGCAGGAGCTGCTTGCTCAGGTAGACCTTCGACTCGCCCGGGCCGCTCGGGTGGCGTTCGAACTTCACGACGTCGAAGCCGAGCTGCGCCAGCACCGCGCGCATGTCGTAGAACTTGTTCTTCGTCTTGACGACGACCTCCTGGAAGCCGAGCGCCACGGCCCACGCCTCCGACTGCTCGGTGAGGGCACGGAAGTGGCCCTGGCCGCGCCAGTCGCGGCGGGTGGCGCCGATCCAGGAATACAGCACCTTCCGGCCGTCGAAGTCGATGCACCCGCGCAGCCGCTCGACCAGATCGCGCAGCTTCGGATCCGCCTCGACGGCCCGCAACTCGTGCACGACCTTGTAGGCGACCGGAATACGGGTGGCCGGGTCGTCGGGCAACGCGCCTTCGGCCATCAGGATGAGCGACTCGCGCTCGGCCAGCCGGCCGACGATCTCGGCCGCCGTCTTCCGGCGCGGAAACTCGCCGAAGAACTCTTCGATGTACTGGATTTCGAGGGCGCCCGACTCGAGCGGGTACTGCTTGATCAGATACTCCACGTGCACTCCCGAGCCCCGGGCCCCGAGCCCCGGTTCCCGACTAGTATTCCATGCCCACGACGTCGCCGCTGTCGGTGACGTCGAGCTTCTGCGCCTGCGGCACCTTGCCGAGGCCCGGCATGAGCATCATGTTGCCGGCGGTGGCCACGATGAAGCCGGCGCCGGCCGAGAGTGACGCGTCGGAGATCGTGAGCGTCCAGTCGCTCGGCGCGCCCATGAGCTTCGCGTCGTCGCTGAACGAGTACTGCGTCTTGGCGATGCAGACCGGCAGATGGCCGTAGCCGAGCGCGGCGTACTGCTGCAGGCGCGTCTTCGCGCCGGCTTTGAAGCTGACCCCTTTCGCGCCGTACACCTGCGTGGCGATCGTCGTGATCTTCTGCTCGAGGGTGAGCTCGGGACCGTAGAGCGGCCGCACCTGCGAGAGGTCCGCACGCTCGGCCGCGGCGACCACCTTGCGGGCCAGATCCGCCATGCCCTCACCGCCTCTGAGGTACCCCTCGGAGAGAGCGGCGTCCACCCCAATCGAGGCGCAGTAGTCGAGCACGACGGCGAGATCGGCCTCGCTGTCAGCCGCGAAGCGGTTGAGCGCCACGACCGGCTGCGCGCCCCAGCGGCGCACGTTCGCGGCATGGCGGGCGAGGTTCGGGAAGCCGGCGGCCACCGGGCCGTCGGGGGCACCGCCCTGCGCGCGCAACGCCTTGAGCGTGACGATCATGACCGCCACCGACGGCACGTGTCCGCACATCGGCATCACGATGTCGAAGAACTTCTCGGCGCCGAGATCCGCGGCGAAGCCGGTTTCGTTCACCACGTAGTCGGCCAGGTGCAGGCCCAGGCGCTGCGCCAGCACGCTGCTCGTGCCGTGGGCGATGTTGGCGAAGGGGCCGCAGTGCACGATGGCCGGCGCGCCCTCGCCCGTCTGCACGAGATTCGGCATGAGGGCGTCGTTCAGCAGCACCATCATCGGCCCGACCGCCTTCAGGTCCGCGGCCGTGACCGGCTTGCCGTCGTAGTTGAGGCCGACGACGATGCGCCCGAGACGCGCGCGCAGATCGGCGCGGCTCTCGGCCAGCGCCATGATGGCCATGATCTCGGAGGCGGCAGTGATGATGAAACCGGTCTCACGCGCCGGGCCGTTCTCGCGTCCGCCCATGCCGGCCGCGATCTTCCGGAGCGCGCGGTCGTTCATGTCCATGCAGCGCGGCCAGAGGATCTCTTTCGCGTCGAGCCGGAGCTCGTTGCCGAAGTGCAGGTGCGTGTCGAGGAGCGCCGCGAGCAGGTTGTGCGCCGCGGTGATGGCGTGGAAGTCGCCGTTGAAGTGCAGGTTGATCTTGTCCACCGGGTGCAGCGAGGCCTTGCCGCCGCCGGTGGCGCCGCCCTTCTGTCCGAACACGGGGCCGAGCGACGGCTCACGCAGCGCCGCCACGGCATGTTTGCCGATGTGCACGAGGCCCTGGGTGAGCCCGATCGTGTTCACCGTCTTGCCTTCACCACTCGTCGTCGGCGTGATGGCGGTGACGAGGATGAGTTTGCCGCGCCGCGCCGGGAAGCGGTCCAGCGTCTCGAGCCGGATCTTCGCGGTGTGGCGGCCGTAGGGTTCGAGCAGGTCCTCGGTGAGCCCGAGACGGATGGCGATGGCGGTGATGGGCTGCATGCGGTGGGCGCATGATACTCCGACTGCTGCCGGGTTCCGACCGCCCGCGACGGAACCCGCCGCGGCCTCGACAGCGTCTCTCAGGGAGTCCGTATGTCGCTGCTCGAAACGTCGCTCTTCCTGCCCCGTCCGCTCGACGAAGTGTTCCCGTTCTTCGCCGACGCCGGCAACCTGCAGCACATCACCCCGCCGTGGGTGGATTTCCACATCGTCACGCCGCTGCCCATCGAGATGCGGGTGGGCGCGCTCATCGACTACCGCCTGAAGGTGCACGGCGTGCCGATCTCGTGGCGGACCGAGATCACGGCGTGGGACCCGCCGTTCCACTTCATCGACACGCAGCTCTCGGGGCCCTACTGGCGGTGGATCCACAGCCACCGGTTTCGCGAGACACCACAAGGCACGTGGGTGGACGACCAGGTGGACTTCGCGGTGCCGGGCGGCTGGGCCATCGAGTGGCTGTTCGTGCGGCGCGACCTGACCCGCATCTTCCTGCACCGTCAGCACGCGACCCTCGCCGCGTTCGGCGTGACCGCGCACGAGCCGCCCACGGTGCACTTTCGCTAGCCAGCCCGGCGACGACGCCGGAGTATCATGCGCGCATTCCGGGCGCACGTCACGGTGAGCCCGAGTTGTCCCAGCGTTCGTCACTCCGGGAGGCTTCCGTGATCCGTCGCATCCTGGCCGCCACGGCCGTCCTTGGCACGGCCGTCGGCCTGCCGCTTCTCGCTCAGGAACAGCCCTCGGCGCCGCCCGCGACCGACGGTCTGGTGCTGAAGGCCGAACGCACCATCGACTTCACGACCGACGAGGTGACATGGATGTCGGTGGACGTGTCACCCGACGGCCAGACGATCGTGTTCGATCTGCTGGGGGATCTCTACACGCTGCCGGTCGGCGGCGGCGAGGCGCGGCGCATCATGGGCGGGCTGTCGTTCGAGAGCCAGCCCACGTGGTCGCCCGACGGCCGCACGATCGCCTTCCTCAGCGATCGCACCGGCGTCGAGAACCTGTGGATCGCCGATGCCGACGGCGGCAATCCTCGCGCGGTGAGCAAGGACGGCCGCACGAACGACCGGCCGCAGATCATGACGTCGCCGGCGTGGACGCCCGACGGACAGTACCTCGTGGTGTCGAAGTCGCGGCCGCCGGATCCCGGCACGTTCTGGTTGTTCATGTATCACCGCGACGGCGGCAACGGCGTGCGCGTAGGCGCCGCGCCGCCACCGCAGCCGTCACCTGATGCGGCCGGTCCGCCCCCGCCGCCTCCGCCGAACCGGATGGGCGCGGTGGTGTCGCCCGACGGCCGTTTCATCTACTACGCGCAACGCACCGGCACCTTCACCTACAACGCGCGGTTTCCGCTCTGGCAGATCCACCGCCACGATCGCGACACGGGCGACGTGTCGCAGGTCACGAACGCCCAGGGCAGCGCCATGCGGCCGGTGCTCTCGCCCGACGGCAGGTGGCTGGTCTACGCCACGCGCTACAAGACCGACACCAGCCTGCGCATCCGCAACCTCGAGACCGGCGCCGAACGCTGGCTGGTCTCGCCGGTGACGCGCGACGATCAGGAATCACGCGCCAGCCGCGACACGCTGCCGCGCTACGACTTCATGCCCGACGGCCGCTCGATCGTGGTGCCGGTGGCCGGCAAGCTCCAGCGCATCGACGTGGAGACGGGCGCCGCCACGCCCATTCCCTTCACCGCCCGCGTGCAGGTGGAGGTGGCGCCGCGCGCCTACTCCGAGGTCCGCATCGACGACGGGCCACAGGTGCGGGCGCGGCTCGTGCGCTGGCCGCGCGTCTCGCCCGACGGGCGCCGTCTCGTGTTCAGCGCGCTCAACCATCTCTACGCGATGGACCTGCCCGCCGGCGCGCCGCGCCGGCTGACCGCGGCCAGCGAGGGTGAGTTCATGCCCACGTGGGCGCCGGATGGATCGGCCATCGTCTACACGACGTGGACGTCTACCGGCGGCCACATCAAGAAGGTCGCCGCGGCCGGTGGCACGCCCGAGACGCTGACCGCCCACGAGGGTTACTACCTGGATCCTGTCTTCACGCCGGATGGCGCGCGGGTGGCGTTCCTCGCCGGCGCGGCGTCTGACCAGCTCTACGCGATCATGCTGGACACGCCGCCGCCGGATCACGACGGCGACAGCCCGGCGGAAATCGGCGGCATCGACGCGCCGAACACGCTCGAGATCCGCACCATGGCGGCCGGAGGCGGCGCGCAGACGCTCGTGGCGTCGGCGCAGGGCGGCCGCGGCCTGCACTTCACGCGCGGCGACAACGACCGCGTCTACTTCCGCACCAACCGCGGCCTCGCCTCGATCACCCTCACCGGCTACGACCGCCGCACGCTCGTGCGCGTGCAGGGCGTGGGGCCGGGCAGCAACCCGCCGGCCGCCGACGAGATTCGCCTCTCACCAGACGGCACCAAGCTCTTTGTGAGCCTGCAGGGCCGGCATCATCTGTTCGCCCTGCCCCGCGCCGGCCGCGACACGGTGGAAGTGCGCATCACCGGCCGCGGCGACAACACCGCGGTGCCGATCACGCGGATGTCGGCCGAAGGCGGCGACTATCTCGACTGGACGAGCGACGGCACCTCGGTGGTGTGGGCGCTCGGCGCGCAGGTGTTCCGCCAGACCGTGGGCAGCACCGAACCACAGCGACTCGACGTCGTGGTCGAAGCCCCGCGCGCGAAGGCCACGGGTTCCGTGCTGCTCACCGGCGCCCGTGTCATCACGATGAACGGGGACGAGGTGCTCGAGAGCGGCGACATCCTCGTGACCGACAACCGCATCGCGGCGGTGGGCCCGCGCGGCAAGGTGGCGGCCGCCGCCGGCATCCGCCGGATCGACCTGCGCGGCAGGACGGTCATGCCCGGCTTCGTCGATGTGCACGCCCATATGTGGGCGCCGCGCGGCCTGCACCAGACGGCGGTGTGGCAGTACTACGCCAACCTCGCCTACGGCGTCACGACGACGCGCGATCCGCAGACCTCGACGCCGGACGTCTTCGCCTATGCCGACATGGTGGATGCCGGCATGATGCCGGGGCCGCGCGTGTTCGCGACCGGCCCGGGCGTGTTCTCCACCTCGGGCATCGACAGCCGCGAGGCGGCCTTCAGCTTCATCAAGCGCTACCGGGACGCTTACCGCACGAACACGATCAAGCAATACGTGGCCGGTGATCGCCTGGTGCGCCAGTGGATCATCGAAGCCAGCCGCGAGTACGGCATCACCCCCACCATCGAAGGCTCGCTCGACCTGAAGCTGAACCTGACGCAGATCATGGACGGCTACACCGGCCAGGAGCACAGCTTCCCCATCATGCCCCTGCACAAGGACGTGGTGGAGTTCGTCGCTCGCACGAAGACGTTCTACACGCCGACGATCCTCGTGGCCTACGGCGCGCCGTGGAGCGAGAACTTCTACTTCGAGACCGAGAACACGGTGGGCGACACCAAACTCAACAAGTGGATCCCGAACGACCTGCTCGACACGATGATCCGTCGCCGTCCGCAGTGGTTCATCCCCGAGGAATACGGCCACACGAAGATCGGCAGGCAGGTGGCCGACATCGTGCGCGCCGGCGGCCGCGCCGGCCTCGGCAGCCACGGCCAGCTCCAGGGTCTGGGCGCGCACTGGGAGACGTGGAACCTCGGCTCGGGCGGCCTGACGCCGCACGAGACGCTCAAGGTCATCACCATCTTCGGCGCCGAAGCGCTGGGCATGCAGCGCGACATCGGCTCGATCGAGCCGGGCAAGTTCGCGGACCTCACCATCCTGGACGGCAATCCGCTCGTGAACCTGCGCAATACGAACACCGTGCGCTACGTGATGAAGAACGGCGAGCTCTTCGAGGCCGACACGCTCAACACCATCTGGCCCTCGGCGAAGACGCTGCCGAAGCCGTTCTGGTGGGACACGGCGCCGCCCCGGAAATAGGCGGCCCAGGCGCGTACCCGGCGCGCACGGTCCGTGTAGAATGCCCGCGACTCATCCGGCGCGTACCCGAACACGGCGGTCGATCACCAACGGCGAGGAGCGGCAGCATGGCAAAGAAGGCCGGTGAGGTCTGGGTCTGGCTCGGCGGCGTACTCGCGATCGCCGCGCTCGCCTATGTCTTCATGACACCCTACAATCGCACGCCTGGCGTGCGCCTTGGCGGCACGCTTACGCCGCCTCCGGCCGACTGGAGCGGTCTGAACATCGAGCGGCAGCCGGGCCAGACCACCTACCAGTCGCAGGTGATGCAGCTGAAGCCCGATGGCTTCCCGCCCTTCGTGGTCAATGTCTGGTTCGTCGGGACACCCAAGGGCGTGATTTCGGCCACCCGCCACGATGGCGGCTACTGGGGCGAGCGCATCCACGCCAACCCGAACGCCACCATCCGCATCGGCGATGCCGCCTACGAAATGACCGCGCGTCACATCGTCGACGAAGCCGAGCGCAAGGAAATGGGCGCCGCCTACGTTCGCAAGTACAACACCGCGAAGACACCGGGCATGGCGCCCGAGGATCTGGCCAACCCGGAGCTCTGGGAGATCTTTTTCTGGACGCCTCGGTAGCCGGCGTGAGCAGCGCCGGCACACGTCTTGTCGTCACCGGCGCCAATGGCGGCGTGGGCCGGAACCTGCTGACGCACGCGGCGGTGACGCCAGGAACTCAGGCCGTCGCCGTGGTGCGCTCAGATCGCGCGGCGTCGACATTGGCCGGCGTGCGCGGCATCGACGTGCGCGTCGTCGCCGGCGACGATGCGGCGGGCCTCGCGGCAGTGATGCAGGGCGCCTCCTCGGTCGTGCACCTCGCCGGCATCCTCATCGAGAGCCGTGAGGCCACCTACGAACAGGCGAATGTCGCGGCGACCGCCGCGGTCGTCGCCGCCTGCCAGCGCGCCGGTGTGCCGCATCTGGTGCTGGTGAGCGCGATCGGCGCCGACGTGCACTCCCCCAACCGGTATCGACGGTCGAAGGCTGAAGGTGAACGCGTGGTGGAGCGCTCGGGGCTGCACGCCACGATCATCCGCACGCCGATTCTGCTTGGCCCGGGCTCGGCCGGCGCCGCCGCTATCATCCGCACGGCGGGCAGCGGCCGGGCAAGACTTCTGGGTGGCGGCGGATACGTGATGCGCCCACTCGACCTCGACGACCTCAGCCGCGCGATTCTCGTGGCCTGCGATCGCCGCCTCCCCGGCGTGCACGTGCACGAACTCGCGGGCCCCGAACCCATCGCCTACCGCGATCTGATCCTCCGGGCCGCCACGATGATGGGCCGCGACGTGACGCTGGGCGCCATCCCGATCTGGGCCGCCCGGCTGGGGGCGGCGCTGCGGAGCCGTCTCAGCGGCGGCGGCATCACGCCCACGGTGATCGACGTCATCACCGCGAACGAGGACGTCCCGCACAACGCCGACGCCGATCTGGGCATCACCCTCACGCCGCTCGCCGAGACGCTCGCCAAGATCCTGGCCGGGAGACCCACGACATGACCGATGCCAGCGCGCCCGCGCCGAGCGACACGCCAGCCGCACGGAAGCCCAGTGCGCTGCAGCGCCTGGTGTTCCTGGCGGTCACGGCCCTCTGCTTCGTATTCCTGTACCTGCGCCTGAGCGGCGCGGCCGCACGCGAGGGTCTGTCACTTGTCCACTACATGACGCGTGTCTTCAGCAACGTCGACTGGGTGCCGTGGCTGGGCCTGATGCTGGCCTACTCGGGCTTCTACTTCCTGGTCGACACACGCGTGACGACGAGCGCGCTCAACTGGTTCCTCGAGAAACAGATCCGTTACCGCGACATCCTGCCGATTCGCGCGAGCGCGTACATCATCTCGATCTTCAGCGAGCAGATCGGCAAGGGCGCGATGGCCTACTACCTGAACCGGCGCCACGCCGTGCCGGGCTGGGAAGTCGGCTCAGTGATGCTGTTCATCATGTTCTGCGAAGTGTTCTACCTGCTGACCTGGGCCGGCATCGGCTACGTGTTCAGCCGTGAACGCCTGCCTGAGGCCTTCGGTCTGGTTCCGTGGCTGGTGCTTGGCGGCGCCGTCGTGCTGGTGGCCTGGATCGCCTACTTCCGCGGGCTGGTGCTTCCGGGGAGCGGCCTGCGCGACAAGCGCATCCTGCACGCGTTCCGCATGGCGCGGCCGTGGCACTACGCGGCCTTCCTCGTGCTGCGGTCGCCGGCCCTCATCGGCGCCGGCGTGGTCTATACGATCGCGCTGCGGCTCTTCGGTGTGCCGGCCTCGTTCTTCACGCTGTTCCCGTACCTGCCGGTGATCTTCTTTGCCGCCACCGTGCCGACGCCGATGCGCGCGGCCGCGATCACGTCCTGGGTCATCCTGTTCCCCGACAACGTCGGGCAGATGGCGGCGTTCGGGTTCGTCCAGCACAACTTCTTCGTTCTCTTCAACGCGCTGCTCGGCCTGCTGTTCTGGCCGCGGGCCCGGCGGGAGCTGCTGGACAAGTGATCGCGCACGCGCTCACGGGCACGCGGCTGCTGGCGGTCGTGCCCGCCGCATTCGCGTTTTCCCGTCCGGATCGCGTGTCGGTCTGGCTGCTGTCGGCGCTGGTGACCATCGCCATCGTCACCGACGTGTACGACGGCCCGCTGGCGCGCGCCTCCGGCACGGCATCACCGGGCGGGATGCTGTTCGATCACACCACCGACTTCCTCTTCGTCACCTCCGGTCTGGCCGGCGCCGCCGTGGCGGGCCTGGTGCCGGTGCTGCTGCCGGTGCTCATCGTGGTGGCCTTCTCGCAGTACGTCCTCGACTCGTACTTCCTGCACCGGCAGAAGCAGCTGCGCATGAGCGTCCTCGGGCGCTGGAACGGCATCCTCTACTTCGTCCCGCTCGTCCAGATCGTCATCGCCCGCCTCGGTAGCCTGCCGGCCCTGCCGGCCCTGGCCGCCGCCCTCGTCCGTCCGTGCGCCACAGTGCTCGTGGCCACGACGCTGCTCTCGATCGCCGACCGCGCGCTGGCGCCGCGTCGGGCCCGTTGACCAAGGAGACCGCCATGGCACGCTCGAAGATGCAGGTTGCAGGGCTCGCCTTCGGCGCCCTGCTCGTCGTCGCCGCCACGACCTACGTGTTCGTCGCCCCCTACAACCGGATCGCCGGCGTGCGCATCGGCGGCACCATCACGCCGCCTCCCGCAGACTTCACGGCCGTGTACAAGCGCGCAACCGGCATGATCAAGACTGGAGGCTTCCCGCCGTTCGTCGTGAACGTCTCACTCGTGCCGTTCAAGGACGGCTTCATCACCTCGACGCGGCCGGATGGCGGCTACTGGGCGACGCGGGCCCGCATCGCGCCCGAGGGCTACGTGCGCATCGGAGACGCCACCTTCGCCATGACGGCCACGGAGGTCACGGGAGATGCCAAGAAGCCGTACCTGCAGGCGATGTTCGGGCCGGATCTGAGTCGCCGGCTCTCGGGCGGCGTCATCATCGGCGAATCCGAACCCGTCGGCGAGTGGCAGCTGTTCCTCTGGACGCCGCGGTAGCGGCTTGCAGCGCCCGCGCGGTGGCTCCGCTCGCCGCGTTCGACCTCTGCTAGACTTCAGGCCGCGCCGGCCGCTCCCCGGCCGCTTGGGAGATTGCCGCCATGATCCGTTGCCTGCCCTGCTCGCTGCTCGTGCTGCTCGTCGCTGCCTCCGCCCGGGCCCAGACGCC
>JAEUQR010000031.1 GCA_016789705.1 Acidobacteriota bacterium
GCGATGCCGGCCGGGATCTTCACGGTGAGCTTCTTCTGCTGCTCGACCTGGCCTTCGCCCTTGCAGGTCTTGCAGGGCGTGGCGACCACCTTGCCGGAGCCGCGGCAGGTGCCGCAGGTGCGGGCCATGGTGAAGAAGCCCTGCTGGAAGCGGATCTGGCCGGCACCCCGGCACTGGCCGCAGGTCGTAGGCTGCGTGCCCGGCGCGGCGCCGTTGCCGCTGCAGGTGCCGCACGTCTCGTGGCGCGGAATCTGAATCGTCTGTTCGGCGCCTTTGGCTGACTGCGCGAACGTGACCTCGAGGTCGTAGCGCAAATCGGCGCCGCGCTGCGGGCCGCCGCGCCGGCGGCCCTGGCCGCCGAAGACGTCACCGAACCCGAAGATGTCGCCGAGGCCGCCGAGAATGTCCTCGAAGCCCGTGAAGACCGACGGGTCGAAGCCCTGGCCGCCGGCGGCGCCACTCACACCCGCATGCCCGAAGCGATCGTAGCGGGCACGCTTGTCGGCGTCGGCGAGCACCGAGTAGGCCTCGGCGGCTTCCTTGAACTTCTCTTCCGCGGTGTGGTCGCCGGGATTGCGGTCCGGGTGGTACTTCAGCGCCAGCTTGCGGTAGGCACTCTTGATGTCGGCGTCGCTGGCGTCTTTCGCCACGCCGAGCACTTCGTAGAGGTCGCGGGCGCTCACGATGCCTTGGCCACGCGCACGAGCGCCGGACGCAGGAGGCGTTCGCCGAGCTTGTAGCCGCGCCGTAGTTCGGCCACGACCTCGCCGTCACGCGCGCCGGGGCTTTCGTCGTAGGCCACGGCCTGGTGCACGGTGGGGTCGAAATGCGTGCCGGTGGTCTCGACGGGCTGTACGCCGCGCTTGCGCAGCAGGTCGGTCAGTTGCCGATGGATGAGCTCGACGCCCTCGCGGTACTTCGCCGCTTCGGGCGGCGCCGCGACGCTCAGGGCGCGGTCGAAGTCGTCGACCACGGCGAGCACGTCGCCGATGAGCTCCGCCGCGGCCCATTCGGCGAACTCACGGCGTTCGCGTTCGGTGCGCTTGCGGAAGTTGTCGAACTCGGCCGTCTTGCGCAGCAACCGGTCGTAGAGATCGTCGCGCTCGCGCTGCAGGGCCTCGAGCGGCGAGGCTGCCGGATCGCCCTCGGGGGCACCGGGCGGCGTCGCAGGGGTGTCGGACACAGGACTGTCGCTCATGGCAATTCGAACCGGAGTGAAACGCGCCTAGTTTTCGTCGCGCAGGAAACGCGCCACGGCCACCGCGGCGCCGTCGACGACGCTGATGGCACGCGAGTAGTGCATGCGGGTCGGGCCGATGATGCCCACCGCGCCGCGCCGCGCGCCGTCGCCGTAGGCGGCGACGACGAGGCTGCAGCCCCGCAGCTGCGGGTCGTGGTGTTCGGCGCCGATGACCACGGCCACGCCCGGGCCTTCGAGATAGGCGTCGAGCAGGCGCACGAGGCGCTGCTTTTCCTCGACCATCTGCAGCAGCGTGCGCAGCGTCGAGAGCGACACCGGGGTGGCATCGCCCGTGTCGGCGAGCGATGAGGCGCCGTCGATGAAGACCGACGCCGGCGTTTCGATGCCCTCGAGTGTCGTGCGCGCGAGGGTCAGCGCGATCGCGCGGAGCTGGTCGTAGAGTGTGCGTTCCTGCTCGAGTCGGGCGATGACGGCATCGCGCACGTCGGCGAGCGGCATGCCGCCGAACTCGGCGTTCAGGTAGCTGGCCGCCTGACTGAGGGCGCTCGGCGGGATCTCTTCGCCGGTGTCGATGACCTTCTGCGAGACGTGATTGCCCCGCGCCACCGTCACGACGAGCACACGGGAACCCGAGAGCGGCACGAACTCGATCCGCTGGAAGATCGCGTGCTGTTCGGAGGGCGCGATGGCGAAGCCGACGTGGTGCGAGAACTCGAAGAGCACGTGCGACGCGCTCGACAGGAGCTGGTCGAAGAGGGGGGCGGCACCGGCCTGCTCGCGCAGCCGCGCTTCGACGCTCGAGGCGTCGCGGGTGGCTCGCCGGGTGTCGAGCAGCATGTCCACGTAGTAGCGGTAGCCGAGGTCGGTGGGCACGCGGCCGGCCGAGGTGTGCGGCTGGCGGACGTAGCCCATGTCTTCGAGCTGCGCCAGCACGTTGCGGATGGTCGCCGACGAGACGCCCAGGCCGGCGCGGCGGCACAGCGCGGCCGACGCGACGGGCTCGCCGGAATCGATGTAGTCCTTCACCAGGCACGCAAGGACGCGGCGTGTGCGGTCGGACAGGGGCCCCGGAGTCATGGCGTTAGCACTCGTCAGGTGAGACTGCTAGAGACGAGTATAGCAGAAGGCGGGGAGCGTCCGGGCGGCCGGCCCGCCAGCCGGCGTCAGGACTGCGAGGGCGTGGCCACGAACTTCGGCGTCCACTTGAGGGACGCACCGGCCACTGCCGGGTCGGCCGTGCGGCCGCGGCGCACCGCGATGAGCTCGGCCACGATGCTCACGGCGATCTCCTGCGGCGTGACGGCACCGAGGTCGAGGCCGATTGGGGCGTACACCCGCGTGAAGCGCTCCGGGTCCATGCCTTCGGCCATGAGGGCCTCGTACACCCGGGCCACCTTGGCGCGGCTGCCGATGAGGCCCACATAACGCAGGTCGCGGGCCACGACCGACCGCAGGGCGTCGAGGTCGTGCCGGTGGCCTCGTGTCACGATGACCACGTAGGCGCTCGCCGGGAGCGTCGCGGCGGCCAGCCAGGCCGGCACGTCGTCCACGATGACCTCGGCGGCCTCGGGGAAGCGCTCGCGGTTGGCGAACTGCTCGCGGTCGTCCACGATGTTCACGAGAAAGCCCGACTCGTGGGCGAACTTGGCGAGGTAGTAGCCGACGTGGCCGGCGCCGATGATGTAGACGGCCGGCGCGGGCTCGATCGGTTCGATGAACACTTCCATCTGGCCACCGCAGACCAGACCGTTTTCCTGCGCGAAGTCGTCGTCGAGTTCGTACTTCACGCGCGCCGGCTTGCGCGACTCGAGCGAGGCGCGCGCTTTCCAGAAGGCGTCGTTCTCGTAGCAGCCGCCGCCGATCGTGCCGACGGTGCGGCCGTCGGCGAAGACCAGCATCTTGGCGCCGACGCGCTGCGGCGTCGAGCCGTTGGTGGCGACGATGGTGACGAGCGCCACGTCTTCCGCGCGCTTCATCGCCTCGCCGAGGGCCGCGAAGACTTCCTGATTCATCGGTCTGTCCCGATTATCACTGAAACTGGTGCAACGGGCACCACGTGGCCGGCTCGGTGCCGGCGAGGAAGGCCTCGGTGGCCACCCGCGGGCAGCCCGGCAGCGCCAGATGGCCCGTGTCACGGTCGATCTCGAGCTGGACGATGCCGGGAGGCGGCGTGAAGGGGACGTTGGGACGGCCGGCGAGCGCCCGTTTCATGAACGCCGTCCAGATGGGAAGGGCCGACTGCGCGCCGCTCAGCCCGAGGATCTGGTTGTCGTCGAGACCCACCCAGACCACGGCCAGCAGCTCGGGCGTGAAGCCAACGAACCAGGCGTCGCGCAGATCGTTGGTGGTGCCGGTCTTGCCGGCGGCGTCGAGCGCGAAACCCGACGCGCGGGCCGAGGCCGCCGTGCCTTCGTTGAGCACGCTGCGCATCATGTTCGTCACGAGGTAGGTCACGGCCGGGTCGGCCACCGAGCGGCTTTGGGGCGCCGGGACCTGGCGCTCCTCCTTCCCGCTCGTGACCCGGGTGATCGCGCGGAGCGGACGCTGCGTGCCCAGCGTCGCGAACGTCGTGAACGCCTCGGCCACTTCGAGCGGCGTCAGTTCGAAGACGCCGAGGGCGATCGACGGGTAGCCGCGCAGCGGCGACCTGCCGAGGCCGGTGCGGGTCCACAGCGAGGCCACGGTCGAGAACCCGGCCTGTTCGGCCACCTTGATGGCGGCGATGTTGCGCGACAGCGCCAGCGCCCGGCGCAGCGTGATCATGCCGTCGTATTCGTCGTCGTAGTTGCTCGGCGTCCAATCGCCCTCGGCGGCGGGCCACGTTGTCGGTTCGTCGAGCACGAGCGTGGCTGGCGTGACATCGGTGCGGCCGTCACGCGCCGCCTGGTCGAAGGCGGCGAGATACACGAACGGCTTGAAGACGGAACCGGGCTGACGCCGCGCGCCGGTCACGCGGTTGAACTGCGACTGGTTGTACGACCGTCCGCCGACGAGCGCCAGCACCTCGCCGGTGCGCGGATCCACGGCGATGAGGGCGGCCTGCGGCCGCACGGCGCGCTTCCGCTTCGCGAGCGTCTCGTCCACTGCCGCAAGCCCCGCGCGCACGGCGTCCTGAGCGGCCCGCTGCAGATTGATGTCGAGGGTCGTGTAGACCTCGAGCGTGGAGTCGCGGCCGACGAGCCCGGGCAACGCGGCGTCGAGTTCGTCGGCCACGTGATCGACGAAGTACGGCGCCTCAAAGTCGAGTGCGCGGGCGGCGGCCTGCAGCGGCTCTTCGCGCGCGGCGGCGAGCCCGTCCGCCGGCAGATAGCCGGCATCGTGCATCGCCTGCAGCACCACGTCGCGGCGTTCCTTCGCGCGCGCCAGGCTGGCGAACGGCGAGTGGTTGCCGGGCGACTGGATGACGCCGGCGATGAGCGCGCCTTCGGCGACCGTCAGGTTGCTGAGGTCCTTGGCGAAATAGGTGCGGGCCGCCGCCGCCACGCCGTGCAGCGCGAACGAGCCGCGGTGTCCGAGGTAGACCTCGTTCAGATACAGCTCGAGGATTTCTTCCTTGGTGGCGCGTGTTTCGAGCACCACGGCCATGAACTGCTCGAGCAGCTTGCGGCGGATGGAGCGCCGTCCCGACTGCGCTTCCTCGGCCATCTCTTCCGTCAGGAAGAAGTTGCGCGCCAGCTGCTGCGTGATCGTGCTCGCCCCCGAGAGATAGCCGCGCGTGCCGCGCAGGTTGGTCACGAGGGCGCCGACCATCCGAATCGGGTCGACCCCGGGATGCTGGTAGAAGCGGCGATCTTCGATGGCCAGCACGGCCTGCTGCACGTGCGCGGGAATCGCCGCGAGCGGCACACGGCGCCGGCGCTCGCGCGTGGGCGTGACGAGGCCGCTCAGGAGCGGCGGGTCGAGGGCCACCTCGTTCACGCGGGTGTCGCCGACGACCACGCGTGCGATGACGGGGGACGTGTCGGCCGCCGGGCGTGCGGGTTCGGCCGGGGTCCACTCGAGCCGGACGGTGCGGCCGGCATGGCGTCCGCCCCGCGGAACGACTACCACGAGGTCGCGCGTCGCCACGAACTCGCCGCCCTGGCGCGGCGCTTCGCGCGCCGTGTAGCCGAGGTCGTTCAGGCGCTGCACGACGTCGTCGGCGCCGAGAGTGAGGCCGGGACGCAGCGTGAGCGGACGTCCGTAGACGCGCGGAATGGTCCGGACGCGCTCGCCCTGCAGGCGCGCCTCGACGAGCCGCGAGAACTGGCCGTAGTAGAAGCCGGCGATACCGGCGGCGACGAAGATCGGCGTCGCGATGGCGGCGGCGAGAACCCGTGTCCAGCGCCGGCGGGGAAGCCACCACCACATCGCGGACGGCCGGCTCAGATCGTGAGCACCCAGTGATGGGCGTGATCGATGGGCAGCAGGTCGACGAGCCGGTCCACCGCGGCCGGGCCGTAGCGGTTGAGCAGCCACACGGCGCCCACCTCACGCTCCTGCGGCTGCCCGTTCGGGAAGAGCTGGCCCTGGGTCCGGTGGAACTGGCGGCGGAGTGTTTCGTCCTTCCGCTTGGCGGCGTGAATCACCTTGCCGTGGAGCGACTGCAGGTCGTGCTGCATCTTGCCGAGCGTGGACTTCGCCGCGCCTTCGAGCGTGCTGTCGACGAGGCGGGCGGCGCTCGTCACCGCGTCCAGCTTCTCGGCAATCGCCGCGGTGGCCTCGGCGAAACTCCGGTCGATTTCCGGCGGCAGCTGCCGCTCGAGGAGCTGGTTCAGCGTGAGGTCGTCGCGGCGCTGGTAGCCGGCAAATGGCACATCGATCTTGCCGAGAGTGCGCAGCGTGGACGAGTCCACGACCGACGCCGAGGCCCGCGGCATGATGAGCGGCATCGGCACGCCGAAGTGTGCGTAGACGCCCTTGAGCTGCCCGAGGTAGGCGAGCTCTGCCGGTCCGCCCACGTAACAGATGGTGGGGAAGATCGTGTCCTGTACGAGCGGCCGCAGCAGGACGTTCGGGCTGAAGCGTTCCGGATGGTTCGAGGCCAGCGCGACGAGTTCGGCGAGCGGCATCTCGCGCTCGCCGACCACGGCCGCGCCGTCGTGCCAGCGAATCGCTTCGCGCGCGCCGTTCATCAGGAAGAGCGGGGCGGAGTGCTCCACGGCGGCGACCTGCGCGTGGTAGCCACGCTGCTCGAGCCGGCTGCCGGCCTCCGCGGCCAGCTGCGACGTGCGGCCCGGCGCTTCGAGGGCGCGGGCGAAGAGCCTGGCGGCGAGGGGTTTGGTGGCAGGATCCGCCGCGTCGTAGACGACAAGGCCATAGCGGCCGAGCAGGTGTTCGAGCACGCGGCCGAAGGCCGCCGACATCGTGCGGCCCGGCGCGTAGGCGCGGGTGAGCATCGCCAGCACGTCGCCTGTGAACTCGGAGGCCGGCAGCACGGCCTTCAACGCCTCGACCGCGGCCTGGCCCTGGCCGTCGATGACGAGCCGCGCGATCGACCGGTCGCCGGCGCCTTCGAGCGCGCCGAGCTGGACGGTGTGCGGCTGCTGCTCGTCGTCGAGCACCGTACAGCCCCGCACCTCCTCCCAGTCGTGGTCCTCCGAGTCTATCCAGAACACCGGCACCGCGGGTACGCCCCGTTCGGCGGTGACCCGGCGCGCCAGCTTGATGGCCGTGATCGCCTTGTGCAGGGTGTAGAGCGGCCCGCCGAAGAGCCCCGCCTGCTGTCCGGTGATGACGGCGACGGTGGCCGGGTCGGCGAAGGCGGCCGAGGCGGCCAGCGCCTCCGGCGGGGCTTCGCGGTCGCGCTGCTGCGCGGCGAGCAGGGCCGCCAGATGGGGCGTGGCGCGCTGCGGGCCGGCATGCACCCGGGCGACGACGTCCGCCCACGCGGCATCTTCCTGCGGATTGCCAGGGTAGAAGGGGGCGAGTCCGTCGAACGCGAACGCGTAATCCGCCGCGAGGCGGCGAATCCACGGCAGCTGACGAAGATCGATGGCGAGAGTGCCCGCCGAGGGCGCGGGAGCGGAAGGTGACGACACCGGACGGCTACTGTTGCAGAGGGCCGCGCGGAGTGTCAACCAGTGTTCGCGGCTGAGCACGGACGGGAAGCTGCGTGCTAACATACGGTCGCCCCAATCGATCGCGTTCCGCGTCGAGGAGTTCACCCAACTGACCGAGGACCGCCTCCAGTTCGACGGCCCCCGTGCGACCTACGGTCGCTTCCGCATCCTGCATCAGATTGGTGCCGGCAGCGTGGGCCCGGTATTTCGTGGCGAGGACGGCGAGACCCGCGAACCGGTCGTCATCAAGGTCATCCGTGTCGGGCTGCCGCCGGAACGCGTGGCGGTCGTGGCCACGGCCCTGGCGTCGCTGCGCGAGCGTCTGCCGGCGCATCCGGCGCTCACGCCGCTCCTCGACACCGGCGTCGTCGAGGTCGAGCCGTTCATCGTCACCCCGTTCATCGACGGCGACTCGCTCGATGTGGCGCTGCGTGAGTTCGGACCGGCGAACATGGCCGACGCGCTGCCGCGCCTGCGGATGCTGGCCGACGCGATGGATGCCGCCGCGGCCGTGGGGGTCGCGCACGGCAGCCTGCATCTGCGCGACATCGTGGTCTCCGTCGACGACACCGTGCTGACCGGCATGGGCGTTGCCGCGGTCCTCGAACGCGTCGGCGTGCGTCCGCCGGTGCGACGCCCCTATTGCGCGCCTGAAGTGGCGCTCGGTCATGGCATCAGCCCCGCAGCCGACCAGTACGCGCTGGCGGCCATCGCGCACGAGTGGCTGAGCGGGCGGCGTCTCGCCGGCAGCGGCGCGGCGGGTTTCCAGGTGCCAGCCGTGTCCGACGCCGGCGCCGAGGCGCTCCATGCGGTCTTCGCTCGGGCGATGAGCGAGGCGCCCGAGAGCCGGTATCCCACCGCCACGGCGTTCGTCGAGGCGATCGCCGAGCTTGCCGGCCAGGCCGCGCCGCGTTCGAAGACCAACCGCCGGCCGGCGGTGGTCGAGACGCCGCGCCTGTCGTTCGACGAACCGGCAGACGACATCGAGCCGCCCGAAGACGAGGCGGCGGCCGATGACGACGTCACGCCGGCGGCCGGTGTCATCGACGCGCCCGATCCGCTCGACACGCCGCTCCTCCTCGCACCGTCGCCCGCCGCCATCGCCTGGGAACCCGAGGTCGAGCTTCCTGCCGCGCCGCGTCACTTCGCCTCACTCGATGACGACGCACCAGAGACAGATGCGGAGGACGATCCGGACGATCGGCCGGTTGCCACCGCGCAGGCCTGGGATGGCGTCGCGGAGGACGAACCGCGCGCTGACACGGCGGACATGCCGCGTGATGAGACGGCGCCTGTCGACTCGCCGTCCGGCGCATGGACGACGTGGGCGGCACTGATTCTGGTCGCCACCGCCGCGGCGCTGGCCGGCGGCTGGGCCCTGCTCCGGTGGGGCACGCCGTCATCCGCCGTGGTGTCGACCGCGACCACCGGCGCCGCCGAGACGCCGGCGGACGCCGGCGCGCCGGCACGCGAGAGTGCTGCGCCCGCAGGTGCGCCCCTGGCGGTCGAGCCGGCGCCGGCAGCGCCGGTGACCGAGTCCGCGGCGCCCGTGTCCACGCCCACGCCGTCGGACGCCGCAACGCCCGCGGTGGCGCCGCCTGCGGCGTCGCAGGTTGCACGCTCTGCGCCGTCGGCCGCCGCGCCGCCGCCCGCGGCGCCACGCCCGGCCGACACGCCTCCACCTGCCGCCCGTCCGGCCGCGAAGCCGCCGTCGCGTCCCGCCCCGCGGGCCGTGTCGCCAGCACCCGCGCCCGCGCCGGGTCGCGCCGCGGCGGCGCGCCAGGCGGCCCGTCCCGCTGCTGCTGCGGTCGCCGGCGGCCGCCTGCTGGTGCGGTCGTCGCCGGGCGGCGCCGAAGTGTTCGTGAACGGCGAGCGCCGCGGCGTGACACCGCTGGCCCTGCGCGACCTCCCGTACGGTGCCTACGCGGTGCGGGTCGTGCGCGCCGGGTTCGCCCCGGTTGAACAGCGCGTCGCCATCGACGCGGGCCGCCCCGCGCGTTCGCTCGAACTCACGCTCACGCGCGGCGCCGCGCCCGGCACGGCGGCACCGGCGGCGTCCGTGCCCGCAGCCTCCGGCAGTCTGCTCGTCGAGAGCCGGCCGGCCGGCGCCCGGGTGTTCGTCGACGGCACCGACATCGGCGTGACGCCGGTGACGATGCCGAGTCTCGCGGCAGGTCCGCACACGGTGCGCATCGAACGCGCCGGCTACGCTTCCATCACGACCTCGGCGCGCATCGAGGCCCGCACCCGGGCCCGCGTCGCCGTCACGCTCACGGCGGAAAGGCCCCGATAGATGAACGCGATTCTGGCTCTCGAAGACGGCACGTGGTACGCGGGCGTTTCGGCCGGTGCTCCGGGCGAGACCACCGGCGAGGTCGTCTTCAACACGAGCATGACCGGCTATCAGGAAGTGCTCACCGATCCCTCGTATGCCGGCCAGATCGTCACCATGACGACACCGCAGATCGGCAACTACGGCGTCGCCGCGGCCGACGTGGAATCGGATGCGCCCAAGGTCGCCGGCTTCATCATGCGCGACCAGTCACCGATTGCGAGCAACTGGCGCGCGCAGGCCACACTCCGCGACTATCTGATCGCGAACCACATCGTGGCCATCGCCGACATCGACACGCGCGCGCTCACCCGCAAGCTGCGCTCGGCCGGCGTGATGCGCGGCGTCGTCGCCACCGGCGCCGTCGATCCGCAGGCCCTCGTCGAGCGCGCCCGGGCGATTCCGCTCATGGAAGGCATGGACCTCGTGAAGGAGGTCACCTGCGCGGCGCCCTACGACTTCTCGCTGTCGCTCGCCGACACGGTGGCCGCGGCGAGTTTCGCGCAGACGCCCGAGAAGCCGGCCTCGCGGCTGCTCAAGGTGGCCGCTTACGACTACGGCATCAAGACCAACATCCTGCGGCGTCTGGTCGCGCACGGCTGCCAGGTGCGCGTGTTCCCGGCAACGACACCGGCGGCCGAGTTGCTGGCGTGGCAGCCGGATGGCATCTTCCTCAGCAACGGTCCGGGTGACCCGGCGGCCGTGGGCTACGCCATCGACAACGTGAGGGCGCTCGTCGAGGCTGGCACGCCCATCTTCGGCATCTGCCTCGGGCATCAGCTGCTCGCGCTCGGGCTGGGCGCGTCGACCTACAAGCTCAAGTTCGGTCATCGCGGCGGCAATCATCCGGTCAAGCAACTGTCGTCCGGTCAGGTCGAAATCACGTCGCAGAACCACGGCTTCGCGGTGGATCCCGACTCGCTGTCTGCCGGCATCGAGATGACGCACAAGAACCTGTACGACGGCACGGTCGAGGGCATCCGGCACACCGGCAAGCCGCTCTTCTCCGTGCAGTACCACCCCGAGGCTTCGCCCGGGCCCCACGACGCCGACTATCTCTTCAGGCAGTTCGTCGACCTGATGGAATCGCACTGAAAGCCACCCGTCACCCATGCCTCGACGCACAGATCTGAAGCGCATCCTCGTTATCGGCTCCGGCCCGATCGTCATCGGCCAGGCGTGTGAGTTCGATTACTCCGGCACCCAGGCCATCAAGGCCCTTCGCGACGAAGGGCTCGAAGTGGTGCTCGTCAACAGCAACCCGGCGACGATCATGACCGACCCGGAGATGGCCGACCGTACCTACGTCGAGCCGCTCACGGTGGACATGGCCGAGCGCATCATCGCGCGCGAGAAGCCCGACGCCATCCTGCCCACGGTGGGCGGGCAGACGGCGCTCAACCTCGCCGTGGCGCTGCACGAGGCCGGCGTGCTCGACAAGTACGGCGTGAAGCTCATCGGCGCGTCGATCACCGCAATCAAGGTGGCCGAGGACCGGCAGCTGTTCCACGACGCGATGCTCGAACTGGGCCTCGACGTGCCGAAGAGCGCGGTCGTGCGGACGATGGCCGAGGCGCTCGAAGCGGTGGAGAACACCGGCTTCCCGGCCATCATCCGCCCGTCCTTCACCATGGGCGGCGTCGGCGGCGGCATCGCCTACAACGTCGAGGAGTTCAAGGAGATCTGCGGCCGCGGGCTCGAGATGAGTCCGGTTCACGAAGTGCTCATCGAGGAGTCGGTGATCGGCTGGAAGGAATTCGAGCTCGAGGTGATGCGCGACGTCGCCGACAACTTCGTCGTCATCTGCTCGATCGAGAACATCGATCCCATGGGCGTGCACACGGGCGACAGCATCACCGTCGCGCCGGCGCTCACGCTGACCGACAAGGAGTACCAGCGGATGCGCGACGCCGGACGGCGCATCATCCGCCGCGTCGGCGTCGAGACGGGCGGTTCGAACATCCAGTTCGCCGTCAACCCGGCCGACGGCCGCATGGTCGTCGTCGAGATGAACCCGCGCGTCTCGCGTAGTTCGGCGCTGGCGTCGAAGGCCACCGGGTTCCCGATTGCGAAGATCGCGGCCAAGCTCGCGCTCGGCTACCACCTCGACGAGATCCCGAACGACATCACGCGTCTCACGCCGGCCTCGTTCGAGCCGACGATCGACTACGTCGTCGTCAAGATCCCGCGCTGGAACTTCGAGAAGTTCCCGCAGGCCGATCCCACGCTCACCACGCAGATGAAGTCGGTGGGTGAGGCGATGTCGATTGGCCGCACCTTCAAGGAAGCCTTCCTGAAGGGCGTCCGCTCGCTGGAACTCGGCAAGGAGGGGCGCCTCTTCGGCGCCGGCCAGCCGGCCGGCGCGCGCGCCGAACACGTGACGCCGGACGAGGTGGACGCCAGCCTGCGCCGCCGCCTGTCGATTCCGACCGACCGCCGCATGTGGGCCGTCTTCGAAGCGCTCGAGCGCGGCTGGAGCACGGAGCGCGTGCACGAGCTCACGAAGATCGACCCGTGGTTCCTCGAGCAGTTCGCCGAACTGGTCGAACTGCGCCGCACGGCGGCGCTCGTCGGCCTGCGCGACATGTCGGCCGACCTGCTGCGCACGCTGAAGCGCGCCGGCTTCGGCGACGAGGAACTCGCGCACATCCTCCAGGTCAACCCGTCGGCGGTGCGCGAGAAGCGCGGCGAACTCGGTCTGCGGGCGGCCTACAAGCGCATCGACACCTGCGCGGCGGAGTTCGAGTCGTTCACGCCCTACATGTACGGCTCGTACGAACAGGAGTGCGAGGCGGCGCCGACGCCGGCCCGCAAGGTCATCATCCTCGGCAGCGGCCCCAACCGCATCGGCCAGGGCCTCGAGTTCGACTACTGCTGCTGTCACGCCGTCTTCGGCTTCAAGAAGGACGGCTTCGAGACGGTGATGGTCAACTGCAATCCGGAAACCGTGTCGACCGACTACGACACGGCCGACCGTCTCTACTTCGAGCCGCTCACACTCGAAGACGTCATGGGCATCATCGACCGCGAACGGCAGGGCAACCCCGACGTCTCGGTGGTCGTGCAGTTCGGCGGCCAGACGCCGCTCAAGCTGGCGCTGCCGCTGCAGGAGGCCGGCGTCTCGATCGTCGGCACCTCGCCCGACTCGATCGACCTCGCCGAAGACCGCAAGCGCTTCTCGCAGCTGCTGTGGGATCTCGGCATTCCCCAGCCGGCGAGCGGCACGGCGGTGTCGCGTGCCGAGGCCCGCGAGGCGGCCGCCAAGATCGGCTTCCCGGTGGTCGTGCGGCCCTCGTACGTGCTGGGGGGGCGCAACATGGCGATCGTCTACGACATGGCGTCGCTCGACCGCTACATGGCCACCGCCGTGGACGTGTCGAACGACCGGCCGATCCTCATCGACCGCTTCCTGGAACACGCCAAGGAACTCGACGTGGACTGCGTGGCCGATGCCACCGGCGCCGTCGTCATCGGCGGCATCATGGAGCACATCGAAGAGGCCGGCATCCACTCGGGCGACAGCTCGTGTGTCGTGCCACCCACAGGGCTCTCGGAGCGGCATGTGACGACGCTGCGCGACTACACGCGGCGCATGGCCCGGGCGCTCAAGGTGGTCGGGCTCATGAACGTGCAGTACGCGCTCAAGGACGACGAGATCTTCGTCCTCGAAGTGAACCCTCGTGCTTCGCGGACCGTGCCGTATCTGGCCAAGGCGACCGGCGTGCCGCTGGCGCAGGTGGCGGCGCGCGTGATGATGGGGAAGACGCTCGCGGACCTCGGCCTCACCCAGGATCTCGTGCCGGCCGGTGTCTTCGTGAAGAGCCCGGTGTTCCCGTTCATTCGCTTCCCCGGAGTGGATTCGATTCTCGGCCCGGAGATGAAGTCCACGGGCGAGGTCATGGGCGGCGCGCGCGATTCGGGGCACGCCTTCGCCAAGGCGATGCTCGGCGCCGGACAGCGGTTGCCCGAACAGGGCACGGTGTGCCTGAGCGTGAACAACGACGACAAGGCCCACGTGGTGCCGATTGCGAAGGCGCTCGCGGAGATGGGGTTTGCGATCATCGGCACGCGCGGCACGGCGGTCTATCTGCGCGCGCACGGCGTCGAGTGCGGCGTGGTCTACAAGGTGAACGAAGGCCGGCCGAATCTGTCGGACGAGATCGTCAACCGCCGCATCCATCTGGTGGTGAACACGCCGCTCGGTCTCGAGTCGTTCTTCGACGACAAGGCGGTGCGCCGCGCGGCGATGATGGCCGGCATTCCTTGCATCACGACGATGACGGGGGCGGCGGCCGTCGTGGATGCCATCCGCGCGCTCAAGACGCGCGACCTCGAAGTCTGCTCGCTGCAGGAGTACTACGAGACCGCCGCCGGCGCCCGCTGACGGCTGACCTGACAGGCGGTGACGCGCGCAGTACGTGCGTACCGCCGGTCGATCTGACGGTGCGTCTTCTGCGCGGGCGCGCGGTTGGCGCGGCCGCACCGGGCGCGTTCCCGGCGGATTCCTGAACGGTTCGCCCGGCGGACCGGCTGCCCGCGTTCTTGCAGTGCCCCGGGCGTGTCTCTTCTGCCCGTGCTCGTCGCCGCCGCGCTTCTCGTGGGCGTGGCCAGTGGCGCCGTCCATCCGGAGCCCCCGTGGCCGGTGATCGCGGTCGCGGCAGCGGCCTGGGCCGCCACCGTGTGGGCGTGGTGGCACGGCCGCCCCCGCGCACTCGTCGCGTGCGCGGTCTGTGCGCTCGTTGGTCTCGGCGCCGTGGCGGGCGGTGCGGCGATGCGGCGCGCCCTCACGCCCTCGCTCGTGCAGATGCTGGAGCGCGAAGGCGCGCTGCCCGCCCCCGGCGCACGCGATCTGCCGCCGATTCGCCTCGAAGGCCGGCTGGCGGCCGATGCCGCGCCGACGAGCGGCGCCGTGCTGCTGCGCGTGGACGTGGCGCGCGTGTGGTTGGGCGCCTGCGGCTGTCCGGAGTTGGTCGAAGGGCGCGTCCTCGCCGTGGTGGGCGGAGATGCCGCACGCACCGCGCGCGACGCCTGGCGGGCCGGCCGTCTGGTGCAGCTCACGGCGACCCTTCGGCGGCCCCTGTCGTATCGCAATCTCGGGGCCTCCGACGCGGCCGTGGAACTGGCGCGCCGCCGCACGGTGCTCATCGCGTCCGTGAAAAGTGCGTACGTGGTGGAGGTCAGGGCCGACGGCACGTGGCGGCACGAGGTGGCCGCGGCGCTCCGCGCACGGGCCCGTCGCGCGATCGCGCGGGCGGCGGGCGAGGGGACCGACGCCACCGCGGTCGCAACGGCCGTTCTCATCGGCGATCGCGCCGGTCTGTCCGCGCCGCTCGAGGATCGACTGCAGCGCGCCGGCACCTTCCACGTCATCGCCATCTCGGGCGGCAACATCGCCCTGTGGTCGCTCATCACGCTCTGGACGGCAGCGCGTCTGACGCGGCGCCGCCCGCTCGCGCTGGCCGCCGTTGCGGCGATCCTGGTCCTCTACGCCGCCGTGGTGGGCGGCGGCGCGTCGGTGATGCGCGCTACCGGTATGGCCCTCGTCGGCATCGCGACGCAGTGGCTCGACCAGCGCGGCGCGGTCGTCAACGTGCTGGCCCTGACGACCGCGGCCCTCGTCGTCGTCGATCCGTTGCTCATCTTCGACATCGGCTTCTGGCTCACCACGGCCGCCACGGCAGGCCTGGCGCTGGGGATGGCGGGGGCCGGGCGGACGGAGTCGCGTGTGCGCGCGGTCGCCCGCGCGCTCGTGCTCACGTCGGTCTGGGCGGAAGCCGCGCTCCTGCCCATCGTGGCCGCCGTCTTCCAGCAGGTCACGCTGGCCGGCGTGGCGCTTTCGGCCCTGGCCATCCCGGCGATGGGCGTGGTGCAGGTGGCGGCGCTCGCGGCCGTGCTGGCGGATGCGGTGGTGCCGTCACTGCTCGCGACGTGCGGCACGGTTCTGACGGCGGCCACGGCCGTCGTCACCGAGTCCGCCCGCCTCGTCGACACCGCGCCATGGCTCTCGTGGCGGGTGCCGCCTCCGTCATGGATCGCGGTGCTCGTCTACGCGCTTGCCGTCGTGATGTGGCTGGTGCCGCGGCGACACGCGGCAGACACCGCCCGGATGGCGCACCTGCGCCGTGCCACGGGCGTGGCCGCGCCGGCGGCGGCCGTCTGGATCGCCTGCTCGCCGCTCACGCTCGTGGCGTGGCCCCCCGGTGACCTGCGCATACACGTGCTCGACGTCGGGCAGGGCGACGCGGTGCTGCTGCAGTTCCCGAACGGCACGCGGATGCTCGTGGACGCCGGCGGGGCGTCCGCCGATGGCCGCGACCTCGGCCAGCGCGTCGTCGGCCCGACGCTGCGTGCGCGTGGCATCCGACGCCTCGACTACCTGGTCGTGACGCACGCCGATCTCGACCATATCGGCGGCGCCGCCACACTCGTGCGCGAGTTCCGCCCGGCCGAGGTGTGGATGGGCGTGCCGGTGGCCGGCGACGCCGCGAGCGCGGTCGTGCGGGCCGCGGCCGACGCTGTCGGGGCCAGGTGGCGTGAGAGCCGGCGTGGTGAGCGGATCGACGTGGGCGCCGTGCAACTGCGCGTGGTGCACCCGCCGCCGCCAGACTGGGAACGGCAGCGCGTGCGCAACGATGACTCGGTGGTGCTGGCGATCCGCCACGGCGACGTGCGCGTGCTGCTCACGGGTGATGTGGGCGCGGCGGTGGAGCCCGAGATCGCCGCCGCGATCGACGCGGCGGATTCCGCGCCGCCGCCTCTCACGGTGCTGAAAGTGGCACACCACGGCAGTGCCGGCAGCACGGGCGAGGCCTGGCTCAGGGCCGTGCGGCCGTCGCTCGCCATCGTGAGCGCCGGCGCCACGAACCCCTTCGGGCACCCGTCGGAGGCCTCGCTCACGCGCCTCGGCGCCGTGGGGGGCGACGTGTGGCGCACCGATCGCGACGGCGAAGTGAGCGTGCGCACCAACGGTCGCGTGGTCGAGGTGCGGGCGTTCACCGGGCGCACGCGCTGGCTCGTGGCTCAGCCGCGGTAGTCCTTGTTCTCGAGCTGGAAACGGATGCCGTCGGGGTCGGTGAAGTACACCTCGGGCTTGTCCTTGCGAATCGTGGCCTTGATACCCTGCGCCTCGAGCTTCGCCGCCATGGCATTCACGTCGTAGTGGTCCACGCCGAAGCACACATGATCGACGCGGCCCGGGTTGGGCATCTTGTAGAGGCCGAGGAAACTCGTCCCGAGGGCGAGGTTGATACCGGTGCCCTGAGTGGATACGACCGGCATGCCGAAGGTCCTTTGGAAAAACTGCTTCGAGGCTTCGGGATCGGCCACGGCGAGCGACACGTGGTTGAGTGACAGGGCGGGTATCGCCGGCGCCTGCGCGGCGGCATCGCTGGCCGATGCGGCGCCGACGAGGGCGGCCAGCCCGTGCACGAGCTGGCGGCGGGTGAGTCGGCCGGATTCGAACGCGGACACGAGCGAGTCGATGGCGATCATGGAGCCTCCGTGCGGATGGCGCGCCCGGCGGCCTCCGCGTCATCGCGCTTGATGGCGTCCCAGAGCGCGTTCTGCTGGTCGAGCGTGAGGTCGGCAAGGCGCGTCCCGCTGGCCGCGGCGCGCGTCTCCATTCGTGTGAACCGTCCCTGGAATTTGTCGGCGGCGCGGCGCAGCGCGGCCTCCGGCTCAACGCCGAGCTTGCGCGCGTAGTTGGCGCAGGCGAAGAGCAGATCCCCGAGTTCGTCTTCGAGCGCGTCCGTGTCGGCGGGTCCGGCCGCCGCGGCGCGCGCGTCGGCAATCTCGCCGAGTTCCTCGTGAATCTTCGCGACGACATCGTCGGGTGTCGTCCAGTCGAAGCCCACTGTGGCGGCCCGCGCCGTCATCTCGTAGGCGCGGAGCAGTGCGGGCATCGAGCGCGGCACACCGCTCAGGATCGTCTTCGGGGTCTTGCCGGCGGCGCCCCGTTCGGCCGCCTTGAGGTCCTCCCACTTCTTCACGACGTCGCCGGCGGTCATCGCCTCGGGGGCGTCGGCGAGCGGGATGCCGTCGGGCGTGAACACGTGGGGATGCCGGCGTACGAGCTTCTGCGCGATGCCGTTGACCGCGTCGGCGATCGAGAAGTGGCCGGCCTCCTCCGCGATCTGCGCGAGGAACACCGCTTCGTACAGGAAGTCACCGAGTTCCTCACGCAGACCCGCAAGATCGCCCTGGTCGAGTGCGTCGAGCAGTTCGTAGGTTTCCTCGAGCACGTACGGGCGCAGCGACTGCAGCGTCTGCTCGCGATCCCACGGGCAGCCGCCCGGCGCGCGAAGGGCCCGCATGATGCGGACGAGATGGTCGAAACTGTCGGCGGCAGGTGTCGGCATGGGAGGGCGGGTTCGGGGCGCTATGCTACCATTCGAGCGTCTCAGCCGTGGCCGACACGAACCCCGTTCCCAACGACGCGCGCGTCAGTTTCCTCGCGTTTCTCTACTCACTCGCCGGCAGTGCCGCCGTACATTTCGGCGACGTCGCCGATCCGGCCACGGGAGAGAAGCGGCCTCCGAACCTCGAGCAGGCGGCGCACGTCATCGAGGTCATGGCGATGCTCGAACAGAAGACCAAGGGCAACCTGACGAACGAAGAGCGCCAGTTCCTCGAGACCGTGCTCTACGAGCTGCGCATGCGGTTCGTCGCGCTCAGGGGCCCGAGCGGGCGGCCCTGATGCCGGCGGCGCGGGTCACGCTCCTCGGCACCGGCACGTCGCACGGGGTGCCGATGATCGGATGCCGCTGCGCGGTCTGCCGCTCCGACGACCCGCGTGACCGCCGCCTGCGGCCGTCGATCCACATCGCCGTCGACGGCGGGCCGTACGTGCTCGTGGACACCGCCACCGATCTGCGCCAGCAGGCGCTGACCAACGACATCACGCGCGTCGATGCCGTGCTCTTCACGCACAGCCACGCCGATCACGTGATGGGGCTCGACGAGCTGCGGCGCTTCAACCTGACGTCCGGCCGCAAGCTGCCGCTGTATGCGGACGCGAAGACGGGTGTGGAACTGCGGCGCATCTTCTCGTACGCGTTCAGCGCGCCGCCGGGGCCCGGCGGCGGGGTGCCCGAAGTGGCGCTCACGGAAATCGACGGCCCGTTCGCCGTGGACGGTCTCGCCGTGCAGCCCGTGCCGGTGATGCACGGCCCGCAGCCCATCCTCGGCTTCCGCGTCGGCGGCTTTGCCTATCTCACCGACTGCAATCACGTGCCCGAGGCGTCGATGGCGCTGCTCACCGGCCTTGACGTGCTCGTGCTCGATGCGCTCCGCCATCGCCCGCACCCCACACATTTCACGCTGGCCGAGGCCGTCGAGGTCGCCACGCGCATCGGCGCGCGCCAGACCCTCTTCACGCACATCTGCCACGACCTGCCGCACGCCGCCACGAACGCGGCGCTGCCGGACGGGATGGCCCTCGGCTACGACGGGCAGGTGGTGACGCTGGCCGACGTGCCGCGCACGCCGGGCCCGACAGCCGGCGGAGGACCCGCCTGACATGGACGTCGTCTACTTTCCCGACGACCCGCGGCCGCCGCGTTGGATGAGTCCGGTGCTCGCCCTCGGCAACTTCGACGGGCTGCACCGCGGGCATCAGAAGATCGTCGAGCGCATCCGCCGCAGTGCCGCTGACCGGGGCGCCACAGCGCTCGTCCTGACGTTCGACCCGCACCCGCCGCGGGTCGTGCGGCCCGACAAGGCGCCGCCGCTCCTCATGACGATGCCGCAGAAGGTCGCGGCACTCGAGAAGGCGGGCCTGCACGGCGTCGCCGTCGTGCGCTTCACCGAGGCGTTCTCGCAGCTGTCGCCTGACCAGTTCGTGCGTCAGGTCCTCGTCGACTGGCTGCGTGTGTCGGAAGTGTGGGTGGGCGCCGACTTCCTGTTCGGCCACGAGCGGGCGGGCACCTTCTCGGTGCTGCGCACGCTCGGCACGCAGTACGGCTTCCGGGCCGAAAAGATCGATCCGGTGCGCTACAAGGAATTCGTGGTCTCGAGCACGCGCATCCGCCGTCTGGTGGCCGAGGGCCGCGTGGACGAAGCCGGCGCGCTGCTGGGCCATCACTACACGATCGACGGCACCATCACGGCCGGGGCCGGCCGCGGCCGCACGCTGGGGTTCCCTACGGCCAACCTTTCGACCGACAATGAACTCGTGCCGCCCACCGGGGTTTATGCCACCACCGCCGAACTGCACGGCACCCGCTGGCCGGCCGTGACGAACATCGGCGTCCGGCCGACGTTCGAGGCGGCCGGGGCGGTCGCCGTCGAAACGCACATCCTGGGCCTCTC
>JAEUQR010000067.1 GCA_016789705.1 Acidobacteriota bacterium
CGCAGTACGTCGAGAGCGCGCCGAGCGGACAGCCCGACTGCCGCCGCGTCACCATCGTCGACGGGCCGACCGGCGCGAAGCGCCGCACCATGTTCTCGATCGGCGCGGCGATCAACAACCGCGCCGCGAACGCCGACATGACCGAGACGCAGAACTTCCAGCCGCCGATCGTGTTCGACCTCGACCGCGACGGCGAGGTCGAGATCGTCTACGCCGGCGTCGTGTTCGCGCTCGACGGCAGCCCGAAGTGGGAACTGCCGGTCGCGACGCCGCACATCGCCGTCGGCAACCTCGACGACACTCCTGACGTCGAAGTCGTGGTCATCACGAAGCTGCCGCCGCTCCACCGGCTCGGCAATCTCGAGGCCTACAAATCCGATGGCACGCTGCTATGGCGGTATCCCCTCGGCAACGGCAACACGAACCTGTTCAGCAATCTCACCGTGGCGGACGTGGACGGCGACGGCTTCGCCGACGTGCTGTTCCCCTATTACGACTATGGGCTCGCCATCGACATGCTGCTGGCCGTCGGGCACGACGGCCGGCTGAAGTGGCTCGCCGCCGGGCCGGCGACGGCGCCGAACGCTGCCCTGAGCGCGCGTTCCCGTGTGGCGGTCTTCGACGTCGATGGCGACGGGGTGCCGGAAGTGATCAAGCAACACCCCGACGCACTGCACTTCCTGAACGGCGTCGATGGCTCGGTCAAGACGTCGGTGCCGTTCGGCCAGCTCGGCGACCTCGGCGGATCGATGTTCGTGCCCTCGGTGGCCGATCTCGATGGCGACGGACGGGCCGAGATCGTGGCCGTGAACGCCGGGGTCTTCCAGCCCGACTACGGGGTGTGGGTCGTGGAGTCCGGCGGCGCGCCGTGGCGCGGCGTCACCGGCGGCCTCTCGCAGATGTCGTCGGGCGGCGCGGCCGCGTCGGTGAACGGGCGTGTGCCGCTCGACGCCGGCAATCCGTTCGCCGATCGCCGCACCAACGTCTTCGGCACCGTGGCGGCCGAGCCGACTCCGTCGACTGGCAACCGTCCGAACCAGACCTCGTTCCTTTACGCAGTCAGCGACGGATCGCTGTCGGGTGTGGCCAGGGTCACGATCGACATCGCCGCGAACAACCGGCCGCCAGTGTTCACGAGCACGCCACCGGCGGTCTACACACAGTTCGGCTCATTCGCCTACGCGGCATTCGCGGTCGACCCAGACCCCGGCGACACGGTGACCTATCGCATCGGCGCCATCTTCGACCAGGACTCCGTGGCCATCGGCGGACCCGGGTGCCACATCGACGCCGCGAGCGGCCTGCTCGCCTGCGGTTTCATGGCCTACAACACCGGTAAGAGTCCGCTGGTACAGTTCCTCCTCATCGCCACCGACGATCACGGCGCGTCGAGCTCGCAGCTGGTCAGCGTGGTGCCGAGCACCGGGGCGCCGCGTGTGCCCAACGTGATCGGCCAGCCGCAGGCCGCGGCGGTGTCGGCGGTCACCACGGCCGGACTCCAGGTGTGGGCGGTAATGCCGGTGCCGAGCGGCTTCCCGGCCGGCCAGGTGATCAGCCAGACCCCGGCCGGCGGCACGGTGCTGCCGGTCGGTGGCCTCGTGTCACTGGTCGTGTCGGCGGGACCGCCGCCGGTCGTCGTCCCGAACGTCGTCGGACGTCAGCAGGTCGTTGCGAACTCCACGCTGTTGTCCGAGAAGCTGTCGATTGGCACCGTGACGTTCGCCCTCAGCGCCACGGTCGCAGACGGCGGCATCGTCAGTCAGGTACCGACGGCCGGCACCGCAGTGCCTCGCCAGACGGCGGTGGACCTGGTCGTCTCGCTGGGAAGTGGTGTACGGGTGACCCTCGAACGGTCGGTGATCTCTGCAGGCAGCGCGGTCGCGATCACCGGGCACGTGTTCGACGCCTCAGGCACGGAGATCCTGCCGACGCCGACGTTGGCGTTCGTGATTCTCGGCTCACCGGCAGCGGGCACGCCGCCGACGGTGAATGGGGCGACGATCGTGACCGCGGCAGACACGCGTGGAGCGTTCGCACTCCGCGCCATGCTCCCGAGCTCGGGCGCATATGCCGAGGCCAGCTTCGCCGTGATACCTGGCGCGACGTCCGCCGTTCACAGCCGATTGAGCGATTTCTCCTCCACGCTCGCCGCCACGGAGCGTCGCTTCGCCAGAATCGGCGAACTGATCGGGGCGAACGACCTGGTCGGCGTCGCCGCCGAGGCTGCGGCGCTTCGAGCCACGAGGACGGCGCTCGACCTGGAAGCGATCCGTGCGACGCCCGTCGCCGCGCCCGAGGAAGGGTTCCTTCCAGAGCTGAGCGACGTCGTCGCTGCAGGCTTCGGCCAGACGATGGCCGACGAGGCGTGGCTGAGAGGGCTGACCGAGATATCAACCGTCGCCGAACGCCTCGAGGACGTCCTCAACTCGGACTCGCCGACGAGAAGCGAAGTCGTCGAACTGCAGATTCTGGCCGGACGACTGCACAGCGCGGTCGTACAGGCGCAGCACCTGCAACCGACCGCCTTTGGACTGGTGGCTGGAGCCGGCGAGCTGCATGAGGGGGCGGCCGTGCGCATTCCTCGGTTGCTGGCAGCCGCTCTCGATCGCAGCGTGTCGTTGCTGCAACGACAGGGCCTGTCTGCTTCACTGGCGACACCTGAGGCCCTGTTCGACGGTCGCATGGCACCACTGGTGGGAACGCCCGCGTCGTACTACGGACTGGCGAGACCGACATTCTGGGGTGGCACGCTTGGTGAACTCGTCCCGGTCATGGGCGTGCTCTCCAACGTCATCAAGGCCGCCGTTGCTGCGACCACTCTCTACTACGGCTTCGATCATGCCTGGCGATCCATCGGCCTGGCGTTGAACCCGCAGGTGAGCCAGAACATGGTCCTGGAAGTTCTTGGCGGAAATACGTTCCCCACGTTCGGATACTCGTCGCTCCGAGCGTCGGTGGGCGGTCAGGAGAATCATCCCGGGCAGTACGACGTGCTCGTCATCGGCTCGAGCGCGGTGTCGGCCGTCCAGAACCTGCTGGCGACCAGTCTTGGAAACGTCCGCAACAACAGTCAGTTGACCGCGTTGCTGGATCAAGTGAAGACCATCGCCAGGAACGCGGGTGCCTGGCAGAACGCCAACGCGCAACCGACGACCGTGACGCCGGACGGCTTCGGCCTGAACGGCTGCATCGGCAATCTGTATTGCGTGAGCCTGCAGTTCGCGGGCGGAATCACGAAGGTGAACACGGGCCTGTCGCTGCTTCCTCAGCCCGTCTACATCATCGTGCGAAATTTGCGGGGAGACCGGAACCTGGCCCACGGGTTGTTCGCATTCTGGTGACGTGGGCTCCCCGTCGGCGCGCCCACTTACGTGGGAGCTCCGCGTCGACTGGCTGGACCTGCTCAGGGCCCCTTCAGATCCCGGAGCAGGTCCACGACCAGTTGGATGGGGATGCCAAACCCGATCCCTTGTCCGATCGTCACTGCCGCGTTGGCGATGGCGATGGCGTTGCCGCGCATGTCGACCAGCGGTCCACCAGAGTTGCCTGGATTGATGGCGGCGTCGGTCTGCACGAGTTGCGCCGCGTCGCCCGTGCGGCCGAGCGATCGGCCCGTGGCGCCGATGATCCCGATCGTTGCCGTCGGTCCGAGGCCGAAGGGATTGCCGAGCGCCACGACCCACTCGCCGACGACCGGCGCCGAGGTGCGCAGGGGCAGCGCGTCGAGTGCGCGGCCGGCTTCTACCTGCAGCAGCGCCAGATCCTGCTGCGGGTGCACGAGCCGCACCCGGGCGGGCAGCTTCTCGCCGCTCGCGAGCACGACCGTCAGCGCGCCCACGTCGGTGACGACGTGCTTGTTGGTGGCGATGATGCCATCGGCGCGCACGATGAATCCGCTGCCGAGTGCGCCGGCCGTACCGGTGATCGAGACGACCGCCGGCTGCGTCCGTGCGACGACACTGCTCACCGGCGGCAACGAGGAGGTAGCCTGCCCGGCGGCCATGGTGGTCACGAGGGCCGTGACCGTCAACGTCGTGCCGGTGCCGCCGATCATCTGCGTAGCGCGTGGTCGATGACGAGCGCGCCGAGGATGAGCGGCAGGTAGATGATCGTCGCGAAGAACAGCCGGCGCGCGGCAACGTGCGTGCGGGTGGCGGCGAACTCGAACGACAACCACAGCACCATCGCGCCGAGCACGATCGCGGTGATGAGATACCGCGGACCGGCGAGGCCGAGCAGCGTGGGCAGCAGGCTCACGGGAATCGTCGCCGCGGCGTAGAGCACGGCTTGACGGCCGGTGCTGCGGCCGCTCGGTTCGATCACGGGCAGGAGCGGCATCCCAGCCTTGGCGTAGTCGTCGCGGTGCATCCAGGCGATCGCGAGGAAGTGCGGCATCTGCCAGAAGAACACGATGCCGAAGAGCGACCAGCCGGCGAGCGACAGGGAATCCGTGGCCGCGGCCCAGCCGATGAGCGGCGGCAGCGCGCCGGGCACGGCGCCGACGATCGTCGAGAGCGACGACTTGAGCTTCATCGGCGTGTAGACCACGACGTAGCTCAGCACCGTGAGGAGCGCCACGATCGACGACAGCGGATTGGCGAGGAACCAGAGCTCGGCGAGCCCCACCGCCGAAAGCGCGATGCCGAACCAGAACGCGGGCGTCGGCGCGAGCCGTGCCGCCGGCAGCGGACGTGTGCGCGTGCGCCGCATCAGGCGGTCGGTTTCCTTCTCCCACACCTGGTTGAGCACCGAGGCGCCACCGGCGACGAGCGTCGTGCCGACGACGGTGTGCACGAGGCGCGCGAGCGGCGAGCCCTCCTCCATACCAAGGTAGTAGCCGGCGAGCGTCGTCAGCACGACGAGCAGGTTGAGCCGCGGCTTGGTGAGCTGCACGTAGTCGGACCACGCCTTGCGCGCGGGCATCGCCTCCGCAGGCACGTCGTGGCCGCTCACGGCCGTCTCGGGAGCACTCACGCCGCGGGCACCGTGAATGACAGCGCAAGTGTGGCCGTGCCCTGCGCGGTGACCGTGACCGTGCCGGTGGTGGTGCCGGCCGCTTCGTGCCACGCCTCCACCGTGTAGGTGCCGGCCGGAAGATTCGGCAGCGAGAAGGTGCCATCGGCGCCGGTGACCGCGAAGTAGGGATGATTCATCACGCCCACCCAGGCGTTCATCCACGCATGCACATCGCAGCGCAGCGCCACCATCACTTCGTCCGTCGAGAACGTGTGGCTGTAGCGCACGCCCTGCACCGGCTGCCCCTGGTTGAAGGGCTGGTTGATGGCGGCTTCCGCGCGTACGTTGTGCAGCAGCGGATCCGAGTTGAGCACCTGGAAGGGCTGGCCCACACGCACGCCGACGACACGCGGCGTGTACCAGCAGCGCTGCTGATCGATCACCACGGGTTCCGACGGCACCGGAAAGCTGCGGCCCTCGAGACCGGTCTTCACGTAGACGAACACGTTGGCGAGCGTGCCGCCGTCGCCGACGACGTAGCTTTCGGTCTTGCGCGCGGCGCCTGGCACGAGCGTGGCGCACGTCTTGTCGCCGTCCACGCGGATCGTCTGCGCGGCGGGCGGCGTGCCGGTGAGCACGACGCGCCCGGTGACGGCCCCCGTGGTGGCCGGATCGAGCGTCGCCACGTCACCCGCGGCCGTCGCGGCCGGCGCGTTCGCGCCGCCGCCGCAGGCCGCGCCCGCGAGCGCGGCTGCCGTCACCACGGCGGCGCCCAACGCGCGCACGAAGGCGGAACGCAGGCTGCGCATCATTACTTCCGGGCCGGCGCCGGCGCGCTGCCGCCGGCCTCGCGGATCTTGCGGAACACGCGGTCTTCCATCCAGTGCCCGTCCCAGAACTCGACCGGGTTCACCTGCACACCGCCGACGAGCATCGTGAAGTGCAGGTGGTCGCCGCCGGCCAGGCCCGTGGTGCCGGAGCGCCCGAGCGTCTGCCCCTTCTCCACGGCGTCGCCCTCTTTCACGTCGATGGTCGAGAGATGCGCGTAGAGCGACTGCACGCCGAGGCCGTGGTCCACGATCACGCAGTTGCCGTAGATGCCGAGGTACGCCGCATGCACGACCACGCCTTTGTTGGACGCGGTGACCGGGGCCTGCTGCGTGGACGCCAGGTCGAAGCCGAGGTGCGTCTGCTGATCGACTTCCCTGCCTTCGAAGATGTAGGTGCGGTGATCGGCGAAGCGCGATTCCACCTGCGTGTTGCCGAGCTGCGCGAAGGCTTCTTTCCACAGCATCTCGGGCGCGGTCTTCGCGGCGAGTGCGGCGATGGTGGCGTTGTTCTGCTGCCGCAGATCACGGTTAATCGTGAGAAAGGCCGCGAGCAGGTCGTCGGTCTTCACGGCGAGCGCCGGCGTGTTCGACGCAATCGCCGGCACGACGCGCGACAGGAAGGTCGTGTCGATTGGGATGCGCGAGCGTTGGAACACCTTGGGGAACGCCTGACGCTCGACGCTGGCGGTCGCTGAGTTGCCGGCCTCATCGCGCGCAAACGCCGTGACGGGGGTGTTCGCATCCTGATCGAAGGGCAGGGCGAAGAAGGCCACCTTGAGCGCCGGATCCGAGAGGCCCACCGACGCGCCGGGGAAGGCGGGGAACGACACGCCCGCCACGGTGACGCCGGCCGAGATGTCCGGCGGCGTGGCGCGCAGCACCACGAACTCCGAGCCGCCGAGGTTCAGGAAGTGGTGCGTCGAGACCACACCCACGCGCGGCGGTTCCAGGCGCACGGTGAGGTCCTTCTTCACCGTCGTTTCGGCCTCGCGCCAGCCGAAGAGCACGGGACGCGCCGCGGTGATGGTGAGCGTGGCGGGGCCGGCCACGAGTTCGGGCTGCGACGCCTTGCCGAGTGGCCGGATGATCCACAGCCGGTCGGAACTGGCCTGCTTCACGTCGCCCGACGTGCCGGTGGCGTCGTCGAGCGAGAAGACGTGCAGCGCCTTGCCGCCCTGCGTCAGCGCGGCGGTGAGCCGGGTGAGCTTGCCGGCAGGCGCGTCCACGAAAAGTTCGAGCGAGCTCTTCTGGCCGATGAACGCGCCCGGACTCTTGATCTCGATGGCGGGCCCGGCTTCGCGGCCGGCGAGGAACCACGCGGCGGCACTGCTGCCGATGGCAATGACCACGATCGCGACCAGGGCGCGCCGAATGAACTGCATCTCCCGATTCTAGTCGCTCGACGTGGCCCCCGCCCGGGCCGTGACCGCCGGCCCGGCGGTGCCTCCGGAGGAGTGGCGCCGGGTTGACAGCACCCTCCGGACTGAGTAACTTTTAGGATTCCTGATGGTCGCACGCAGCCATCAGCGACGTGCCGGTATCGTCTAGGGGTCAGGACACGTGGTTCTCAGCCATGTAACCGGGGTTCGAATCCCCGTACCGGTACCACCCTTCCTTCTTTTCTCCCGCAGCGTTTAGTCACGACGTCCTCTGCCGGCGTCAGCCCTTCCTGCATTCCAGCCGTTTTCGCGCCTGAATCCGCGCGGTGCGCTGGCATGCGCCCTGCAGTGCACCGGGCAGGGTCAATCGGGACCCCTCGGGAAGGAAGGTCGACCGTGAAGAGCCTCAAGTACGCCGTCATTGCCGCACTCGTCGCCAGCACCGTCGCCCTGCCGCCCGTGCCGGCCTTCGCGCAGGATCGCGATCGCCGCGATCGTTACGAGGATCGCGACCGCGACCACGACCGCTACGACGATCGCGACTACGACCGCCGCCGCGACGATCGCCGCTACGATGCACGCCGTTACGACTCGCGCCGCTACGACGCGCGTCGCTACGACGATCGCCGGTGGGACGCCGCCCGCTACTACCGCAGCGATCGCCGCTACCGGCCCATCCGCCTCGGCCGCAACGACCGCATCTATCGCGGCTCCGACAACCGCTTCTACTGCCGCCGCGACGACGGTTCGACCGGGCTCATCGTGGGCGGCGTGGCCGGCGGCCTCCTGGGCAGCATCATCGCCCCCGGCGATTCGAAGACGCTCGGCGCGATTCTCGGCGCCGGCGCGGGCGCACTCATCGGGCGCCAGGTCGACAGGGGCATCGAGTGCCGCTAGGCCTCATGCGTCACTGAGCCGCTGACCACGGCCCCTTCGAAGACGAGCGGCACGAAGCACGCCGGCACATGGAAATCCGGCGTGCGCGTGCCGGTCGCCGCGTACGACAGATACTGCCGCGCGCCGTCCACGCGGCCAATCCTGAACAGGTTCACCGCCCACACCTCACCCTCGACAGGCGCGCCCCCGAAGGCCGCAAACGGCAGCCGCATCACCGCGCGGAACACCCGCGCCGTCTCCTCGATCGCCGCCGCTGTCTCCATGCCGCTGTTCCAGTGCCAGTCCACGTCGACACGCGGCGTGTGGATGGCGAGATCGCACCACTGGCCCGTCGGGGCCACTTCGAACTCCTTGTAGCTGTCGGGGCGGGGTTCGCCCCGACTTCGCACGAACGCTTCGCAGACGTCGCGGTCCCAGAGCGCCACGCGCTCGGTCGAACAATCGATCGCATCCGGCGCGTCGATGTCGAGCTCCGCGTAGCCGCACGCGAAGCCGATCCAGAGATGCGACGCCGTCCACATGAGCCGTGCCGTCGTCGTGAGGGCCGCGGGGGCCGGTGTGCCGTTCCACAGGCGATGCAGCGTGTGGGCGGGCGCGGTTCGCCAGGCGTCATGGGTGAGGTCCGCCGAGAGCGGAGGCGGCGAGGCGGCGAAGCGGGCCGTGACGTGCATGCCCAGCGATGATACCGACCGTTCGGCCGGTCGTGGCATTTCGTGATGACGCGCCAACCCGGCCTTGGCTATGCTGGAACGCCTGCCATCCGGCGGCACGTCCATGTCTCTCGCTCCGCACCTCGTCCCGCGTGTCGTTGCCGTCGTGGCGTGGGCGCTCGCCTTCACGGTGGCGGCGGGAGCGTCGACCCCGCGACTGCGGGCGCCGGGGCGTGAACGCGTGGCCCGCGCCGGGATCGCCCGTGCCGGCTCGCAGCGCCCCGACGATCCGCGTGCCTGGGTCGCACCGGGCAGCGAACACGACCCTGAATACACCGTCGCGGATGGCATCGTCGACGCCGCGTCCGCCTCGCAGGGCGCGCGCAGCCACGCGCCGCTCGTCTTCCTCGTCCCCGCCCGCGTCGCGCTTCACGCGCCTTCCGCGTCGCACGCGGCGACCCGCACCGCCCCGCGTCCGCACTTCTCGCGCCGGCTCGTTCGGCCCGCCCCCGGCCGCGCCCCTCCAACCGCCTGACCCGTTGAGGTTGTCGCCGCGCCCTGGCCGTTCCGGTCATGGCGACGGGAAGCCCGTGGACGCCGTCACGCCCGCCAGGCGAGGCGTGTGCCGCGCCGCGGTGTCCCGACCGGCGCAGGATCATCCGTCAGGAGAGCAGAGGACACATTCAATGAAGACGCACACGTCGGAAACCCAGGCCACCATCACGCCGCTGCGGGCACTCGAAATCCTGAAGGAAGGCAACGCGCGCTTCGTCAACAACCTGCGCATCAACCGCAACCTGCTGCAGCAGGCCAACGAGACGCGCGACGGGCAGTGGCCGTTTGCCACCATCGTGAGCTGTATCGACAGCCGCACGTCGGCCGAGCTCATCTTCGACCAGGGGCTCGGCGACATCTTCTCCGTGCGCATCGCCGGTAACGTCGTGAACACCGACGTCGTCGGCAGCCTCGAGTTCGCCTGCCACGTGGCCGGCTCGAAGCTCATCGTCGTGATGGGCCACACGCAGTGCGGCGCCATCAAGGGCGCCTGCGACCACGTGGAACTCGGCAACCTCACCGATCTGCTGTCGAAGATCCAGCCGGCCGTCTATGAGGAGAGCCAGACGCTCGACCGTTCGACGCGCAACTCCAAGAATCCGTCGTTCGTCGAGAACGTCGCCGACCTGAACGTGCGGCGCTCCGTGCGGTCGATCATCAGCCGCAGCTACATCCTCGAACACGCGGTCGAGGCCGGCAAGGTGGCCATCATCGGCGCCAAGCACGATCTCGCCACCGGCGTCGTGACGTTCTTCGACGACACCTGGATCCACAACGAGTCGTCGATGTACGCGGTCTCGGGCCGTGTGCCGGGCAACGGTACCGGGAACGCGAAGGCTGCCAAGGGCGCCTGAGGTCAGTTGCGCGTGCGCAGGATCGGCGAGCGCCCGCTCTTCAGGGCCTCGTCGAGCACGTTCCACGTCACGAGCCCGTCGTTCGAGCGCGGCTCGAGCAGGTAGAAGGCCAGCCGCGCCAGCGGCTGGCGCATCGACACGCGCCAGGCCCCGGCCGGCACGGAGCGTTCCACCGGCACCCATGCGCCGGTCACTGTGCGTTCCTGGTGGCTCTCGAAGGCCTGCGCCGTCGTGGTGGAGGTGGCCACTTCGAACTCCTGGAGTGGCACGGTCAGTGGCGCGGTCAGCCGTTCCAGCCGGATGCCGTGCGCGCGCAGCCGCTCGAGCGCCACTTTCTGGTCGGCGGGCACGAAGTAGGCCTCGGGCACGCGCTCGCGGTCGGTGGACTCGAAGGTGGTCTCATCGGCCATCATCTCGGGCTTCACGACGTTCGCGCGCTTGTGGATGACGCGGCCGGAGTACGGGTTCACGTCCTCCTCGACGTCGCCCATCAGAATCTCGACCGGCGAGCCGGCCCGCGCGACCTTCGAGCGGATCGAGAGTTCCGTGCCGACGAGCGACGCCGCGTCGGCATCGGCCGTGGCCTTCAGCAGCGCCGGCGCGTGGGTGTGCGCGTAGGCGAGCACCTCTTCCACGAAGCGGCGCGCGGTCGTGACGCGGTCGGCGAAGGTCAGGTACGAATACGTCTCGCTCAGGATGCCGAAGCGGTTCCGCATCCCCCAGTAGTTGTGCGTGTAGCGCGGCAGGTCCTCCACGGTGGTCCACACGCGGTTCGGCGCCTGGCCCGAGACGTTGCCGTAGGAGCGGAACTCCCAGCGGTCCTTCGTCTTCACGTTCTTCGTCACCGTCGCCATCCAGTCGCGGAGCTGCCCCACGATGGGCGCCGCCACGGCCGGATTGTTCGCCGTTTCGTAGGTGAGGTGGTAAGCGTGGCGTGAGCCGTTGGTCGTGTGCAGATCCACCATGACGTGCGGGTCGAAGTCGTTCAGCAGCCGTACCATCGACCGCGCCTCGGGCGTTTCGATCTTGATGTTGTCGCGGTTGATGTTGAGGCCCTGCGCGTTGGCGCGCGTGCCCTGACCGCCGATCGGGCCGTGCTGGAAGCCGCGGCTCGTGAGCGTGACCCTCTCGTTGCCGTCGGCGTTGTAAATGGGGTTCACGAGCAGCACCATCGAGTTCATCCACTCGGCGTGGCCGCCCTTCGCGATGTCGCGCATCAGCGCGAGCACGACTTCCTTGCCCTCCACCTCGCCGGCGTGGATGTTGGCCTGCAGGTAGACGCGCAGTTTGCCCGACGCCTTCACCGTGGCAGGCCGGGCGTCGGCCACGCGCCCCACCACGGCGAGCGGCAGCGTGCGGCCTTCGAAGCTGTAGCCGAACGATGTCAGGTGCACGAGCGGTGAGGCCTGGTCCACGGTGGCGAGGAACGCCTGCACGTCGTCGTAACGGGACGTCTCGGTGAAGCCCGACCGTTCGGCGCGCGTCTGCAGGCGGTCGAGCGGACCGGCGGCACGCGGCTGCGCGAAGGCGACCGCGCCAGAGAGTGTGAGGAGGGTGACCAGGAGCGGGCGGCGGAGCAGTCGGCGACTGAACATGCCGCCGATCTTACCGGGCGGCGCGCGTCCGCACCCCGGGACTTTGTGAGAAGGGCCGTCGTGGCGTACCCTTTCTGGTCCCCGAGTGTCCGTGAGTCTCCGAATGTCATGCGTGCGCCCCGCGTCGAGGCGCCTGGTCACACTGGTGACGCTCGTCCTCGGGTGGTGTGTGGCGGGCGAGGCGGCGGCCCAGCCCGCCCCCACCCCCTCGCTCGTCAGGCGCAACGCCGCCGATGACGTGACCGTGCGCGCCTCGCGTGTCGACACGCCGCTCACGATCGACGGCGAACTCGATGAGAGCGTCTACAGCCGGGTTGCGCCGCTGACGGACTTCATCCAGCAGGAACCCCGCGAGGGGCAGCCCGCCACGGAGAAGACCGAGGCGTGGATCCTCTTCGACGACACCAACATCTACATCGCCGCGCGCAACTGGAACAGCCAGCCAGAGCGCGAGGTGGCCAACGAGATGCGCCGGGACAACGGCAACATCCTCGGCAACGACAACTTCACCTTCGTCATCGACACGTTCCACGACAAGCGGAACGGTTACATGTTCCAGACCAATCCGCTTGGCGCGCTGCGCGACATGACGGTGACCGACGACCAGCAGAACTCTGCCTGGAACGGCATCTGGTACGTCAAGACGGGACACTTCGATCAGGGCTGGACGCTCGAAGTGGCGATTCCTTTCAAGACGCTCCGCTACCGCGGCAACGGCACGCAGACCTGGGGCGTGAACATGCGGCGGCTGGTGCGCTGGAAGAACGAGTTCTCGTACTTGTCGCTCGTGCCGGCCGCACTCGGCACCCAGGGCGTCACGCGGATGGCGTCGGCGGCCACCGTCGAAGGGCTCGAAACGCCGTCGGAATCGAAGAACCTCGAGATCAAGCCCTATGCGCTCGGCACGTCCACCGCGGCGCGGCGTTCGGGCGCGCTCGACAAGGACCTCGGCGCCAACGCCGGCCTCGACTTCAAGTACGGCCTGACGCGCAGCCTCATCCTCGATGCCACCTATCGGACCGACTTCGCGCAGGTGGAAGAAGACCTGCAGCAGGTGAACCTGACGCGCTTCAGCCTGTTCTTTCCCGAGAAGCGCGACTTCTTCATCGAAGGGCAGGGCATCTTCGACTTCGGCGGCGTGCAGGCCGGCAACAGCCCCGGTGACGTGCCGCTCATGTTCTACAGCCGCCGCATCGGCCTGAGCCAGGGGCAGGCGGTGCCGGTCGTGGGCGGCGCCCGGCTCACCGGCCGGCAGGGGCCGTGGAGCATCGGATTCCTCGACATCCACACCGAGGAATCGGAGGCGGCCGCCGCGCCGGCCAGCGCGTTCACCGCCCTGCGCCTCAAGCGCAACATCCTCAGGCGCAGCAACGTCGGCGTGATGGCCACACGCCGCGGTCCCGGGGCCGTGACCACGCCCACGTTCCGCGGCTCGGGTGACGCCAGCTACACCTTCGGTGCAGACGCCACGCTGCTCTTCTTCAAGTCGATCAACCTGACGACGTATGCGGCCCGCACCCGCGCGCCGAACCGCACCGGCCAGGTCGTGGAAGGCACGAGCTACCGCGGGCGCTTCGACTACACCGACGATCGCTACGGCCTGTCGGCCGAGCACATGCTCATCGACCCCGACTTCAATCCGGAAATGGGCTTCACCCGCAGAACCGACGTGCGTCGCACCTTTGCCCAGGCGCGCTTCAGCCCGCGGCCGCGCAGGAGCCGCGTCGTCCGTAAACTCACCTGGCAGGCCGGCCTCGACTACGTGACGGACGCGGACGCCAGCGCCCTCCAGACCCGCGAGGCCTCGGCGCTCTTCCGCGTGGACTTCCAGTCGAGCGACCAGGCCTCGATTGAGTACTCGCGCGAGTTCGAACGGCTGCCGTCGCGTTTCACCGTCGCGCCCGGGGTCTTCGTGCCGGCGGGGACGTACGGCTCCGAGACCACTCGTCTCAGCTACACGATGGGCCAGCAGCGCCGCGTCTCGGGCCGCTTCTCGCTGGCGCAGGGCACGCTCTACGACGGCACCCGCACCGAGGCCACCTACAGCGGGCGCTGGGGGGTGCTGCCGCAGCTCTCGATCGAGCCGTCGCTGTCGCTCAACTGGGCCGACCTGCCGTACGGGTCGTTCAATGCGCGGCTCGTGAGCTCGCGTGTCACCGTGACGCCCACCGCCCGCATGCTCGTGAGCAGCCTCGTGCAGTACAACGTGGACGCGCACACGCTCTCCTCGAGCGTGCGCCTGCGCTGGGAATACACCGGCGGCAGCGAGCTCTTCGTCGTCTACAGCGATGGCCGCGACACGCAGGCCCTGTCCGGGCAGGCGCTGCAGAACCGCACTTTCGCGGTGAAGGCGACGCGCCTCTTCCGCTTCTGAGGCGGCTGCCGGCGGCCGCGGCAGTTGACGCCACCGGCGAACCCTGCCACCCTCAGCCCCGATGACACGCTGGCTGGTCGCGCTGGGCTTTGCGCTCGTCGCGTCCCTCATGGCGGGCCTGCTCGGCCGGATCGGCCTCGTGCAGACGCTCGAATTGAAGACCTACGACGCGCGCATGCGCGCCGTGGCCACCGGCGAGGGCGCGCCGCCGGGGATCGCGATGGTGCTCATCGACGATCACTCGATCCGCCAGCTCGAGCCGGCCGTCGGGCGCTGGCCGTGGCCGCGCATGCTGCACGGCATGCTCATCGACTACCTGGCGCGCGGTCCCGCGAAGCTCGTCGTGTACGACGTGCAGTTCAGCGAGGCCGACAAGGCCACGCGCGACATCATGGGCACGCCGTGGACGGGCCAGGAATCGGATGACGCGCTCGTGGCGTCGGTGAAACAGGCCGGCAACGTCATCTTCGCCGTGCAGGCGTCGAGCGAGGGCCTCGTGGACGCCAGCCAGAACGTGCAGCCGACGCTCGACGGCGTGGCGTCGCTCGACCGCGTCTGGCCCCTCAGCGGCTTCGCCGAACGCCGGCCGCTCCTCACGCCGCCGTTCCCGGACCTCGCGCGCGCGGTGCACGGCGTCGGACATGCACGGCTCGCCTACGACCTCGATGGGCCGGCGCGCCGCTACGTGCCGTTCGTGGAGGTGGCGGGGAAGATCGTGCCGTCGCTGCCGGTCGCGGCGGCCATCGCCGCCATGGGCGTGACGCCCGACCGCGTGACGGCGTCGCGCTCGACGCTGCACCTCGGCGACCGCCGCGTGCCATGGGTCGAACAGGCCGTGCCGGACTTCTACGGCCCGGCGCAGACCGTGTACCGGCCGCTCGTGCCCTTCCGCGGCCCCACGATGCGCGCCGACGGCACTCCCACGTTCCGCTCGTACTCGTTTCAGGATCTCGTGCTCGCCGAGCAGCAGATCCTCGACGGGCAGACGCCGCATCTCGATCCGGCCACCTTCAAGGACCAGATCGTGGTGGTCGGCGTGAGCGCCGAGGGCCTCAAGGACACCTTCACGACACCATTCGGCGAGGGGCAGATGCCCGGCGCCGAGTTCCATGCCAACGTCATCGACGCGCTTATCAGCGGCCGCAGCATCGCGCCGGCGATGCCCTGGCAGCGTGCCGTGTCGACGCTCGGCCTGACGCTCGCCGTGGCGGCGGTGGGAGCCCTGGCGGCGCCGTGGGTGACCGCGCTTGCGACGCTCGCGCTCGCCGGCGGGTTGGTGTGGTACGCCACGCGCGCGCTCGGGCAGGGGCTGTGGCTGCCGCTCGTCGTGCCGCTCGTGGCGCTCGCGCTCACCTTCCTCGCCGATCTTGCCTGGATGTACTTCGTCGAAGGCCGCGAGAAGCGGCGGGTGAAGCGGCTGTTCTCGCGCTACGTGTCGAAGGACGTCTACCAGCAGCTGCTCGCCAGCCCGAACGATGCGGCGCTCGGCGGCGAGCGCCGCGAGATGTCGGTGCTCTTCTCGGACATGCGCGGCTTCACCACGCTGTCCGAGAGCGGTGAAGCGGAAGACCTCGTCCGTCAGCTCAACCAGTATTTCACGCGCATGGTCGCGGTGGTCTTCGCCCATCGCGGCACGGTCGACAAGTTCGTGGGCGACATGGTGATGGCGCTCTACGGCGCGCCGCTCGACGACCCCGACCATGCCGATCACGCCGTGCAGACGGCGCTGGCGATGGTGCGGGAACTCGAGCAGCTCAACCGCCTGTGGGCGGTCGAGGGCCGGGCGGCGCTCGACATCGGCATCGGCATCAACACCGGCGAGATGATCGCCGGCAACATCGGCAGCGACACGATCATGAGCTACACCGTGATCGGCGACAACGTGAACCTCGGCGCCCGCCTCGAGTCACTCAACAAGGACTTCGGCACGCGCATCCTCATCTCCGAGGCGACGCGCCGGCAGTTGAAGGGCAGCTACGACCTGCGGCCGCTCGGTGACGTCGTCGTCAAGGGGAAGACAAAGGCCGTGCAGGTCTTCGAAGTGCGCGGCTAGGTCGGGCGCGACGCGCCGCCGGCATGGCGGCGGGCCGGGGCCGGGGCCGGGATGACCGGTTGTGGCCCGTTCTCGCGCTATTGTCAGGGGCGGAACTCGCGCGGGAGTGCATCCAGGCGGGGTTCGGTCCGATAGGATAGGGGCGGTCCCTGCACGGACGACGGAGAAGCGGCATGCATCGACGATCACTGGTCACGTTCACCCTGGGGGCCGCACTGGCGGTTGCGCCCGTGGCTTCGGCGGAACAACTCGGCAAGCTCGGCGGCGCCCTCAAGCGCGCCAACCAGCTCCGCGACATCCAGATGAACGATGCCGAAGAGGCGCAGCTTGGCGCCGAGGTCAGCCAGCGCATCCGCGCCCGCTACGGCGTGGTGCAGAACCAGGCCGTGCATCGCTACGTGACGCTGGTCGGCACGGCGCTCGCGCAGGTCAGCAGCCGGCCCGGCATCGCCTGGAAGTTCATCGTGCTCGACACCGACGCCGTGAACGCCTTTGCCGCCCCGGGCGGCTTCGTGCACATCACGAAGGGCGCGCTCGCCAACCTCAAGACGGAATCGGAGCTGGCCGGTGTGCTCGGCCACGAAATCATCCACGTCAGCGAGAAACACACCATCCGCGCCATCCAGAAGGGGAAGGCGGTGCAGATGGGCGCCGATGAAACCGTGGCCGGCAACAGCGCGCTGCTCGGCAAGCTCGCCGACAAGGCCTACGAAATCGTCGACTCGGGCTTCGGCCGCGGCGATGAACTCGAGAGCGACGAGAAGGGCATCGTGCTCGCGAACACCGTCGGCTACGCCCCCACCGGCATGAACGGCTTCCTGAACATGCTGATGGAGCGCAACAAGGCCACCGCCGCCACGTCGAAGAACGGCCTCTTCGCCTCGCACCCCGAGACGAAGGAGCGCGTGGACAAGATGACGAAGCAGATCGCCTCCGCGAAGCTCAGCTCCACCGCCACGGTGGGCGAGCGCTACACGTCGACGATTTCCTTCAAGCCCGTGCCGGTCACCGAAGTGGCCACCGTGGAATCCGGGTCGGCCGGTGCGGCCGGCGGCAGCGCCAAGCCGGCGGAGGAGCCGAAGAAGAAGGGCATCGGCGGATTGGCGGCGTCGCTCAGGCCGGGCGGCGGCGAGAAGAAGTCGGCGCAGGTTACCGGTTCGGGCGCGGCGCGCGGAGCCGGCGCGGAATCGGCGGCCAAAGGCGGCTCGAATCCGGCGCTCGTCGCCGTGTCGGTCAACGCGGCCGACATCGCGGCGTTCAAGAAGGCCGGCGGACTGAAGTAGCCGGGGCCCGGGTCGGGGCTCGGACCACCGCGTACATGCAGCTGCCGCTTGCAACCGGAATCGCGTTCGGCGTCGTGCTGGCGGCGCTGGCCGCGGTGCGCAACCGCTTCGTGCGCGCACGGCTGGGCTTCGCCGCGGTCGTGCTGCTCGTCGCCTTCGGCTTCGACATCGCGCTGGCGCGCAACCTCGGCGACCCGGCGCTCATTGGCGGGCTCGCGCGGCTGCTCCTCGTGGCCGGCGGCATCGTGGCCGGCGTCGGGCTGCTCTTCAATCCGTGGCGCCACGACGGCGTGTCGGAGCGTGTGCCGGGGATCGTGCAGGACGTCATCGTCATCGCGCTCTTCGCCGTGGCGGCCACGCTCCTCCTCGATGAGAAGTTCCTCACCACGTCGGCCGTCGGCGCGGTGGTCGTGGGCTTTGCGCTCCAGGACACGCTGGGCAACCTCTTCGCGGGTCTCGCGATTCAGATCGAGAAGCCCTTCCGGGTCGGCCACTGGGTGCGGGTGGGGGAGTTCGAGGGCCGCGTGCAGGAAGTGACCTGGCGCGCCACGAAGCTGCTCACGAAGCAGGGGCAGTTCGTCATCGTGCCCAACAGCGTGATGTCGAAGGACCCGATCGTGAACTACTCGGAGCCGACGATCCCGACCCGCATCGAGGTGGAAGTGGGCGCCAGCTACGACGCGCCGCCGAACGTGGTGAAGCAGGCCCTGCACGAAGCCCTCGACAACGCGCCGCTCGTGCTGCGGGAGCCGCCGCCCGATGTGATCGTCCTCGGCTTCGGGTCCTCATCGGTGGATTACCGCCTGCGCTTCTGGATTGACGACTTCGGTCGCGACAACACCGCCCGCGACCAGGTGCGCACGAACATCTGGTACACGTTCAAACGCCACGCGATCGAGATCCCGTATCCGATCCAGGTCGAGTACAGCCGCGAAGAGAAGAGCCCGCGGTCGGCCGAGCGCCTGAGGGCGCTGGCCGATCGGCTGGGCGCCATCGACCTCTTCGCCGGCCTCGACGACATCGAACGCGCCCGGCTGGCCGAAGCGTGTCCCGAACATCTGTACGGCGCGCGTGAACGGATCGTGCGGCAGGGTGATTCCGGCCGTTCGATGTTCGTCGTGCTCGACGGCCGCGTGCGCGTCACCCTCGAGCCGTCGGGCCAGGAAGTGGCGGTGACGACGGCCGGTGGATTCTTCGGTGAGATGTCGATGCTCACCGGCGACCCGCGCACGGCCACGGTCACGGCCTTGGACGACGCCACGCTGCTCGAGATCGACGCCGACCGTTTCCGCGAACTGGCGGTGCGGCGTCCGGGCCTCGTGGAACACGTGAGCGGCATCGTATCGGCCCGTCGTCAGGGCCTGGCCGACGCAAAGGCGGCGGCGGAAGGGGCGCGCGCCGCCGCACCGGCGCCGCAGTCGCTGCTCTCGCGCATCAAGAACTTCCTGAACCTGTAGCGCCGCCGCGCGTTACTGCGCCGTGATGAGGATGTGCTCACCGTCCGGCGAGCTCACCTCGAGCACGACACCAGGCCCGTAGCGCTCGAGGTCCTTCACGTCGAGGTGCACGCTGTCGGTCTTCCACGCATCCGACACGTAGTCACCGAACACGATCGGTCCCGGCTTCATCGCGAGGATCCACAGCGGAACGTTCACCGTCGCCAGCGAGCCTTTGTCAGCGTCCCAGGCGAGGATGTGCAGCGTACTCACCGTGCCAGGATTGTGGCGGGTCTCGACGCCTGGTGTGAGGGCCGGGCGTTTGTCGTCTCCGATCACGAGCAGCGGCCGCACGTCGGCGAACGGCCGTCTCGCCGCCTCGAACGCGGCATCCGCGCGCTCGCGCGAGGTGCCTTCGGCGACCTGGACGTTGCTGCGGACAAAGAACGTGCCGGCGACGGCGAGAGCGATCACGAGGACCGTGACCACCACCGCCAGGCCCGCGAGCACGATCGGCCAGGTGCGACGCTTCGTCGTCATCTCATTCCAACCAGACGGAGCCGGCGCGCCGAAGGTTCAGAGCTCGAGCTGGGTGCCGGCGCCGGTCTCGAGGGCGCGGCGGTAGACCAGGTCGGCGGCCGCCACGTCCTCGACCGCCATGCCGAGTGACTTGAAGATGGTGATCTCTCCGGCCGACGTCCGGCCGGTAAGCGCCCCGCGCACCACGTCGCCGAGTTCGCCCGTGACGTGCGAGGCGGCGAAGCGGCCCTCGGCGATACCTATCACCACGTCCCCGGATTCCACGAGGGCGGCCGCGCGCGAATCCACCACGAGGCGGCCGCCGGCGACGAGCGCCGGGTCCATTTCGCGCTGTTCAGGCCGGCAAGCGCCGACCGCGATCACGTGCGTGCCGGGGGCCACCCAGGCGGCGTCGATGACGGGTGTGGGCGACGAGGTGACGAGCACCACGATGTCGGCGCCGCGCACGGCCGCCTCGGCCGACGCGGCGGCCGACAGGGCTGCCGGCACATGGCCGCTCATCTCGGCCACGAACCGCTCGCGGCTCGCCGGCGTGGGACTCCACACGCGCACCTGCCGGATCGGTCGCACCGCGGCGAGGGCTTCGCAGTGGCTGCGCGCCTGCACGCCGGTGCCGAGGATCGCGAGTGTCGCGGCGTCGGGCCGCGCCATGTGCCGCGCCGACACGGCCGAGACGGCGGCCGTGCGCGCTTCGGTGATGTAGCGGCCGTCCATGAGCGCGACGAGCGCGCCGGTGTCCGGATCGAGCAGAAAGATCGTGGCCAGATGCGAGGGCAGGCCGCGCCGGTGGTTCTCGCCGAAGACGGTCACGATCTTCGCGCCGAGCTGCGGCGGATCGGCCACGTAGGCCGGCATCAGGCCGTAGTAGGCCTTCGTGGGCCCCACCGAGAGGACGGTGCGCACCGGTTGCAGCACATCACCGGCCGAGAAGCGCGCGAGCGCCGTCTCCATCGAGTTGATGAGGTCGCTGAGCGGCAGAAGGGCGGTGACGTGGGCTTCGGTGAGGAGGCGGAAACGCTGCGGCATGCCGCATCCTCGCACAACTCACGCGCCGCCGCTCCAGTGCGCTCGGTGCGCTGCCGCCACCCGGATCGTGTTCAGGTGGATGCGCACGATGTCGTCGACCTCCGGCGCATAGCCGCCGCTCATCACGACGACGACCGGCACACGCGCCGCCAGGCAGCAGCCGAACACGTATTCGTCGCGGGCCCGCAGGCCCTCCACCGACAGGCCCAGGCGGCCCAGGCGGTCGCCCGCGTACGGATCGGCGCCGGCCAGGTAGAACACGAGCTCCGGGCGATGGCCGTCGAGCACGCCCGGCAGGTGGCGGGCGAGCAGCGCCAGGTACTCGTCGTCGCCCATCCCATCGGCGAGTTCGACGTCGAGGTCGCTCACGTCCTTGTGGAACGGAAAGTTCTTCGCGCCGTGCATCGAGAAGGTGAAGACCGACGGGTCGTCGCGGAAGATCGCCGCCGTGCCGTTCCCCTGGTGCACGTCGCAGTCCACGACCGCCAGCCGGCGACAGCGGTGGGTGTGCTGCAGCACCCGCGCCGCGACGGCCACGTCGTTGAAGACGCAGTACCCTTCGCCGCGATCGACGAAGGCGTGATGCGTGCCGCCGGCGAGGTTCGCCGCCACGCCCTCGCGCAGCGCCACCCGCGCGGCGGCGATGGTCGCGCCGGAGGAGCGCCGCGACCGTTCGACCATCTCGGGCGACCAGGGAAAGCCGATGCGCCGCTGCATCTCAGCGGGCAGTGTGCCGGTGGCGACCGCCTGGACATAGGGCGCCGCGTGCGCCAGGCGGAGTTCGTCCCATGAGGCGGCCGGTGCTTCAATCAGGTCGGCGGCGGCCACGACGCCCTCGTCGAGCACGCGGGCCCGGAGGCGCGCGTACTTGCTCATGGGGAACCGGTGCCCCTCGGGCAGCGGCAGGACGAAGTGGTCGGAGTAGAACGCCTTCACGCGGCGGCGAGGAGGGAATGGGGAATCCCTGGTCCCTGGTCCCGGTTCCCTGTCTTCAATGGCACACGTCGAAGCCGGTGTCGCTGAAGCCGGGCGTGACGGGCACGTATTCCCAGTCGTAGCGTCCGTCACCGAGCACGAGCTTGAGCACGCCGTAGCCCTCATGGCGGGCGGCGCTGTTGGGCTTGATGGCCGCGAACCTGTAGAGGATGGCCCCGCCGCCGCCCGAGATGAACTGGCGGATGCCCCGGTCGCGATCGAGCTGGCCGTCGGGATTCATCGGCAGGTAGCGCTCGTAGACGTGGTCGTGTCCGGCCAGTACCACATCGGCGCCGGCCGCGTGCAGGAGTTCCCAGAGCGGCGCTGTATTGACGTTGTCGCCGTTCGGGCCCGACGTGAACCGCGGATGATGCCAGTAGGCCAGCGTGCACTTCGCCGGCCGCTGCAGTTCGCGCTGCAGCCAGATGTACTGCGGGGAGCCGCGTTCCATCGGGATATTCGAATTGAGGGCGATGACCTGCCAGTTCGACGCGGTGAAGGAGTAGTAGCCGTCGCCGGAGGCGCCGGCCAGGTCGCCGAAGTAGTCGTAATACGGGCCGGCGCCGGCCGTGAGGTATTCGTGATTGCCGGGCACGGGGCGGGTGCGCGCTTTGTGGCGGCCCCACGTGGGCGTGTAGCAGTCGCGGAACTGCTCGGCCGTGCCGCGCATGTAGGCGAGATCGCCGAGCGCCAGGATGGTGCCGGGAAGCCGATCGAGGATCTGCGCCGTCTGTTCCGCCGGTCGCAGGTCGTCGCACCAGGCGACGTCACCGGCGACGAGCATCGTCACGGGCGCACCTGGCGGCCCGCCGGGACCGAGCGGCGTCGGCTGTGTGGGCGAGCCGCTGCACGCCCCGATGAGACCGAGGACCGCCCACCCCGACCATTTCAATTTCGTGCGCACTGTGGTACGGTCCACCCGTCTCTCTAGCCTAGTCTGATGGCAATTCCCCAGCAAGTTGCGAGAGGCCACCTGGTCCTCACTCCCCGGCAGCCCCTGGTGGCGGGTGGTGAAGCCGAAGACTTCGAAGCCTCGGTCAAACGGCTCCTCGGTCAGGGCTATCGGCTGCTCATCGCCGATCTCAATGCTGTGACGGCGATTGACAGCGCCGGGATTCGCGCCCTCGTGCGCGCCCACACGAGCGCCGGCCGCGTCGGCGGGTCGTTCCGCATCGCCCGCCCCACCGCCCACACCCTCGAGCTGCTGAGAGTTGCCCGGCTCGACAACGTCCTGAGCGTCTACGACTCGATCCACGAAGCCAAGCAGCAGGCCTTCAAGTGGCGCGAGATCGCCACGATCTCACTGGGCATCGCGGCCTGCCTGCTCATCGCCGGCATCGGCATCGAATGGCGGGTCCCGCCCGGGGGCGTCGCGGTCGCCACGGGCGCCGGATCGCTGACCGCACCGGACGCGGCCGCCTCGGGCGCGCTCTGGGCCACGCCGTGGGGGTATCCGTTCTCCGAACTGGTGCAGCTGCTCTCGGCCGGCGTCATCGCCGTCTTCGTGACGCACGTCCAGAAACTGCACCAGAAGGACCGGCCCATGAACCGGTCGATGGAACAGGCGCAGGTGCTGCTGGCCGTGGCCGGCGCCCTCATCATGATCATCATCGGCAGTTCGCTGGCGCGGGCGTTCGGGATCGCCGGCGCGGCGGGCATCATCCGCTTCCGCACGCCGGTCGAAGACCCCAAGGACGTCACCGTGCTCTTCCTGCTCATGGGGCTCGGGATGGCCTGCGGTATCGGCGCGCTGCCGATCGCCGCGCTCGGGGCGCTCTTCCTCGCCGCCGCCATCGTCGTGCTCGACAAGCTCGTGGCCGTCAAGCCGCGGGTGATGCTGGTCGAGATGACGGCGTCGGGCCGCGAGTTCCCGCTCGCGCACGTCGTCAGCGTGTTCGCGCAGTACGGCGTGACCTGGGAGCCGCTCGAGTTCACGCAGGGCGACGAGGCGGAGATGACCTACCGCACGACGCTGCCGGCCCATGTGTCGATCGACGAAGTCACCGAGGCCCTGGTCGGCGGCGGCAAGCACGGTCTCGGCGCCGTCTCGTGGGAGCCGCCGAAGAAGTCGTGACACCCGACCGGATCGTCATCGAGCCGTCGGAACGGCGCCAGGCCGTGCTGCGCATCATCCGCGGCGCCCGCAAGCGCCTCGGCCTCACGATCTTCCGCTGCAACGACGCCGAGGTGCTCGACGAGGTGCGCGTCGCCATTGCCCGCGGCGTCGTCGTGGACGTGCTGCTCACGAGGCGCGCCAGCGGCTGGCGGCGCCGGCTCGACGAATTGCGCACGCGGCTCGAGCGGATGGGCGCGAACGTCACGCGGCATGGCCCGCGCGCGACCAAACATCACGCCAAGTACATCGTGGCCGACAGCGGACCGCTGCTCGTCGCCTCGTTCAACCTGACGCGCAAGTGCTTCAACGACACCTGTGACTTCGCGGTCGTCACGGCCGACCCCGACGCCGTCACCGACGCCTGGCGGCTCTTCGAGACCGACCTGGCGAAGCGCAGCCTGCCGGCATCGGCGGCGAGCCACTCGCGCCTCGTCGTCGGTCCGGAGTGGGCGGGACGGGCCGTCCGCGACCTGCTCTCGAGCGCCACGTCGCGCATCGCCATCATCGACCACAAGCTCGACGACGTGCGCGTGCTGCGGATCCTGAAGCAGAAGGCGCGGGAGGGCGTGCGGGTCGAGCACATCGGCACGCGCACGGTGGCGGGCCGCGACGCCCACGGCAAGATCACCATCGTCGACGGACGCACGGCGCTCGTCGGCAGTCTGGCGCTCTCGACCACCAGCCTCAGCCTGCGGCGCGAGCTCTCGCTCGTCGTCGAAGAACCGGCCTGCGTGCGCCGCCTCGACGCCTTCTTCGCGAAGGCGTTCGCCGCCGGCGGCCACACGCACACGTAGACGCGCGCTGGCGCGCCGGCCGTCAGTTGCAGGCGACGGGCGTGCGCGACTGGTTGGCGACGGCGCAGCGCACATAGGCGCTGCGCTGCGCGGCGAACGTCCGCAGCCCGGCCACGCCGGCCTCGAACTCGTCGTCGGTGAAGGGCTTGTTCGTGTCCTGCTGCGCCAGGGGCTGGATGAGCGCGTAGAGGCGCTCGACCTCGCGGGCGAGCCAGCCGGTGGACGCGTCGGCGCCCTCCTGCCCCTCGGCGGCCGAATCGGCCGCGGCCGCGAGCGTGTCGAGGTAGGCCTGGCGCACGTCCGGAATGGCGAGCGCGCGCCGCGCCAGCACGCTGTTGTCGACGCGCGTGAAGATGTCGTTCGTCGGCCGCCAGAACGTGTAGTCCTTGTCCCACGCGATGATGTTGAAGCGCGATCCGCCCTGACTGCGGTAGAGGAACAGATTGTTCATGCCCCAGAAGCCGAGCCAGCCATCGTCGTCGGAGATGAAGTTGTCCATGGCGATGTAGCGGGCGAAGGCCTGCAGGTCGAGGAACTCGGACATCGCGGCCGGGAACAGCTCGTCGCTCGAGTCGTTGGCCGCCCGCACCATGCGTTCGATCGGGCTGTAGAGGTCGAACGTGGACTGCGTGGTGTTGGTCTGCGGCTTGAACATCGCGTAGTTCTCGAGCGTCGAGCCGCGGTATTCGAAGTTGTAGTCGAACGTCCAGTCGTATTCGTAGAGCGTGCCGCCGGATTCGCCGAAGGTGCGCTGCAGGAACGGCTCGGCGATGTCTTCGACGACGGCGTACAGGCCGAGCAGCGAGCCGTTGACGTAGAGCCGCACGAACGCCTCCCGCGGCGCCGGCAGGCCGAGCCGGCGGAAGAGCTGCATGGCCAGCACCTCCTTCATCATCGATGGATCCTGCGTGAGATTGTCGAGGACGAGCGTGCGCAGGCCGAGGAAGCGGCCGTCGGCGGCGTAGCGATCGAAGCGGAGCAGCAGCCCGGGTTTGACGGCGCTGCGGCTGCCGAGGCCGCGCGAGCGTACGCCGATGTTCTGCTGACGCGCGCCGCGCCAGCTGAGCTCGGCGGGGTAGAACGTGTTCTCGCGGAACGTGTCTTTCAGTTCCTGCCAGTCGCGGGAGTTCACGAGCAGCCGGACGTCCTGCACGGTTGAGTCGTCGAACAGGTCGTCGGCGGTCTGCGCCGCGGCCGGCGCCGTGAGCGCGGCCGCGGCGAACGTGAGGACGAGGCCGACGCGAAGGATGGCACGCATGGTCGAAGGCTCCTAGAACGCGAGTTGCAGGCGGGTCACATAACTCCAGTACGTGGCCGTGCCGTCGAGCGGCGTGCGGATCGGATCGTCGAAGCTTTCGCGGATGGCGTTGCCCTGAACCTTCAGCCAGCGGTTCAGGTACCACGACAAGCCCACGGTGAACACCGTGTCCTGGTTGCGCTTCAGGTTCTCGGCGCGCGGGTTGTCGAACGCCGGCTCGCTGGCGTCCGCCGAACTGCCGAGCAGCATGCGCTCGTACCGCGCGGCGACTTCGATGGCGCCGACGCCACCCTGCAGCAGCGGGCGCGTCGGCGCGACGGTGTCCTCCTTGTCTTCGCCGGTGACGAGCCACGAGCCCGACACGTACCAGCCGCGGGTGAACATGTCCGAGAGGTCGCCGTCGTCGACACCCTGGCCGAGCCGCTCGTCCGAGGCATTGATCCATTCCGCCTTGAGGCTGGCGGGGCCCGAGACCAGTGCCACATCGACACCGGTGCGGACGCGATCGCCGTTCACCCAGACGCGCTCGAAGTAGTCGTAGCCGAAGACCGAGTTACCCTTGAAGCTGTTGAGGCCTTCGGCCACTTCCGACCACGCGCCGCTCGCGCCGATTTCGAGGTTGCGCAGGCCCGAGGGCAGGCTCGACACGCCGTCGAGGGGTTGCACGGTGACGCGACCGCTCACGGTGCGGCCGAAGCTGTCGGCGCCCTGATCGTCGTCGAAGAAGCGCTCGGCGTCGGCGACCTGGCGATCGTCGCTGTCGAAGACGCCGATGGCGTAGGTGAAGCGCCGGCGGTCGGCCTCGCCGTGGAGCATGGCCCCGATATCCCGGCCCGGGGCCAGGGCGCGCGTGCCGAGCGACCGGAAGATGAAGTCATGCTCGACCGAACTCGTCGAGTTGTCGAGGCCGAAGGGCAGCTTGAACTTGCCGCCGCGCACCTCGAGCAGGTCGTGCGCCTTCACGTTCGCCCAGACGTCGCGCCACGGCTCGACGTCGTCGCCGAACTCGCGTTCGACTTCGAACTCGACGCGGTTGAAGAACTCGCCGCGCACGCCCAGGCGGCGGCGCCGCCAGGTGAAGCCTTCGTCGTCGGCATCGACCACCGGGTTGAACCACGCGCCGTCGTTCTGCAGCTTGGCGCGCAGTTCGAGCGAGAAGTTCTTCCCCGACGTGATCCGTGGCCGCGGCGACCAGCGGCCCTGCAGCTGCGCGACGGGGCGGCCGGGGGCGGCCGGAGCCGGGCCGGGCAGCGTCAGCCGCCGGGGCGTCGCCGGGGCTGCCGGCGCCTGGGCCCGGGCGAGGGGAACACAACACGTGCAGAACAGCACGGCGAGCCAGAGTCGCGTCACGAGGTCAACCTCTTGTGCTCATGGTGGCGTCCGATTCGAACGCCTGACAGAATAGCGCGGATTGCGCGGCCTTCCGTTCGAGTCGCACATCCCCGCTTCCACCCATGATTCATCAGATCCGCACCATCGACGCCCACACCGCCGGCGAGCCGCTGCGCCTCGTCGTCGACGGCCTGCCCTCGCCCGAGGGGGCCACCATGCTCGCGAGGCGCGAGTGGGCGCGCAAGCACCTCGACCACCTGCGGCGGGCCATCATGCTCGAGCCGCGCGGCCACGCCGACATGTACGGCGCGCTGCTGACCGAGCCGGTCACGCCAGCGGCGCACGCCGGTGTGCTCTTCATGCACAACGAGGGATGGAGCACGATGTGCGGGCACGGCGTCATCGCCGTGGCGACGATTGCCGTCGAGCGGGGCCTCATGTGGGATGCCGCGACCGATGGCGCCGGCGACACCATCGAGATGGTGCTCGACGTGCCGGCCGGTCCGGTGCGGGCGCGGGCCACGAAGACCGAGGTGGACGGCCGCACGCGGGTGACCGGCGTGTCGTTCGTCAACGTGCCGTCGTTCGTGCTCGCCCCCGGTGTGCCGCTCACGATCGGGGGCCGCACGTTCACCGCCGACGTCTCGTTCGGCGGCGCCTTCTACGCCATCGTCGATGCCGAGAGCGCGGGGCTCTCCATCGACATCGCGAAGCTGCCAGAGCTCAAGCGCACCGGCATGGCGATCGCCCGCGAGGTCGAGAAGTTCGTCAAGGTCGTGCATCCCGACGAACCGGGACTGGCCGGCATCTACGGCACGATCTTCACGGCGCCGGCGCAGACCGAGGGCGCGCACCTGCGCAACGTCACGGTGTTCGCCGACGCCGAAGTGGACCGTTCGCCCTGCGGCAGCGGGACGGCGGCGGTGATGGCGGTGCTCGACGAAATGGGCGTGCTCTCGGCCGGCGACGGCACCTTCGTGCACGAAAGCCTCATCGGCACGCTGTTCCATGGCCGCGTGGCCGGCCGCCGGCGCATCGGCGAGCACGCGGCCATCGTGCCCGAGATCGCCGGCAGCGCCTGGATCACCGGCGAGCACACGTTCCTCATCGACGGCGACGATCCGCTCCGCGCCGGCTTCCGGATCTGACGGCGGCGCGGCGGTCGCCGCGCCGGTCGTCCTACTTCGCGGCCGGTGCCGCCGCGCCGAGCGCGCCGAGCTTCGCGAAGTCGATCTTCGCGGCGAATTCCTGGAGCTGCTTCATGTCGGTCAGGCGATCGCCTTCGACCGACACCAGAAATCGCTTGGCGACCACGATGTTGAGCTCGCCGTCCTTGCGCCGGTCGTTCCACTTCTCGAAGCCGGGGTTGCCGGCGATGGTGGTGGATTTCTCGTAGCCCTCGTCCGTTTCCTTCTCGTAGCCGGCGGAGAGGAACATCGCCCACGGCGCCACCAGAATCTGGTTGAAGGCCGAATCGACGATCTTGACCTCGATTTCCTGATCGCCGTTCTTGTAGCGCGTCTCGGTCTGCGAGAAGGCCACGGGCGCCGTCATCCGTTCGCCCTTGGGCTTGTCCATCGTCCAGCCGGACACGGTGGGGAAGGCGGCCTGCAGATCGCGGAAGCTGACCGGTTCGGACGGCTTGCCGCCGTTGGCACCGCCCATCGCCGCGGCCATGCCCTGCATCGCCTTGGCGAAATCTTCCATGCCTTTGGCGGCCTCGCCCGCGGGCGCCGTGCCCTGGGTGGCGGCGGTCGCCGCGGCCTCACCAGCCCTGGCCATCTCCTCGCCGGCCTTCGCCATGTTGGTGGCGGCCTCTTTCATCGCGTCGGCGGCCTTTTCTTCAGGTGACTTGCCGCAGGCCGACAGGCTCGCCACGAACCCCATCACCACCGCCATCTTCAGCCCTGCACGCATAAGTCGCATCCTCCGGCGCCGATCGTGGCGCGTCGTCTCGGATGATAGCGCGAGACCCGGCGACGGCCCCTCAGGCCGGGCGTGCACGGACGCGCCATTCCGGCACGGCCGGCGAGGTCGTTCAAGATTCGGCGCGCCCCGCCGATTGGCCGCACATGCAGAACCTTCGCCGCTGGACCGTCCGCACGGCACGCGCGCTCGTGCTTGCCGGCATGTGCCTGACGCTGGCGTCGTTTTCGCCCGCGGCGGCGGCGCCCGAGCCCACCGCCTCGCCGCTTGCGCGCCTCAGGGCCGGCAACGAGCGCTTCGTCCGGGGCGCCGAAGGGGCCGTGCTGCCCGCCCCCGAGACGCGCCGGGCCATGTCGGACGGCGAGCACCCCTACGCCATGGTGCTCTCGTGCACCGACTCGCGCGTGCCTCCGGAACTCGTCTTCGGCGCCGGCGTCGGCGACCTCTACGTCGTGCGGACGCTCGGCCAGGTGCCGGACCGCGCGGTGCTCGCGAGTCTCGAACACGGCGCGGGGGCACTGCACGTGCCGCTGCTCGTCGTGATGGGGCACGAGTCGTGCGCCGTCGTGAAGGCCGCGCATGACGGCACCCACGCTTCGAGTGCGCACATCGAGCACGTCCACAAAGCGATTCGGGCCGGCAGCTCACACACCGCGGCCGAGCAGCAGGACCTGCGCGCGGCGATCCTCGGCAACGTCGAGCAGGTGATCAACGACGTCCTCAGCGGCAGCCCGGCCCTGCGCGCCGCCGTCACCGGCGGCCACCTGCAGGTGGTGGGCGCCTACTACGAGGTGGGCACCGGCACGGTCGTGTTCTCGGAGCCCGTGGGTGCCGCCACGGCGACGGCCCACAAGTAGCCATGGTCAGCCGGCTCCTCGCGATCGCGCTCGTTCTCACGGCCAGCACCGTCTCCGCGCAGTCGCATGGCGAGACGCCGCCGGCGGCGGCGCCAGGCCCGGCGGCGCATGGTGCCGAGCCAACGGCCAAGGCGGCGGCGAAGAAGGGCCCGGCCGTGTCGCGCGTGCGGCCCGTGAGCGGCACGCCCGCGAGCGGCGGCGACCACGCCACACCCGGCGATCACGCCGCGCCTGCCGATCACACCGCGCCGGAGGCGCACGCACCGGCCACGCACGCGCCCGCGAAGGCGGGTGGGTATGTGGCGACCGGCGCACAGCCGAAGGGCGCGGGAGCCCATGGCGCGTCAGCCAAGCGGAAGCCCGTCGTGTCCGGCGCATCCGCCCTCCGCCCGGCGGCAGCCGACCACGGCGCACCGGCCAAGGCCGGCGCCACGGTGGCGCCGGCCTCCGACGCTCACGCGGCAGACCCTAAGGCGACCGCGCCCCACGCGACAGCCACCAAGGCGACGGCGCCTCATGCGGCAGACACGCACGCGGCCGACTCGCATGGGGCGGAGCCACCGGATCATGCCGAGCCGGCGCGCGCGGCGACCGCGCCAGCGGCCCGGACGGCCTCGCAGAAACCAGCGAAGCTCGCGACCGTGCACGAGCGCCTTACGGCGGCGCTCGCGGGCATCCGCGCGGAAACGGCACACGACGGGGGATCGACCGTGCAGGCCGGCGGGCACGGCGCGGCGGCGGCGCCACCGCGCGCGCCGCGGTTCTCGCTGACCTGGCCAGGGCCGCGGTGGCAGGTTGCGTGGCCCTCGCCCGGCCGGATCGCCCTCCGCTGGCCGGCGGCCGCGTCTGACGCCGCGTCCTCGCCGGCTGTGCCTCCGCCGCACGACTGACGCGAATCGTGACACGGCCCGCC
>JAEUQR010000162.1 GCA_016789705.1 Acidobacteriota bacterium
CGGCGCGCCAGCGCCCGCCGTGCACCGAGATGATCGCCGGCCGCAGGCCCGGGCCATCCGGATAGGCCAGATTGGCGAGCAGGGCCGAGCCCTCGACGCGTCCGTAGATCACGTCCGTGCGCGTCACGATCGGTGCCGACGGCTGCGCCTGCAGCGTGGCGGCGGCCCGCGGGGCGAGGGTGCCGGCGGCCGCCGCGGCCGCGCCGAGGAACGTGCGTCTGGTCAGCGAGTGAGATCCCGGGTTCGTCATGAGCGCCCTCCTGGGTGTTGCACCCGTCATGCTGCCCGCCGGCGCGTCGTGCGCGCCACCACGTATACGAGTGAGCCGGTCACCACCACCGCGGCGAACGCCAGCCACTCGTCGCGCCTGAGACCCGTGAGCAGCCAGAGGATGACCGGCATCGCGAGGAACGGCGCCACGCCGCCGAGCGGCACGCGGGCGTCGGCCGCAGCCGCCACACCGGTGGCGCGCAGGCGCCAGGCCGCCACCGCGCAGCCGAAGTACAGGGCCAGCGCCGTGATGTTGGCCAGAATGGCCAGCCGCTCGAACGTGCCCGTCAGCGCAAGCGCGAGCGCGGCGATCGCCTGCACGACGATCGCGACGTAGGGTGTGCGGTGTACCGGATGCACGGCGGCGAGCGTCCGCGGCAGGAACCCGTCGCCCGCCATGGCGAAGACGATGCGCGGCATCGAGAGCGTCATGCCACCCAGGTAGCCAAACATCGAGACCGAGGCGCCGACGAGCATCAACATGCGGCCGCCGCTTCCGAAGGCGAGGCCGGCGGCATCCGCGAGTGGCGTCGTAGCGCCGGGCAACGCCGGCCCAAGGATGCCCTGGGCCGCTGCCTGGATCGCAACGTACAGCAGCGCGATAGCCGTCATCGCGAGCGCGATCGCGCGTGGCACGGTGCGGGCCGTGTCGCGAACCTCACCACTCGGCACGAGGGCCACTTCGATGCCGGCGAACGCGAAGACGAGCAGCAGCGACGTGCGCGCGATGTCGCTGGCGGCGGGCCACGTGGCAATCGCGATGTGTTCGGCGCGCACGGCGAACAGGCCGCCGATCGCGATGAGTCCGAGCGGCACCAGCTTGGCCACGGTGAAGACCGAATTGAGTCGCGCACCGAGCGCCACGCCACGTACGTTGACGAAGACCCAGAACGCGTAGACCACTGCCAACGCGACACCTTCGCTCAGCGGACCGCCGAGTGCCGGCACGAGTTGCCCGAGACTGGCCGCGAATACCGTGGAGACGGCCGCGGTGGCAAAGAGGCCAAGCATCCACAACATGACGCCCGACAGGAAAGCCGCGTAAGGGCCGAGCGCCACGCCGATGTAGGCATACGGGCCGCCGGTGAGCGACACGCGGCTCCCGGCATCGGCGATGCAGAGCACGATGAGCGCCATGGCCGCGGCGCACACGAGATAGGCGACCGGCGCCGCCGGACCAAGCGCGCCGGCGACGTTGGCCGGCAGGCGGAAGATGCCGCCGCCTACGGTGATGTTGATGATCGCTGCGGCCAGGCCAAACGTGCCCATGACCCGCACGAGGGCGCCGGTAGAGGCGGAAGATGTCTCGCGGGGGCTCGGCATGCGCCGTAGCTTATCAGCGGCGGTGTTATCGTGACGGGCATGGACGAACTCACGCGCGCCGTCTGCGCCGCGCTCGATGCCGACGACCCACTAGCGCCGCTGCGGGCCCATTTCGACCTTGATGCCGCCGACGCGCGCGGCGACATCTATCTCGACGGCAACTCCCTCGGGCCGCTGCCACGCGCCACCGCCGAACGCGTGCGTCAGGTGCTGCACGACGAGTGGGGCCGCGATCTCATTCGCAGCTGGAATACCGCCGGATGGATCACGCTCTCCCAGCGCATCGGCGACAAGATCGCGCGCCTCGTGGGCGCCGGCATGGGCGAACTCGTCGTGGCGGATTCGACGTCGGTGAATCTCTACAAGGTGCTCGCCGCGGCGATGTCGCTGGCGGCGGCGGATGCGCCCGCCACACGGCGCACCATCGTGTCGGAACGCACGAACTTCCCGACCGACCTCTACATCGCCGACACAGCCGCGAAGGAACGCGGCTTCAGCCTCGCCCTCATCGATGCGGACGACCTGCCCGGCGCGATCGACGAGACGACCGCGATCGTGATGCTGACGCACGTGAACTACCGCACCGGCCGGATGCACGACATGGCGGCAGTGACGAAGGCGGCGCACGCCGCCGGCGCCCTCGTGATCTGGGACCTCGCGCATTCGGCGGGAGCCGTGCCGGTGTCGCTCTCGGGTGATGGCACGCCCGGCAGCGCCGCCGACTTCGCCGTGGGCTGCGGCTACAAGTACCTGAACGGCGGGCCCGGCGCGCCGGCCTTCGTGTGGGCGCATCCCTCGCACACCACGCGGATGGACCGCGAGGGCTGGCGGCAGCCGCTCGCCGGGTGGCTGGGCCACGCCGCACCCTTCGCGTTCACGACCGACTACCAGCCCGGTGCCGGCATCACGCGCTTCGTCTGCGGCACACCGCCCGTGTTGTCGCTTGCCGCGCTCGAATGCGGCGTGGAGGCGGTGCTCGCCGCAGGGGCCCATGGCGGCGTGGCGGCGTTGCGGCGGAAGTCGCTGGTCCTTACGGACCTCTTCCTCGCGCTCGTGGCCGTGCGCTGCGGCGGGCACGATCTCACGCCGGTCACGCCGGCCGCTCATGCGGCGCGGGGCAGCCAGGCGAGCCTGGCGCATCCCACTGGCGGGTACCCGATGATGCAGGCGCTCATCGCCCGTGGTGTCATCGGCGACTTCCGCGCGCCCGACATCCTGCGCTTCGGCTTCACGCCCCTTTACACGCGGTATGTCGACGTGTGGGACGCG